>JAGBJI010000006.1 GCA_017934545.1 Bacteroidales bacterium
AGTAAAGGAACTGCGGAGAAGAGTGTTGAAGAGCGAGGAAGAAGAAATTATTAAGCAGAAATAAAGGTAAAGAAAATGTCTTTGGTAGGGATAAAATATTGTTATAAAGAAGCAAAAGCGTAAAGAATATATTGTGATTGGTGGGTGCGGGGAAGTTTTGTTTAAATAAGACTTGTTCAATATGGTATGCGGGAATATTGCCGAGCAGAAATAATAAAAAAGGAGAGAGATTAAAAAATAAATCCTCTCCTTTTTTGGTTATTGTGATTTTATATGGTCACATTGGTTTACTGAACTATGAGTTTCTTTTTGGCGGAGCCTTGACGGGTGCGGATTAGCAAGGTGTAGTTGCCTTTAGGGTATAGGCTGACATCCAATGATGTGCTGTATGCGTTGACAGGTTTTGTGTCAAGGAGTTGACCTATCATGTTGTACAGTTCTATTGACTCAATATTGAACGAACTTTGCACTGTCACTTCACTTGTTGCAGGGTTCGGATAAACATTAGAAAACTTTGCAATATCTGCGTCGTTCAGTCCTGCCACATATAATGACGGGTCATATTCGCCTATTATTGGAAATAACATAAGTACATTTCCGTCTGTTATGTCTTTCCACGTTTCGTCTTTACCTGATAATTCTCCGTTTTTTTCATACACAAACACTTGATGTCTTGGTAAAAAGTCTGTATAGTTTTCTTTGCATTTATCGTTAGTCATGGAAATAAGTGCGTGTGTGGTCAGATATTTATCGAATCCGTCTTTGCCGGGTTTTGGAGCTTGAACGTAAACATAGAAATAACCTTTTACATTTATAGGTTCATAGAAAAAGTATTCAGAAAATTTTATGTCCGAACCTGAAATTACTCTTATTGAATCCTTGATATAAACGTATGATTTCATATTTGTGTCCATAATGCCGAATTTGAACGGTGGAAGTTTCTCGTTCGGATAATTGTATCTTGTAACAAGTGCAGCAATACCAATTACTGTAAGAGGTTTTTCTGTATAATAAGGTTGGGCATAGTCAGTCATCCTGTTTCCGATATCTACCGTTTCTAATGTGAAAAAGTATGAATAACTAGATACATTCATATCAAAACTCATACATGGATTTTCCCCCTGATATATCTGCGGCAATAAGTATTGATTTACATGCGGGAAATATGTATTGGTATCAATCTGTCCGAATAGATTGATTGAAGCAATGCTTATAATTGCTAATAAAACTAACTTTTTCATTGGTTTTGTTCCTTTCTAATTTTTTTATTAATAATTTAATTTTGACATTCATATGAATAAAATTCATTTAATATTACAGATGATATTATATTTGGTGCTAAAGGATAGCCTATGTATGTTGTGTCATAACTAATAGTTCCTAACTTTTTGAATGAAGTTGCAGGGGATTCTATCAACAGCTTGGTTGAAAAACAGGAAGAATTGTAGTTGTTGATTTGCGAATCAAACCAATAGACAGCATCATTGGATGAACTTCCATAGCCATAACAATGCCCTGCAGCGATAAAATAAGTGTGGTGCGGAGTTATGGTTTTGAGGTGGTAATTAAAAGCAGGAATTGTATCAAGCGGCAATACAGCCGTTAGAGAATCATTATAAGGAAAAGGTTGATAAATATAATCATTGATAAGTACTCCCCGCGACAGACAGTGAATTGTCTGATTTTCATCATCGCGACAAAGGTCAAGAATATTGTGACGGTAAACAGAATCAACGACAAAATTGTCCAAGACATTCAATGAATTTAAATCAACAATAGCAAATTCATCTTTGGAATCGCTTCGCATAAATCCGATAAATGCCTGATTGTTATTTGTGAAAACATCATAAAACCCTCCACCCGGCATTTCTTCAATAAAATATTTAGAGTCTAAATATTTTGATATAGTTCTGAATCTATACCCGTGATATTGTTGTATATTGTTTTTATCGTGTGCAAAAATACAGCATTGTGTTGTAGAAAGAGTTCCTAAAACAGAAACATAATCTTCGGTTACTATTATATCATTCAATGTACGTAATGTTTCATAGACATCAACGGCATAATTAGTTAAATCTATATCCAAAAAATGTGTGGAATCTGCTATTGCCGCAAGCTTCATTATTCCGTCATTTTTATATGCACGTATTTTCTTTAACTCTCCGCAAGGAAGATTTGTCGGTAATTCAACTATATTAATTGGTATACTACCGGAAAATAAATGCATATAATTTTCGATTCCAATAACATTTATGGGAGTTGAGTTTTCTTTGCCGCAAAAGACAATATGGTTGTAAAAAATATCAAAATCCGTAATTATATAATTTGGAATTCTTGCAACATTGACAGTATTAGTTCCTTCTTTCGTAAGAAAGAACAAAGAATTACTAGTCCCTGCTTCATGTGCAAGAGTAATAACATAATCCGGATTATCAGGTATACACATTACTTTAGGAGCAAAACCTGTGTCAATACTGTAATAATAATTTAACCTTTGGGCAGATACTGCAGATGTATAACTTATTTGCCCGTGTGCTGCACTTATTAATAATAGTAGTGCTGCGAAAAATAACGATTGTTTAAATTTTAACATAATTTTAATTTTTTTTAATATTAAATAAATTAACTGTTTATATTGATTATATCAATCAATAATATGTTTCGTTGCTGCAAAAATACATATTTATTTTTAAACTGCCAAGAAAAATCAAAAGAAATCAGTTATCAAAACATTATAAACACAATATTAAAAAATGGAATTATAAAGAAGAAAAAAATTGTTTTCAGAAAAGAAAAATAAAAAACATATGTTTTTCTTTTCAAAAACATATGTTTTTTGATTAAAATTCATATGTTTTTTTATAAAAATACATATGTTTTTTTGAAATACGTTCAGAAAAGAAATCTTTGTTTGGTTGAAATAATCTTAAAGAGTGTCAAAAAGAAAAAATACAGGCGGAAAGCAGAATGAATACAGTGAGTTTTTTACGGTGTATTCGTTGAATTTCAATAGGTAAGATGTAGAGTAAAGGCGTAGCAAGGAGGAAGAATTTGCAATAAATAGTCAAAAAAATTTTGTTGATAGAAAAATTTACCGTAATTTTGCGTTTTAAATTTAACGTAAAGTATTAACCAAATTTAAAACAATAAAAAACAATGGCAATAAAAGGAGCAATTGTAGTTGATAAAGAGAAATGCAAAGGATGCGGCGTTTGCGTAAGCGTGTGTCCGAAGCAGGTTATCGCTTTATCAAAAAACGTAAACGGAAAGGGTTATAACTATGCGGAAATGATAAACGGCGATTGCATTGGCTGTGCTTCATGCGGAATGGTTTGCCCCGACGGAGTGATAACGGTTTACAAAGCTAAGGTCTAACTAAAAAACTTAATTCAAAAATGGCAAAAGAGTTAAAATTAATGAAAGGTAACGAAGCGATTGCAGAAGCAGCGATTCGTTCCGGTTGTGACGGGTATTTCGGTTATCCTATTACCCCGCAATCAGAAGTAATGGAGCATCTTATGGCTGAAATGCCGTGGGAAAAGACAGGAATGGTAGTTTTGCAGGCCGAAAGTGAAGTTGCATCAATTAATATGGTATATGGCGGTGCTGCAACGGGTAAAAAAGTTATGACTTCTTCATCTTCACCCGGAATGTCTTTAATGCAGGAAGGTGTTACTTATTTGGCAGGAGCTGAACTTCCTTGCTTGGTAGTCAACGTTATGCGTGGCGGCCCGGGCTTGGGAACTATCCAACCTTCACAGGCAGATTATTTCCAAACGGTAAAAGGCGGCGGACACGGCGATTATCAGCTTTACACCCTTGCACCTGCAAGCGTACAGGAGATGTATGATTTCGTATTCAAAGCATGGGAGATTGCATTCAAATACCGCAACCCTGTGATGATATTGTCCGACGGTGCCATAGGTCAGGTAATGGAAAAAGTCTATGTAGGCGATTACGTACCGCGTTGGACCGACGAAGAAATAGCAAAGAACGCTCCTTGGGCAGCATTCGGTAAACCTGCATCAAGAGAACACAATATAATAACGTCATTGGAGTTGGATTCTGCACGTCAAGAACAAAACAACCACCGTTTCCAAGCTAAATACAGAGAAATGGAAAAGAACGACACATTGTACGAAGAGATAATGTGCGATGATGCAGAATATGTATTCGTTGCTTACGGTTCGTGCGCACGTATTGCACACAAAGCCGTACAACTTGCAAGAGAAAAAGGAATAAAAGCAGGTTTGTTAAGACCTATCACATTGTTCCCGTTCCCAACCGCACCAATCAAGGCGTTGGCACAAAGAGTAAAAGGTATGCTTTCAGTAGAAATGTCTGCAGGTCAGATGGTACAAGACGTAAAACTTGCATCCGAATTCAAATGTCCTGTTGAATATTTCGGACGTTACGGCGGTATTATTCCTACACCGCAGGAAGTTGTTGAAGCATTGGAAAACAAATTAATTAAAGGTTAACACGAAGAAAGTTATGTTTAACGAAGAGATAGTAAAACCGGAAAATCTTGTTTACAAAAAAACAAGTGTTCTTACCGATGCCGTTATGCACTACTGTCCGGGATGTCCTCACGGTACGATTCACAGAATAATAGCAGAGGTAATAGATGAAATGGGCATACAAGACAAAGCAATAGGTATTGCACCTGTAGGTTGCTCTGTATTGGCTTACAATTATTTTAACGTAGACTTTGTAGAGGCAGCACACGGAAGAGCTCCTGCACTGGCTTCGGCAATACAAAGACTTCACCCTGACCATCACACATTCACTTATCAGGGCGACGGTGATTTGGCTGCAATAGGTACGGCTGAAACCATTCACGCATGTAACCGTGGCGAAAACATCATCATATTCTTTGTAAACAATGCTATCTATGGTATGACGGGAGGTCAGATGGCTCCTACCACTCTTGTAGGTATGAAATCTGCAACCACTCCTTACGGACGTAGAGTTGATTTGAACGGATGGCCTTTGCAGATTACTGAATTGGTTGCTCAATTACCGGGAACCGATTTCGTAACCCGTCAAAGTGCATCTTCTCCTGCAGATGTCAGAAAGGCAAAAGCAGCGGTAAGAAAAGCATTCGAGAACCAAGCAGCAAAGAAAGGTACTCAGTTCGTTGAATTCGTTTCTACTTGTAACAGCGGTTGGAAGATGACACCTGTTGCTTCTAACGAGTGGATGCGTCAGAATATGTTCCCTAAATATGTTCCGGGCGACATTAAAGTAGACGGACAGATAGTAAGAGAGTACAATCCTGCAGACAGTAAAGTTATCAGAGATTTAGTAGCAGTTAAATAACCCATAAATTAATTACGATAATGACAGAAGAAATAATAATAGCAGGTTTCGGAGGACAAGGAGTTTTATCTATGGGTAAAATACTTGCTTATTCCGGTGCAATGCAAGGAAAAGAAGTCAGCTGGATGCCTTCTTACGGTCCTGAAATGCGTGGAGGTACTGCAAACGTTTCAGTAATCATTTCTGACGAGAGAATATCTTCACCTATTATCAGCCAATTTGATACGGCAATAATCCTTAACCAGCAGTCTTTGGATAAATTTGAAAGTGCTGTAAAGCCTGGTGGTCTTCTTATCTACGACCCTAACGGTATTACTAAAGCACCTACAAGAAAAGATATCAACGTTTATAAGATTCCTGCAACGGAAAAGAGTGCAGAGATGGGAATGGCAAAAGTTTTCAATATGATGGTATTGGGTGGATTTTTGAAAATCAAACCTGTTGTAACGGAAAATTACATCAAAGAAGGTTTGGAGCATTCGCTGCCTGAACGTCATCACAAACTTATCCCAACCAACCTTGACGCAGTCGCAAAAGGAAAAGAGTTGATAGAACCGGTAAACGTACTTTAATCAAAACAATATAATAAAGTACAAATAAGAAAAAACTTCCGTTGTAGGTTTTACGGCGGAAGTTTTTTGTATAAAGAAGTAATTTAATATTGTTTGTAAAGCAAAACTGATAAAAAGTTTATTTATGCCGGAGTTATTCAGATTCTATGGATTTGTTTTTATGTTCTTTTCGTTGGAACACGAACCTATACATTTGCATGTGATAGGCAAGGACGGACAGGCTAAATTTGTATTGGAAAAAGATGAATTTGTGCTGCAAGAAAGCAAGAACATAAAACTTAATGATTTGAAACGTATTGCAAAAGTTATAAAGGATAACCACGATATTATAATAAGCCGTTGGAATGAATACTTTAATAAATAAAGAAAATATAAAAGACATTGTGTTTGCAAATGAATATATCACTGTTGTGATGCAGACAGGAGAAAAATATTCACAAAGTTTGAAATATTATCCGTCGTTACGGCTTGCAAACAATGAAGAGCGGAACAATTATAATATTTCGCCGCTTGGTTTGCATTGGCATAAGTTAGACACGGATATTTCCTTTGAGAGTTTCTTTTATGACTTTTCCCAACCTTTTGTTTATCACCAAATACCGTAATTGATTTCGGCATTATTTGAACCGACAGTAATAATTAATTGCCACCATGTGTTGTCTTTTCCCATATTGCACACATAGGCAGTATCGCTTATTTTTTTACATTTAACAGAGAGTAATATAGTACGATTGTTTATATTGTCCGTTAATTCACTTTGTGAATCTATTTTTAAAAAACATATGTATTTGAAATAAAAAACATATGTTTTTTGATTAAAATACATATGTTTTTTTGTGAAAATACATATGTTTTTTATTTCTGTTTTCTGAAAAGAATTTTTTTAATGGGTAAACAGTGTATTCATACCTATTTTTATTAGGCAGGCGGTGCATGTATACAGGGCGGTAAAGGCGTTAATTGACAGTGGGTTGTGAATGTATTGGCGTAAAGTGATATGGGCTGATTAAAAATCTTTCTTTTTAACACAGCGGACACTGCGTCCGAAAGCTCTGAATCCGTATACGGTGACGTTGGTGGTTATTTCCGCTTTGTTGAAATCCATACAACCCGACATGCCTTTGCTCATCACGTCGCCCGCCCAATAATAGCCGCGCATGCCTTGATATTGGAAGTTGCCTGTAAAAGCATTCCTCAATCCCGCACACGGTAAATCCAATTGTCCTTTGCCGAACGATATGTAATAAGCACCCGTTCCCGTCGGTTTTATCTCGTAGCCCAAGTCAGCAACCGCTCTCCACTCTTTTTCGGTGGGCAGACGGTAGCCGCAAGGGCAGGGGTTGTTGGTGGAAAGCGAGTCGTTCCACAAGTCATCATCGGGACGGACAATCCAATCGTTAGCCCGTGACGAGTCAACGATGAATTCGTTGTTGGCAGGGCGGTATGTTAAGGCTATGGTGTTGGTGGTGTCGCTCAACCGTTTCTCGTGTCCGTCGGTCGCTCTGCCCCATTGGTACAAATCGCCCCACGAATCAGAAGAGGTGATGTCGTTGCTCAATGCCCCGAGGTTGCGGTCTAAAAATATCAGCACACCTTCCGATGTCTGTATGGGCGGAAGTTCGTAATATGTAAAGGTTCCGTTTTCGGTTATGATGGGTTTTGAAAATCCTGCATCATAATTCTGTGAATACAAAGCCGTGTTTATCAGCATTAAGACGGCAAAACAAAACTTTTTCATAGGCTTTTAATGTCTTTGAATTTATGTATTTTGAACGAAGGGTTAAGAGTTAAAACGACACCGAGTCCGAACGACAGACTGTTGTCTTCTTTGTCAACGGATGTTTCTTTGTCCGTTTTGTAAAAAATTTCTCCCGTAAGCGACAGGGTATAGTTTGAACGGGACAAATCGGTGGATTTGTCCAAATTGATATTGTAATTAAAGGCTCCGTAAAGCATTCGGTTGTGCGGGTAAGTGACGTTGGCTTCGCGTTGTGCAATGTTGGCAAAGAAATTTGTGCCGAACAGAGTTGCCATATCCTTACTGTCGTAATATCCGACGGTAATTCCGTATTTTTTATTCTCATACGCAATGGTCGGAAACAGAGCATGACCCGATGAAAAGTACCATGTGTCGTTTTTCAATGCCTTGCAAAACAGGTAATCAAACGACAAAACAATGTCCGATGACTGTCTGCCGATGTTATGCAACGAAAAACTTCCGCCCAAACGGCCGTTAATCCAATGGTCAAGCGGTAAAAAAGATATGGTGTCCAATTCTCCGCCGTGGTGTTGCCACATAAGCGAGTAGTTAAAGGCGTAAGAATATTTTTTTTGCTCAATTAAAGAATGCACGCCGCCGCTTAAACCCAAAACAAACGCCTCACGGTCAATGTCGTTTACGAAGTTGAAGTTTTGCCAATTAAGCCATACATCGTTGAACCAATAGTTTGATTGGTACAACAGTTGTATTCCTTCCTCGGCATCGGCACTGTAAACCAATTCTTTGTTGTAGAGCGGTACGGGAAGGTAATGGCAGTGGCTGTTGACCAAGTTTCCCATTATAAGATTGAGTTTTGGGTTTATCTGCCAGTTGATTTGCATGTACGGATGGCGGTGCAATTGGTTTTGGGTGTGGGTATCCGAATAGTAAGGCACGCTTACAAAAGAGTATTGTCCGTATCGGTCGGCTCCCCAATACCGAAGAAAGTTGCCGCCTATGCTTACGGTGAGATTGTTTAAGGGTTGGTATTGCAGATGCGGTATTATACGCATGCCGCCCAGCGTATAACCGTAAGCAATCTTGCGTTTGTATTCGTTGTTTTTATAAAAACTTTGAACGGAAACATTAAACGAAAGCGTATTTTTATCTTTTGCGTCAATGTTGACATTTTGTGCAGATACTGCTGCACAAAATGTCAAAGCCGTAAGTAACAAACAAACTCTTTGTTTCATATCTTAATTGTATATAAACTCTTCATATAAAAAAAGCCCAATGTATTATTGGGACTTTTTTGTGTAAATACTGTCGGTCAATCAACCCAAAAGGTCGTTATTGTAAGCGGTCAATGCTTCCAAAGCGTTGGTTCTTACGTTTATGTAGCCCGTTACGCCCAAGGCATTGAATTCCTCTTTTAGTGAATCTTCAGGGTTGCCCGCTACTATTATGTGTTTTATCTTTCCTTTCACTTCAGGCAGAGCCTGTTTAACAAACTCCGCATATTCTTCGTCGGAAGAACACAGTACCAAGATGTCCGGTTTTTCTTCCAACGCCTCTTTGCAACCTTGGATTATGTCGTCAACGGGTTTGCTTATGATTTGATAGCCCGCAACTCCGAAGAAATTGGTAGAAAATCCCTGACGTGCGTTACGCATTGCAAGATTGCCGTAAAGCAAGTTATACACTTTAGGTTTTTTCTGCGATTTGATGACATCTATTCTCAATTTTTCAAACGGTTGTGCGGCACGCAGCGGTGTCAAAGTTTTGAATTCTTGGCTGTCGTTACTGTCTTTGCAATCTTGTTTCTCAATATTGACATCCTGTTCGGTTATGTTAGGATATTGGTTTGTGCCTACGATAACCGTTTTGCGTTTTGCTATGTCTTTGGCTCTTTGGTTTTCGGTTGCCAAAACTGTATCCTGTATATAGTTCTCACGTATTGCTTGTTCGTAACCGCCTTTGCGTTCGGTTTCAAGGAAATATTCCCATGCTTTTTCGGCAATATTGTTTGTCAAAGTTTCAATATAGTACGAACCTGCCGCAGGGTCTACGATTTTATCCAAATAAGACTCTTCTTTAAGCAATATCTGTTGGTTTACGGCTATTCTTCGTGAGAATTCGTCCGAGTGTTTGAACGCCGTATCGAACGGTTTGACGGTAATGCTGTCCGCTCCTGCGATGGCAGCCGACATGGTTTCGGTAGTGGTACGCAACATGTTGACATAAGCATCAAAAACCGTTTTGTTGTAAACCGTATCTTCGGTGTGGATAAATATTTTGGCTGCTTTTTCTTCTTTGCTGTACTGACCTGCAACTGCCGACCACAAAAGTCTTGCCGCACGTATCTTGGCTATTTCCATAAAGTATGTGCTTCCCGTGTCAAAAACTATCATCATACGCTCTGCACAGTCTTCGGCTTTTATGCCCCGCTCAACCATGTTGTACATATATTCGTTGGCACATGCCAAAGTAAATCCCAATTGCTGCGAAATGCTGCTGCCGGCATTGCCGAAAATGTTTCCGTTTACGGTTATGGTTTTGAACATCGGCAAATTGTCCTTTGCAAACTGCATGATTCTTGCCGCCGTATCCATGTTTGATTTCACTTCACCCCAAAACTTTCCGTTTGTCAACGCATAGCAATAAGGGTCAAAGTTGATGCTGCCCTTTACGGTTGCAGGGTCAATGTTTTTGTTTTTCAAATACTGAACAAATATCTTCAACAAGGCTTCGTAATCTTTGGCTTTGATGAAATTAACCCTTATATACTGCGGATAAATGCCGTCAAACAATTGCTCCAAATCGTTTTCTGTCTGCACAAGGCTTGCGTCAAAACCAACGGAGTTGACACCTCTGTCCAAATCCTGCAAGGCAACGGCGTTTTGTGTCTTTATGTCCGCACAGTCCATATCCGCACGGATTTCCCAATCGTTGTTTTTTTCGTGGTGACCGCGTACGTACGGAATTTGGTCAGGATTGGTCTGCAAATAATCCAAATCTTTTAAATCGTCTTGGCGGTAGTAAGGCTTTACGTTAAAATTCTCTATGGTCTTCCATATAAGTTTTTTCTCGTAATCGGCACCTTTAAGGTCTTTTTCTATGGCCTGTTCCCATTGTTGCGTACTGACTTCGGGGAACTCGGCAAACAATTTGTCGTTTTTCATATTGATAATGTGTTTTTATTTCTTTTTCAGTCCACAAAGTTACACATTTTTTTCAATATCGCACAATTTTACGGCCGATATTTTTCATTTACATAAATTTTATTATCTACCGTGCGGGTGCTTTTTCATGTTTTACAACTGCCCTACGGCGTTTGGTTTTTGCCTTTTCAGAAAAGAGTTTGAAAAAAATCAGATTTTTTGCCTCAAAAAAATAGTTTTTTTTAGTCAAAAAAATAGTTTTTTTTGAAATTACTTTCGCAAGGGGCAAAAATTAAACGCCGTAGGGCGAAATTGAAATGCCACAGGGCAAAAATCAAGTGATAAAAAACGAAAACCAAGCGTTAAAAAGGAGGAGTGCAGTCGGGGTTTATTTCATTTCAAAAAATAATGTTATATTTGCAAAACGTAAATAAATACAGTATGGCGGAAGATATAGTTATTCTTGGCAACACCAAAGAGGAAAAATACTCAAATGCGTTTTTGCAGATAAAAGCCTTGCTCAATGCAGAAAAGGATTTAATAGCGTCAATGGCCAATACGGCGGCGGTTCTGCACTTTGCGTTCGGCTTTTTTTGGACCGGGTTTTACCGCGTTGACGGCGAAGAATTGGTCTTGGGTCCGTTTCAGGGACCTTTGGCGTGCATGCGTATAAAAAAGGGCAGGGGAGTGTGCGGTACGGCGTGGCAGGAAAAACGTACGGTGTTGGTTGACGACGTTGAAAAGTTTAAAGGCCACATAGCATGTTCGTCTTTGTCCAAAAGCGAAATAGTCGTGCCTTTGGTAAAAGACGGTCAAGTGCAGGCGGTATTGGATATTGACAGCGACAAATATTCGTTTTTTGACCTTACGGATAAAAAGTGGTTGGAGAGAATTGCGGAACTTTTTACATTGTAACCGAAAATTTTTGTAAATTTGCAAAACGGTAATATTTTTTATTGTACAAGTGAGAGAAAAAGAACCATTAATAATAAACATAGAAACTGCAGCTGCCGTGTGTTCGGCGGCATTGACCAAAGGAGAAACCGTTTTGAACTATGTGGAGTGTACCACGCCCAACGCACATTCACAAATGCTTACTTTATTATTGGAAAAGGTTTTCTTAAATACTTATTACAGTATGGGCGAAGCAGACGCCGTAGCCGTAAGCAAAGGTCCGGGGTCGTACACGGGCTTAAGAATAGGCATGTCTTCGGCAAAGGGCATAGCATATGCGTTGGACATACCTTTGATATGTATAGACACCACCTTGATATTGGCACAGGCTGCCCGTCAAAAATACGCTGACAGCGTTTATATGCCGATGATTGATGCACGGAGAATGGAAGTGTATACGGCGTTGTACGATAAGGATTTGAATACGTTGCGTAAGATTTCGGCGGATATTGTCAATGAAGACATTTATGCCTCAATTCCTGCCGACAGAATAATACTTGCAGGCGACGGAGCGGCTAAATGCAAGGCGGTTCTTACCGACAGCCGCTATGTGTTGGCACAGGACGTTTATCTGTGTGCAAAACATATGGCTCATTTGTCTTCAAAGTTTTACAAAGAGAAAAAGTTTGAGTCCGTAGCATATGCCGAACCTTATTATCTTAAAGAGTTTATTGCTGTAAAAAGCACCGTTAAAGGATTATATGACAAGTAAACAACATGGGAAAGAATAAATTAGAACGTTTTGCGGAGAACCTTACATTTGAAAATCTGTTCCAAGTGCCTTATGAGCAGATAAAAGACGAGGATTTTCATTTAAAAGGCAAGTGGAAAGAAGAATACTTTAAAAACAACAACCCTTTGGTGTTGGAACTCGGCTGCGGAAAAGGCGAATATACAGTAGGGCTTGCCCGCAAATATAAAGACAGGAATTTTATAGGCATAGATATCAAAGGTGCAAGGTTGTGGCGTGGTTGCAAGACTGCAGTGCAGGAAAATCTTTCCAACGTTGCCTTTATCCGAACGCATATTCAGATGCTTAACTCCTTTTTCGGCAAAGACGAAGTAGACCAAATATGGATTACTTTCTGCGACCCGCAGCCCAAAAACGAAAACCGCAGGCTGACATGTCCGAGATTTTTGGATTTGTATTCAAAAGTACTTGCTCCCAATGCCGTTTTGCATCTGAAAACCGACAGCAAAGAACTGTTTGATTATACTTACCAGACTTTGCAACAACAAGGTCATGGCATATTGTTTGCTACCGATGATTTGTACGCAGACACTGCTACGGAAGATGCGGAAAAGATACAGACCTTTTATGAAAAAATGTTTTTAGACGAGGGAAAGAAAATAACTTACATACGTTTTACGTTAAACAAAGAAGGAAAATAATAATTCAAAAAACAATACAACGATGAAAAAGACCGTTTTAACGCTTGCTTTGATTATATCAAGCATGACGCTTTTCGCACAAAGCGAAGAAGAAAACACAATCAAATGGATTAACACTTACAGTGAGTACAACAATGCACAGAATTGGGATGCAATGATTCAAAACTTTGACCAGTGCATCAAAGAAATTCCTTCGTGGGATTTTGCGTATTATTACAAAGGTATGGCGGAATATCACAAAAAAGATTATGCCAATGCCGTTAAAGATTTGAACACCTTTACTTCAAAGATAGATTCGGTAAGTGCGGCATATCTTTTCTTGGCACAAAGTTACAACGGATTGAAACAAACCGACAAAGCCCTTGAAACATTGGCGTTGTACACCCAAAAAGAACCCGAAGACAAAAACGGATATATAGAAATGGCAAATTCCTATATACAGATGAAAGATTACGACAACTACATTCAGATGATGAACAAAGTGGTTTCGTTAGACCCGAAGAACGAATCGGCTTACAAAAACTTGGCTTCGGCTTACGGAATGCAGAAAAAATGGCAGGAATCCATAGACAACTTGAACAAAGCCATAGAACTTAATCCGCAAAATGCAGACTATTACTTTGACAGAGCCACTGCAAACTATTCAATCAAAACACCAGAAAGCGTAAAAGCAGCAGTTGAAGATTTTGACAAGGCTGAACAATTGGGCAAAACCGATGCTAAACTTTACAACTATAAATATGCATGCCATTCAGTGTTGAAAGATTACAAGGGAGCGATAGAAGATTGCAACAAATTGTTGGAAATAAACCCTGAGGATATGACCGTAACGTATTACAGAGGCGATGCCAACTACAAATTGCAGCAGTTCAAAGAAGCAATACCTGATTTGGACAAAGTGATTGCATCGGACAAAGTGGACAACCGCGTAAAGATAAACGCTCTTAACAGACGCGGAGCATGCAAACAGAAACTTAACGATTTGAAAGGAGCTCAAGCAGACATGGAAATGATTAAAAAACTGCAGGGAAAATAGAATAAAAATTTGCTTTTCATATAAAAAGAGTTGGTTTAACCTGGGGTTAAACCAACTCTTTTTAGTTTTAGACAAAATGTTTATTATTTCTTGCCCAACAAGGCGAACATCTTTTTCTTGTAATTCTCAACTCCGGGTTGGTCAAAAGGATTTATTCCCAACATATATCCGCTTATGGCACATGCCAATTCAAAGAAATATATCATTTGGCCTATGTTGTATTCGTCCGTTTTGTCAATACAAATCTGCAATTGCGAAACTCCGCCTTCCAAATGTGCCTGACGGGTGCCTTCTTCGGCCTTGTGGTTGATGTCGGTTAAGGAAAACTTGGTCAAATAGTTCAAACTGTCGTCGTCAACCGATTGTTCGGCTATGTTTATTTCTCTTTTCGGGTTGTCAACATGGATAACGGTTTCAAACATCAGCCGTTGTCCGTCCTGAACGTACTGTCCCATGGAATGCAAATCAGTAGTGTTTGTCACACTTGCAGGAAACAATCCCTTGTGTTGCTTTCCCTCGCTTTCGCCGTACAGTTGCTTGAACCATTCGTTGAAATAAACCAAATTAGGCTGATAGTTGACCATCAGTTCTATGGTTTTGCCTTGATTGTAAAGGTAATTTCTTGCAACGGCATACTGAATTGCAATATTGTTTTCATTATCTGCGTTGTTCAAAAGTTCTTCGCTCATCTGCAAAGCACCTTTGGTAAGTTTTCTTATGTCAAATCCCGCAACTGCAATCGGCAGCAATCCTACGGGAGTCAGCACCGAATATCTTCCGCCTACGTTGTCGGGGATTACATATGTCTTGTAACCTTCTTTGTCGGCAATGGATTTCAATATTCCTCGGCTTTTGTCCGTTACGGCAACAATACGTTTTATTGCTTGGGCATGTCCGTATTTTTTTTCCAGATGATTGCGAAGCAATCTGAACGTTACAGCCGTTTCGGTAGTCGTTCCGGATTTGGAAATAACGCAAAGTGAGTAATCTTTTTTGTCAAGTACGTCCAATAAATCTGCAGTATAGTCGGCGTTAAGCGTGTTTCCTGCATAAAGAATTACGGGATGTTTTCTTTCAGATATCAAGGTGTCAAAGTTATGTTTCAATGCTTCAATGACCATACGCGCCCCTAAATACGAACCTCCTATACCTGCGACAACGAAAACTTCACTGTCTTTGCGTATTTGCTCTGCCAATTGTTCTATATCCACAAGCTGACAGTCTGTTATCTCGTTTGGTAAATCAATCCATCCCAAATAATCATTGCCTTTTCCTGATTTTGTTTTCAGCATTTCTAACGATTGAACGGCTTTTTCACGCAAGGTTTTCAGTTGTTCTTCATTCGGGCGTTCCGAAGCGGAATATTCTGTTTTTATTTTCATAATATGATTTTATTTAATTGTTAACGAAACTATGTTTTCTATATGATGGGTGTGCGGAAACATGTCTACGGGTTGGACATTGTTAACTTTGTAGTCTTGTTGCAACATTTGCAAATCTCTGGCTTGCGTTGCTGGGTTGCAGGATATATATACTATTTTTTTAGGGTGTATCTTCATTATCTGTTTAACCACGCTTTCCGCCATTCCGTTGCGCGGCGGGTCGGTTATGATTATATCCGGCCGTCCGTTAGTTGCCACAAATTCATCCGTAAGTACCTTTGCCATGTCCCCGGCGAAGAAAACAGTGTTGTCAATGCCGTTTTCAACAGAATTAATCCTTGCATCTTCAACGGCATCTTCCACATATTCTATTCCTACAACTTTTTTTGCTTTGTTTGCAATGAAGTTTGCAATTGTTCCGGTGCCTGTATACAAATCGTAAACCGTATCTTCAGAGGAAATATCTGCGAAATCCGCTGCTTTGGTGTATAGTTTCAACGCTTGCGGAGGGTTGGTTTGATAAAATGTTTTCGGTCTTATCTTAAATTTAAGCGGTTCTTGGTCTGTTGAAGCGTATCTTGGCATGTACTCGGTTATATGGTCTTTGCCGTAAAACACATGGAATTCCCTGTCGGACAAAGAATCGTTCATCTTATCGTTGATACAATATTGCAAAGATGTTATTTGTGGAAATTCATCTCTGATTTCACCCATTACTTTTTTGATTATATCTTGGTTGTTTTCGGCAAAAGCCAGCAAAACCATCACTTCGCCCTGCATGGTTGTACGTATAACCAACGTACGCATAACACCTGTGTGATTCTTTATATTATAATAAGGAATATTATGCGTGATTGTCCGTTCTCTGACAAAGTTCCGTATACGGTCGGATATACCCTGTTGCAACAGACAGGTGTCTATGTTCAGCACTTTGTCAAACAATCCGCTTACATGAAAGCCCAACGCAGGCAAAGCGGCGTTGTCTTTGGAGTAATCTTTCACCCAAGCACGGTCGGAAAAGGTAAACTCCAATTTATTTCTGTAATAAAAAATATTATCCGAACCGATTATGTCCGACATATTGTCACATTCCACCTTGCCAATGCGGACTAAACTGTCATAAACCTGCTGTTGTTTGTAATACAACTGCCATTTGTAGTCAAGCATCTGCCACTTGCAGCCGCCGCAATAAGTAAAATGCGGACATTTTACTTCGCTGCGTTTATCGGAATACTGTTTAATATCCAGTACACGGGCATAACAATAAGATTTTTTCTGTTTGTAAACTTCTATATCCGCCACATCGCCCGGTACAACGTAAGGAACGAATATCACTTTGTCATTATATTTGAGCAAAGAGTTGCCTTCGGCTGCAAATCCCTCTATTGTGACACTGTTTAAAGTATACTTGTTTATTTTTTTTGACATAATTAAATGAATAAATACAAAAAAAAGCACTGCAATTTAGTCATTACAATGCCTTTTCTCTTCATTATAAACAGCATAATATCTGTTTTCTACTCATCAGAAACCGTTAATTTTTTTCTTCCGTGTCTTCTTCTTGCGTTCAATATCTTTCTTCCTGATGTCGTAGACATTCTTTCTCTGAAACCATGCTTATTCACTCTTTTTCTTCTTGATGGTTGAAACGTTCTTTTCATTGTTATATGTCTTTTCTAATTAGTACTTGCGATTTTGAAATTTCAGTTTGCAAAATTATAAATAAATTTTCGTATTACAATGATTTTTTTTCATTTTTTTTGTCAGTGTTTTAAATTTTTGTAATTTTGCACCTTTGAAAATGCTGATTAGTCATGGATAAGATAAAACTTAACGAACTTCTTTCAATGGACGACTCTATCGTAAGTATGCAAGACCTTGTTTTGATTGACAGGTTGTCTGTCAAATATCCTTACTGCAGTATTTTTAAGGTTTGCGGTGCTAAATTCGCCTCAATAGTAGGAAGTTTCAACAAGCAAACGTGGCTTCAAAACGCAGGAATATATGTTTCGGACAGAGAATATTTAAAAAACACCATTACTTCGGCGGTTAACAGGGCAAAAAACCATGTTGCAGTGCCGTCAGAGTCGAAGAAAAAAGAAGATATTATCACCAAAATAAATTCTTACCAGGATAAACAGTTGAGCGATAACCCTACAAAACAGGAGTTGCTTGATAAATTTTTGCAGATAGACAATCCGAAGACCGTTGCAGACAAAGAGCCGGAATCAACTGTGCAGACTGATGACACCATTGACAAAGCTATAAAGAAAAGTGTTGATTCGGAGTTCAAAATAGTGACCGAAACCATGGCTAAAATCTACGCCAAACAGGGTAACAAGGCGAAAGCCATAAAAATTTATCAGCAATTAATGCAGCAAAATCCGAAAAAAAGTATTTACTTTGCAAATCAAATTGAAATATTGAAGAATAATTAACAAAATAATCACAAAAAAACTTAACGAAAAATGTTTATAGTAATCACAGTAGTAATTATGTTAGTGGCAATATTGCTTGCCCTAGTTGTGTTGATACAAAACGGTAAAGGCGGCGGACTTGCTGCTAATTTCGCTTCACAAAATCAGGTGATGGGAGTAAGAAAAACGACGGACTTTTTGGAAAAAGCAACATGGTTTTTAGCCGTTGCTATGATTGTTCTTTGTCTTTTGTCATCTGCATTGGTACCCGGCAGACATTCTTCACAGGATATTCAGAACAGCGGTCTGAATATAAACACTAACTTACCTGCTTCAAACCAGAATTCAGGTCAAACAAAATAATTGATAAAGCGTCTTAACGGCATGGATATACACTGCAAAATATTTTGCAGTGTATATGTGTTTGGCACAAGTGGCAAAACCGACGTAAGATTTGCACGGCAGCCAATCGGAAAATAATTTCATTTAAAATAATTCAAAAACAATTAATACCATGAAGAGTTTATACATTTTTTCAAAGCACATCAGCTTGATTGCTATAGCATTGTTATTCTTTTACAATGTTAATGCACAGAAGTTAAATGTGCTTTTTGTCGGCAATTCATACACTTCAACAAACAATTTACCCGAATTGCTGAAAAATCTTGCACAGGATAATCAAATATCTTTGTCATACAACTGTTTCACTGCGGGAGCCTCAAGGTTTATGAAGCATTGGGAAAACGAACAATTGCAACATGAAATAGCTTCGGGCAGATACGACGTCTTGGTATTGCAAGGTCAAAGCCAAGAAGTTGCATTTCCTTACGGACAGTTTATGGACGAAGTTTACCCGTATGCCTACAAGTTGGACTCATTGTTTAAAGCCAACAATCCTAACGGACGCGTCGTTTACTTTATGACGTGGGGTTACCGCTACGGAGATGCAATGAATTGTCCTTTTTATTCGCCTTTCTGTGCTTATGAAACAATGTCCGACGAGTTATGCACAAACTACTCCATGATGGCGTCGGATTTTCAAAGCGAACTCTCACCTATAGGCAGTGCATGGCTGCATTTGTTCATGCAGGACTCGCTTTCGTTTGATTTGCACTCTGCCGACAACTCCCATCCTAACCTTAAAGGCAGTTATTTCTCCGCATGCGTGCTTTATACCACCTTGTTCAAAAACCAAATACAGTCTTCGTTTACGGCAGGGTTGCCGTCGGATACAGCACAATATTTTCAGCAGTGGGCCAATAAACTGTTTACCGATTACGATTTTGCTGATTGCCAATTTACTTCGTCCATGCCGCAGGACACTTCGTCCTTGCAATCGGTTGACAACGCGGATGTAAATGTTTTTTACGACGCTTTCGTTCAGGCATTGCACATATCATCGGCAAAAAACCGCAATATTTCAAAAGTTGAACTCTATAACTTGAATGGCGTTAAGGTAAAAGAAACCTTTAACAACGCTGATACTCACATGGTACTACCCGTAAACGAATTGAATACAGGTTATTATGTAGCCAAAATATATTTCGGCCAAACTGCAATCAGTTACGGCTTTATTAAAAAGTAGATTCCGTAGCAGTTAAAAATCTGTTTTATTTTTTTGAACGGCATATCCGTTTAAAAGGTTTGATTAACAACTGCAGTGTATAACGTAGATAAATATTTTATACACTGCAGTTGCCGTTTCTATTTCTGTATGTTTATAAATTGTTGGACAATTGAATGATGTTGTTTGTTGATATACAAATATTTAGAACACCATAATTAGAATTTATTTCAGAATAGAAAAAAACTTATTTCAGAAAACGAAATAAAAAAAACATATGTATTTTTTTAAAAAAACATATGAATTTTAATCAAAAAACATATGTTTTTTGTTTTAAAAACATATGTTTTTTATTTCCCTTTTCAGAAAAGAGAATTTTTTAATTTGGTTTTGATATAGTTTTTTAATGTATTGATGTGATTATATTATCATTTAAAATAGGTTTTTATGCACGTTGTTTTCTTTTATATCTCATTTCAACTATCAGAGGAAAGATAAAGAGTGTGAAAAGTGTGGCAGTGATTAAGCCGCCTATTATAACTATTGCAAGGGGACGCTGACTTTCACTGCCGATTCCAGTACTCAATGCCGCAGGAAGCAAACCCAGTGTCGCCATCATCGCAGTCATCAACACCGAACGTATCCTTGAATGCATCGCTTTGGTAACTGACAGGTGCAGGTCTTTGGTTTTCTTTAGGTATTGCTTAATCTCCGAAAGCATAATCACACCGTTTTGAATACAGATGCCAAATAACGCAATAAAACCTATACCTGCCGAAATTGAGAAGTTAAATTCCGTAAGCAAAAGCATAAGTATTCCGCCTGTGGCGGCAAAAGGCACATTTAAAAGCACAAGAAGAGAATCTTCAATGTCGGAAAATAAAGAGTAAAGCAGCAAAAATATCAACAGAATACTTATCGGAATAACTTCAAGTAAGCGTTTGGAAGCACGCTTTTGGTTTTCAAAATCTCCTGTCCAAGTAATCCGTAAATTCTTATCTTGCTTTATTTTCTTATCCACTTTATTTATGGATTCATTTACAGCACTGACCATATCACGTCCGCGGACGGAGAATTTCACTGCCGTATATCTTTTGTGATTATCCCTGCATATCATAAGCGGACCTGTAATCGTTGAAATGTCTGCAAGTTCCGAAACGGGAATCATCGCACCTGTTGAACTGGGAACTAAAATCTTTGCAATCTCTTCCTTGTTTGAGCGGAAATCTTCGCCGTATCTGACAACCAAATCAAATTTCTTTTCGTCCTCATACACTTTCGTTGCCGTCTTTCCGCCGATTGCCATCTCTATTATCGCTTGCATATCCGCCTTTTCCACACCGTAGCGTGCCAGAGCGTCTTCTTTGATATTTATCTGCAATTCCTGTTGCCCCACGTTGTGAATTACGCCCAAATCCTCTATACCTTTTATATCTTTCATCACATTTACAATCTTTGCAGCCGCATCTTCCGAAGCGTAGATGTCATTTGAAAACACCTTTGCCACAATTGAACCTTTTACACCGCTGACAGCCTCTTCTACGTTGTCGCTTATCGGTTGCGAGAAGTTGAAATCCACACCCTGATACTTATTTAACGCTTGGCTAATTTCATCTGTCAAACCGTCCTTGCTGATTTTACGCTTCCAATCTTTCTTATTTTTAAGTTTAACAAACAATTCTATATTGTAAAAACCCGTTGCGTCCGTTCCGTCATTGGGTCTGCCCGCCTGTGTTAAGCATTCCTCAACTTCATCAAAGGAATTAATAATACTGCGGAACTCATCTGCAAACTTTACCGACGCATTTAATGAAATACTTTGCGGCATTGTGGCACGGATATAAATACTTCCTTCGTTCATTTGCGGCAAAAACTCACTGCCCAGCAGAAAATACGCACCGATTCCGCAAAACATAACCGCAAAAGCAACAATTACCGCCGTCTTTGCACGGTTTTGAACAAACGAAAAGCCTTTGACGGCAGCGTTATTGACGTTTTTCAAAAAGAAATTGCTTTTTTCTCTGACGTTTTTGCGAAGTAAAAGTGATGAAAGGGCAGGAACCAACGTCAAGGTGAAGATTAACGCACCCAACAAGGCAAATCCCAACGTGAAAGCCAAAGGAGAGAACATTTTGCCCTCAACTTTTTGAAACGAAAACACAGGAATCAACGCCGTAATGATGATTAATTTGGCGAAAACCACACTTGTAGCCTTGTCAGTTGCGGTTTTTCTAATCATAGAACCCTTTACACGGTTGTCAAACTTGAATTGACCGATTTGTAAAGACTGTTTTGCCAAATAAACATACAGACTTTCAACCATAACCACCGCTCCGTCAATAATGATTCCGAAATCTATCGCACCCATTGACAGAAGATTGGCACTCATGCCTGCAATTTTTAAACAGATAAAAGCAAACAGCAACGCCAACGGTATAACCAACGCAACAATCACCGTACAACGCCAATCCACCATAAAGATAAACACAACCAATGTAACTAACAAAATACCCTCCAGTAGATTTCTCAACACCGTATGCGTAGCCGTTGTAACCAAATCACTTCTGTCGTAAAACGCTTCAATATTTACGTCATCAGGAAGGTCATTTTCATTAATCTCTTTAAGTTTTGTTTTAAGCGAAGCAAGAGTTTTTTCAGTGTTGCCGCCTTTTCTCATCACTACAATCCCTTCCACAACATCGTTATCTGCATTTCTTCCGACCTGTCCTAATTTTGGTTGATGAAACTGACGTACTTGTGCAAGATTTCTCACAAGTATCGGCACTCCGTCAATGTTTTTTACAACTATATCGCCGATTTCTTTAATGTTGTTGAGCAATCCTATACCTCTGACCACATAATTTTGATTGTTTTTCTCAATTACATCGCCTCCGACGTTAAGATTTGAATTTGCAAGGGCGTCGTACAACTCCAAAGACGTAATTCCGTAATGCAAAAGTTCGTTTGGATTAACCGAAACCTCAAAAGTTTTCACTTCACCTCCGAAACTGACAATATCAGCCAAGCCTTCCACTTCCCTCAAACGCCTTTCAATGACCCAATCCTGCAAAGTTTTCAACTCCCGTACTGATTTATTGCCGCTTGAAAGCGTATAGCGGAAAATTTCTCCCGTAGGACCGTAAAGCGGTTGCACTTCGGGCGAAACATCTTCGGGGATGTCGGCATCGGCAAGCAGATTAAACACCTGCTGACGTGCAAAATCATCATTGACACGGTCATCAAAGACAACGGTTACCACACTCAAGCCGAACAAAGTCGTAGAACGTATATCCGTCTTTTGTTGTGCGGCATTCATTGCCACTTCTATGGGAATGGTAACAAACTTTTCAATCTCCTGTGCCGAACGTCCCTGCCACTGAGTAATGATTGTCACTTTTGTATTGGTAACATCGGGGAACGCATCCACGCTTGTCGTTTTGAAAGCCCACACTCCGACAATTGCAACGGCCACCGTCAAAATCACAATCAAGTATTTGTTTTTCACCGAGTAGGTTATAATATTTCTGATTAACTTTTTCATCTTTTGATTCTTTGTTTGTTATCGTTATTATTTACTTTTAATACCGTTATTTGCACGGATGTCAACGGTTTCTTTGAAATTTTTATGGTTTGCAATCAGAACAAATCTTCGTAAAGCGGCTCTTTAAATTATTATAATCAACATTTATTTATAAAAAAGTCAGGTTTTCATAGTAAAAAAGTCACACTTTTATATGGTAAAAATCACATTTTTATATGCATAAAGTCAGGTTTTTATATTATAAAAGTCACACTTTTGTTATAATACATTGCGATTGTAACAATATTTTTCCGCCGTCAGAATAAAAAAAGATAATTATTAGTTTATATTTTTTATATCCGACGTGTTATAAAATGACGTTTGCAAACATTCCGGGGCGGAGTTTTTTGTCTTTGTTGGCTATCTGCAACCGTATTTTCAGAGTTTTGCTCTCTTTTTCCAAAACAGGATATATGCAATCCACTTTTGTGTTGAACACAGTGTCGTCAAACGCCGTTATCTTCACCGTTGCAGGCTGGTTTTCCTTGATTTTGTGAATGTCTTTGGCATATACATCCGCCAAAATCCACACGCTGCTGATGTCAGCAATGACAAACATCGGGTTTTCGTCCTCTTTGTTTACAAAACTTCCCTGAAAAATATTTTTACTCACCACATAACCGTCGCAAGGAGCCTTTATAGATGTGCCGTATAGCGAAGATGTTTTTATAAGGCGTTGTTTTTCGGCTTTTAAAACGGCATTCTCTTGTTCAATCTCCGCAAGTTCTTTTTCGGAGATAACACCTGCGTCGTACATTTGGCGGCATTGTTGCAGTTTTCTCACACTTACGCTTAACAATGCCTCGTTTTCCTTTATTTCCTTGGCTAATTGCTCCGACATCTCGCCTTGCAAAATGGCCAAGACTTGATTTTTGCGTACTTTATCGCCCGTTTGAACGTTCAATTGTAAGCATTTGGCGTCAAAAGGTGTGAAAATCTTTCCCATTTTGGTTTCATCGCAGACAACTTCTCCGTTAAGAATTAATTTTTGCGTGTTTTCGCCGCCGTTTTCCTTGAAAATATCTTTAATATTTACGGTTTCGCTGTTGCTTTCTGATGTTTTGTTGTCGTTTTCCGCCGTTTTATTGCCGCAAGACAACATAAAAATTCCGCAAAAAGCGATTGGAATTATTTGTTTGTACATATTATTATAATATTTCGTGATTATACATTATTATTAAAAGGAAAAAATTTCTTTATTGGCGATTGCGTTGATACGGCTTGCCGTTTGAAGCAAGTTTTTCTCCGTCAGAAGTTGCAAAAGACGCTTTTGACGGTAGTTTTCTGCGAAATTTTGCCAGTCAATCAACGAAATATTGCGGTTAATCAACTGCTCACGCATATCTTTTGCAAGTTTGTCGTTATCAATCAAGGTCTGCGAGTTGTTACCGGCGTACATAGTGCAGTATTTCCGCAGGTTTTCAATGCAAAATGCCAATTCTTGTTTGTAAGTATTGATAAGAAATTCGCGTTTTTGCAAAAGAATCTCGTTTTCCGCCTTTTTGGTTGCGATATTTCCCTGATTGCGGTTGAAAACGGGCAATTGAACGGAAAAACCCGCCAAAAAAACGTTGTAAGCAATGCTTCCGTTTTTGTCCCATTCGGTTTTAAAATTCCAAACGGGCAGATTGTCTTTCTCAAACTCCTTTACGGCGTAATGATTGGCCCTTTGTTCGCCGTCAAGAGCCATTACACTGTAAGGAAAAGCGGGCAAACTGTCGTTAATTGCCGAAAGCAAGAAATCGTTTGCCTGCTCAAAAACACTATTTACATTAAGTACGCTATGAAAATCAGAATTTGCGTTTGTATTTAACAGTTTTAAGATTTCAAAGTAAGCGTTCTGCTTGTTTATTTGCACTTCTGCGGCTTCGTTTTGCAAGTTAAAAAGTACGGTTTGCAGATTGGAGAGTTCCAAAGCCGAGATATTTTTGTTTTTGTATTGGATTTCAAACGCCGAAACTATATCCGAAAGCGACGAAATCTCATCTGCGTACAGTTTTTCCGCATTATAATAATATGAATAGTCGGCTAAATGTCGCAAAAGCTCGTCGGACAATTCGTATTGCAGAGATAAAAGTTCGTTTTCCTTACTTTGTTGCAGGAAGTTGTATTTTCGTTTTGACATCTTGGTTTTTGAGAAATTTTTTATCGGAATTTCCAACTCTATATCGGTTTCTCCCTGCTTGGAGAGGTCAAAATAAGTGCTGTTTATCGGATTATAAATATTATGAATAGCCGTTGCGGTCGGATTTTCCCACATTTGGCTTTGCTTTTTCTCCGCCTCAATGATGTCTTTTTCCGCTTGGAGTTGTTTAATTGCGGTATTGTTCTCAAAAAGCAACGATTTCAATTCACTAAACGGCGTTCGGGTTTGACAAAAAGCCGTTATACTGATAAAAAGTGCGGTTATAAAAATGTATTTTCGCATAGTAATTTTATTTTTGCGTTGCAAAATTACTGTTGAATGTCTGTTTAAGAGAGTAAAAATTGATTAGAAAACTTTAATACATGATTAGAAAATTCTAAACTTTCGGATTTTATGCATTAAAATGCGGCATTAGTGCGGATTTTTGTAAATTTGCATACGGAATTTGTTGAACTTAAAATATTACAATCAATAATCAAGCAAAATAAATACGAGGGATACCGAAAGGATAATGCAAAAGAAAAATCCGTATCTGCAAAATCTTACGCTGGCTCTGCCGATTATGCTTTCATCTTTAGGACAACAGTTGGTGCAAATGGTTGACACGTTGATGGTAGGGCGTTTGGGAACAACACAATTAGCAGCTATTTCATTCGCTTCTGCACTTACTTACAACGCTCTGATGATTGGCATGGGTATTTCGCTTGCCCTGACGCCGTTAACAGGACAGAATTATGCCAAAGGTAAAAAAGATGTATTGGTTAGCCTGTTTGAAAATTCATTATCACTAAACACTTTGCTCGCTGTGGTGTTGGTTGCGGTGTTGTTAGCTTTGATGCCGTTTTTACATCTTTTCGGTCAACCCGCTGCGGTGATTGAAGAGTGCAAACCTTATTACGCCGTAGTATCTCTGTCTTTTATTCCGATGTTATGTTTTTTGACTTTTAAACAATTCCTTGAGGGGATGGACAATACTAAAGTTGCGATGATAATAACCGTTTCTGCCAACGTGTTGAATATTTTTCTGAATTGGGTTTTTATCTTCGGAAAGTTCGGCATAGAACCTATGGGAGTGTTCGGTGCGGGACTGTCAACGTTTATATCCCGTGTGCTTTCGCCTGTAGCGTTTATCATTTATGTAAAAGCACACAAAGAGTACAAAACATACATCAACGGCTTTAAACTGCAACACCTGTCACTGTATATGCACAAATGCCTGTTGCGAATAGGTGTTCCGATAGCGGGGCAGATGTTTATTGAGTTTTTTTCGTTGTTCGGCATAACCATTATGATGGGCTGGGTGTCTACGGCAGCCCTTGCCTCGTATCAGATTATCAATACCATGATTTCCACTTCGTTTCTGGCTGCAGGCGGCATATGTTCGGCCACTACCGTATTGGTTTCGCATGCCTACGGTCTGAACGACGAAAAAGAGATAAAGAAACAATTTTATTCGGGATGGAAGATGGTGCTGATGATTATGGGTACAGTGGCGTTAATCTTTATATTTTTCGGCAAAAACATAGCCATGCTGTTCTCCGATGACGCCGAAGTGATACAAATATCCTCCGCACTGTTTTTGGTTGCGGGTATATTCCAACTTATAGACGGCACACAGGTTTCGGGCTTGGCGGGACTGCGGGGAATCAACGACGTAGCCCGGCCTATGCTTTACGCCGTGATTGCATATCTGTTTGTGGCTCTGCCGAGTGCTTATCTGTGCGGATTTGTGTTGAAATTAGGCACGTGGAGTATCTTTGCAGGCTTTATGTTCGGCTTGATAACGGCGGGCATTCTCTATCACACGCGGTTTTATAAGACTTTGCGGCGGAAATTCCATAAATAACCGCAATATTTTGGCATTTGAAAAAATTATTATATTTTTGCAACACAATACAATCAAAAAATCAAGGAGTTGATATGGCAACAATGACATTGGAAAGAAGAAGAAACGATATTATAAGGTCTATCCGCAAAACTACGGATACAAATCTTTTGGATAAAATAGCGTCTTTGCTTAATTATGAGGCAGTCAAAGAACCTAAAGTTGAGGAAAAAGACGACACATGTATGACAAAAGAAGAGTTTTTTGCCATGATAGACAAGTCAATGGAGGAATACGAGAAAGGACATTACCACACAATGCTTCCGAATGAGAGTTTGGACGATTTTTTAGCGAGAGTAGCACAATAAAACTTGATTTGCAGACTATGTATGTTATTGATTACTTGGATAAAGCCGTAAAGGATTTGACCAAATTGCAGAAATCGGAACCTAATGCCTACAAAAAAGCATCCAAACTTATAGAAGAACTGAAACAGAATCCGAAAACGGGGACGGGACATCCCGAACAATTGAAAGGCAACCGCAATAACCAATGGTCAAGACGTATTACCGACAAACACCGTTTGGTTTATGAAATAAGAGATACGCACGTTATCGTCATCGTTATCTCTGCCTACGGACATTACGACGACAAATAAATTTTTTTGACATACAATTTAAAACAAAACATTCCGTTGCTGCAATTTTGTTATTGCAGCAAAATTTTTTTATACAATATTTCTTTAACATTCAATGATGATTTTAATGATTGTAAAATCATAAACAACCACCGCCCTAAGACATTTTGATTTTGCTTTTTGGCATTTAAATTTTGCCCCTTGTGAAAGTAATTGCGAAAAAATGTGGTTTTTTGCCCTAAAAAACCACATTTTTTCACTCAAAAAATCTATTTTTTTGAGATTACTTTCGCAAAGGGCGGCGGCAAAGTGCGAAAAGGCATTAAAACAACCGCAAAGGGCAGCGATTGGATATATTATTGCGGCAGTTAGATGTTTTTAATGAGCAGTATAAAATCGGGCGGAAGTTTTTAATAGTTTAAATTATTTTTGTATTTTTGCAAAATCTTGCAACAGTTGCAGGATTTACATAGCATTTTTGCTGTTGTTATTTGAGATTTTATAAATATCGCCAATATTAAAAACGGAAGCTCAATAATACAACAAGTAATATGCCCGTATGGGTTTTACTTGCGAGCTTCCCGGGTGTTTGGCGATACCTTTAAAATCTAATAAGTAGAACCCTTAATTTATTTTCTCTGCTTTTCAAATATACAGCCGCAACAATGTTAGACAGATTAACTCTGACGGATTGCTTCTTATCGGTTTTGCCCGGGTGATTAAAGAAAGTGAATCGTTGGAAATAAACAAGCAAAACAGACTTTAAAGAAGTTTATTTGTTGAAAAAATGATATTAGGAGCTATATGCAAGAAAGGAAAAAATATATAAACAGACAGCATTGAAGGTCCTGTAAAAATATTTATATAAAAGAAGTTTAACAATAGGCAAATAATTTGGAATTATGTATGATGAAGAAAATATGATATGGGATGAAAATCCGTCGTTTCCTAAAGGAAAAAGTGTTACGGGAAAGAATAAACCTTATTCATTGTATGAAGAATTAAAACAAAAGTTGGATGTAAGTAATTATACAGGGGATAACTATGATAAAGAGAAGTTTGCAATCTGCAATGAATTGTATTCACAATTGTTAAGTGAGGATTGTGCCAACGAAGATAAGTTAAAACTACTGCGTAATCAGGCAATTGACAGATTGAATGTGAAATTCTCTTCCGAACATCTATATGAAAAGTTGACCGAATTCTGCAATCCTAATCAATTTAAGCAGCCGTACAATAAAGAGATAATAGATTTGTGCAATGAATGCTATGACTATATTCATAAAAACAAAGACGATGTTCTTAAATTGGAAGAAATAGAAAAATTGGATACATATAAAACATTATGTGATTGTAAAAAGGAGTATGAAGAAAAGCAACGTGCGGAAACTGAACGACGCAAAAAAGAAGAAATATTGAGAAGAAAAAACTTGGAAGAACGCAGACAGAAGGAATATGAACAAGAAATAATAGACAAAGATACACGAGAGGGTGCGGCAGTTTTATGTATTATAATTATAATAATAATGGTTGCTTTATGGGTTATAGCACGAAATGAATAACTTTTTAAATAATATAAAATTATGGCATTTTGGTATAAAATTGTGGAATGGTTTCAAGACCGTTCGGACAGAAAAAGACTGATAGAAAGTTTTAATGCATCTGCAAGAGAAGCATGGATAAGCGGTTCGGCACCGACAATGTTCAAAGCACGTGTGTCTAAAGGTGACGGAAGATACAAAACGGCTATGTCAAGTTTGTTTAACAGCGGTTTTCGTATCACTACACTTGCAGGAAGACAGTTAACAAAACAGGAACTTGTGCTTATAGGTCAGGTTGTGTTGGAAAATGTGCCGTTAGTACGGCGGATGGTGGCTTTGGGATTTGACACCTTGGAAATACACAGCGATGTAGGAGCATACGGATGTAAATGGAAGTTGAGCGATTACGCACAAATCGGAATGATTGGTTACACTGCATCAAACAATAATATAGAAGGAGGTTTATAATGACGGAAACAATCACAACAAATGTAACAAATATTTGGTTGTATATTGCAATAACGGAATTTGTTGTTATTATCGTACTGTTTATTTTGCTGCTTATGGAAAAATTTAAACATTCCAAAGAGGCAAAAGTAAAACAAAAACTCAAAGACGGCGATATTGATATAGGAGGAACATTTAGAATTATCAGCAAATTAGATGATGCCGCAAAGTTGCACGACAAACTGAAAAAGAAATGTCACCCTGATAAATTTGTCGGAGATAAAGACAAGGCGGAAATCGCAAATAAATTATCACAAGCGATAAATGAGAACAAGAATAATTACTATAAACTTGTTGAATTACAACAACAGGCAATCAAAGAATTAAATATAAGTATTAATTAAAAAGTTAAAAAACAAACATGGAAACATTAGTTTTTCTTATTATCGGAATAGGCTTGGCCTTTTTGATTGGAAACTGGGGTAAAAAGCGGAAAATAGCTTTTGGTTGGGCATTTGCAATAAGTATAATCTCACCTCTCGTCGGTGCTATTGTTGTTGCTTGCTCGGCAAAGAAAGAAGAATTCGTAGAAATGTCAAATAAAGAAGGAGGTATTAAATGAAAATTTGGGGAATTATACTAATCATTGCCGGGATTGGCGGTTTTATTCAACTGATTGCATCCGCAGGTCAGGCTCCTGTGCATCTGGGATATACGATTATCTTTCTGGTGCTTGGAATATACCTAGTACACCGTGCAAATCAGAAAAAGCAAGAGCAGAAAGACAAAGAAAATTGGGACAAAGGAGAATAAGTAGTAATTGCAGTACAAACGCGGGAATTTAATTTGATTTTAATGATTGTAAAATCATAAACAATTCCCGCCCCAAGACATTTGAATTTTGCTTCTTCGCAATTAAATTTTGCCCCTTGCGAAAGTAAACACGAAAAAATGTGGTTTTTTAAGGCAAAAAACCACATTTTTTCACTCAAAAAACCTATTTTTTTTGAGATTAGTTTCTGAAGGGGCGGCGGCAAAGTGCGAAAAGGCATTAAAACAACCGCAAAGGGCAGTGAAAATAGGAGCGGTTGAGGTTTTGTCAATTCAATTTCTTTGCGTATTTTTGTCATCTGAAAAACATTTTGTATCTTTGCAGCAAAGGCAAAACGGAAAATAAGTATGAGTGTATTGGAATTAAAAGCGAGAAAGGCGGATTTGTTTGAAACAATTGCGATGATTGATGATGAGAATATTATCAACACGTTGTTAAAAAGCGTTAAGCGTATGTTGGCAAAGCAAAACCAACAGAAAGAAGAGGTTTTTTTGCAGCAGAGTATTGCGGACGTGTTGGCTCAATTTGAAAACGGAGAAAGCAAACGTATGACCGCAAGTCAAGCCAAGCAGTTGTTAGGGTTATGAGTTATATTTTGGATTTTGCAGACAGGGCACAGGAGGATTTGTTGTCAATACGTAAAGCGGGAAACAGGGCAACAATAAAGAAAGCAGCGAAGATTATAGACAATTTGGAGGCAAATCCATATATAGGAGAGGGCAAACCCGAGCGGTTGAAAGGTTACTTTGACAGAGTTATTTATTCACGCAGATTGAACCATTCGGACAGAGTTCTTTATGAAATATCGGAAGAAGATAAAACGGTGAGGATTTTTCAGTTTTTAAACCATTACGGTGATAAATAAACCGCAGATTTAAAGACTTTGTATGTCAAAATAAAAACATTTTGTATCTTTGCAGCAAAGGCAAAACGGAAAATAATAGTAGTTATGCAGACTTTAACCATAGAAAGACAAAGACATGATATTATCCGCAGGGTTATGAATATTGACAATGCTGAGCTTTTGAAGCGTTTTGATAACTATATAAAACGCGAGGAAAAGAAAGCAATAGTTAAGCAGGAAGAAGAATACCACGATTTAACAAAAGAAGAACTGATTGCAGGCTTGGAACAGGCATTTAAAGAGGCAAAACTTGCAAGGGAAGGTAAATTGGAAGGTAAACCGATAGATGAATTTTTAGATGAAATACTCAATTAAAGTTTACAAATGCTTTGAATCCGAGTTCAAGCATCTACAAAAGAAATACAGGTCACTGCCTTTGGATTTTGCAAAATTAAGAAAGCAGGTTGAGCAAAATCCTTTGATGGGGGATGATATGGGAAACGGATTCAGAAAAATACGTATGGCAATATCGTCTAAAGGCAAAGGCAAGAGCGGAGGTGCAAGAGTTATAACCTTAAATGTATTAATATCCCAAGAATCAGCCTCTATAGGCTTTTTCTATATTTACGATAAATCGGAAAAAGCAAACATTACAACCAAAGAACTTCAAAACATAATGAAACGTTCACTTTAAAAAGTGTATTAATGATAGTGTTAATGTAATGAAACGTTATATGAAAATATAAAATATTATTTTTGACATAAAGAAGAAAAGCGTTAACTTTGTGTTAGGGTTGTTTCCCATTAAATTTGCGACATTAAAAGAAACAAAACACCCGTCATAACAACATGGTTCATAACGCCTGCGTATAATCGTGGGCTTTGTTGTTGGGTGTATGGTCGTCGCAAAACCGTGGGAAACAAAACAAGAAAGTCCCACGGTTTTTTTATTTGTGTCAATGTGGGTAAATATTAGTATTAATCATTAAAATTAAAGACAAAATGACAAAAAAGAAATTAAAAGTTTTAGGATTCTTTGCCGCAATCCTAATGAGTGTAAATCTATTCGGGCAAGTTTATGGAAATAAGACAATAAACGGTGTTAAATATTTTATGGATTGGTCTGATGCAACAGTAATAGGTTGTGATGATAATATTACTTCAATAGTTATTCCATCAATGCTAACATACTCCGGATGGGAATATACAGTAATAGGTATTGAACCTGATGCATTGGCAGGTCATTCAAACTTAATAAGCATTGTTATTAATGCAAATATTAATACTATTAAAAGTTGGACTTTTTATAGATGTAGCAACTTGAAAGAACTGACGCTTCCAAATAGTGTACAATATATTGAACAATGTGCATTTGCTGGTTGTTCTTCATTAAAAATCCTTAATTATAATTCAGACAGTTGTACTGTTGACAAATATTGGTTGAATAATTGTGATATATATGGTTTTGTGCTTCCTAATTCAACTGTACCATTAGAAACAATCAACATTGGTAAGAATGTGAGATATATACCTAAACATTTTCTTGGTGATAATAAAATATTGAAAAGTATAGTCATTCCGAACAGTGTAGAAACTATTGCCGACAGTGCGTTTTATGATTGCGGGAATTTGGAAGTTGTAAAGATTGGAAACGGTATTAAAACAATCGGAAAAAATGCTTTCAAAGGTTGCAACCAGATAGATATATTGTATTGTATGGCAAAATTCCCGCCGAAGATAAAAGAAAATACATTTGACGGAGTGAATAAAGGCACGCATGTGTTTGTCGGCTGTGACAGAAAAAGTTTGTACGAAGCACCAGAGGCAATGTATTGGAATGAGTTTACAAATATAAAAGAAGATTGCTCAATTACGGGATTTGAAGGCAATAATGCGGAAAATGCGTTGGAAGAAATAACGGACAATAATTCTTTTTCCGTTTATCCGAATCCTGCAAACGATGAAGTGGTAATCCGTGCTTACGGAGATGCAGTTATTTTTAATGCCCAATGGCAGACTGTTAAAATTATTAAAAACATTAACGGTTTTAGAAAAATAAATATTTCCGGGCTTGAAAGCGGTGTTTATTATATTAAATGCGGAACTTTAACCAAGCAATTGATTGTAAAATAACAAGGGCTTAATTATTTTAAAGGAATGTAACCAATAACTTATTGGTTACATTCCTTTTTTATTTAATGCCGATAGTGGTTTAATCAATAATTAAATAAGGAACAGAATCGGTTGAACATAAATTTGCAGCCGTTTCATATGATTTAATGCTTTTTTAATCATTCTTAATTATCATTCCGCCGCACTTTTTTACTTTTAAAAGTTTTTTAATTACTGTAAAAATTCATTTAATCTCCGCCCGAAGGCATTTGAATTTCGCTTCTTCGCAATTAAATTTTGCCCTTTGCGAAAGTAATTGTGAAAAAATGTGGTTTTTTGCATTAAAAAATCACATTTTTTCACTCAAAAAACCTATTTTTTTTGAGATTACTTTCGCAAAGGGCGGCGGCAAAGTGCGAAAAGGCATTAAAACAACCGCAAAGGGCAGTGAAAATAAGAGAGGTTGAGGTTTTGTCAATTCAATTTCTTTGCGTATTTTTGTCATCTGAAAAACATTTTGTATCTTTGTGACAGTGTTTAGTCAGATGAAATTTCCGGCATAGTGTGGCAGCAATGTCATTGAAAAGGTATCATAGCATGTTGAAAAGAAATGTCGGCAGTTGCATTATCTGCAAAGCAAACGGATGCAAGGTTGTTTTTTATTTATGATAAGCAGGAGTACGGCAATATAAAATAAAAGATATATATAAAAAACGAAGAAACAACGCAGTATAATAACAATAAAAAAGATTAAAGATATGAAAAAGACAGCATTAGTATTGATTTTGGCATTGACGGGATTGGGGTTGAATGCACAGAATATCAAATTGCCCGAACCGCAAAAAGACGGCGGGGAAAGTATATTGAAAACCATCGCCGTAAGGCAATCAGACCGCAGTTTTAAGGACGGAGATATTTCCATGCAAGACCTTTCCACTATATTGTGGGCGGGTTTCGGCTACTCGCACGGCGATAAACGTACGGCACCTACGGCAATGAACCGTCAGGATATATCGCTCTATGTTTTTACGGAGAAAGGCATATATCTTTACAACGCAAAGGACAACACTTTGGAGTTAATCAAAAAAGGTGATTACAGAAGGGACACCGACAGAAAGAACGGTTTTGCTGGCAAGGTGACAAATATAGCCATCGTTTCCGACTTGGAAAAGTTTGACGTTGAGAAAGAACATCACCGTGCCAATATTTTTGCCGCCATGTCAGCCGCTTATGTCAGCGAAAACATGTATTTGGCTGCGGACGGAATGAAAAGAAATCTCGGAACGGTGACTCGCTATGCGGCACATCAGGAAAAAGAAGTGGCGGAAATACTGAATTTAGGAAAATATCAGCGTATATTGCTGTTCCAAACCGTAGGTTACAAGAAATAAAACGCATATACCCAAACGTAATCGGGCGTGTTATGTGAATCAAAATCGGAAAAATAACAAATAAATTATATAAATATGTTTGCAAAGAAGACTTACGCAGAAAGACGTCAACAATTGATGAAAGACGTTTCCAAAGGATTAATCCTTATTGTCGGCAATTCGGATTCGGCATTCAACTATCAAGCCAATACTTATTCGTTCCGTCAGGATTCAACCTTTAAATATTTCTTCGGATACGACCTTCAGGGGTTGGTAGGTGTGATAGATGTTGAATCGGGCGATGAATATCTTTTCGGCGAAGAAGTAGATATAAGCGATATTATATGGACAGGTCCGGTTAAAACCTTGTCTGAAAGAGCCAAAGCGATAGGCGTAAAACACAGCGGGACGATAAAAGATTTGCGGGTTTTGATTGACAAAGCCGTATTTGCGGGAAGAAAAGTGCATTTCGTGCCTCAATACCGCAGGGAAAACGTAGAATTTGTAGCGGATTTGCTTCATATACGCAGCGAATATATTTCGGCTTATGTATCTGTTGAACTTATCGCCGCATGTGTAAAACAAAGGTCTGTAAAAAGCGAAGAGGAAATAGCGGAAATAGAAGACGCAATTGCCACTGCATACGATATGCACACCACAATGATGCATATGGCTGCCAAAGTGGGAACGTACGAATACCAAATAGCAGGCAAAATGGAAGGAATAGCACTTGCCGGCGGCGGACCGGTATCTTTTCCTATCATATTGACAACACACGGCGAGATTTTGCACGGTCACGACCACAGTTTGAGAATTAAAAAAGGACGAATGGTTGTTTCGGATGCAGGATGTGAGAATTTGGCGGGCTATTGTTCCGATATAACGCGTTCGGTTCCCGTCGGAGGAAAATTTGACGACCGTCAAAAAGCCGTATATCAGGCCGTACTGGATGCACAACTGTTAGTGTTTGATTTATGTAAGCCTAACGTAAAATATTCCGACATTCACAAGGCTGCCGTTCAGAAGTTGGGCGAAGGATTGAAGCAAATAGGACTGATGAAGGGCGATATACACGAAGCAGTTGAGCAGGGAGCGATGGGAATGTTTATGCCGCACGGTTTGGGTCACATGATGGGACTGGACGTTCACGATATGGAAAACTACGGTGAGAACTACGTAGGATACGACAAGAAAAACGTCCGCTCAACCCAGTTCGGATTGGCATCGTTAAGACTCGGCAGGGAATTGAAACAAGGATTTGTTATAACCGATGAGCCGGGTTGTTACTTCGTTCCTGCATTGATTGACATGTGGAAGGCGGAGAAAAAATGCAAAGACTTCATTAACTACACGGAAGTGGAGAAATTCAAGGATTTCGGAGGCATAAGAATAGAAGACGATGTGCTTATAACCAAGAACGGTTGCCGTTTGTTGGGCAAACCTATACCTAAAACCGTTGCGGAAGTTGAAGCCGAAATGTTGAAATAGCACTTTTAGAAAGTGTTTTACACAAGATAAGACGATGAAAAGAATTTTTTCGTTTGTGTTTCTGTTGGGCGTGGTCACTTGTTGGCTTCACGCTCAACTTGTTTATGAAAACAGAACCTATTCACCGCTGGTTAAAACCGTTACCTTGCGTAAAACTTCCAAATCGTTTGACGCTCCGGTCATATCTTTGCAAAAAGGCGAGCGTTTGATATTGGAATTTGACGATTTGAGGGAGGAAACCAAACGCTATGAATACAAACTGATACATTGCAATGCCGATTGGACGCAAAGTTCTTTGCCTTCAACGGAGTATACGGAGGGTTTTGACGTGCAACCCATAGAAACGTTTGAAAATTCTTTCAATACCATTCAGCGTTATGTGCATTATACGCAGATAATACCCTCTGCGGATATGCGTATAACCAAAAGCGGCAATTATATAATCAAGGTTTTTGCCGAGGGAAACGAAGACAACGTAATCTTAACCCGCAGAATGTATGTCTGTGAGGACAAGACGGTGGTAAAAACGGATGTGCGTCCCTCGCAGGAAGCCTCTTTGTTTCAAACACATCAGCAGGTAAACGTAAGGGTAGAGGGTAAAGACGGAATGTTTTTTCAAAATCCCGACCGTTATATGACCGTTAAGGTTATGCAAAACAATAATGACGTTGCTGCCCACGTGCTTAAGATGAACTCGTCGTCGGGTTCGGGCATTGATTTCAGTTACGGTACGGCCAATCAGTTTGCTGCTGGCAATGAGTTCAGAAGTTTTGACTTTACATCGTTGAGAAGAAAGACGCAGTATGTGGCTGAATTTGATTTTGTTAACAATCAAAACACCGTATATCTGCGGGAGATGAAACTGCGTGACAGATTGCCTTATTCAAAGGAAAGCGATATCAACGGCAATTTCTATATCCGCAATGAGTACGGTGACAACGCTGGGGTGACAAGCGACTATGCGTGGGTGAATTTTGTGCTGAATACGCCGATGAGTTTGGAAGGGACGTATTTCGTTGTAGGTGCTATGACGGATTGGCGGCCTGCAGAGATGCAGTTTGCTGACGGCAAGTACAGATTGTCGCTTTATTTGAAGCAGGGATATTACAATTACATGATTGCATTCGGTGACAGAAATGCTGCATTGCAGGACATACGCTTCAAAGAGAACGATTTTGCAATTACGAACAACGTTTACACGGTTTTGGTGTATTATCACAACTTCGCAGACGACTATGACGAACTGATAGGCTACGCTTCGGTGGAATACAATCACTGACAGTTTTGCCGTCATCTGATTCTATAGAATTTCACTCAGAAAAGAGTATTATTAAAGACTGATTTTGATGTTAAAAAAGTCAGTCTTTATTGATGTAAAAATCACACTTTTTTGATATTAAAATGTGATTTTATACATGTATAAATGTGATTTTATACACATAAAAGTGTGACTTTTTATATACAAAAGTGTGATTTTTTCGGATTGAATTCTGAATTTAACAGCATTGAAGCGGCGTTTTGTTAGATTTTAATCCGTTGAGGTTTAAAAATAATCGCAAATAATATTTGTCAGAGTAAATAAAATTTGTATCTTTGCGTTTTAAAAGAAAAAGTAAAAAGCAAAATACAGAGTTGAAACGGTATATAGGCTTGGTGATAATATGTCTGTTGGCTTGTACGCAGTTGTATGCCCAGCAGATAAAGGGAACGGTGAGAAACAAAGAAGGCAAAGGCATTGAGCATGTCAGCATCGGTACTCTTAACCTCTCTTCGCCCGTCGGTACGATAAGCGACGGCAGAGGTAATTACACTTTGAAACTTAAAGCAAAGACCAAATACACCCTGCGTTTTTCGTGCGTGGGTTACCGCAATTTTGATACTGTTATTACGTTGCAACCTTCGCAGACGGCAGTGGTTGACGTTGTGCTTGAACAGGACATAGCCAATCTGCCACAAGTGGAGATAACCGATTGGGAAAGCAGGCAGGAGGGTGTTACGAAGATAAGTGCCGAAGATGCGAAGTTGAGTGTCGGTGTCAATCAAGGGGTTGAAAACGTCATAAAGTCGCAGGAGGGCGTGTCGTCAAACAACGAACTTTCGTCGCAGTACAATGTAAGGGGAGGAAACTTTGACGAAAACCTTGTGTATGTCAACGACGTGGAGATATTCCGCCCTTTGCTTATCCGCAACGGACAGCAGGAGGGACTGTCTTTTGTCAATACCGACATGATTAGCGACATAAAATTTTCGTCGGGCGGCTTTGAAGCCAAATACGGCGATAAGATGTCCAGCGTTTTGGATATTAAATACCGCAAACCCAAAGAGTTTGCGGGCAGTGCGTCTGTATCGCTTTTGGGAGCAAGCGTTCATTTGGAGGGATTGATAGGTTCGCGTATGACATATCAGATTGGGTTCAGAAACAAAGTGAGTCAAAGACTGTTCAAATCCATGGACACCAAAGGCGAATATGATTCAAGGTTCAACGATTTACAGGCTTATTTGACCTATGACATAAACGAAAAAACGGAGATAGCGTTTTTGGGTAATATTTCGGACAACAAGTATCAATTCACTCCGCAAAACCGTGAAACACAATTCGGAAACATCTATTCCACTATGAATTTCAAGGTTTATTTTGACGGTCACGAGGTGGACAGGTTTACTTCGTTGTTCGGTGCCTTTATACTTACTTACAATCCGGCAAAGGATGTGCAGTTGAAATTCATATCTTCACTGTTCGGAACCAATGAAAAAGAAACTTACGACATACAGGGACAGTATTGGTTGAGCGAAACGGGAGGCTTGGGCGAAGATGCGGAGTTTGACCGCGGCATAGGAACGTATTTGGAGCATGCAAGAAACAATTTGGATGCAAACATATTCAATTTGGAACACAAAGGATATAAATATTATGACAACGGCTATCTTTCATGGGGCGTTAAATACCAAACCGAACGTATAAAAGACAAGATACGGGAGTGGAAAATGGTTGACAGTGCTGATTACACCATTCCGTCCAACGCTGACGATATAGGCGTTTATGACCCCGTTACCGCACCCGTGCTTCAGAATTGGTACAACAGTGACCATGACATTTCGTCCGACAGATTGACGGCTTTCGTTCAGCGGCAATTTTCATCTGAAACCCCAAAAGGCAAATATTTTTTCAATTTAGGTGTCCGCGGACAGTATTGGAATTACAACAAAGAGTTTTTCCCTTCGCCGAGATTGTCCGTAAGTTACAAACCGATGATAAAACAGGACATTTTGTTTAGGTTTGCAACGGGTATTTACGCACAGTTTCCTTTTTACAGGGAGTTCCGCGGTGAAACGGGCTTGTTGAACGAAGACATAAAGTCGCAGAAATCGCTGCATTTCGTGCTTTCGTCCGATTGGAACTTTAAGATGATGGACAGAAAGTTCCGCTTTATAACGGCGGCATACTATAAATATCTGTGGGATTTGATACCTTACAAGATTGACAACGTAAGAATACGTTACACGGCACAGAACAATGCCAAAGGATACGCAACGGGTTTGGATATGAAGTTGTTCGGCGAGTTTATACAGGGCATAGACTCGTGGATAACGCTGTCTTTGATGCAGACAAAACAGGATATAGAAAACGACAATCAGGGTTATGTGCCGCGTCCGTCAGACCAATTGCTCAATATCAGCGTTTCGTTCCAGGATTATCTGCCTGATATGCCGTGGATGAGGGTTTACCTTAATTTTAATTACGGAAGCGGTTATCCGTATTACCCACCCAACACGGACAATGTGTACCGTATGCCTAACTATTTAAGAGCCGACATGGCTTTTACGTTCCGTATCAAAGACGAACAAGACGGCAAAATGCAGAAAAGTTTTTTGAAGTATTTCAAACGTATGTGGGTGAATTTGGAATGGCTTAACGTGTTTAACAATAAGAACGTTATTTCTTATATGTACGTACAGGATTACAACGGAGCGGCGTTTTCCGTTCCCGATTATCTGACTCCGACGAATTTTAACGTGCGTTTGACAGTGGAATTTTAAACTTTTGTTGACCGATGGACATACCTGATTTTAATAGTATAAGTATAAAAGATTATAAACCTGCAAAACATTATCTTTCAAATCAGATTCCAGTGTATTGTTTTGAGGATAAAGATATGGAAGTGGTGTTCTTAAAGATTGTTTTTTACAATGCAGGGACGATAATGCAGGATAAATTTTTCACAGCTTCGCTTACCAAAACCCAACTTGCACAAGATACGCGTGATTATACGGCATTGGAGCTGGCTGACAAGATGGATTATTACGGTATAAATTTCTCTCACTCGGCGTCAAACGAGCGTACGGTGCTGAATTTTTCGTTTTTAAAGCGTTATGTTCAGCAGGCGTTTGAGTTAATTGAGCAAATAGTGCTTTATCCTCTGTTTTCGGCGGACAAACTTTCACTCACTGTTGACAATGCAAGGCAGGAATTTCAGACTAAATGTATGCAAAGTTCCTTTATAGCACACCGTCAGTTTATGAAAGCGTTGTTCGGCGAAGATAATCCTTACGGACAATCGGCTGAATTGGAAGATTACGACAGGATAACGGCGGAAGATTTAAAACAATTCTACAAAAAATATTATACTTTCAATCAGTGTTACGTTATTTTGGCGGGTAATGCGGGCAAAGACACGCTTGAGTGTTTGGAAAGCACGCTCGGCCACAGCCAATGGAACTCTGACACCGCCGTATTGACACACCCCGACATACAAATAGACACTTCGGCAAAGCACCATCGCATAATATCCGACGCAAAAGACGCCGTGCAGTCGTCAATAGTCATCGGACGGTTGTTACCTGCAATAAAACATGACGATTTCATACCTTTGACGGTTTTGAACTGTCTGTTGGGCGGATATTTTAACTCAAGGCTTATGACTAATATCCGCGAAGACAAAGGTTATACCTACGGAATAGATTCGTATATAGCTCCTTTCTCAAAGGCAAGCGTGTTTATGATTGCTTCGGACGTGACTGCGGACAAAGACAATCTGACAATAGAAGAAATAAAAAAGGAAATAGAGATATTGCAAACAGAATCTGTCAGCACGGAAGAGTTGGATACGGTCAAACATTATATAATCGGCGACATGCTACGCAGTAATGACGGCGTTTATGACATATCCGAAACCTACGACCAGATGATTCGTTTTGATTTACCCGACAATTACAACAGTTGGTCAATGCAAAAAGTGAAGCAGGTTTCGCAAAAAGATATAACGGATACGGCAAAGAAATATCTGAATACGGAACAGATGGTTGTATCCGTTGCAAAAAACATGAATAAGTAAACAAAATAAAATAATATATATTATGAAAAAGTTCGTTTTTGCGGTGATTTGTACGGTGATGGTGCAATTTAGTTATGCACAGGGCTACAGTGCAAGCACAAAAGTTAATGATGACGGAACGGTTGATATAAAAGTCAATTCAGCTTATGATGCCAATTTGGAGTATTTTCTTTTTGTTCATACGGATTACGGACAGAACGAAGAACAATTGGGACAAATTACGCTTGTTGACGGCAAAACCACGGCAGCTTTGCCTCAAAACGCCGTTGAACCCATACTTTACTCCATCCGTTATACATTACCCGACGCTGCTACGGAAGGCAAGACTTTGGCAATGGCACCCGTGGTGCTTTGTTCGTTCGATGCGTTGAGTTCAACGCTGAAATGGACGTTTGACACCGTTACCGCAGGAACTTTTTGGTTCTATTGGCAGGAACAAACCCACTATATAGAGATATACCGCAAACGTTATGCCGACAACGATTGGGCATTGCTTGCGACTTTGACCGACGATGAATTTGTTTATCAGTACAAAGACGAAAGTCCGTCGGGCTGTTACACGCAATACAAGGTGAAGATATACAATAAAGACTGCGTTTTTGAGAGCAATATTGCCGAAGTATCCAAAGCGGACAACGGCCAACCGCTGACGCCTGCGTTCAATCATCAGACCAATCCCGTAACGGTGGACGTAAACACGCAGAAAGTCATCATCAATTGGCTGCCGTCAACGAGCAGCGACACATGGGGATACGCCGTTTGCAAGACTAACGATAACGGAGTGCGGGAAGCATTGGACACGGTTTACGGCCGTGAAAGCACAAGTTATACTTGCAACAAATGCGGAAAAATGTTTGTCAACGATATTACCGTATATGCTTTTGATTCGTGCGGAAACCCTTCTACACTTTCCGACACTTACCGCAATATGGTGCTGAAATCCAACCGTGAATCGTGCAACGAACCTTTGAAATTGACATGGAACGCCTCTTGCACCGAAATCGGTCCGGAGTCATATACGGTTTATATGGCGGGCGATGACGGCCAATACAATGCAGTTAAGACCGTAAGCGGTACATCATGCACGGTGGACGTTCCCAATGCGGACGGAACGGTAAAGATATTCGTTTCTTACGGCAACGCAGGGCTGGATTATGCGTCCAATGTAGTGGAGGTGTCAACGAGCGGTGCAGATACGTTGGACTTTGTATATTTGAACGACGCATCAGTTGACAGTACCAACATGAATGTGCGTTTGGAGTTTGAAGCGGACAACACCAAAAAAGTTCAGGGCTTTGAACTGTGGCGTTCAAGGGGCGACGGAGAATACACTAAAGTCAAAGACATAGCTTACAACGGACAATCCGTTTACACGGTTACGGACAATTTGGAAGTCAGTGCGGCGGAATACAGTTACACATATTACGTAAAAGTGCCTGACGTTTGCAATTCGGGTACATATTCCTATTCCAACCGGTTGACAACCATCAAACCGTTGATAGACGATTCCAATAATGACAAGGTAAAAATAGCATGGAATGCGTTCAATCCTAAAGCGTGGACGGTTGACCATTACGAAGTGTACCGATATTCCGAAGGCGATTACGCCGATGCACAATTGGTAACCCAGACCAATACCTTGTCTTATGTTGAAACCTCAAAAGGATTTGCTTCACCTACCGACAGAACGTTTTATTACATAGTTGCAGTGGGCGATTGTTACATCGACGAAGACGGACAGACGGTTTGCAATCAGGCATATTCAGCAAGCAATTTTGCTAAATTTGAAAGTATATGTTTCGTCCCTAATGCTTTTGCACCTAAAGACGGAGTTCACCAAAAACTTCAGACCTTTAAACCAGAATGTCACTTCATACGTCAGGGTACATACTCATTCAAAGTCTACAGCCGCAGCGGACAGTTGCTTTTTGAAACAAACAACGTAGACGAAGGGTGGAACGGCGAATACAAAGGCGTTATTTGTCCTGTCGGCACATATGTTTACAAAATACAGTATGTAGACAGTGACGGAATGCAACAAAACAAAGCGGGAGCATTTTTACTTTACGATTAAAATTTTTTTTCTATATTTTTTTTTCATTCACGGGCATGGTTTTTCGCCATGCCATTTTTTGTTGTTGCCCTTTGACTGAAAATTGCCGCCCAACGGCATAATGTTTCTGCCCCTTGCGGAAGTAAGTGTGAAAAAACCACATTTTTTGCATTAAAAAATGTGTTTTTTTTACTCAAAAAATCTGATTTTTTCAGGATTGCTTTCGCAAAGGGCGGCGGCAAGAAGCCAAAGGGCTGCCGCCAAGTGCGTCCGGGCTGCAGAGAGGTTAGCGTATAACTTCAACGCTTCCCGTAAAGTCAATATTCTTTACTTTGCTTTTGGCTGTGAACCTGTAAAAATATGTTCCCGTAGGAGTATTGGTGGCGTCTGGGTCCCAAAAGTCAGCTTTGGTACTGAATGACGAGTTGTTGTATATCATTTTGCCGTAGCGGTTGTATATTCTCAAAACAAGGGATTCAAACAATTGTTGGTTCAACAGACCGTATACTTCAAAAATATCGTTTATGCCGTCGCCGTTCGGCGTTATCACCGCAGGGAAGACTATGTCTATGACTTCCAAATTCAATACCGTTACGCTGTCGCAGCCGTATATGTCGCTCAAGGTCAGTGTGTATATGCCGCTTTCACTTTCGTTGAATCCGTTTTCTGCATATGTTCCGCCTTTGAGTATTTGCTGTTCTATTGTATCGGTATAAGGCTCCGTTTTGGTGAACTCCAACGTTATTATACTGTCGCATCCGTTGTCATAGGTTGTAAGTTCTTGGGTGTATATTCCGCTTTGAGAGGCGTTGAAATTGTGTTCAGTATAATCTTCGCCGCATGTTACGGCAACTATTGTGTCGTGGTACGACGGCATTAAGGAAAGATTTATGATTGTTGTGCTGTCGCAGCCGTATACAGTGGTGTATTGTTGGACGAAAGTGCCTGATTGATAGTATGCTATGCCGCCGTACTCAAAACTCTCGCCCTCACACACCGATGCGTTCACGGTGTCGCTGTACGAAGGGCGGACACGTACGGTTTTGTAAGCAGTTCCTTTGCATTTTCCGTTAACATAAGCCGTTACGCTGTACAAAGAATCGCCTTCTTTGGCAACGGTTTTCAGCGTGTCGGCGTTTAAGCCGTTGTTCCATCTAAACGTAACGTTGTCATGCGGACTTTTGGCAACAAGGATTATCTCTTCGCCGCTGCAGATACTGTCAGGGCCTTGCACGGAGGTTATTACGTTGAAGTCAACCGCTATATCAGTTTGCAAAGAATCGTAACAATAGGAGTCGGAAAGATATGAGTACAAAGTTATGTGATAAGTTTTGTTCTTGGAAATCACAAGCGTGAAATCGTTTCCCGTATATTCGTTGCCCTGACCGTCGTTCCACACGTTTTTTTCAATATATTGTTTTACCGGAATGTTAAGCGTAGGGTCGTAATCCACGTACGGGCAAGCCGTAAAGTGAACCAGACTTTTGCAAGTGTCAACCCAATAGGTGAAAGCGGCTTTGGGTTTAATCAGCATTGCCGTTCCGCTTAAAGTGAAACTGCATTCGCTTTTGCCGATAAAGTTCATGTAACAGTAATATACGCTGTTGTCGGGTACAACGGTTATTTCCCTGTCGTACGATATGGTATCAACTTCGTTTTCTTTCACCCAACGGTATTCAAATCCGATAGGAGCGACCAAATGTACTGAATCCAATGCATCGCAACGGTTGACAGAGTATATTCTTTTGTTGGAACAGGTGATGTTGTAGTACGCATAGCCGAAATGTCCTCCGTCTTTGCAGTCGTATGTTGTCAAACGGATTTGGACGAATTGCCCGTGATAGGGCGAAAGGTCAACGCCTATCGTTGTCCAATCTTTCCATATTATATTGCTTGCACCTTCTACGGTATTCCAACCTAAATCGCCCGCAGCGTAAAAGTCGGCAAATCCGCACGCAGTGTCAATCATATTGCCCGAACTGTCCAAAATCTCCAACGTAAAACGCGGTTGGTTGGTTTTGTCGTGCGGAGGATTGGGGTCTTGCAGCACTATGGCGTATTTAAGTATGAGCATGTCGTAGTTGTTTGTGTCCGCAAAATATTTATATACCGCCGACTCGGCTTGGGCTCCTATATCGCTGTTGCCCAATCTGACCGAAGCTTTTTCACCTTCGGGTACAGTGATTAGAGGTGTGTTTGCGTCTGTCACGCCTTGCTTGTCCATCACTTTGTGATGTGCCGTTGAGGCAACAGGTTCAGTATAAATGTAAGGGTTTTCGTAAGTTCCGTATTTTATAGAGGCATTTGCCGAAGAAAAATCAGTGAAGTTAAGGCAATCATCGTACGCCGTACGGAACTGTGCAGAGCGTTCGCACGAATATTGTCCGTCATTGCAAAGGGCATACACCTTTACGGTGTATTGCGTAAAGTTTTCCAAACCTTTGATTACGGCCGTATCTTCCGCATTGGACACTACGGCAGAGTAAACCAATAGATTGCCGTTGTAGCACTCCACCAAATAGGTGTCAATGTCACTGTCGTTTCTTATCCAATGCACTGTCGCCGAAGTGGCTTGTATGTCCGTAGCCTTCACAGTCAGCGGTATACCGCACGGATAGTTGAATTGGTAAGCATAGAAATAACTGTCGCACCAAAGTTTGTCCTTATCGGTCTGGTTGACGGTATCTCCGACAATGAAAATAGTAAATTCGTAGCAATCCAAATCCGCTTCGAAATACGGGGCGTTGAGTTCGTATTCCTTTCCTTTGTACTTTACATACCATTTGGTGTTGTCATAATCCTGCGGCCATGATATTTTGACTTTGCCGTTAGCCGTGTCAGCAACTACGGAGTCGGGTATGACGGCAAGGCAAGGCTCTTTGAATGCCATGGATGCGGAAAGAAACAGGCAAAAATCAGCTTCGTCAAGCGTAGTGTCGGCAGTGACGGCAAAGGTTATGTGATTGGCTTGGCCTATAGGGCATTCAAAATGTTTGGAAGTGCCGCTGTGTACCACTCCGCCGTCAAGGTTGGTGTGGTAAAACCACGTAATGCCGTCCTGCGGATAGTACCAATCAAAATAAGCCACGCCTTGGGCGGTGTCAATCTTTACGGAATCGGGTATCAAAGCAAAGCATTCCGTTCCCGTGTTCATGACTCCGCAGGCTATAGGTTCGGTTGAACACGAGCCGTATACGTCGTAACAAATGTTATCCGACAAATCGTTTTCAATGGGTACATCTATAATCACCGAAGTGTCGGAAGTGGTGAGGGTTTGATATTTAGTTTCGTCTGCAAGCCATGATTTCAACATGTTGTCGGGGCAATACAAAGCATAATCCACGCTCCATGTCACCCCGCTTACCGCAGGCGACCACCATAGTTGTATTTTTCCCGGTGCTATCATCTTGGAATGCGTTTCTTCGGGCGAAATGCAGTTGCAGGCAGTCAGCAGTATGTCAAAACCTTCCGACGGATTGTCATCATCGGCTGTAAACCTTACGGTTACTTTGTTGGTAGAAGAATAAACCCTGCCTTGTTTCTGTCCCGTCAGTTGCCCTGCGTTGAGGTACTTTAAGGAGGTTTCATCGCCGTCCAATATCTCTATTTTGGCTTTGTTGGCGTTGTTGTTTATGTTGATATGGTAAATTACGCGGAAGCGCGCACTTTCTTCGGGAGCGGTAATAGTATAAACGGCACTGTACACACGTTTGGCATGGGGTGAATCCTTGCCTCCGTCGTCGTAAATGCGGCAATAGTCCGACACAGCCTCTTGTTTGCCCTGTGTTCCCAAAAGATACACGTCCTGTGCGTTGACGCAGTGCAATATAAATAAGATTAAAACAAACGGAAATATTTTTAATTTTATGCTTTTCATAATCTGTATTTTTATAAATATGTGCCGCAAAATTAATATCTTTTTTGATAAAAACCAAACAAAAACGCAGTTTTGTCAGAATATGCTCTGAAAAATGCCCTTTTTTACTCTGCGGCAGCCCGACGTCAAACAAATTCCGCCCCTTGCGAAAGTAATCCCGAAAAAATCACATTTTTTGCCTCAAAAAAATAGTTTTTTTGACCGAAAAAATCAGATTTTTTCGGGATTACTTTCGCAAGGGGCGGAAAAATTTTGCCTTACGGCAGAGGTGTTCTGACATAAGGCAAAATTAAAACTTAAAACTTGGGTTTCAGATACTATCTTAACACCTCTATAGTACCCGTAAAGTCAAGGGTTTTGCGTTTGGCTTTGGCTACAAACCTGAAGAAATAACTTCCGTCAGGGGTATTGGTAGCAGCAGGGTCCCAAAAATCTTCCTTGGTTCTGATATTTTCTTTTTCATATATCAGTTTGCCGTAGCGGGTATAGATTATAAGTTTGTTTTCTTCGTAAATACTTTGGTCTAAAAGACCGGCAATCTCAAAAATATCGTTTTGTCCGTCACCGTTAGGCGTTACGAAGTTAGGGAACGACAGTTCCACCACGTGCAAATCCAAAACCAATGTTGAATCGCAGCCGTACATGTCGGTAAAGACATTGGTGTATACGCCCGTTTCCGATTCGTTGAACTCATGTTGGTCGTATGTTTCGTTTTTGAATATTTCCACGTGCAGCGTATCCACAAACGGTTCCACTCTGATGAAATTCAAGGTTACCAAAGAGTCGCAACCCCACACTGATTGCAGTTCTTGGGTGTATATACCCGTTTGCTCTTGGTCAAAACCGTAGCCTTGGTATCCTTCGCCGCAGCCTATGGCAAATACGGTATCATAAAAATTGTTTCTTATCGTAAGGTTCAGAGTTACGGTGCTGTCGCAGCCGCTTACGGATTGCAATGCCTGCGTGTAAACGCCCGTTTGGTTCTCGTTGAAATTGTTTTCAGTGTATGTTTCCCCGTTGCAGATATTGGCAAAGATAGTTGTGTCGTAAACAGGATTGACCGTAAGGTTTAAATGTACGGTACTGTCGCAACCGTTTACGGATTTAAGATATTGGACGTACTCTCCGGTCATGTGTTCGTCAAAGTTGTTTTCCGTGTAAGAAGTTCCCTGACAAATATCGGCGGAGATAACCGTGTCGTATACGGGACATACTTCCAAAGTTAGCGTAATTACGGAATCGCAACCGTTTTCGGTTGTCAGATTTTGAACATATACGCCCGTAGCGTTTTCTTCAAAGCCGTAGAAAGCGTATGTTTCGCCTTGGCAAACGGTGTCCGAAAGATTTATATTGTATACGGGATACACCGAAAGGTTAAGCACCGTTATTGAGTCGCAGCCCGCCTGCGATTGATAGTGTTTTTTGTACTGTCCTGCGGCACTTTCGTTAAATCCGAAGTTGTTGTACGTTTCCCCTTGGCATATCTGTGCCTCTATGGTGTCGGCATAAACAGGGCTGACGGTGATGTGTTTGTATGCAGAGCCTCCGCAAGTACCGTTGTACAGCAGTTCCAAACCGTAGAGGGTGTCTTGCAGTTGCGGATATACGGTTATGCTTGACGCAGTGTCACCCGTACTCCATTTATAACTCATTCCCTGTATGTTTTGTGTGGATGCGGTCAAAAGAAGCGAATCTCCCAAACATATTTTATCATTTGCGAATATTTCTGCATTGAAATTGAACTGAATATTCAGCGGAATATGCAACGTGTCAGTGCATTGCGAAGCGGACAGGCGGCACACCAGCTTTATGTCATACAGTCCGTTTGCCGTGTATTCCCTTTCCACAGTGTCTTGGTAAGATATGCTTCCGTCCTCAAATATCCAAAATGCAGTGTCTACGAATTGTCTTGTGTAAACTCCCTGCGTTGAGTCAAAATCAAGGAAACTTTCGTTGCAGAAAATCACTTTTGAAGCACATGTATCTATTTTGTACGATGCTTTAGCGACAGGATTGATGTCCAAAGGTATGGTTTCAATGGTGAAATTGCACGAAGGCTTGCCCACAAACGACGCTACGCATTGGTAAACATTGTCGTCAACGGGAACTTTTACTTCATATGTTTTGGACAAAGTGTCGGTTTTGCCTTTTTGATGCCAATAGTAATCAAAACCTAACGGTGCCTGCAACCAAACGGAATCAACTCCGTCGCAGCGGTTGAGTACATATATCTTTTTGTTGTCGCATTTTATGTTGAAATAAGCATAACCGAAGTGTCCCCCTTCGTCACAATCGTAAGTTGTAAGTCTGACGTGTATGGTTTGTTCGTGATAAGGGGCAAGGTCAATGCCGACCGTAGTCCAGTCTTTCCATATTACTTTAGGTACAGAGTTCTCTACTTCGTTCCAACCTAAATCTCCTGCGGCGTAAAAGTCGGCAAAGCAACATGTAGTGTCTATTACATTGTCGTTACTGTCAAGTATTTCCAACGTGAAACGCGGTTGGTTTTCTTTAGTGTGACCCGGGTCTTGCATCACAACGGCATATTTCAACACTATCATGTCCTTATCCGCCGTGTCAACGGTGTATTCGTACGATATACTTTCGGCCTTGCGTCCGACTTCCGTACTTCCCAACTGTACGGATGCTATTTCGTCGGGTGCAATACATCTTAAAAGTCCGTTGGTTGTCCAATCGTATGAGCTTGTATCATTGATTACCGTGTGTGAACCCGTACCCCAGAAATATTTATTGGTGCCTCCGTTGTGTATGTCGTAGTTTGCTTCCCATGTGTTGTAGTACGGGTCGTCGTACGTTCCCCATGTAAGAAAAGTTTTTTCACCCGTTAAATTGGTAAAATCAAGACAGTTGTCAAACGTTGTGGTGATATAGCGTGATACATCGCACGAAGGTCCGCCCGAACACAAGGTGTAAAGGAATACTTCATATGTAGTATTCGGTTCAAGTCCGTAGATAGTGTCTTTTTCTTTACTTTTGTCAACTGTATCGTAATATACTAAACTGTCCATCGGTTGATACAGTTTTTTGTATGCTACAATTACTTTGGAAACCGTATCATATACGGAGTTGTTTTCAGTTTCCCATGCCGTAGCTATTGACGTAGGGGTTACACCTTCAAATCCTACACTCCAGAGTTGCGGACAAAGGGTAGGAGTTAGTATGGAACTGTTATATGAACAGTAAATATCTTTTTCGAATTTCTGCGACAAACGGTCGCAGTTGCCCGATATATCTAAATTATAAGTATAGCAAGTTCTCGGAAGAGTGATGTAAGGTTCGTATACATATACTTCCGTTTCGTTATATGAGAACGGGTCGTAGTAATGAACCGACCAAACGGTTGAAGTGTCGTTTTCGTCCCAAGAATAAAACACTGAATCTGCATCCCAAGCTATGTTTAAATTGGTCGGAATTTCACAAGGACAGTAGTAATACAACCCTCCGCAACCAATGACTTCATCGTCGTGCGAGACGTAAACGTCAAAGCTTAAGCTTAAACCCGGTTTAAGATTGGATATTATAATAAAGTTTGTATCGGAATATGCGGTTTGTACGTTTGCTTCGTCACCGAAATTGTATTCTTCCTGTATGGAGAAATCATTGGTTCCCCATCCGTTGCCTCCGCTTGCGTATATCCATTCCCCGGCGTACGGATTGTAACCTTGGTGTTGCGAATAGTCAACAGCCCAATGCAGAGTTGTGTCTTTTTCGTCCCAAGATATTTTTACAGTAGTTGAATCTATGAAACTGTATTTTACGTTTTCGGGTGCTTGAGTGCCGCATTCCCACAATTCAATCTTGAATCCGTCGTCCGTATTGTCGTTATCAGAGGTAAATTCTACAGAAACGGTGTTTGAATTTACGTAAAACAATTTCTCCATCGGGTAAGGTTCGGAAAATACAACTTCGGAATTCGTATCTCCTGCGTAGATTGTGATTAATGCTTTGTTCCAATCCCACGTTTGTAAATAGGAATGCACCAATACTTTAAATCTATGGGTGGATTGTTTTGCGTGTACGGTGATTTTTCCGTTGCAAAGCGGCGAATAGTTTCCGTTAGCACCGCCGTCGTCGTAGATTATAAGTTCAGAAGCCGTAGTATCTTTAAATCCGTTTACGGGCATAAGCACGGAATTTTGTGCCAAAAGGGCATTGTAAGCAGATAACAATGCGGCTAATAACAATATTTTCTTTATCATTTCTTTATTAATTTTTCTGTTTTGATTTTGTTTTCAGTTTTTATTTGAATGTAATACGAACCGCTCGGCAAATTGTTAAGATTGACGGTTATTTCATCCGCATTTGCAGGCTTTGTATATTCATTGAGTTTCTTTCCTGTAATATCCGTAAGCGTTACGGTGTAATCCGAAGAGATTCCGTTTAGTTTTAAAGTTACGTAATTGCCTGCAGGGTTAGGGTACATGTTGATTGAAACGCCTTCGTTGTTAATTTGGTTCAATGAATTCTGATATTGAACTATGAAAGTAACAACCGAATCGCAATTGTCTGCGGATTTAAATCCGTAAGTGTATATTCCGTTTTGTGTAATTGATATATCGCCTAAATAAATCTGCGTTCCTTCGTTGAGCATTACCTGCAATGTGTCGTCATAAAGCGGTGCTACTCTCAAGTCCAGCGATATTACGGAATCGCAACCTGAAAATGCAGTCATTGTATCGGCATAATATCCTGTCAGATACAGTTCCTGGCCGTTGAAAGTGTAGGTTTGTCCTTCGCAGACGGTTACTTTGTTGTAGTTGTGTAAGGTCGGGTTGACGTTAAGCGTCATTGTGATTACGGAATCGCACCCGTGAATGGTTTGCAATGTGTCCGTATAAGTTCCGGGTGAAGAAATAATTCTGCCGTTGAAGTCAAAATTATCTCCTTCGCATATTTGGGCGGAAACATCTGAAGTTTTGTTGTCATACATCGCCGCCGTGATGTGAATAATACTGTCACAACCCATCGGTGTTTGCAATGTGTCAAAATATATTCCCTCTTTTTCAATCACAATATCATTGAATACAAAAGGATGTTCAGGACATATGTCAACCTCAAGCGTAGAAGTTGTGATATAATTGAAATATGCGTCCATTATTATTGAACTGTCGCAACCTTTGTCTGTTTGTAATATTTTTATATATGTTCCGCTGCGGAAGATGTCCGTTCCGAAGAAATCCACTGTGTCGCCTACGCAGGAATAAAACGTGCTGTCGTACAGTTGGACGGGGTGTACGGTGATGTGGAAGGTGAAAACGCTGTCGTACAATCCGAATTTGGCGGTGTCAACATACACTCCCTGTTGGTTGTAAGAGAATTGACGGTAATGAAATTCCGTTCCTTCGCATATGTCGGCGTAAATAACCGTATCGTAAACAGGAATCACCAAAAGGTCAAGCGTAACTACGGAATCGCAACCTTTGTCGGTAAGAAGCGATTGTGTATATACACCCGTAGAACTCTGATTGAAATTATGCTTATCATAAACCGAACCTTGTACTATGGTATCAAAGACGGTGTAATTATAAGACGGGTTGACCGTTATTTGTTTTTTCAGCACTCCTCCGCAACCTGCCGCAAGGTAAAGGTTGACGCTGTATTCCGTGTCCTCATCGGGTTGGACTGTTATTGCGGAAGAAGTCTGTCCGGTTGACCAAAGATAGTTGACATTGTGCGGAAAAGTGTTGTCAATTGCGACGGACAGAGTGTCCTTGTCGCCTTGGCATATAATGTCTTTGCCTTTCAGTTCGGCGGGAATGATGAAATCTATGTTTAAAGGTATGGTTAACGTGTCGGTACACTTTGATTCGGACAACACGCTTACCAATTTGACGGTATGTGTTCCGTTTTCGGTGTATTCTAGTGTCAACGAATCGCCGTAGACTATGTCCGTGTCGTTGTCAACTAACCAAAACGTGGAGTCAACGAACTGTTTGGTATACGCACCGAGCGTTGAATCAAAATCCAAATAACATTCATTGAATAAAGTTACAGAATTGGAGCATGTATCTACTGTATATGACGCTTTGGCTACGGGTTTTACGTGAACGGGAAGGGTAGATATCGTAAAATAACAGTCGGGTTTGCCCACAAAAGAGGCAACGCATTCGTATATATTGTCGTCAACGGGTACTTTGACCTCAAATTGCTTGGACAAAGTGTCCGTCTTGCCCACTTGATGCCAATAGTAATCAAATCCCAAAGGAGCCTGAAGCCAAACGGAATCCTCTGCATCGCAACGGTCTACTATATACAGCCGTTTGTTGTCGCACTTGATGTTAAAGTATGCGTAACCGTAATGAGCTCCCTCGTCGCAATCGTAAGTTGTAAGCCTTACGCGTATGGTTTGACCGTGATACGGAGCTATGTCAATGCCTATCGTAGTCCAATCTTTCCATATTCTTTTCGGTGAAGACGACGCTACTTCGTTCCAACCCAAGTCCCCGGCGGCATAGAAATCGGCAAAACAACATGCAGTATCTATTACCGTGTTGGTACTGTCAAGAATTTCCAGCGTAAAACGCGGTTGGTTCAGTTTTGTATGTCCCGGGTCCTGCATCACAACGGCATATTTCAACACCAACATGTCTTTGTCCGTGCTGTCAACGAAATATTCGTACGATATACTCTCGGCTTCACGCCCTACGGAACTGTTTCCCAAACGTACGGAAGCCTTTTCGCCCGGAGGAACGCAATATAGTTGTGAGCCGGTCAGATTATCTTTTTGGTTGACGTTGCGGAACACCTTGTGTCTGTCGTCTTCTTCAAAGGCAAACCATTCGTTGTTGTCCGAGTTTATGCGGTAATAATACAGTTTTGCGTGTACGGAATCCAAAAATCCGCCGTGCGGATTGTCGTAATCACCCCATGTGAGAAAAGTTTTAGTACTTAACAAATCCGTAAAGTCCATACATGTGCCTAAAGTTGTGGCAACGGTGCGTGATTTGACCGCTTTGCAATACGGACAAAGCATTTCTATTTGTATGTAATATTCTGTATTGCTCTCCAAGTTGCGTATGGTGTAAACCGAATCCGAATACGCTACGGTATCATACATAGGTGTTGCCGAGTAATTATCGGCTTTACGCCATGAGATGACATATTTTTCGGTTATTGTGTCCTCTATTTTGGAACTTTTTTCCCACACAACGCATATACTGTCTGCACCTACGGATTTAACTCCTATACTTTCTTGTATGTTTTTATAGAAAGTTTTGAATTGGTTGTGAATGTTTAAATATCCGTAATAGGAATACCCCGTGTAATTGTCGTAAGTGCTTTCCGAAGAGTAGTAAGTGCTGGGCAAATCTCTGTATTTGGTGTACGGAACGGTATAACAACTTCTTTTTGTTGAATTTGTTGTAAAGCCATTGCACCATTCAACCGTTCCCGTTGTGTCGCCTACAATGGAGATTTTTTTGTATGTATTGCATATTAACGCCTGTGCATAGAAAGGCGTGTCAAGTTGGATAGTGTCGGTATAGTTGTCAAGGACGTACCAAGTCACTCCCTCTATATCGTTCCACGAAAACAGCATGGTGTCAAAGGTTTCGTTGTATTTGTATGTGATACCCGCAGGGTAAACCGCCTTACAGGTATTGCAAAAACTTAGGCTATGATTGTTATTTATATAACCTCTGCACATAAGTGTATCGTTGGTTTCGGTTACCTTCACTCCGTATACATTGTAATACAGCCAACGGCATGACCCAAGCCCCGTTAACAAGACTGAATCAGCCTTTACGGTTACGGTTTTTTTGTCGTACGGTGTTGAATCGCATATAACATGATATACAGGAGAGCAGTTATAGAATACTTGTGTGGTGTCTACGTAATCAATTACATAATAGTCCGCATCGCCCATACCGTTCCAGGACAGCAAAGCAGTGTTGGCGTCCTGGAATTTGCATGTTACGGATTTTTCAGGGCAATAAACTTCCTGCAAACCTATGACAAAACCCTCTTTGGGTGAGGCATCGTCGCTTTTGAACCATATGGTAATGGTGTCTTTAGAGGAATAGTAAAGATAGTCAACCGTTTGGTTGGTGTTGCATATGTATACGGTGTTTGAAGAGTTGGTATCGCCGTTGCATATACGCAGCATGGCTATATTAGAATTGCTTGAATTTATATTTTGATGTATGGATATGCGGAAGTAATTGCCCGGCTGCGAGGTTACAAAGGTGTATGACCCGTTGCAAGAGGAAGAATAGTTGTTTTGTTTGCCTCCGTCATCGTATACAATCACTTTGCTGACTGTTTTTTGCATGTGCGAATTGACGGGCATGTGGACTGTGTCCTGCGAATGCAGGTTTGTAACCGCAGCGATACATGACAATAAAGGCAGGATATATATAACCCAAGTGCGTATATTTGTTTTCATTTCGTTTATTGTTTGTAAATAAAATATATACATTATATATATAAATTTGCAAAGATAATAAAATTAAATGTATTTTGCGGTAAAATGCGGATAAATAATCAATAAAATTTGCTTAACAGTGTTTTTACTGTATTATTTTCTGATTTCAGTATGTAAAAAGTGTGATTTTATTAATATAAAAATCACACTTTTTTGATATAAAAATGTGACTTTTTATGGTCAAAAGTGTGATTTATACAGTATAAAAATGTGATTTTTATATCAAAAAAATGTGAGTTTTTTTATCTTCTTTTCTGAATTTATTTGCGGCAAAGCATATAATAAATATTTGTTTTCTGCGTTACAATGCTTGTAAATAAACAATAAAACACACAAAACACAAAATGAAGAAAAGTATAATAATACTGGCGGCGTTGACATTAGGATGTTTTTACGCCAAATCGCAGACAACTGACGGTTTAAAGATAACGGGTTACATTCAGTCGCAGGCCGAATACGCAGGCAAGGACGCTTTGCAGGTGTGGACGGGCAGTTACGACAGTGAAAAATATCACGGCAACGACCATTTTCTTACTTACGGAGTGAGAAGGGGCAGAATACGTTTTACATATTCTAAAAACAGTGCCAAGGCAGTGGTGGAAATCAACACCAGTGAAGCAGGCGTCAGCCCTATAAAAGCATACATGGGTTGGGATGCGTTGGATTGGTTGAGTTTTCAGGCAGGATTGATAAATTCTTTCTTCGGTGACGAACTTATGTACTTATCTCCGGTACAGGAAACTATGGACAGAACGGTTTTGACCCACCAATTGTTCCCGGGATTGCACGAAATAGGGTTGAAAGCCATACTTAAAGCACCGCAAAATTCTGATTTCAAGGGTTTGAAACTTGAACTTGCAGCCGTAAGCGGCAACGGTATAAGCAAAACTCCCGACGGTCACATCAACTTTGAGTCGCATTTGAAATACGACAAAGTCAACAGTGACAATACATTCAAATACGGCGTCGGCGTTTCGTATTACAACGGCAGGGTAAACAATGCCGACACTAACTATTTTAAGTTTGAAAACGGCACATGGACACCCCATGCAGTTCAAGCCGACACCAAAAACAAAAGAGAGTATTTCGGCGTTGACGCACAGGTGACTTTCTATCCCTCAATAGGCAAGTCAAACATAAGAGGGGAGTATTTGTTCGGTACGCAACCCTCCGTGCAAAAATCTTTTACGGCTCCGAAAAACACACAATACAATTCCTCAAATCCTTTTGCCTACGAACGTAAGTTTTCGGGCGGATATCTTTACTACGTTCAGGATTTGTTCTCACCAAAATGGCAGAGTGTGTTGAAAGCAGCGTACTATGATTTCAACACAAAGGCCGACGGCAAGACGGCAGTCAATGCTTATGATTTGAAATATACCAACTTGGGTCTTGGATTTATATACAACCCGACGGCCAATGTACGTTTGAGTGCGTTCTACGATTGGTATATCAACGAAGAAGCCGAGAATATACCCGGTTATGACAGACAAGTGCCTAACGATGTGTTGACCTTGCGTATGCAGGTAAGTTTTTAACGGCAGAATTTGCGGAATTTATTTGTTCAAAACAAATAAAATATGTAATTTTGCAGCGTTGAACGACAGACAAAAACAATAGTTATAAACAATAAAAACAAACAGTATTATGAGATTACAAGGTAAGACTGCCGTTATCACGGGCGGTACATCGGGAATAGGTAAAGCTACGGCTTTGCGTTTTGCTAAAGAAGGAGCAAATGTTATAGTTTGGGCAAGAAACAAAGAAAAGGGCGAGGCATTCATAGCAGACGCCAAAGCACAGGGGTTGAACATGACATTCATGCCTGTTGACGTAAGCAATTTCTCTGATGTTGAAGCCGCAGCGGCAAAAGTTAAAGACATGGGCGGTTGCGATGTGTTGATAAACAACGCAGGTATAACCAACGATTCCACACTTAAAAAGATGACGCCTGAGATTTGGCAGAGCGTTATAGACATCAACCTGACGGGAACATTCAATTGCGTTAAATGTCTTTCACCTATGATGTTGGAAAAAGGCTGGGGAAGAATAGTAAACGTGTCTTCGGTAGTCGGATTGTACGGAAACTTCGGACAGACCAACTATGTGGCTACAAAAGCAGGTATTATAGGAATGACAAAGACACTAGGCCGTGAATTAGGACGCAAAGGTGTTACGGTCAATGCAGTTGCTCCGGGATTTATTGCTACTGACATGGTTGCCAAAATGCCTAAAGAGGTTTTGGACTGTATGATTGCCAAAGTTCCTGTGGGACGTTTGGGAACACCTGAAGACATTGCAGCGATGTTCGTCTTCTTGGCAAGCGACGAAAGTGCATATGTAAACGGTGCAACATTCTCCGTAGACGGCGGAATGACCGTTTAACTTTAAGTACAATATATTTTAAACAATACAGGAGCGGAATTGTCCGCTCCTGTATTGCTTTTTAATTACGGTATATTGCGTCTTATGTTTACTGAAAATAAGTTTTGAAGTTATTGTGCGTGGATTTGCAGCCCGTCATATGCCAAAAAAACATTGGCGGGAAGGCGTTTTTGAAATGTTTCGTAAGGTCCCATCAGATGCGACATATGGGTTAAGTAAGCCACATCGGGTTTTATTTCCTCTATCAAGTCCAATGCCTGCTGCAGAGTGAAGTGTGAAAAATGTTCTTCTTCTCTTAAAGCGTTAACGACCAACGTTTTTACGCCGTTAAGTTTTTGTTTTTCTTTTTCGGAAATAGTTTTGGCGTCGGTAATATATGCAAAGTTGCCGATACGGTATGCAAGTACGGGCAGTTTGGCGTGCATTACTTCAATAGGTACTATATCTATTCCGCCCACGGTGAAATATTTGTCATTGTTTACGTCCAAAAAGTGCAGTTCAAACTCGGGTACACCCGGATACATTGGGTGAAAAGCGTAATACATCATCTTTTCCACGCCTTGCAATGCCTTTTTGTTGCCGTAAAGCGGCATTGCCTTTTGCTGCAAATAGTTGTAAGCCCTCACATCGTCCAATCCTGCGGTGTGGTCCCTGTGTTCGTGGGTGATTAATATTGCATCCAAATGCTGCACGTCAGCCCTTAACATCTGATAACGGAAATCCGGCCCCGCATCAATTGCTATTTGCAGCGGACGCAAAGCCGTTTTGTTTACAATATTTTCAAAAGTTATCAAACACGAAGTACGCAGGCGTTTGTCCCTTTTGTCGTTTGACGAGCATACTTCGCATTTGCACCCCGGTATAGGTACGCCCAAAGATGTTCCGGTGCCTAAAAAAGTGACTTTAAACGTTGATTGGGGAGTATTCATTGTTAAACTGTTGTTTTGAACAATACATATACTCTTGTTAAACAATCAACCTGTTTTCTTACAATGCCCACTTAACCAACACGGCTCCCCAAGTAAAGCCCGCACCGAAAGAAGTAAGTATCAGATTGTCCCCTTTGGTGAATTTATCTTGGTTTTCGTACATAAGCATAGGGATAGTTGCACTTGTCGTGTTGCCGTATTTCTCTATGTTAACCAGAACTTGTTCGTCTTTTAACTCCAAACGTTCTCCCGTAGCCTTAATTATACGCAGGTTAGCCTGATGCGGAAGCAGGAAGTTGATGTCCGATTTTTGCATTCCGTTCTTTTGCAACAACTCTTCGGTCACATCAGCCATTTTAGTTACCGCCCATTTGAATACGGCTTGCCCTTCTTGGTAGATGAAGTGCTGTTTGTTCATCACGGTTTCTACAGATGCAGGGTGCAAACTTCCTCCTGCCACCTGATGAAGATGTTTTACTCCCACTCCGTCCGAATGTAACACTTGGTCAATCACACCGTAAGGCGAATTTTCGCTGGCTTCCAACAGTACGGCAGCCGCTCCGTCCCCGAAAATAGGGCATGTAGTGCGGTCTTCGTAGTTTACAATTGATGTCATCTTCTCTGCACCGATGACCAAGACTTTTTTGCAAAAACCGCTTTCTATATATTTTGTTCCCGTAGTCAGACCGTAGATAAACCCGGAGCAACCTGCGTTGACGTCAAAGCCGAATCCGTTCTTTATACCGCACTTGTCGGCGATTATGTTTGCCGTTGCAGGAAACTGCATGTCGGGTGTGACGGTGCAGCAAATGATTAAATCAATCTCCGACGGGGAAATATTTTTTTTCTGTAATATTTTGTTAACGACAATCTCCGCCATATCCGACGGACCTTTCTCTCCTTTAAGAATATGTCTGGTTTTAATACCGATACGGCTCATAATCCATTCGTCCGTAGTATCAACCATTTTGCTTAACATCTCGTTGGTGATTACGTCCTGCGGGACATAACCCTCAACAGCCGTTATTATAGCTCTTGTTTTTGCCATTTTGTATTTTCAAAAATTTACTTGTTCGCTTTGAAACTCTCGCCCAAGCGTGAGATAATGCCGGATTGGTAAATGTTTTTTGATTGCAACACCATTGATTTAACGGCTTTTTGGTTTGAAACGCCGTGTCCGATTATCACAACCTTGTTCGCTCCCAGCAAAGGCAGCCCTCCGTATATCTCGTAGTTAAATCTTTTTATGAAATCATCAACAAAACCTCTCTTAATAATGCTTTTGGCAAACGCTTCTATGTTTTTCATTATAAGGTTGCCCACAAAACCGTCGCAGACAATGACATCGGCATTGTCTTTAAAGATTTCGCACGGTTCGGCGTTGCCTACAAAGTTGTAAGAAGCGTCTTTCATAAGTTGGTATGCGGCTTTGCACTGAAGGTTTCCTTTTCCTTCTTCTTCGCCTATATTCAACAAAGCGACACGCGGTGATTTTATGTTCAGCGTACTCTCTGCATACAGACTTCCTAACAGACCGAACTGATACAAAGTGTCGGGTTTGGTGTCAGTGTCCACGCCTACATCCAACAAAACGGTAACGCCTTCTTTTTCTTTTGGGATTAAAGCGGCAAGACAAGGCCTTAAAACGCCTTGTGCAAGCCCTACGCTGTACATGGTTCCCACAAGCATTGCACCCGAATTGCCCGCCGAAGCAAACGTATCTATTTTTCCGTTTTTCAAAAAGTTGAAACCCACCGCCAAAGACGAATCAGGTTTTACTTTGAATGCCTTTATAGGCGAATCGTGCATGTCTATGACATCGCTGCAATCCACTATGGTGAGCGAAGAAGGGTCACAATTTTCCTGCAAAGCGATACGTTCAATATCGCTTTTGCGTCCGAAAAGGACTAATTCATCGTCTGAAGAAAGGTCCTGCAGTGCTGAAATTGCACCTTTAACAATAGCATCGGGAGCAAAGTCGCCCCCCATAACATCCAAACCTATTCTCATACTTGTAAGAATAGATTACTTGTCGTCTTTCTTTTCTATTGCTAATTTACCTCTGTAATATCCGCATTCAGGGCAAACTCTGTGTGATTGGTGAACTGCACCGCAATTGGGACAATTTGCTAACTGTACGCTTTCTACATGATCGTGTGATCTTCTTTTTGCTGTTCTCGTCTGTGAGAATCTGTGTTTTGGATTTGGCATTTTATTTAAATTTTTTAGTTATTTGTTTTATCTTTATTTTGTTCTTTCTTAAAGAATTGTTTTTACTCAAAGCAATTCTTTAAGTTTATCCCATCTGGGGTCTGTTTCTTTGTTTTCGGTTTTGTTCACTGCATCGAGTTTTTCCAACATGCCTTTGTCACAATCTTCGGCGTGAAGGTGAACCGGTGCAATGGGTATAAGCGTTACCAATTCTTCGTATATATAGTGCGATAAGTCCATCTTGGTTTCGTTTTCGTCCAAAAGCCATTGGTCAACGTCAATTTCCAGGATACCGTCGGTTGAAGATTTTTTGTCAACGTCGTCAATTTTGACATACAGTGCCGTTTGCTTGTCAACGGGTATTGAAAGTGTATTCAGACAACGGCTGCACACAACTTTCAGTTCGCCTTTGAACACAAATCCCAACTCAATCAATTTGTCGTTTTTCACCACTTTGATTGATATGTCCGCCGCAGCGTCAGATATATCGGGGTATTGAAAATTGTCAAACAAGGCTTTGTCTGCTTTCATCTCAAAAGCATTGCTTCCTTCAGACAATTTATTGACCTCTATTATATAATCGTTTGCGTCAAACATACAGTCCCAAGAATTTGAAGTTGCAAAGATACATCTTTTTTTTAATATAGCAAGAATAATGTGCGAAAAAAAGACAATCTCCGGCGGTTAACAATTGTTATGCAGGTATTTAACCGAAAGGGTAGGGCGTTAAACAAAACCTATTTTGATAAGTTGTCATAATTTATAATTGACTATAAAAAATAAAATTCACTGTATAAAAATTTCTTTTCAGAAAATGAAATAAAAAAACATATGTATTTTTTCAAAAAAACATATGAATTTTAATCAAAAAACATATGTTTTTCGTTTCAAAAACATATGTTTTTTTAATTTGGTTCCGCAAAACAGTACGTCAAAAGCGTTGTTGGCATTGCAATGCGGGGAGTTTTTATCCGATAGGTTGTTGAACGTGCAATATCAAATAAATGTTTTACTGTAATATGAAGTTGATATTTTTTTGTATTTTTGCAAAACATAAAACGTATAATCAATATTTATTACATATAATGAGAACTGAAAGAAAACAAACGGGCAAAGCACGTATCAAAACCTTGTTTTTGGTGGCAATAGCTGCGGCAGGTATCAACACGGCAGCGGCACAAAACACTGCAAACCAAGATAATAAATTGGATATAGAGCATTTGATGGACGGTACGTACAGATTGAAAATCAATGTATACCAACCTGAATTCATTGACAACGATTCCTATTCGTACTACGACAACAAGTGGCAACAGCATATTGTTGACAAAAAAGGCAACGATAAGATTGCAGAACCCAAAGAAGAGGAAACCATAGAGGGGGCAAGATTTTCAGAAATGTCAAACGGCAACAGGGCTTATATAAAGGATAACAATCTTTTCGTTAAAAAGGCAAACAACGAAAAACAGATAACCTTTGACGGCGACAGCCTTGACATAATTATCGGTCAGAGTGTACACAGAAACGAGTTTGGAATAGACAAGGGTTTGTTCTTTTCGCCTGACGGAAGATTTTTGGCGTATTACCGTATGGACCAATCCATGGTCGGCAGTTATCCGTTGGTAAACACTATGACAAGGGAGGCAACGCACACTCCTATAAAGTATCCTATGGCAGGTATGCGTTCGCACGAAGTGGAAGTTTGGGTATACGATTTTGACCAAGACACTAAAGTTTGCCTTAAAACCCGCAAAGATAACAGCGTGGAGCAAAGGGAAAATTATCTGACCAATGTTTGTTTCTCTCCTGACGGGCAGACGGTATATATTCAGAAACTTAACCGTAAGCAAAACCATATGTGGTTGGAGGCGTACTCATCGCAGACGGGTATGTTGAAAAGAGTTTTGTTTGAAGAGGTAAGCAACAAGTATGTAGAACCCGAACATCCGATAGCATTCATACCTAATGATGAAGGAAAGTTTTTGTATTTCTCCGAAAAAGACGGTTGGCAACACCTATATATATACGATACTTTGGGAAGAGAGATAAAACAGTTGACCAAGGGCAATTGGATGGTTAACGATATAGCGGGTTTCAACGACAAGGGTACGGTTTGCTATATTTATGCAACCAAAGACTCACCGTTGGAAAGGAATTTTTATGCAGTGAATATTAAAGACGGAAACATAACACGTATAACCCTTGACCACGGAACGCATACCGTTGCTTTCAATCCTAAAGGTACGCGTTTTATAGACTCATATTCTTCAACCGATGTGGCATACCGCACGGTTATAAGGGACGGAAAAGGAAAAATAATTAAGGAGTTGGATAATGTAAAAGACCCGTTTGACGCTTTAAGCAACAAACCCGTTATCACCGTTGACTCGCTTATTGCTTCGGACGGTACGGTTCTTTACACCCGAATGATAAAACCCAAAGATTTTAATCCTAACAAAAAATATCCTGTCATCGTTTACGTATACGGCGGTCCGCATGCACAGTTGATAACTGACTATTGGACGGCGGGAGCAGGCAACTTTTTGCCGTTTTTAGCTACACAGGGATACATTGTTTGGACAATGGATTCACGCGGAAGTGCCAACCGCGGCTATGAATTTGAGAGTGCGATATGGCACAACTGCGGAACGCAGGAAATAGACGACCAAATGGCAGGGGTGAACTACTTAAAATCGTTGCCTTATGTAGATGCAAACAGAATAGGTGTTGACGGATGGTCGTACGGCGGCTTTATGACCTTGGGGCTTACGCTTCGCAACCCCGGAGTGTTCAAAGTAGCAACGGCAGGCGGCCCTGTGATAGATTGGAAATGGTATGAGGTGATGTACGGCGAGCGTTACATGGGAACACCTGACGATAACCCTGAAGGATATGAGCATTCGTCACTGTTGAACTATATAGACAACATCACCGACAGTACACGTATACTTGTAATGCAAGGCTATCAGGACAATACAGTGCTGCCGCAGCATTCCTTGGAGTTTATCCGTCTTTGCGTAGAGAAGAAAAAACCTGTTGATTACTTTATGTATACCAACCATGAGCATAACGTAAGAGGCAAAGACCGCGTAGAACTTTACAAAAAGATTTTCCGCTATTACGAAGACTTTTTAAAGAAATAACGAAAACATGCCGGGCAATCAGACATTAGCAATTGCGGATAATATTCAGAGAGAATCTTTCAATAGGTTTTATTTTGTAAACGGCAAACCTATGAAAGAAAATAAGGATAATGCCTTAGACCAATTTTTTACGGACAGAAAAGTTGCGGAAAAACTTGTTAAAACGGCAAAATCCGTCATTTCCTCTTATGAAAAGAGTATAGATGATTTTGTGTGGATAGAACCGAGTGCTGGGGACGGAGTTTTTTACGATTTATTTCCTAAAGATAAAAGAATAGGTATTGACATATTGCCGTTAAGAAACGAATTTATCAAGTCTGATTACCTGCAATACCGTCTTCCCGATGGGAAACTGATAGTCATGGGTAACCCTCCGTTCGGACACAGAGGCGTTACGGCATTGGAATTTATAAACCATTCCGATAAGGCGGAGTATGTTTGTTTTATTCTTCCTATGTTTTTTGAAAGTCAAGGCAAAGGTTCAATAAAGTACAGGGTAAAAGGATTCAATCTTATACACAGTGAGATGTTGCAGGGCAATGTTTTCTATTCATACACTGCTAAACGTTTCACCAATATAAAGTGTGTTTTTCAAATTTGGAGCAAAAACCATAAACTTGAAAATACGGAATACAGTTGGTATAACAACAATAGCAAAGAACCGTTCAGCGATGTAGTTAAAGTAGTTACCGTTTCACTTGCAAAGAAAAGGGAATGCGGCAAAGAATGGATATTTAACAAAAAAGCGGATTTCTATATTTCCTCTACGTTTTACGGAGATATTTCCGTCGTTGATTCTTTTGATAAAGTAAAATATAAATCGGGTATTGCCATTATACTGCAAACCGATGACGAAAATATAAGACGTAAAATCGGAGATATACTTATAAATGCCAAATGGAAAGATTACGCAACTTCGGCGACGAATTCGTGCTATCATTTAGGCAAATCAAACATTTTCAGATTACTGAAAGATAATTTATAGACAGATTTTGTTATTATGAAAACGTTTAGCTTGGATAATTTAAACAAGAGTCTTTTGGATATAATAGAGAGAAAACATGAGGAATTGCAGTTAGGCAGAGGTTATCAGCATATTTTCTCAAAGATAAAAGATTTTGAAGGCAATGCAATCGGTCAAATAGGGGAGGAATATGCTAAAAATATTTGCAGGCAAATCTGTCCTATAGTGCAGGATACGGAAACAACCATACACGATGAGTATGATATATGCACCGAAGGCGGAAAAACAATTGAGGTAAAAACTTCAAGAAAAGGCAGAACCACCAACACATTCCAATTCAACGGCATTAACCCTACGTATACATACGATTTTCTATTGTGTATAGGTATTTGTGAAGATAAAGTTCTGTACAGAATATTCAACAAATCGTCCGTTAAGCGAATCCATGCAGAAAGAAAATGGTTTATTACGGAAGATAATTTTAAAAGGCAGCTTGTGCAGATGAATCCAGACAATATGGTCAGTTATAAATTGACATTAAACATCAAGGATTTGTACTCCATAGATAATTTACCCGCAGAACTGCAAAAGTTGTTGTGTGTTTAATCGTAAGAAAAGCATGACAGTGAATAGACAAAACGGCATTACACCGACAACCAAAGAAGAACATAAGGGGATAATTGAGGCGATGCGTCCGTATTTAAATACGGAAGAAAAACCTCAAATAGGAATCTTTTGGTATGATGCAGCGGAAAACGATTTCTTCGGTGTTAATTCATTGGATTATGACCAAATACAAGATATAAACAACCGCCGTACGTATCCTAAATTGCATAAAACCATTTGGCAAAAGCAGCGTTACAGGGGTAAGGACAAACACTATTTCGGTGATTATACTATGGTTCCCCGCGGCAGAGTCAATTATGAAAACGGAGAATTCGTGGTTTATGTCGGCAGTTGGATAGATGAATACAATGAAAGTGTAACGGAATTACTTAAAAACTATTTTAATTTAAAACAATTCAGATTTAAAAAGGACATTCATTGGGACTTGGGTCATGGATGGAGTGAAGAAGATGTTTTTGATGATTTGTAAAACAAGATTATATCGGATATTAAGTTAATAAATAATAATTGTAAAAAATATGTTTACGGGAATAGTTGAACGGACGGCAAAAGTCGTAAAGATAGAACAGGAAGGTACGAATTTCCATTTTACATTGGAGTGTGCCGTTGCCGATGAATTGCATATAGACCAAAGTTTTGCACACGACGGTTGTTGCCTTACGGTGGTCAAACTTGACAAGGAAAAGAAGCAATACGTAGTCACGGCGATGAAAGAAACAATGGACAGAACCAATTTGGGACATTGGCAGGTAGGGACGGAAGTTAACGTTGAACGGAGCATGTTGCAGGACGGCCGTTTTGACGGTCACATTGTGCAAGGGCATGTTGACAACACCGCAACATGCACTCGGATAGTTGACGAACAGGGTTCATGGCGTTATTATTTTACTTTTAACGACAAAGAACATGTTCACGCAACGGTGGAAAAGGGCAGTATATGCGTCAACGGCGTTTCCCTGACGGTAGTTGACAGTAATGACAACGATTTTTCCGTATCTATTATCCCTTATACGCAGGAACATACCAATTTTCATAACTTCAAAGTCGGCACTGTGGTCAATATAGAGTTTGACGTTATAGGAAAATACATAGAAAAAATGTTACAACAATACTTACCAAAGAAATAATTTCAGTTTAAAAACTTTTAAGGGCTGACGGATTCACAATCCGTCAGCCCTTTTTGTTGTTTCGTTTTTGCCGAACGGCGTTTTAATTCGGAAAAAACCTGCTTTTTTACATGAAAAAACCCATTTTTTTGCATCAAAAAACCTGCTTTTTCGGGTTAAAAAACCTGCTTTTTTGAGATTGTTTTCTGAAAACAAATTTTTCTTTTCTGAAAAGAAGACGCCGAACAGTCGTTCGGCGTCTTCTTTAACTGCAAAAAATATTTTTGCAATGAGTTATTTCCGTGTAAAAAGCTTTAATTAGTGTTGTGTAATAAAGGTTTTGATGTTGTCAACGGCGATACGTTCCTGCTGCATGGTATCACGTAAACGTACGGTTACACTGTTGTCTTGCAGCGAGTCGTTGTCAACGGTGATACAGAACGGTGTGCCTATGGCATCTTGGCGTCTGTAGCGTTTGCCGATAGTATCTTTTTCTTCGTAGTGCGTGCGCATGCTGAATTTCAAATCGTTGACTATGCGGCGTGCCATTTCCGGCAGACCGTCTTTGTTTACCAACGGCAAGACGCTTACTTTGTACGGAGCCAATTGTTTAGGCAAGTTCAAAACCGTACGTGTCTGTCCGTCGGAAAGAGTTTCCTCTTGGTATGCGTGCGAAAATACAGCCAAGAATGTACGGTCCAATCCTATGGAAGTTTCAACGCAATACGGTGTATAGCTTTCGTTTATCTCCGAATCAAAGTATTGTATTTTTTTACCGCTGAACTCTTGGTGGCGTTTCAAATCGAAGTCCGTCCTTGAGTGGATGCCTTCCAATTCTTTGAAACCGAACGGGAATTCAAACTCAATATCCGTTGCTGCGTTGGCATAGTGTGCCAATTTTTCGTGGTCGTGGTAACGGTATTTCTCCTTCGGTATTCCCAAAGCCAAGTGCCAATTCATACGTTCTTCTTTCCAATAGTTGAACCACTCCATCTCCGTTCCCGGACGGCAGAAAAACTCCATCTCCATCTGTTCGAACTCACGCATACGGAAGATAAACTGCCTTGCAACTATTTCGTTGCGGAACGCTTTGCCTATTTGTGCTATGCCGAAAGGTATTTTCATACGGTTGGTTTTCTGAACGTTCAGGTAGTTTACGAAAATACCCTGTGCCGTTTCGGGTCTTAAATATACGGTGTCCGAACCGTCGGAAACGGAACCCATCTTGGTTGCGAACATAAGGTTGAACTGTCTGACGTCAGTCCAATTTCTTGTACCCGATATAGGACATACGATGCCCAATTCCTCTATTAAAGACTTCAATCCTGCCAAATCGTTTGCGTTCATCAGCTCTGCAAACCTCGTGTGTATGGATTCCATCTCCTGTTTGTAGCCTTTGACACGTTCGCTTGTGGCAAGGAATTGTTCTTCGTTGAAGTTGTCGCCGAAACGTTTCTTGGCTTTAGCAATTTCTTTATTGATTTTGTCTTCTATTTTGGCGATATGGTCTTCTATCAATACGTCTGCACGGTAGCGTTTCTTGCTGTCCTTGTTGTCAATCAAAGGGTCATTGAAGGCATCCACGTGTCCGCTGGCTTTCCATATCTTCGGGTGCATGAAGATGGCACTGTCCACTCCGACAATATTCTCATGCATCTGTGTCATAGACCTCCACCAATATTGTTTTATGTTGTTTTTAAGTTCCACACCGTTGGGACCGTAATCATAGACCGCTCCCAAACCGTCGTACAATTCGCTCGAAGGAAAAATAAACCCGTACTCTTTTGCGTGCGAAACTATTTTCTTAAACAATTCTTCCGTATTCATTTTTATAAATAATTATATTGTTGATGATAATTTACCGTGTTGATGAAAAGAAATATAAAACGGTTAAAATCGCATTGGATTTTAACCGTTTATATACATTAACCGTTCATGTTCAAAAGAAATTCTTCGTTGGTTTTTGTTGCACTCATTCTGCTTTTTATTAAATCCATCGCTTCGTTAGGATTCATGTCCGCAATGTAGTTACGCAATATCAGCATACGACCCAGAACGTTGTCGCTCAAAAGCAAATCGTCGCGTCTGGTTGATGAAGCCACCAAGTCCACTGCAGGATATATTCTCTTGTTTGAAAGTTTTCTGTCCAATTGAAGCTCCATGTTACCCGTTCCTTTGAATTCCTCAAATATCACTTCGTCCATCTTTGAGCCTGTTTCTATAAGTGCGGTGGCTATAATCGTAAGCGAACCTCCGTTTTCTATATTACGTGCCGCTCCGAAGAAACGTTTAGGCTTTTGCAATGCGTTTGCTTCAACGCCGCCCGACAATACTTTTCCGCTTGCAGGGGCTACAGTGTTGTAAGCACGTGCAAGACGGGTGATACTGTCCAAAACTATTACCACGTCATGTCCGCATTCCACCATACGTTTTGCTTTCTCCAAGACAATGTTAGCAATTTTTACATGTCTTTCGGCTGGTTCGTCAAACGTAGAGGCAATAACTTCGGCGTTAACCGTACGTTGCATGTCGGTAACTTCCTCCGGACGTTCGTCAATAAGCAATACAATTAGGTAAACATCGGGGTGGTTGGCTGCAATTGCGTTTGCAATCTCTTTCAAAAGAGTTGTTTTTCCCGTTTTAGGCGGAGCTACAATCATTGCTCTCTGACCTTTGCCTATCGGAGTGAACAAATCTATGATACGGGTTGAGATACTTTCGTTGTGATGTCCCGTAAGTTTGAATTTTTCTTCAGGAAACAACGGCGTCAAATACTCAAAAGGAACACGGTCACGTATGGATTCGGGTTTTCTTCCGTTGATACTGGTCACTTTAACCATAGGAAAATACTTCTCACCTTCTTTCGGAGGACGAATCATTCCGTGAACGGTATCACCCGTTTTAAGAGCAAAAAATTTGGATTGCGATTGAGATATGTATACATCGTCGGGTGAGTTCAGGTAATTGTAATCCGACGAACGCAAAAAGCCGTATCCGTCGGGCATAATCTCCAATACGCCTTCCGCTTCCACCAATCCTTCGGTGTCGGACATATAAAAAGGCTTCGGTTCTTGCGTTGCAGGGCGTTGGAATGAGTTTGTGCGGACGTTGTTTGCCGTGTTGTTAACCGCAGGTGCGGGATTTTTCGTTGCAGGCGGCACAGGATTGTCGCTGACAGTAGGTTTAAATATTTCTTTTTGTTGGGTTATCGGTCTTTTTGGTTGAAAATCAGGGATTATAATCTCGTCTATCTTCGGTGTTTCGGGTATTTTGGAAACGTTTAAGTCCTGTACAATCTGTTGTTTTGCCTGAAGCAAAGTGGTTTGTTGGTTGTTGGTTGCAACGGTGCTTGTTCCTGCGATGTTAGCATCGGAAATGTTGCGTGTACGTATATGAGTGCGGACTCTTTTGACGGGTTGCGTTTCGTTGTTTTCTGATTTTACTGTTTCCGTTTGTGCAACGGCTTCCGTTTTTACAGCGTTTTTAGGCGGCCGTCCCCGTCTTTTGGGTTGTGCAACGGCATCGGGGTTCACCGTTTTTACTTCCTGCTGCGGATTAGAGGCTTGAAAATCCAATATTTTGTAGATAAGTTCCTGTGCAGAGTTGAGTCTGCTCGTTTTAGGTATGTTCATTTGTTTGGCAATAGCCTTTAGTTCGGGCAAAGAACATTCTTCCAATTTGTTTTTACTGTACATAGTTAAATTATGTTGTACTATAATATAAAATTATTATCCGTCGGTTCCGTTCATAATATGTTTTTCGGGGGATATAATGCATTTGAAAGTGTATCAAATACATCTTAAAAGAAAAACTTTTCGGCAAAATTACAATCTTTTTTTCAATCGGCAACAAAAAAACTTCAAAAAAATGAAGCCGACAGTACATTTATCACTTTTTAAGCGACAGATAATACATGTCAATAAGTTTTTGTGCTATAATATATGCACTCATTCTGTTGTCCAATATATCATCTTTGGCAACGGGAAGTTCTTTTTGAACCGTAGGATTGTTATAAAAACCGTCCAAAAGGGCTTGTTTGACCGTTTCGTCCAGTATCCGCAGATTTTGTTCGTTCCTGTTTTTATAGAAATATCCGTTTTGTTTGGTCAGGGTTACAAATTCATTGACACAATCCCATATTTCTTTGATACCTTCTTTTGAATAAGCCGAACATGTAAACACTTTGGGCGACCAACCGTTGTCGTTTGCGGGAAACAAATGCAGAGCGTTGCGGTAATTACCCGCAGCCGTTTCGCTTATCTCTTTCATTTTGCCTTCCGCTTTGTTGACTGCAATGGCGTCGGCCATCTCCATAATGCCGCGTTTTATGCCTTGCAGTTCGTCACCTGCGTTTGCCAATTGAAGCAAAAGGAAAAAGTCAACCATACTGTGTGCCAATACTTCGCTTTGACCAACACCTACCGTTTCCACTATCACGGTGTCAAAACCTGCGGCTTCGCACAAAACTATTATTTCCCGTGTTTTGCGTGCCACTCCGCCCAAACTTCCCGCCGAAGGCGAAGGACGGATAAATGCGTTTTCATCCTGCGACAGTTCTTCCATACGTGTTTTATCTCCGAGTATGGAACCTTTGGATTTTTGTGACGAAGGGTCTATTGCAAGTACGGCTACCTTGTGTCCTTGTGCGGTTAACATCTTGCCCAAGGCTTCAATAAATGTACTTTTGCCTACTCCCGGAACGCCCGTTATGCCCAAGCGGATGCTGTTGCCCGAAAACGGAAGACATTTTTCAATGACTTTTTGAGCCAAAATTGAATGTGCGTAAAGATTGCTTTCAATCAAAGTGATGGCACGCGACAATACGGTACGGTTGCCTTCGGTTATACCTTTAAGATATTCATCTGCCGAAAGTTCCTTGCGTTTTACGGCTTTGAAATTGTTGTTCACCGTAACCGGATTGGCTTTGCCTTTGGACACACTCAACGCCGAATTTTTGTTGTCTTTGTCTATTATTTGGTCGTACATTGCAATTTTTGTTTTCTTTTGTGCTTTTGAAAAATTAAATTCAAAACGTGTTTTTACAGAAAGTGTTTTGAGTAAAACTGTTTTCAGAAAAGAATTTTTTCTTTTCTGAAAACAATTTTTTCTTTTCAGAAAAGAGTTTTACCCATGTATATTATTGTCTGAAGAACAACCCTGAATTAGCCTGTGCGGTAGGCATAATAACCAAGTCGTTTATGTTTACATGTGCAGGAAGATATGCACAATAGATGATAGTGTCGGCTATATCTTCGCCCGTCAACGGAGTAAAACCTTGGTAGGTTGCATCGTTTTTCTCTTTGTCGCCTTTGAATCTTACCATAGAGAATTCCGTTTCAACGGCTCCCGGACATATGTTGGTAACTTTTATATTGTACGGCAGACAGTCAATACGCATTCCTTTGGATATAGCGTCTACGGCGTGCTTTACTGCACAATATACACTGCCTCCTGCATACACTTCTTTGCCTGCTATGGAGCATATGTTGATTACATGACCTTTTTTTCTTGAACACATCCACGGCAAAACTATCCGTGATACGTACAGCAAACCTTTTACATCGGTGTCAATCATTTGCTGCCAATCGTCCAGCAATGCAGATTGTATCGGGTCTTTTCCCGCAGCCAATCCTGCGTTGTTGACAAGTATGTCTATGTTTTGCCATTCCTGCGGCAGAGAGTTAAGATTTTCTTTTGTTTGTTCCCAACTGCGTACGTCAAAGTTCAGACTTTTTACTTTGACGTTGTATTTTTCTTCCAATTCTTTTTGCAATGATTGCAATCTGTCGTTTCTTCTGCCCGTTATGATTACGTCGCATCCCCTTTGGGCGAATTTTTGTGCGCAGGCTTTGCCTATTCCGCTTGTCGCACCTGTGATTAATGCTATCATATCAGATAAATGTTTTTAGTTTTCTATCGCTGCAATTCCGGGCAAGGTCTTTCCTTCCAAAAATTCAAGCATTGCACCGCCGCCCGTTGAGATATAAGACACTTTGTCTGCGAATCCTGATTGGTTGATTGCCGCAACAGAATCGCCGCCTCCTATTGCCGAGAAAGCACGGTTGTCAACCGTTGCCTTGGCTACTGCTTTGGCTATTTCGTTTGTAGCTTTTGCAAATGCAGGGAATTCAAACACGCCCATAGGACCGTTCCATAGTATAGTCTTTGACTGCAATACCACTTCGCAATATTGCTTGATACTTTTTTCTCCTATATCCATTCCTTCCCAACCGTCAGGTATGTCCATAGAATCTATATACATCGTTTCGGCTTCGTTTGAAAATTCTTTTGCAACTACGGAATCGCACGGCAGATACAGGTTTACTCCTTTTTCTTCTGCCTTTTGCATAAGTAATTGTGCGGTTTGGATTTTGTCGTCTTCGCAAAGCGAGTTGCCAATGGTGTGTCCTAATGCTTTATAAAACGTATAACGCATTCCGCCTCCTATAACCAAGTTGTCCGCTTTGTCCAACAACGACTCCAATATGCCTATTTTGGAAGATATTTTGCTTCCTCCGATGACTGCGGTGAACGGATGCTCGGCGTTATTCATCAATTTGTTCAGATTAACCACCTCATTTTCCATCAGCAATCCGAAATATTTGTCGTTAGGGAAATATTTTGCTATCACTGCAGTGGAAGAATGTTCCCTGTGAGCGGCACCGAAAGCATCGTTAACATACGCATCGCCGAGCAAAGACAACTGTTTGGCCAATTCTTCGCCGCCTTTGGTTTCTTCGGGATAGAATCTGATGTTTTCCAACAGCATTACGTCACCTTTTTTCAGTGATGATGCCAAGTCGGAAACTTCTTTACCCAACAATTCTTGTGTAAATACTACTTGTTTACCTAACAATTTTGATAAGTATTCGGCAACGGGTTTGAGTGTAAATTCCGCTTCAAATCCGCCTTTCTTCGGTCTGCCCAAGTGAGCCATAAGTATAACCGAAGCACCGTCGGATACAAGTTTGTTGATTGTCGGAAGGGCTTCTCTGATACGGGTATCGTCGCTTATATTGCCTTGTTTGTCAAACGGTACGTTGAAGTCTACTCTGACCAAAACTTTTTTACCGTTGAAGTTTACGTTTTTTATTGTTCTCATTTTTTAATTTTTTTGTCCTAAATTTACGATAAAAAATCTTTTTGCGGCACAAAGTTACGAATTTTTTTTGTAGTCAAGCAAAAAAAGTCTAATTTTGCAAATTCAAAACTAAAAGGGGAAAGGGTGCAGGGCCATGATAGATACGATAAACTTTGAAGATGTTAAGTGGTATCATGTTTTCAATCCTACGGATGAAGACTTTGATTATCTTATGGATACATTCGATTTTCACCCTTTGGACATTGAAGACTGTAAGTCCTCAAACCAGCGTCCCAAAATAGACGAATACGACGAATATTATTTCATTATACTTCATTTTCCTTACTTTGACAAGACCAATAAGTTTATAAGACTGAAAGAGGTTAAGATTTTCTGGGGACGTGATTACATTGTAACACTTGGTTCATCGCATTGGGTGGTAAAAAATATGTTCAATGAGATGAAAAAGAACAGAGATACGCTCATAGAAGAGAAAAAACTCAGGGACCAAGACCCCGATGACGACACTTTGGACATCATCGGTTCGTCCGATGCGTTGCTTTACAACCTTTTGGACCGCCTTATGGTAGAAACCTATTCTCTTATTTTAAGGATAGGAACTGATGTGGATAATTTGAATATAGACATCTTTTCCAAGAAAGCTAAACAGGTCTTGGAACATCTTACAATTACAAGAAAAAACATAGTATCCATCAACACTTCGTTCAAGCCTCAGTTGCGTGTGTTCCATCAATTTGAAAGCGGAGCCATAAAAGGCTACGAGGAAGATATGGAAGATTATTGGGGAAATATACTTGACCAGTACCAAAAGATGTTTGATATGGTGGAAGACTACGGTGAGTTGACGCAAGGCTTGGCTCAAACCTTTGATTCCCTGCAAGCCAACAAAGCAAACGAAACCAACAAAGCCCTGACTATAATTTCCACCGTCATGTTACCTATGACAGTGGTGTCAAGTATATACGGTATGAACGTAAAACTTCCGTTTATGGACGACCCTAATGCGTTTTGGTATATTTGTGTGCTGATGTTGTTGGTTGTCGCATCGTTTTATATTTTGTTTAAGCGTAACGGTTGGTCGTAACAACTGATTGTACGGCGGCAAAAACATCGTTAAAAAATACGGATATTGAAAAAAATCTTGCAAAATATGTAATAAATGATGATAAATTGAGTTATCAATGACAGAGAATGTGAAATAAATGTAATGCTTCCGTAGTTCAATGGATAGAATATCAGATTCCGGTTCTGACGATGAGAGTTCGATTCTCTCCGGGAGTACAAAAGAGTGGGCGGATTGCAAATCCGCCCACTCTTTTTTCAGGCCTTTCTGATAATTTATATACCGTTAGTTATTTGTCTTTCAGTTTCAGATACCGTCCGATTACAAATGCTTTCCGCCAGATTGTAAAAAGAAATCCGCCCTTTTACATTTAAATCTTGCTCCGTCGCATTTTATTTCCGCCCTTTGCGAAAGTAATTGCGAAAAAATCTGATTTTTTACCTCAAAAAAATAGGTTTTTTCAGTGAAAAAATGTGATTTTTTTTAAACTCTTTTCGCAAAGGGCGAAAATTAAATGCGGTAGGGCAGCAGCAAACGGTGAAAAGGCAGGGTAGGAAAGGTATGATAATAAAAGCAAAGTGCGGAAATTCGTATTTAAAAAGTTGTCAGACAGTATGAAAAGGTGAAAGTAATATATAAACACGTTTGTTTTGCCGTGTGGATTTTTGTGTTTAGGTGCTTTTTTCATACCTTTGCAAAATGAAAGCGAAGTATTGGATTTTTAATTTGTTATTTGCATTTTTTGTTATGGCAAACGCAGGCGGTCAAAGTATAATTGACTTTCACAGTCATATAATTACGCAGGATTATTTAACGTTTTTGAAAGATAATGACGCACTCTTGGACGAAGGTTTCCCTATTCCGTCTTGGGATGCGGAGAAACACTTGGATTTTATGCAAAAAGCAGGCATTGAAACCTCTGTTCTGACTATGGTTGCCCCGCATCCGTATTTTCAAAACATAAACCAGACCGTTAAAGAGGTAAGAAAGTTCAATGAATATTGTGCCGGGCTGAAAGCAAAGTCAAACGGAAAATTTCTTTTCTGTGCTGCATTGCCTTTGCCCGACGTTGATGCCGCTATAAAGGAGGTTCGTTACGCTTTTGACACCTTGCACGCCGACGGAGTGAAACTTGCAACCAATGTCTGCGGACAGTACTTGGGTGATGAGGCATTGGACACTCTTTTTTCGGTGCTTAACGAGTACAAAGCCTTGATAATAATCCATCCGCATAAGCCTTCAAATTATCCTAATCAGTTGATGCAATCACTGCCGTTGGCTTTGTATGAATATCCTGCCGAAACTTCGCGTGCAGTTTGCAATATGATAGCACGCAATGTGTTGGCACGGTACAATAATGTGAAAGTAGTCGTTCCGCACAGCGGTGCATATCTGCCGTTGGCTATAAAAAGGATGCAAAACGTCTATCCGATATTCAGAAATAAGGGATTGATGGGACGAATTGACTTTCAAAAGAATTTGGATTGCCTTTGGTTTGATTTGGCGGGCAATACGTCGGTGGAAATTATAAAAACAATGCTGCAAATCACCACGATAGACCGCATTCTTTACGGTTCGGACTATCCTTATGCCGATGCAAACGCTTTAATTAGCAACGCAGAAAAATTGCGTAAGGATTTGCAGGAAGATTTTATGCTTTCGCCCTACGCAAAGATGATTTTAAGTGAAAATGCCCGCAATTTGTTAAACGGCAACATGACACGGACGGCACATTATGACATTGCGGAAAATTTAATCGTCAGAATAGCGGAAATAGAAGTGGATTCCAATCGGTTAAATGAATATTTGCAGCAAGCAAGAGAGATTGCCTCGGTGTCAATGGAGAAAGAAAAAGGCGTGATTTGCCTTTTGCCGATGCAGATTGAGAACAAACCTAATCATTTTCGGATTTTGGAAATTTACAGAGGTGAAAAGGCATATCCAAATCATATAAAAACGGAGCATTTCTTAAAATACAAACAACAAACCGCCGATATGGTCAAAGATTTGCAGTTGATAGACGTGCAAGCTCTGAATTACACGGATTTACATAAGATTTTTAAAATTGAATTAACTTTTTTTAGCGTTGCATATACAAAAAATCCCCGCCCTTTTACATTTAAATCTTGCTTCGTCGCACTTTATTTCCGCCCTTTGCGAAAGTAATTGTAAAAAAATCTGATTTTTTGCCTCGAAAAAATAGGTTTTTTCAGTGAAAAAATGTGATTTTTTTTAAACTCTTTTCTGAAAAGGCAAAAATCAAATGCCGTTGGGCAGAATGAAACGGTGAAAAGGCTGCAAAAGTATGCGTTATTATAAATGTAATATGTTAAATAATAGATAAAAAGGGTTGTAATAGTAAGCCGAGGTTTATGTTTTGATTAGAAAAAAATGCCGTTAAAGTTGATAAACCAAAAGCATAAGTATGGCAAACAAACTTGTCAATACGGTGATTATCAGTGCAGGGCGGTAGAATTTATGCGGCGTTATCTTTATGCCTTCTTTTTCCGCCTGTTCCATAACGATGAGGTTCGCCATTGCACCTATTACGGTCAGATTGCCGGCAAGCGTTGACGCAGAAGCCAAAGATAACCACAGTATGCTGCTGTTGGCTGCGGTGAACACGGGCAGTACCAAGACGGTGTACGGAACGTTTGAGATTATTTGCGACAAAACCGTTGACAGAGCGAAGATTATAAGTATTGAAACGGCGTTGGGTTGAAGCGTTATATCAAACACCATATTCAACATTCCGCTTTGTTTGACTGCGGCAACGATTACAAACAGCGAAGCGAAAAACAAAAGCAGCGAAAAGTCCACTTCTTTGAATATTTCTTTGCTCGGGCGGTCTGAAACCGTTATTGCAAGCACCGAACCCGCAAGGGCGATGACGGGAATGGATATATGAAAAATTTTTCCGAAGAAAAACCCGCATATAACCAACGCAAAAATCACCGAAACCTTGCGTATGTTTTTGGCGTTGTATGTTTTATTGCCGCCGTCGTCAGAGGCAACGGGACGGTTTTGGGAAAAAATGTCACGGTTTGTCTTTTTGATAACCCAAACTATTATCAGCATGGAAACAACGGCGATAGGCAGCATGTAGACCATGAACCCGCCGTAACTGATGCCCGATGCAATGCCGATAATCATGTTTTGCGGATTGCCCGTTATGCACATCAATGAACCCGCATTTGAAGAAAAAATCTCACCAAGCAAAAAGGGCATAGGGTCAAGCGAAGATTTGCGGCATATGTTGATGATTACGGGCGTAAAGAGCAGAACCACAGCATCGTTAACTAAAAACGCCGACGCCACTCCTGTGATAAAAACAATAAGAACCAACAACCGTGAGGCGTTTTTGGCGGAAGACATGGTTTTTTGCGAAATCAACGTAAAAAATCCTTCCGCTTGCAGAACGGATATTATAACCATCATACCCAAAAGCAATGCAATGGTGTTGAAATCAATGCTTTTGACGGCATCTTCAAAGCTTATCACGCCGAAAACTATCATCAACACACTGCCCGCATAAGCAGATGTTTTGCGGTTGAGGTTTAAAAACGGCAGTTTGTTGAAGATTATTCCTATGTAAGCGATGGCGAAAATTATTAAAGCCGTAATCTGCATGGCAATATTATGGATTTATAACTGTTGGTTTGTGCTTTCGTTTTTTGCGGTCAATGTTTTTGCTTTTATATTACGTGCCAAAACCGTTTTTATTATATGTTTAGGATAAATTCTGTCCGTATTTTTATAAATTTTTTTCGCCGCTTTATGCAGCAGATAGTTTCCGTTATACAAACATTATTCTTTTTTATATACACATTTTTCTTCTTTATATACACATTTTCCCTTGTGATACAAAATCTTAGGACTCTTTATCCTAATTATTTATTACTTTTTTATTGCCCTTTCATAATAAAATTTTGCCCAACGGCATTTGATTTTTGCCCTTTGCGAAAGTAATTGCGAAAAAATCTGATTTTTTACCTCAAAAAAATAGGTTTTTTTAGTGAAAAAATGTGATTTTTTTTTAACTCTTTTCGCAAAGGGCAAAAATTGAATGCGAAAGGGCAGCGGTAAATGGTGATAGGGCAGAGAGGATTTTTGGTTTAGCGGGCGTGCGGACAGAAATGATTGCGGTAGGGTATATAATTAAGAATGCAAAATAATAAAAAAGCACCGTTTTAGTCAAAAACGGTGCTTTTGTTTTGTATAAAAATTATTGTAGATTAATAAGAAAAATCAAATTCCGAAGCAATGTCATCTTGTTTAATGTCAGAATTGAACGATTGTTCTTTGTCTGTGTTGTTTGTTTTCAGATTGCGGTCTTCGCGGTTGGACGGTTTTTGCAAAGAAAATACCATCGCACCGACCATTTTTGTCATTTCAATTAAGATATTGCGTGAAAATTCCGCTTGTTGTTGGTCAAACAGTCCGTTTTGTTGTGCCATCGTGGTGAACACAACACACTGACGTACTTGTGCTTTTGCAGCTTTCAGATACTCAACAAATGTTGCTTTGTTGTGATTTGAAGAACCCTCTGCAATATTGATTGCAATCTTGGCAGCAGTATCTAATAAAGGAGTTAATAATGTTTTACTTGCAAATTCGTCTGCATTCTTTACCTGATTTATCAACCAGCCATAGTATTCTAAAGCTTTGTGATACACCCTCAGATCCTCAAATCTGAAAAAACTGGTACTTCTCTGGTCTTCCATGATTATAATTTTTTAATTGTTTTTTATATTTCCGTCGGTATAAAGCAAGGAGTTGTTAGCAGTGAACGAAAAAAAAGATCATTACTTTGCGGTTTTTATTCTATTCCTGCGTAGTATTTCATATATTGAACACGGTAAAAAGTGGATGCTTTGTCGTTTTTGTCTATCGCAAGCTTGCCTCTGAAGTCGTTAAGTTTGGAATAACCTTTTTCTTGCATCCATTGCATAAGGCGGGTGTTGGCTTTTGCAAAATAATCAAAGCCTTTGTTGTACAAAACCGACGCTACCTGAACGGTGTTTGCTCCTGCCAATATCAGTTTTATAGGGTCGTCGGCAGTGTGAACACCTCCTCCGCTGGTAAGAGGGCAATTGATTAGTTTGGAAAGAATAGCCGTCCAACGCAATGTATGATACAGTTCGTCAGATGATGAAAGTATGTTAATAGGTTTAGTAGTTTCGGTGTTGATGTCTATATCGTGTTCAATAAAGCGGTTGAATATTGAAAGATTTGCGATACCCATCCATGATAGTTTCTGACAGAATTTGGCCAAAGCCGCAGAATACGGACTTATTTTCAGAGATACGGGTATTGTTATGGCACGCCGCAAAATTTGAATAGTATCTTCGTAGACTTGTTCAACGTCTTCACTTGACATATTTATGTTTGTCGGCATTATAAACATATTTAATTCCAATCCGTCCGCACCTGCCTGTTGTATACTCGTAGCAAATTGCATCCATTCGTTCGCCGAAACGCAGTTGATGCTTGCAATGACGGGAATGTTAACGCTCTCTTTTGCCTGTCTTATGAGATTTAAGTATTTTTCTAAATTGTCCCTTTTGGTGTGTTCTGCGATATAAGTGTATGCTTCTATCATTTCGCCGGCGTTTTGCATCAACCTCATGTTGTTGCTTATCTCCTGCGATATTTGTTCTTCAAATAAGGATTTAAGGATAACTGCACCTGCTCCTTTGTCTTCCGAAAGTTTTATATTGCCAAGCTCTGCTGTCTTGCCGCAACTTCCTGCTATGATTGGGGATTTGATGGTTTGCCCCATGAATTTTGTAGAAAGATCCATTGTAACCGTACTTAATTTAATTTACAAAAGTATATAATTATTTTTATTCACGCAAACTTTTTTATCTTTTTTTTCAAAAAACGTACTTTTTTTATAAAAATATGGTAAAAAATTGCCTGTGTTTTGTTGAAATACTATATCTTTGCAAACTGAAAATATGATTTTAAGAAAAAATTAGTAAAAAATAATTCAGCAAAACACGAAGAAAAATGAAAGAAGACATTAAAAACCATTCTCAAAGTGATACTTCCATACAGGAAAATGCGGAAAAACAAGACAAAAACCTGCAGATAGGCGACATTATCTCCAAGACACAACTGTTTATAGAGAAAAATAAAAAGACATTAATCATTATTGTTTCGGCAATAGTGCTGTTGGTGGTAGCATTTTGCCTTTATAAATTCTGGTATGTGCCGTCCCAAGAGAAGAATGCAGAGAATGAAATGTTTGCTGCTGAATATTACTTCATGCAGGAGGATTACAACAAAGCTTTAAAGGGTGACGGAAAGCATGCAGGGTTCATTGCAATAAGTGAAGACTATTCCCGTACCCGTCATGGTAAACTTGCCAAGTTTTATATCGGAAGAATATATCTTGAACAGGGAAAATACCAAGAGGCAATCTCATATTTTGAAGGTTTTAACCCTAAAGACGCATTTATGGCTTCGCAAAACAAGGCTTTGATTGCGGATTGCTATTGGGAATTGAACAATTTGGACAAGGCAATATCGTATTACAACGATGCAGCGTCAACCGAACCTAACAATTTCACAACTCCTGCCATTTTGATGAAGCTTGCTGCGGCTTATGAGGTGAAAAAAGATTTCAAAAAAGCACTTGAATGCTACAACAAGATAAAAACAGAATATCCGAGAAGCCCTGAATTCGCACAGATAGAGAAATACATCTCGCGTATGGAGGCTTTGTTGGGAAAATAATCAGAAATTATTAATTTTCATATTGCTTGAATTTTTCCGTAAGGATGGTTTGCGCCGTTCCTTACGGTTTTTATTTTTATTAAATATGGTAGATGCTGATTTAATCAATCAATTTATTGGATTTTAATATGAATGCAATCCGTGCTTTGTGCAATTTATTATCACTAATACGGCAAAATACACTGTAAGGCAGTGAATTTGTTTGACTGAAATTACTCTCTGCAATGCGTAAATGCGGAAACGGTGTGATTCAGATGAGTTAACGGTTTTTCTGTTGCTTGTAAGCAGTGAACCAAGCGTCCAATTGTTTTATTTTGTCAGCCTCCGTAACAGAGGCATCGCTCAAAACCGCTGCCAAAGCATAAGGATGTACGGTCTTGTTTATATAATTGTTGAATGCCGTTATCTCCCTTTGGCTTGCAAAAGGCTTGCGTTCAAGCGGCGATTTGTCGTGCGAAAGATGTTTGGCGTAATAATAAATATGTGCAAACAGATATGGCAACAACCCGAAGCAAAGAAACCTGTATTTGTTTATCTGCGGAACGTGCGAAACCTCATGGCACAGAATGTTTATCCACATGGTGATGTCCTGCATGGTGATGTCGTCGTCATGGAAAAATGTTTTCTTCAGCGATATATGAGCTTTCTCCGATTTGCGTCCCCAAGTTATGGCGTCAAAACCTTTGGGAAGCGGAACCAAATTGTTGTGTACGCAAAGATTGTACATATAACGTTTTTTCACTCCCGTAATCAAACTGATTAAGTGTGCGGCTGACGGAGTGAGATGGTACACCGTTGAATGCAAAAACCGTTTCTTCCTTTTTACAGGATAGACTACGGGAATTACATTCAAAGGCCGTGTCAGTGTTTCAAGCATTTGGTTCTTCCTGTTGACAGTTTGGTGGTAAGGGTTATGCCGAAAAAGTTGTACCAATCGTTTGTAGTGGGGTTGCCTCTCATTTCGCCTTCTTTGTGATACACTCCCTCAAAACCTTCCAACTCGTTGGTGCGGTCCGAAGCCCTTGCGGCGTTTTCGTTTACGGCATACATGATGTTGTTTCTGCCCGCATACTCCGAACTTATGTCGTCAATGTAATCGGTGAACGTTTTTCTGAATCCCCATTCTATTCCTACGCAAACGTATTGGCTTAACGAAAATTTCATTCCCAACCCGAACGGAATACTTATCTGCCACAGATGGTAATTGCTTTTGTCTGCATAAAAGCCTTGTCCTTCAGTGTGCATCTGATGCAGTTCCAAGGTAACGGTTTGCCCGTTTTTGTCAACGATTTCCGTTTTGGGATTGAAATGAAACAGAGCCAACCCGCCGAAAATATAAGGCGTTATCCTGTGTTGCAACGAACCTGTACGGTAATCAAGGAAATTGAACTCAAAAACCGCAGCCAATTCCTGCAATGCAGAATGGAAGTTTAGGTTTCTGTCGTTTGAAAAGTGTTTGTCATCGCCCGAAAGTTTTGAAAACAAGAGTGAGCCTCTGAAAACCCAACGCGGATTGAAATTGTACCGTGCAATCAAGCCGCCCATTGCGTGTGCGTTGTAAAAATTGAAGCTGCTTTCGAATTGGTTCCACTCTTTTGAATCGTCGCTTCCGTTGCGGAACATGTTGTTTATATCCCCTGCATAATTACCAGCTCCCGCCATTATGCCGAATTCCCATGCGTGAAACTGTGCAAAGGCAGTGGCTGCGGACAAAACGAGGATTGATGTTACAAAAAGTCTTTTTAGCATAAAATATCTTTAAAAACCACGGGTTTTAAAATGTTGTTTAAAATTTACTGAAATCCAATACGTCCAAATCTTTTATCTGTTTACCGTCTATCACAAACCGTACCAAAGTGGATTTTTGATGAAATCCTTCTTTGCCGCATGCACCGGGATTGATTACAAGAAAATTGAACTCATCGTCATACACAATTTTCAGTATGTGTGAATGACCGCAGATGAACAAATCCGGTTTTTGTTCGCGGAAAACGGGAATCAAATCCTTGTTGTAGTGTTTAGGATAGCCTCCGATGTGGGTCATCAATATTTTGACTTCCTCTATATCAAAACTTATTAAGCCGTGCAGATTGTTATCCAAATACTTGCCGTCGCAATTGCCGTAGACGGCGACGATTTGTTTGAAATTTCTCAACTCTTTCAACACTTCCACCGAACCCAAATCACCTGCGTGCAGAATGATGTCGGCATCATTGAAAAAGGTGTATACTTGCTCGGGAACAGACCCGTGCGTATCACTCATTACTCCAATCCGTGTCATACCTATTCATCTTTTTTTGTTAATAATATCTGCAACGTAACAAAGCCTTAACGCATTTAACCGTCGCTTTATTGCTTTTGGTTTCTGCCCTTTGCGAAAGTAATTTCAAAAAAAATAGGTTTTTTGATGCAAAAAAATAGTTTTTTTTAGTCAAAAAAATAGTTTTTTTCAGCATTACTTTCGCAAGGGGCAAAAATTAAACGCCGTAAGGCATTGCTATAATTAATAACGGCGGAATTGAAAATAAATTTTTTGAAACTGTAAATAAATATTAGTTTAAAATGTGTAACTTTGCATTCTTAAAAGTGAAAACATGCTGATGAAACAATATATTTTGGCAATAGAATCTTCGTGCGATGACACCTCGGCAGCGGTGATGGACACCGATTTTATGTGTTTGAGCAATGTTACGGCTTCGCAACAGGTTCACCAACAGTACGGGGGAGTGGTGCCGGAGTTGGCTTCAAGAGCCCACCAACAAAACATAATTCCCGTCGTTGACGTGGCGTTGCAAAAAGCGGGCATTACCAAAAAGGATTTGGCTGCCGTAGCCTTTACACGCGGCCCCGGATTGTTGGGGTCTTTGCTTGTGGGGGTGAGTTTTGCGAAAACCTTTGCCATGGCTTTGGATATACCCGTGATAGACGTCAACCATCTTCACGCACATGTACTTGCCCATTTCGTAAAGGACGAAGACAACGCCGAATGTCCGCAGTTTCCGTATCTGTGCCTGTTGGTTTCGGGCGGCAATACGCAGATAATCAAAGTCAATGATTACAACGATATGGAAATTATCGGCAAAACCATTGACGATGCAGCAGGCGAAACCATTGACAAGGCAGCCAAAATACTTTCTTTGCCCTATCCGGGCGGTCCGCATATAGACCGTTTGGCCAAGCAGGGCAAACCTTCGTTGCAATTCGCCCGTTCGCATATACAAGGCTACGATTACAGTTTCTCGGGTCTGAAAACAAGTATTTTGTATACCCTCAGGGATAAACTGAAAGACGACCCGCAGTACTTGGAACACAACCTTAACGACATTGCATGCTCGGTTCAAAAAACCGTAGTGGATTCTTTGCTTGACAAATTTGACAAAGCCCTGCGTGATACGGGCATAAAAACCGTGGCTCTTGCGGGGGGAGTGAGTGCCAACTCGCTTTTGCGGGAAAGGTTCAACGCTTTGGGACAAAAATACGGTTGCCGTGTTTTTATACCGCGTTTTTCTTATACAACGGACAATGCAGCCATGGTGGCGGCATGCGGAGTGTTTAAATTCAAACACGGTGAGTTTGCACCGTTAAATCTTACCGCTTATGCAAGGTAAATATTCAAGGATAGTGATTGTGGGCTATATGTTCACGGGCAAGACATCAATAGCAAGAAGGACTGCCAAGAAATTGGGAATGCGTTTTTTTGATGTTGATACGGAGGTGGAAACCAAGTACCATTACTCCGTTTACGATATTTTTAAGAAATTCGGCGAAAACGTTTTCAGAAAAATGGAACGTCAGATGTTGGAACAACTGTTGCAAACGGATAACGCAATTATTGCAACGGGCGGCGGAACGCCGTGTTTTGAGGACAACATGCAGTTGATTAAGCAAAAATCGTTTTCAATATATATTGACATGGACCCCAAACAGATTATATCCCGCCAAAAAACCTCAAAAGTAAAGCGTCCTTTGCTTGACGGTATGACCCAAGAGGAAAAAGAACGGTTTATGCTCGCACAGATAGAACAAAGAAAGCCTTTTTACATGCAGGCTGATGCTGTTTTGCCGCACGGCGACGATATATCGGAGAGAATAGTTCAGCTTATAGAACAAGAAAACAAAAGCGGCGTAAAATAAACGCCGCTTTTTTGTCATTTATTCCACTATATCAAAATTGTCAAACGGAGTTTTCCTTGTAATCAAACTTCTGAATTCCGACACACCGTAGTAGTTTTTGTCGCTGCCTTGTGAACGCAGAAAGACATAACGGTTCATAAGGAAGTTAAAGAAATATACGGCACTTGTGTGTGCGTTGTTGAACGCCGCAGCATACGCATCGTTAGGGTTTATTTCCGTGATTTCGTAGTTTACGTATATGTTTTGCGGGGATTCTTTCTCAAAATAGCCGTCAAAATCAGGGTTTACCTGAACGTCGTTGTAGAAAACGAATTGCTCCGTGTCGGTTGCGTTGTTGTACGTCAGCCATGCGTTGAAACGGCATGCAGAAAGTTTTTTGTAAAACGTCATATCGCCGCCGCCTTCTGACACAACTGAGTCGTAATATTCAAATTCTTCCGCTTCCAATTGCGATATTATCACTGCGGATTCATTTTCCCTGTTTAATTTCGGCAGACTTGACACCGTTTTAACCTCAAAGCCCAAAAATTCCAACTGCGAAGAAAATTCTTTTATGAATATATCCTTAAGTAAAGAGTCTTCCGCAGCCTGCGTAAGCACGTTGTCCGTCCGTATAATGTTGTCCGTGGGCAGCAGATATACGGTTTCACGCTTCAAGGCGTCTTTTTGGTTGTTTAAAAATTCGTTTGCATACTTTTGACAGTGGGATTGAACGCTTATAGTCATAAAGCAGCACAGTGCCAATAATATTTTGTTTGTTTTCATTGCCTTTTAGTTTTTTTTCTTTTCACTCAAACAAAGAACCCTGTACGCCGTTTTCTTCTTCGGGTTGAGCATCAAAAAATTCATCTTGCGTAATGTCGGCCGTATCTTCCTCTTCCGTTACTTCTTCTTGGTAAGGCAGCGGCGGCAAAACTTTGATTTTTGCTTTTTTGTCCTTGCTTATCTTCTTTCCTTTGGCTTTGTATTTCATCACATCCGCAAGTTCGCTGACTTGTTTTTGCTCTCCGTCAATACTGATTACGGGAAGATAATCGGTAAGGCAGAATTTCAATACATTGTTCTGTCCGTTAAGGAAACTTATTCTTTCGTTTGAAATCATTTCGGGGATAAAACGCTTGATGTAATACGCCTCTGCCTCGCCGTCCCAATAGATTGCGGTTACGGGTTTGTTGTCTTTGAATTTTTCAACCGTCAATGTATCGTCATCAAAGTGAAGGTTTAAGTCCGGGTCTGTTATTCTGTACGTACCTTTTTGTGTAATTATCAAAATTTTGTCACCGCCTTTGAATTCTCCGATGAGATTGCCGCGTTCCAAAGTGTTGAGTTGCATTATTGAAGTGTCAAACCAAATCTTTTGGGCCTGCAGTGTGGACACTCCGGCGGTCTTTTTGCTTACGCGGCGTACGGGATTGGCGTCTACAATGTTGCCGTGGGCGTTGCGGCCTTTGATTGCAAGTTGTGCAAAGTCGAATATAAAACTCAATCTTCTCATTCTCGGGCGGGCTTTTAAGAATACGGTGACTTTTTCCGCCTCTCCGTTGGCATTGGCAGAGAAATAAAGCAACGCAGAACCCTTTACACCTTGGGTGAAATCGTATTCTTTGTCACGGATAACGCCCGTTATGGCACAGCGTTTAGCAAAACATCTGCCGTAAGGGCCGTTGTTGTACATTATATTATATATGGTGCGTTCGTCGTTGCGTTTGAATACGGCAATATGTATAATGTTTTTGCCCACAAAGTCTTTCTCTGCAATCTTTTTTACAATATAGGTACCGTCTTGGTGAACCACTATGATGTCGTCCAGTGTTGAGCAGTCGGCTACATATTCCACGTCATCGCCTTTTAGTTTGTAACCTGCAAAGCCGTCCTTGAAATTGCAATAAAGTTTTTCCGTTGCGGCTGCGGCTTGCGTTACTTCTATTCTGTGGAAGTTGCGTATCTCTGTTTTGCGGTCTTTTTGTTTGCCGTATTTGTCTTTAAGGTGTTTGAACCACCGTATGGAATATTCGGTCAGATGTTCCAAATTGTTTTTCACCTCGTCCATGTCGGTTTCTATCGCCTGAAGGTCTTTGTCGGCCTTGTCACTGTTGTAACGCGATATTCTGTCAATAGGAATTTTCCTTAACCGCTGAATATCTTCCGCAGTTACTTCACGGATAAGGTCTTTTACAAAAGGTTTAAGTCCGTTGGCGATAGTGGTGTTGATGGATTCGTCGGTTTTGCACGGCTTTATGTCTTCGTAAATTTCATTTTCAATGAATATTCTCTCCAATGAAATCCATTGCCATTTGTCTTTCAAATCCTGCAAATCCAATTCCAACTCTTTTTTCAGCAGATTGACCGTGGTGTTTGTGCTTCGGCGTAAGATTTCGCTCACAGGCATAAAGCAAGGCTTCTGATTGTCAATCACGCACGAGTTGGGAGAGATGCTTTTTTGGCAATCCGTGAAAGCATAGAGTGCGTCTATTGTCTGGTCAACCGAAACGTCGTTAGGCAGGTGCAGCCTTATCTCCGCCGTTTTGGCTGTATTGTTTTCTATCTTCTTTATTTTCAGTTTGCCAGAGTCGGTTGCTTTGGCTATGGACTCAATAAGCGAATCGCTTGTAGTGGAATACGGTATTTCGGTTATGACCAACGTGCGTGCGTCCTCACGCTGAATTCTCGCCCTTATCAAAAGTCTGCCTCCGCGTACGCCGTCGTTGTATTCGTTTACGTCCATAAGACCTCCGGTAGGGAAATCGGGGTAAAGAGTGAACGCTTCGCCCTTCAGAATGGAGATGCTGGCGTCAAGCAATTCGTTGAAATTGTGCGGCAATATCTCACAGGCCAAACCGACTGCAATACCTTTGGAACCTTGTGCCAAAAGCAACGGAAACTTTATGGGAAGAGTGTCGGGTTCTTGGTTTCTGCCGTCGTACGATGGGTGGAAAGTGGTGGTGCGGTAGTTGAAAGAAGTTTCCAAAGCGAACTTGCTCAAACGGGCTTCTATATAACGGGGAGCGGCTGCAGAGTCGCCCGTGAGTATGTTGCCCCAGTTGCCCTGCGTGTCAATCATCAGCTCTTTTTGTCCCAAACCCGTGATGGCGTCACCTATTGATGCGTCGCCGTGAGGGTGGTATTTCATGGTGTTACCCACAATGTTCGCCACCTTGTTATATCTGCCGTCGTCAAGTTCGTGCATTGAGTGCAGTATTCTACGTTGTACGGGTTTCAATCCGTCGTTCAAATGGGGTATAGCCCTTTCCAATATTACGTAAGAAGCATAGTCCAAAAACCAATCTTGATACATGCCTCTTATGCTGGTCATTTGACGCGGTTGATTGTTGTTTTTTTGTTCGGTGTTGTCCTCTCCCATATTGCAGTTTGCGTTGATTTTCAGTTAATATATAATCTTTTTAAAGCCCTTTTTGGTTTTCCCGCCGCTTTTTGCGTTTTCATTTCCGCCCCTTCGCACTTTAGCTTGAAAAAAATCTGATTTTTTGCATGAAAAAACCTATTTTTTTACTCAAAAAAAACTATTTTTTTTCGGATTAAAACCGCAAAGGGCGGAATTTATTCGCCGTTAGGCGGCGGTTAAATCCGACGGGGCAAAAATTTTTTCAGCCTTTTTGCTATTCAAAACTTACCTGCGGCGCTTTTTCGCTGCCTTTGTCCGCATTGTAATACTCTTTAGCCTTGAAACCGAATATATTGGCAAGAATATTTGTAGGAAATACATTGCGTTTTTGGTTGTATTGCTGCACCGTTTCGGCATATCTTTGGCGTTCTACGGCAATGCGGTTTTCCGTACCCTCAATCTGCGATTGCAGTTCCAAAAAGTTTTGGTTTGCTTTCAAGTCAGGGTATCTTTCAACGACAATATTCAAATCACGCATTGCGGAAGTCAACTGACTTTGTGCCTGTTGGTATTGTGCGGCATTGCTTTCGTCCTTGCTTACTGACGAAGCATTGTTGCGGGCTTCAATAACTTTGGTAAGCGTTTGCTGTTCGTGTTGTGCATAACCTTTAACCGTTGCCACAAGATTAGGTATCAAATCCATACGGCGTTGGTATTGGCTTTCCACTTTGCTCCATTGCGACGAGCAACCTTCGTTCAGTTTGATTAAAGAGTTGTATCCGTTCATCGCCCAGCCCCCTAAAATGACTATAACGGCTATGATAACAATACCGATTGTCAATGTTTTTGAATTTTTCATCGTATGTATAAATTTAAATGTTAATATTCCTTAATTAATTGTATGCTTTGCTGTCTGCAACAGTCTTTACCAACTGCCGCCTCCGCCGCCTCCGCCCGAGAATCCGCCTCCGAAACTTCCTCCGGTAAAGCCTCCTCCGAACGAACCGCCCCAACTGCTGCGTCCCGCCGCACCCGCAGCCATTGAACCGGCGATAAACGGAGCGGAAGACTGCATGCGTTCGTCTTTGTAGTCACGGTGATGACAGTTTTTGCAGCTGTACGTCTTTCTTAATATATTGTGTTGGCTCAAAATGCCCGTGTGAATCATTTGTTCGGCAATCACGCCGTATGTCTTGGCATGGCAAACGGGACAAACCTCATAAGGCGAATTTTCTTCGTAGCAATAAATCTCCGTTCTGCCGCATGCAGTGCATAGCCACACATCGTAATCCCTTGAATGCAGCGTTTCTTCCAACTGTTGCGTGTGTGTAAGGAATTCATCTTCCTGTTTTTCGCTCAAAAGTTTCATTTCGCTGCCGCACGGACAGAATATTTTTTCGTGCCTTATGTTTTTAAGCCTGCGTTTGTAGATGATATAAAACACGGGTAAGGTAAAAACGGAGAGCAATGCCACTATGCCCACATAGTTTCTGAATGTTTTTCTGTAAGTGTTTACTCTTTTGGAGCGGAACGTATGCTCAATGTATTTTATTGAGTTGTTGAGTTGGTAAAACGCAAAAGCAAAGACCAAACATCCCATGATAATATAACAGGCAATCAATCCCTTTGCCATGTTTCTGATTTCTTTGCCGCCGTTTTCGTTTTTACCGCCGCCGTCGTAATATTTATATATTTGGTTTACGCATTCAACAGTTCCTTGCAGTACTCCTTTGTCCCAATCTCCGTTGATGAAGCAGGGTTTCATGGTTTGGTTGAAAATTCTTGTGCTTTTGGCGTCGGTGATTATGTCTTCAATGCCGTAGCCCGTGCGGAAAAAACATTGTCTTGCCTCCGTAACTACGAGGATTATCAATCCGTTGTCCTTGTCTTTCATTCCCGGGTGCCACAAATCAAACAATTCCATACTCAATTCACGTGCCGAAGTCATCTTGTCGCCTTTTACCGCCACCACGCTTATTTGGCACGAAGTGGAATCGTACAAGCGGTTGAGCATGCGGTTTAAGGAGTCAACGGTTTGCTGTGTTAGTATGTTGTCTTGATTGCTTACCCAAGAAGAAAGTGATTCTGACTTGGGGTTTTGTACTTCATTGGCTTTCATTTGTGCATATACGCCGTTGCAATGCGATGTTGACACTGCAAGCAAGAGAAACAAAATCCATTTTATGCACAACTGTTTTCCCATATTACGTATCAATTGACGGACAAAATTACTTAAATTTTTTTAAATGAAGAAATACTTCGTTTCAATTCACTGTATAAAATATTGTTTTGCATGTTTTGTGAGTTTAAATCTGTTTTCATTACCGGCAATCAGTTGAGCAGTTTCCACACAAAGCCGTAACGGAACGTAAAACCTTCGGAAGGGTAGAGCGGGGAGTTGAAATAAGAGTGGTTAATCAGCCCTGCATGCGGGTGTTGCAGCATTATATACATGCAAAATCTGTCTATGTTTATGTTTATGTAAGTATCTGCAAAAATATAGTTGCCTATCTTTTCTTCGTTTTGGTAACAAAACATGCCTGTATGCACATTGTATCGGTCTGCGTAGTATTTTGAGAAATATTTTATGTCCATTCCCGTTTTTACGGTCAGTTTTCCTTTGAATACGGAGAAATCGTACGCAAATCCTTGCTTGATTGTCAACAGCGGAAGGTGAATACCAGAGTTTTTGTCCACTTTTTGCAACAGACAAAAGCCTTTGAAACGCCATCGTTTGTAGGAAAAATTGTTTTTTAACATCAATTCCGCAACGCCGTTGTCGGTTGTATTAACGTTAAGCGTGTTTGCATCCAAATAGCAATAGTCTTTCAATTTGGTATAACCTGCACTGAGGGAAATGTTTTCCGATTTTGACAGACCTATAACCGCTCTTTGTGTTTTTGTTTTCACAAAAGGATAATCCCAAGCGAGCGAATCCGTCTGATAGTGCGAGAAAATATAGTCCGCAGTCCGCTTTTGAATGAAAACATCTGCGAAAACAAAGCAGTCTTTTGCGTTGTTAAGATATTGACGCAGCGAAACGTTGAACTGATACGACCCTTTGTACATGCCGGACGAGATGATACCCGACGCATTTGCCTTGAGCAAAAAGCGGTTTGCCTCTACGGCGGTTTTTATCTCGGGTGCAAGGACACGGAACGAAGTACTGTAAAGCGAATCGTTGAAATTAATCACGTCATAGTTCATTCCCAAGGAAAGAGGTATGAAAAAAGAGTTTTTGTCTGCGAAAACATCGTTGGTCCAAAACAAACTGTTACGCCAGATATTGTTTCCCAAAGAATCTTTTACGGTTTTGTTTTCATCGTCGTACAATCCGGCACAACGCATGTACGACATACTGTGAACGATAGCCCCCGGGTTGAAAAATTTTAACCTTTGCTCTTTGTCGGAATTGAATCTGTAAGTCTGCGAGAAGACATACTCACTTGATTTCCACTTGCTCCAACCCTGCGTTATGTTTACAGGATAAGAACCGGGCTTGCTGTAAAGCGAGTTTCTGAATACGCTGTCGTCACTTATCCCTCCGTTTTCTTGGATATAGGCACGGTTGTGAACGAATGCGGCATTGCTGCGGTAACGTCCCGATTGGGAGATGTAGTTCAGCGTTGTATTGAAAAATTGGTTCATAACCTGCGAGTTGGAAAACTCTCCGTCGGCATAGTTGACGTAATAATCGGTCTGTAAGTTCAATCCGCGGTAAATGTTGCGTGCAAAGTTTACGTTGAAATACTGTCCGCCGTTCATGCTGTTGGAATAAGCAACGGAGGTGTAAGCCTTGCGGTTTTGGAAATATTTTATATTGTTGCGGGTGTAGATATAGGGTTGATAAACATTGGGTTGCCAACGGTAATCAAATATTCCGTTCATTTGAAATGCCATGTTCTTGGTTGCAGAACCCGGCGTACAAAGTTGCAAATAGTAATTGCCGTCGGGCATGTCGGCTTTGTTGTAATAATGTTGCTCAAAAACGTCGTAATGCACTCCGAAAACGGAGTCAATTATATAATCCGTTTTGCTGTTGTGGTAATATATAATATTGTTAAGCGAAGTGTCGTTTTTGAAAAAAGAATGCACGGCGGGGTTTTGGGCATTGACCGCAGTCAACCCCGCCGTACACATTATCAATATGCAGATATTTTTCAGTCTTTGCAACATTTACACTCTTTAAAGCGGATGTTCAAGCAACCATCTTTCGCAGTCTATTGCGGCTTTTGCACCGCTTCCCGCAGCCACTACGGCCTGACGGTAACGGTTGTCCTGCACGTCGCCGCATGCAAACACGCCTTCAACGCTTGTGTACGATGTCTGACCTTTGGTGATTATGTATCCGCTTTCGTCCAACTCCAACTGCGATTTAAACAATTCGGTTGCAGGTTCGTTGCCTATGGCTACAAAAAGTCCGGTTACGGATATGTCGCTTTGTTCTCCGTTTACGGAAGACTCTATTCTCAATCCCGTGACACCGCTTTCATCTCCCAAGACTTCTTTTGGCTTGTTTTGCCAAAGTATCTCTATATTGGGTTTTTCCTGTACCATGCGTGCAAGTATGGCAGTAGCCCTCAACTGATTGCGTCGTACAACCATGTAAACTTTGTTGCAAATGCCTGCCAGATAGAGTGCTTCGGCACATGCCGTATCGCCTCCTCCGACGACGGCAACGTCTTTTTTACGGTAGAAAAAGCCGTCGCATGTGGTACAGGTACTCACTCCTTGTCCGCGGAACTTGCTTTCGCTTTCCAATCCCAACCATTTGGCTCTTGCACCCGTTGAGATGATGATGCTTTGTGCCGAGTATTGATTGCCGTCTTCGTCTTCCAAGACAAAAGGTCTTTGTTTTAAATCAACCTTGCTGATAACTTTGCTGCGGATGTCCGCACCGAATCTTTCGGCTTGTTTACGCATGTCTTCCATAAGCCCGAAGCCGCTTGTTCCCTGCGGATATCCGGGGAAGTTATCTATTTGTTCGGTCATCGTTATCTGACCTCCCGGGGCAGAACCCTCAAACATCACGGGTTTGATGTCGGCACGCAGGGCATAGATTGCCGCCGTATAGCCCGCAGGCCCCGAGCCGATTATGGCACATTTTATATTTTCAGTTGTCATATCTTTTTTCCTTTAACAATTATTATTTTGCAAAACTACAAAAAATAAACGAAAGAATGCTTAAAAACCGCTTCACTTTTACAGACGGGCAAAAAATATCTTTAGTTTCTGACTTTATTTTGTTGTTTTCAGAATTGATTTTGTTTTGAACCGTCCGAAAGTATATTTCAGACCGTCCAAAACTTACTTTCGGACGGTTCAAAAGTGAGTTTCGGACGGTTCAAAACAATTTCTTTTCTGAAAATGCAAAAATTAAATGTGTTTTTACAAAAATAAAGCGGCGTTTTACAAAAATGTGTTGCATGTATGAATCCGCACAGTGCGGACAAATGTGTCGGCAGATATGGATATAATATGGTTTAATGGGTATAATCTTACAAAAAGACCGTAAATAACGGCATATATTATACATTTAAACCATTTTTTTTTTTATAATTTTGCATTCAAAAATAAAAAACACTTAAAATCTTTTTACAACACGATGCGGATTGTAACACTCAAAGACGACATGGGATTTCCGTTCGCACAGTATAACGACGGAGATATTTTTATAAGCAATGATTTCTTTACGGTCAAACATGACAACGAGCCTTTCAAAACCACTATGACCATAGTATGTCTGTGTACGCAGGGGTCGGGGACTATATCTATTAACGATACTACCTACAATTATTCCGACAGGGATATGGTAGTCATCGCTCCGTACTCAATCATTTGCGGCGGCGCGGCAGCGAAACAATCCAAGTTCCGTATCATGGCTTTTGACGGGTTGAGTATGCGTAACAATATTGCGGTCAGCAAAGATACATGGACAAGTCTGATGTATGTAAAGAACAATCCCGTCTGCAAACTCTCGGACTATCAGTACAAGGTGATGAATCATTATTTTGAATTGGCATATCTGTACGTTCAAAACCCGCACGACATTTATCAAAAGGACAAGATGAGCAATCTGACGCGGTGTTGGATTTACGATTTGCTGACCATGATTTCCGAGTATTCGGATTACAAAAGTTTTAACAAGGAACGGTTTTCGTCAAACGATGTTATGTTTCAGAAGTTTATAGAAATACTTTCGTTGCATAACGGCAAAATGCGGTCGGTTCAGAGTGCGGCAAAGCAAATAGGCATGTCACCCAAATATCTTTCATATGTAGTCAAGCAGGCTACGGGTAAAACGCCGCAGACTTTCATCCACGAGTTCACAATCAATGCCATGAAAGAGCAGTTGAAGTATTCTGGCAAGTCAATCAAAGAGATAAGCAACGACATGGACTTTACGGAGCCGTCGTTTTTCGGAAAATTTTTCAAACAGCACACTTCAATGACGCCGCTTGAGTACAGACGGCAGGTACTTCAACAACAAAAAGAACCTAAAGAAGATTTACCGTCTGCAAACCGCACCTTTGCGTCTGCAAACATTTATTCGCAGGACGCAAAACTCAATGAAGATATTTCTTCTCTGTATTCCGCCTTGGGTTTTATGTGTTGGATGTAAACAAAAGGCATAATTGCAATTGATAAAGCAGGATTTTTAAGTTTTAAACATTTGTTTTAACTTTGCAGATTCATAACACAAAACAACAGAATATGTATACAAAAGCAATAAAATCCGTTCTTATCTGTTCTATATTGGTTTTTGCAGGATGCAGTTCGCATTCTGACAAAGCGGATTGCGGCAATAACTCCGCAAGGACGGAAAATAAAAACGCAGTATTACTAAAAGATTTTCCGACATTGCAACAGACCACAGACTATACATGCGGCAATGCAGCAAGTCTGATGGTTATGAAATTTTTCGGTGACAGCAGCGAAACGGAAAGCTCTTTGGCAGAGAAGATGCACACACATACCGACAGCCAAACGCCCGGTGCAAAACCCGGTTCGGCAAAACAATGGACTGATTACGGAACAAGTGTAGGGGAGATATACAATTACTTTCTTAAAAATAAGAATTACCGCATCGTTTTTTCAAGTTATGACAACAAAAACTCTCTTCTTACCGATACTTCTGCGGTCGGCATTCAGGCAGTGAATAACAAAAAACCTGAATTTGCGGATTACGGAAAGGCAGCGAAGTTTTTTGCCGACAATATCAGAAACGGAAGACCTGTAATGGTATGTTGGAACGCTTGGGGCGGACATTGGACGGTGTGTATAGGATATGACGACAACCGAACCGCAGATTTCTTTGACGATGACGTGCTTACGATGGCTGACCCGTACGATACGACCGACGGAATACAAGACGGCTATACCAAAGTGCCGTTAGTGCAGTTTTTTTACGATTGGTTCTGCACCATGACGCCCAAACCTTACCAGTTACAACCTTATATAGTAGTTGAAAAACGCTGATTCGTTGCATTGTTTTCAGAATCCGTTTTCAAAAAACATATGTATTTGAAATAAAAAACATATGTTTTTTTATAAAAATTCATATGTTTTTTTGAAAAAATACATATGTTTTTTGTTTTTACTTTCAGAATTTGTTTTTGTGCAAGGTCATACTTTGCCGGCAGATAGTTACATTCCGAAGCGGGAAGTGTCCACCTGCTTTTGTTGTCTTTGCTTATAACCTTTGAATTTGTAGGCAATCTCAAGGCGGAAGAACCTGCTGTAAAAATTACTGTTCATTTCGTAGTTCTGTCCTAACTTATTGCAATAATAAACTCCGTATCTGCTTTTGAAAATATCGTTAAGACTTAAATTCAGTGTCAATCTGCCGTCAAAAAATTCGCTTTTCAATGCCGCATCCGCCGCAATCTTTCCGTCATATTCCCTCATTGCCGCAAAACCGTGTGAATGGTAATCAACAAAAAGACTAAAAATTATCTTGGGTTTATAACTTATGGTAATATCCGTGCTGTTTGTTGCCGTAAATTGCACGTAACGGTTATCAAAACTCAAAGAAAACCAATCGTTTGCTTTGTATTGCTGCCACCGAACTTGACCTTGGAAACGCGAAGTGAGTCTTTGTCCTATTTCTATCGGAAAAGACAGACCTGCAAAGGCAAGCTGCGTTTTTTCAATGTTAAGTGTTTGGGTTAGTTTCACAAGCGTGTCGGGTAAGAAATAATCCTGTTGCACCAAATTGTCCTTTGAATACAGGTAACCGACGGTTAAAACATACTTTTGTTTGAATATATAGTTGAAATACGTCACGTTGGCAATATCAGGCCGCAAATAAGGATTGCCTTTTGAAATACTGTATTTGTCAGAGTGCGTTGTGTAGTCCTGCAATTGCCAATAAGACGGGTGGGTGCGAGATGTGTAGTTGTGCAATTGTAATATATAGTCAATATTCGGCATATACGACAGCGTAAAGTCAGGCAATAAATCATTTATTTTGTACCCGTCATTATTGTAATATTCATCTGTAAGCGTAGCATCTAAATTCAGTTTGTTGTTAAGGAAACTTTTTCTGACGGAAACGAAAGCCCGTACGCTGTGTTCTGAAATGATTGCCGTAGTTTTGTAATTGTCCGCAGCGGATTGTGATAAATCGGTATTCATTTGCCTGTTTTTGTTCTCGGTATAAGAATATCTGCCGCCGTAAGCAAGACTCCAACCGTTGGAAAGCGAATTGTTTATATTCAAGTAGCCCATTACCTTGTTTATCTTTTGATTTGCGTTGTACGAAAAGGCATCTGACAAAGGCAAAAGCGTAACGCCGTCCGGTGAATACTCACTGTATTGCATTTTTTGCGTGTAGTCGTTGTTGTAATTAGTGTATTCCGCACCTGCGTTAAAGGAAAAAATTTGTTCGGGTCTGCTTTTGCCGTGGTCATAGTGCAAAGAAATGTTGTGAAGATAGTTTTCAATGTCATTATCCGACAAAGAATTGCCCGTATATGAGTTTTTGCTGCTGCCCTGTTGCGTTTGACGGGGTACATACGTCCCCATGTATGAAAGATTTATGGATTTAAAGTCATCAATGTTGTATGCGGCAGAAGAATATATGTTGTGAGTAGAGCCTTCGGTCAAGCTGTAAGAGTCGGAGTGGATGTCAAAGACATTATTTGCCACTTTGTGATGGACATCGGTGATTAAGCGGCTTTTTCTCTTGCCTGCGGCGTAATCGTACGACAAGTCAAAATTCCATTTGGGCGAAGCAAAGAATGCCGATGCCGCAGTACCGAAACTGTTTGCGGATTGGTTGCGGTATTTTGCCCCGATTTGACCGCTGTATGAGTAGTGACGCTCTTTTTTCAATATAACGTTGACGGCGGCACCCCTTACATTCCACTCGGCAGGTGCATTGTAGGAAATTTCCACGTTTTCAACCTTTTCTGCAGGCAATGTCTTTAAGTAATTTATCAAATTGTCATAGCTCTTTGTAGAAACCCTGCCGTTGATAAGCAATGCCGAACCTTGAGTACCGACAACTGTCAGATTGTTTTCATCATTGCTGGCAACGGACGGCAATTCCCGTATCAAATCAAAAGCACTTACGACAACCTTTTTCTGTCTTACCGCCTGTGCGTCATATTTCAATTTATTGTCTTGCAGAGTTACTATCTGCCGAGCAGCTTTCACTTCAACGGTTTGCAGAAAAGTGCCGTCCGATTCCAATATTACCTCGCTTTTAAGGTCTTTCAAATCTGCGGAATATGGTTTAAAGCCCACGAAACTGATGATTACGAACTTGTTTTGAGTGTTTGCCGTGTTTAAAACAAATTTGCCCGTGCTGTCAGTCGCAGTTCCTTCAACCAAAGAGGAGTCCGCCTTGTTCAAAACCACAACATTGGCAAACATAATAGGGTTTTGTGCCGTGTCTTTGACAATATATTCCGAGGGTTGCGAAATTGCATTTAACCGGCAGGCAATCACGGCAATCAAAATTAAGAGTTTTTTCATCGTTTTTAGTTTTTTCATCGTTTAAACTGCATTATAACGAAATCCCCCCCCCCCTGAAAATTGTGCAAAAAGAGGAAAAAATTTCATTAAACTTCACACTTGTATAACAGTTGAGCGGTAAAAAAGGTTACAAAAACTTTTTTTCCTGCCGCCCAAAAACGTTTTCCTGCTGCCTAACGGCATTTCAATTTTGCCCTTTCTGAAAAGAGTTTGAAAAAAAATAGGTTTTTTGCATCAAAAAAATAGGTTTTTTGATGCAAAAAATGTGATTTTTTTAATCTTACTTTCAGAAGGGGCGGAAATCAAATGCGAAAAGGCAACAACGAAATGCGAAAAAGCAGAAATTAAATACGATAGGGCGGCAGTACAGTATGATAGGATAGTAGTAAATAATAAAACGACTGAAAAAAATACTGAAAAGAGAGTATTGCACGGCGGAAATACTTGCCGTAATTTTGCATCGTTAAAATTTTTGTGAGGATGCAAATAATTAAAGACGACATACAGCGAAATATTATCTTAAAATCCAAGGATATTTTCTTAAACCACGGATTTCAAAAGGCAAATATGCGGGATATTTCCGCACAAAGCGGCGTTTCGCTCGGCAATCTTTACAATTATTTCGCATCCAAAGACGAAATATTCTTATCTGTCGTCTGTCCGGTTATGGTTTCTTTGTACAAAATGCTGGACAGACATCACGGAAAGCAATCTTCGGACATCACAGTGCTGAAAAACGAAAATTATCTTCCGAATGTGCTTGACGAATATCTGACTTTGATAAGACAGCATAAGGATTTGTTGCGGTTACTTTTGATTTTATCCGACGGAAGCCGCCTTAAAAACTTTAAAACCGAATACATACAACGTTCAAACTCCGTGGTACGCACGTGGCTTTCAGACATGAAGGAAAAATATCCGCACATACAAACGGATTTTTCGGACAATTTTCTTTCGCTTCACACATTTTGGATGTTTGAAACCATAGAACAAATCATCAAAACCGAAACATCGGACAGTGATGCCGCAAAAACGCTCGGCGAATACTTAACCTTTGAAATTCAAGGGTGGAAACAACTCACCGGAATATGAAAACAAAAAAGCCATATCTAAATATACTGCCTTTAAGTGCAGAAAAATCATTGCAAGAGGTTGCTTTACGGCAGCCTCTTTTCTTTTTTATGAACCGAAACGGCTTTTGTTCGTTTTTGAATAAGCAAATAAATAATTTAAATCATAAAAAACTTTACTCAAATGAATAGAAAACAAAAACACGGCGTGGCAAGATTGTTAGAGATTGCGGGACAAAAGAAAATTCTTCTTATTGTTTCGTCAGTTTTTTCCGTTTTTTCCGCCGTTATGATGCTTGTTCCTTATTTTGCGGTGTACAAAATATTGGAGGAATTGCTGAAAAATTTTAACCACATCGGCAGTATAAACACCCCTTTTCTGCAATCGTGGGCGTGGATAGCCTTGTTAGGGCTTGCAGGCGGCCTTTTGTCGCTGTATCTTTCGCTTATACTGTCGCACATTGCGGCATTCAACATTCTTTACGGCTTAAGAATGACAATAAGTGAGCATATTGCCAAACTGCCGTTGGGATTTATTACCTCCACATCCACAGGTGCGGTAAAGAAAACTATGGAACAAAACGTTGAAAAGGCAGAAACGTTCATCGCCCACACAATTCCCGACATTGTAAACGTAATTGCTACCATTGCGGTGATGTTTGCCGTATTTTTTACGTTGAACGGTTGGCTTGCAACGGTATGTTGCTTGGTTATAGCCGCAAGTCTTTATTTACAGTTCTCGGTTTTTTACGGCAAAAAGGCAACGGAACTTGTTAAATCCTATTATGACACCCAGGAATCCTTATCCGCTTCGGCTGTGGAGTATGTAAGCGGAATGCAGGTCATAAAAATCTTTTCCCAAAGCTTAAACTCTTTCAAAAACTTCGCAAAACAAATCAACGAATACAAGACTTTCGCCCTTAAAATCTGCAACCTTTACGAGAAGCCTATGATCCGTTTTACTGTGGGGCTGAATTCCGTTGTTGCGTTCATACTTCCCGTGGGTATAGTGCTGTTTGAACGCTCTGCGTCTTCGGTTTCTTTCGCTGCGGTGTGGTTATTTTTCATTATAATGTCACCCGGACTGGCTTCTCCCGTATATAAATTGATGTATTTAGGCTCTTCAACCAAAGAAATTGACGAAGGAGTGCAGCGGATTGACAATATATTGAATCAAAAACCCTTGCCCGAGCCGTCAAATCCGAAAATACCGAATTCTTATGACATAAAATTCTCTCAAGTTTACTTTTCCTACGATGCAAATGCGGGCAAAGACAACTGCGTTTTAAAAGATATTAATTTTACTGCACAAAACGGCAAAATAACTGCACTTGTCGGAGCGTCGGGAAGCGGAAAATCTACGCTGGCAAGCCTTATTGCGAGATTTTATGACGTAAATGCGGGCGTAATATCCATAGGTGAGGTAAATATAAAGGACATTGCTTCAAGCGAACTTATGAATCTTGTCGCTTTTGTCTTCCAAGATACGTTTCTTTTGCGGGATACCGTCGCTAAGAACATAAATCCTAACAATGAAAAGGCAACTACGGACGATATAATCTTATCTGCCAAAAAGGCGCAGTGCCATGATTTCATTATGTCTTTACCTAACGGTTATCAAACCGTAATCGGTGACAACGGGGTTAATCTTTCGGGCGGTGAAAGGCAAAGAATCTGTCTTGCGAGGGCTGTTATGAAAAATGCTCCCATACTTGTCTTGGACGAAGCGACTGCTTTTGCCGACACGGAGAATGAACAGTTGATTCAAAAGGCAGTTTATGAAATTGCAAAGGACAAAACCGTCATCCTAATCGCACACCGCTTGTCTACAATCCGCAATGCCGACAAAATTATCGTACTTGACAAAGGCCGAATCGCACAAAAAGGCACTCACTCTTCGCTTTTACAAACCGAAGGCATATATAATAATATGTATAAGGCGTTTTGCCGTTCACAACAATGGAAGATAAAGAATTAGAAACAAAGATTAAAAAACAGTAAACTGATATGGGAGCAATAAAAAATATAACCGTAGGGGATTATTCCAAGATTAAAAAGCCCGCAATGATGAACATAGCGGCAAATATTTTCAATATAGTGCCGTTTGCGTTGAGTATAGAGGCGGTAAACTTGATATTCCGTTTGTCATCGGGCGTTGCAATGCCCAAAGATAAGATTGCACTGTGGGTAATAGCCGCCGCAATGCTTTTATATATGACGGTGATGGCGTATTTTGAGAAACTGTCGTACCGTTCAGCCTTTACGGGTGCGTACAATGTGAGTGCAGAAGGACGGGTTAAGCTTGCCGAACATTTACGCCGCCTTCCGTTAGGATTCTTAAGCAAGTACGACCCTGCAGATTTGTCTTCAATGTTGATAACTGACTTTGCAATGGCGGAAACAGGCCTTTCGCATCATTTACCTCAGTTGATAGGGGCGTTGGTTATGCCTTTGCTGGCGTTTTTGGGCTTGGTATGGATAGATTGGCGGATGTCAATGGCCATGTTTGCCGCCTTACCGATAGCAATACTGATAATGTTTTTGGCAGTTAAGGTTCAAAACAAATTAAGTAAGGCACAAATTCAGGCAAAACTCTCTGCAGCGGCACGTATCGAAGAATATCTGCAAGGGCTTCGCATCATAAAGGCGTATAATATGGAGGGAGAGAAATTTTCACGCCTCAAAAGTGCGTATCTTGCCTTAAAAACTTCGTCAATTAAGCAAGAAGCACTGTTAGGTCCGTTTATACTGTTGTCAATAGCCGTCGTGCGTGCGGGACTTACGTTTATGATACTTTTGGGTGTGTATTTAATCTCGCAAAGTGACCTTAGCGTAATGAATTTTGTGATGTTTTTGGTGATAGGTGCCAGAGTGTTTGACCCGTTGACCAAAGCACTGACAAATTTTGCGGAGTTCCGTTATTTTTCTATTGCAGGCGGGCGGATATTGTCGCTTATGGACGCAAAGGAACAAGAAGGCACGGAAGAATTACCGCAGGAAAATTCATTAAACACTGAAGAAAAAACAAAGAATCCGCACCGCAATTTGATAGAATTTAAAGACGTTTCGTTTTCTTATAATGACAAGGAGGTGTTGAGCCGCATTAATTTAAAATTTACCGAAAACACTTTGACGGCATTAGTAGGTAAATCGGGCAGCGGCAAAAGTACGGTGATGAAACTAATTGCCAGGTTTTACGATTGCAACAACGGAGCGGTGCTGTATCAAGGCAAAAATCTCAAAACGCTTAACCCCGAGGCGTTTATGCGTAATATTTCGATGGTATTTCAAGACGTGTATTTGTTTAAAGACACTGTGAGGAACAATCTTTTGTTTGCCAAACCCGATGCTGACGATGAGGAGTTAATATCGGTCTGCAAAAAAGCACAGTGCCACAATTTCATTATGAATTTGCCTAACGGTTATGACACAATGGTAGGCGAGGGCGGCCAAACCTTATCCGGAGGCGAGAAACAGCGTATTTCCATCGCCCGTGCCATGCTTAAAGATGCCAAAATCATACTTTTGGACGAGGCAACGGCCTCTTTGGATGCGGAAAACGAATTTTGGGTTCAGCAAGCCATAAACAACCTGATTAAAGACAAGACTGTAATTGTTATTGCCCACAGACTGAATACTATTGTCGCCGCTGACAACATTGCAGTGCTTGATGACGGGCGTATAACCGAACAAGGAACGCACCAAGAGTTGATTAAAAACAATAAACTCTACAACAAACTGTGGCAAATGCAGATGTCGGATAACGAAACCGACGAATAAAAAAGTTATTTTTACGCTTTTCCGCCGACAGAAAACGTTTTATAACCGCCTAAAAATGTTTTACCGCAGCCTAACGGCATTTCAATTTTGCCCTTTCAGAAAAGAGTTTGAAAAAAATAGGTTTTTTACCTCAAAAAAATAGGTTTTTTGATGCAAAAAATGTGATTTTTTTACTCTTATTTTCAGAAAGGGCGGAAATTAAATGCGAAACGGCAACGACAAAATGCGAAACGGCAGAATTTAAATGCGTTAGGGTGGTAGTACAACATAATAGGGTAATAGTAAATAGTAAAACTGGCGGCAGTAAAAAATGAAAAAGAAACAACAAAAAACAAAACTATAGGCGTAAAGTGGTGATTTACGGTTTATGTTGTTGAGGTTTAAAACGGTAGTTAATAAATTCTTTGGTTTCTGAACGAGGTAAGGTTTTTGCCTGTTTTGTTTTTGAAAAAGCGGCATAAGTACGAAGCGTCGCCAAATCCCAATCTGTCGGCTATTTCTTTGATTGTGAGGTCGCTGTTTAATAAAAGGTTTTTGGTTTCATTGACTAACTGACGGTGAATGGCCTCTTTGGGAGTTTGTTTTGTTATCTTGCTGACCGTTTTTGTCAAATAGTTGCGGCTGACTCCCAACTTTTCGGCGTAATATTCCACTCCGTGATGGTGTTTGCACTCTTTGGCAACGAGATTATAGAAATCACGGCACAATTGCGTCAATTCGTTGTTGTTTGTTGTGATTTTACTGTTTTTAGGTTGCTTTTGCCAAAACTCAAACGATACAAGAGTTAAGTTATTCAACAAGTTGGCCAATAATTTCAGCGTATAAATGTAGTTCTTTGCGATAATATCCTCGTAATCGGCAATAAAGTCGCTGTAAATGCATATTTCACCTTTGTCAAGTGTGATAATAGGTTGTTTATTAACTATATCGTAAAATTCCGACGGCAATCCGTAGTTGGCTTTGCAGAAAAAATCTTCGTCAATTGCGATAACAAAAATTTCACTTGCGTCCTCAATGCTGACAAATTTGCAAAACAAATCCTTGGAAAGAAAGCCACGCTGTTTTCTTGCAATTTAAAGACGTCAAAACCTATTTTCAGCGTTACGGATTTATGCACTGAAAAAACTATAAGCCAATAATTTTCATACAAATCCCGCAAAGAATTAAAATCCTCCGCACTTGCAATCCTTTTATACGTTATCGGTAAAATCTTTGCCCCATACAGCCTGCAAAGGTACGGATAAAATTACAGAGATGTGATAAATCAAACCGGAAATTCCTCATTATTCAAATTTTATTTGTACTTTTGCAGTTGCAAAACGACAGATTGTTTTGCCGCTTTGTAGAAGCGTGTGCTTAGAATGTAAGTGGGAACCTGAGAAATTTCTTTTTGCATTCCAAAAACCGATTAGCCGACAAAGCATGTTAATGTTGTCACGTATATTTGCGTGAAACGTTGTTCATGTTAGGCTAATAGGTAATTCTCAGGACCTCCACTTACGATGTGAGCAAGCAGTTTCACGCTTGATTTATGTAATAATATTTCCTTAAGACTGCGGGGAAAGTATTTAATAATTAATAAAAAGTATGGAAAATACTAATCAATTAAATCAACAACCTGCAACAATGCAAGGAGGTCAGACAACAGTAGTGGTTAATCAGACAGAACAGAAATCAAACGGTTTGGGAACGGCGGGATTTGTTCTTGCATTGATTTGTTTGTTCTTGTTTTGGATTCCTGTTTTTGATTGGATACTTTGGATATTGGGATTGATATTCTCATTTGTAGGAGTATTCAAAAAACCAAGAGGTTTAGCCATCGCAGGTTTAGTTATTTCTTTGTTAGGATTGATTTTGATTGTTGCAATAGCAGGTACTATTGCTGCAATAATAGGTCTGTCTTAATTAAGTAATGACTTAAAGCAAAAGGTGTAAGAAATTAATCTTACACCTTTCTGTTTGACATCTTGTAAATAACAAGTTGTAAGCATAATTTCATTTATAAAAACATTGTCATATAAACAGGAATATATAAGACGTCGTTTTCTTTGTGTAAATCCTTCGGAGAGATAACGTATTTCTCGGAAACACGCTCCGAAAATTTGTTACTGAAAGCGTCTAATGACTTATGGGTTTTATAACCTGAGGATTTGACTTCAATAGGACATATTTTATTGTTTTTTGTCAGCAAGAAATCAACTTCATAATTGTGTGTGCTGTTTTCTTTCGGAAATGTGTAATAATAAAGTCCATGTCCGCTTGCGCATAACATCTGGGCAATCATATTTTCATAGACATAGCCCAAATCAACACTCAATTTGTCACTCAAAAGTTTGTTATAGATGGTGTTTTCAGTGAAATCTTTGTCTTTAAATGCCAATGTAACGAACAGACCTGTATCACAAAGAAACATTTTGTATCGGTTTATATCCTTGTGCATTGACATACCGACCATAGGATTATCAGCGTGGTAAGCAAAATTAACAGTCATTGAATCCTGCATATCTGCTATTACTTCGTTAAGGCGTGAGGGCCTGCTGTTCTCCAATACGGAAGAAACCTTGTAGCGTGCATCATTTTTGTTTAGTTGTGACGGGATAGCGGAAAATAATAACGATGCTCTGCCAAGAGGGTCTATTTTTCTGAAATCTTCTTCGTACAACTCCAAAATATTTCGTTTTATTCTGTCTACTGATTCAAAATTGTTCTTTGTTATGTATTCATTGACGGCTTGCGGCATTCCTCCCACCAACATATACAATCTGAATTTGCGCATTAACATTCGGTTCGTACTGTCGCCTAAAGGTTTCTTTTGGTTGAACATCTGCCGTATTAAATCCACGCTTGTTTTGTCGTCCATCGCCCAGCAAAACTCTTCGTAATCCATCGGGTAAAGCGTTATGCGGGTTTCTTCGCTCGGAATCACAATATCTTTTACATTTTTCTTGATTGACAACAACGAACCTGTTTCTATATAGTCGTATCTTCCGTCTTTGACCAAATGTTTTATGGCTTGACGTGCTAAAGGTTGCATCTGCACTTCGTCAAATATGATAACGGAATTTCTTTCATATAATGTTACGCCGTAGATTACTTGTAAGCGTAAAAAGAAGTAATCTAAATCGTAAATATGATTAAACAATTCGTTGACCTCAGGCGGAACTGTGGAGAAATCAACAAGAATGTATGACTTGTATTCTTGCTGTGCAAAATTCTCTGCTAATGTTGATTTCCCCGTTCTTCTTGCTCCTTTAATCAGTAATGCACTTGTGCCGTTTTCTTGCTTCCACGACAACATTTTATCGTATAATTTCCTCTTAAAAACTATCATTGTTGTTATCTTGTTGAATTTGAGTGCAAAATTACTACAATTGCACAATATTTCAAAATGTTTTAGCGAATTTTTGCACGAAAATTCAATTTTTATTTTGCACTTTTTGCACGTTTTTTCAATTTTTACAGTTTTCTTTTGCGTGCAGAAGTACCGATATTGTGTGCAAAATGAAAATGTTTGTTTAGATTTGTCGGCGTACTTTTGCAAACTCAAATTTTTATATGGTTTTTAACAAAATTAAGGTAACAAAACAGTTTTAACAACAAGCAATTTACGAAAAGAGTATGCAAAGGGACAGTATTGATTTCAAAAACGAAAAAATTTCGGTCTTGTTTTCCAAGATTTTTATTCCGACTCTGCTCGGTATGTTCTTATCTTCCACTATCAGCGTGGCGGACGGTATCTTTGTAGGCAAAGGTGCGGGAGCTGATGCGTTGGCTGCGGTCAATATTGCCGCACCTTTCTTTATGATAACCACAGGTCTTGGGCTTATGTTCGGAAGCGGCGTCAGTGTTGTGTCATCTATTCACTTGTCAAAGGGCAAAACCAAGGCGGCAAACATCAATATGACGCAGGCTTTTACTACTTCGTTCCTTTTGATGTTGATTGTGTCTTTGGTAGTTTTGATTACACCGCAGTCATTTGCCCGTTTATTAGGATGCAGTGATAGATTGATGCCGTTAGTGTTGGATTATCTTTATTTGATTGTGCCGTCTTTGCCTTTCCTTGTCGCACTTACTATCGGTATGTTCGTAATCCGTGTTGACGGTTCGCCTACTTATTCCATGCTATGTGAGGCTGTGCCGGCCGTAATCAATATTGTGCTGGATTATGTCTTCGTTTTCCCGTGCCGGATGGGAATAAAAGGGGCTGCACTTGCCACCGCAATAGCACAAGTGGTCGGTTTTGTAATGGTATGCGTCTATATGGCAGGATTTCATAAGACTTTAAGTTTTTACAGACCCAAATTCTCCGCTACGGCTCTGAAACTGACGGCACGGAATATAGGTTACATGGTGCGGTTAGGCCTTTCGTCAATGATAAGCGAGGTTGCAATATCGTGCATTATGATTACGGGCAATTTAGTGTTCATAAAATATCTGCACGAAGAGGGTGTGGCGGCTTTTTCCGTCGCTTGCTACTGTATGCCCCTCGCTTTTATGATAGCAAATGACATCGGACAAAGTGCGCAACCGATAATAAGTTTCAACTATGCCGTTTCACAGACGCAAAGAGTGAGAAAAGCGGCAAAATTATCGCTTTTGACTGCACTGACAAGCGGTTTGATTGTAAGTTTTATTTGTATTGTCTTTTCAAAAACTGTAATCGGATTATTCCTTTCGCAAACGGATAAAGCCTATACTCTTGCCACGGCGGGCTTTCCGTACTTTGCCGTATCGTTTTTGTTTATGACGCTAAACATTACTGCAATCGGTTACTTCCAAAGCGTAGAAAATTTCAAACGTTCTATTTTTTATATGTCCCTTCGTGGATTTATTTTCGTCATACCGTGCTTTATCGTGTTGCCGATAGTTTTCGGTGCTGCGGGACTGTGGTTCGCAGTCCCGTTAAGCGAAATCCTTACATTTTTAACTATCGCCGTGATATTTTGTTGTAAAAGCGATGATGTAAATATTTGTTTCATAACAACGTTTGCAGCATTTTTTAACATTGAAGTAAGTAATAAAGGATTATTAATTAAATACAACTGAATTAAAACCGTGCTTTATCAAATAATGTACGGTTTTAATTTTTTTTTCTTTCGTAGATAAAATTCCGTATTTTTACTTCTCGTCGTTTTTTTTCAGAAAGTAAAATGAAACATCGGCTTAATGGACAAACTTTCTTTGTAAGAATCTAATAAAAAGGAGTGTTATGGTGTTGAAAGTTTATGAATGAAAAAATTGCATATATTGTGGGAGTAAAAAAGTTCAAAAATATGGACTTGTAAAAGGTGTTCAACGATATAAATGTTCCTCATGTGG
>JAGBJI010000007.1 GCA_017934545.1 Bacteroidales bacterium
TCGACCAGAAGTAACAATCGTTTATTTACCACACGGACGAACCACCATCCACACAACTGAGATATATGCTGACGTGGTGATGGACAAGAAAGTGGATGCCGTAAACCTGATGACAGGAATCTTTGGATAGTCCTTGTGTTCAAAAAATGTTTGTGTTCAAATAAATCTGTGGAGTTATCTGAATACAGGCATTTTCGGTGTTCAACAATATCTTTGATTAAAATGGGTGGCATGACAGCAGTAATATACGCTCGCGTTTCCAGTTCTGGGGAACGGCAAAGCACAGAACGACAGGTCAAGGACTTATCGGACTATGCTTTGTATAAGCAGATGGATGTCCGAAAGGTATTTGAGGAGCATATCTCAGGCGCAAAGAAGAATGAAGAGCGTCCTGTGTTATGCGAAGCCATCGATTATTGCAAGGAACACTGCATTTCCACCCTTCTTGTCAGCGAGCTGTCAAGGATGGGTCGTAATGCGTTTGAGGTGCTTGCCTCTGTCAAGGAACTGCTTGACTGTGGCATCAACCTCTATATCCAGAAGGAACAATTCAACTTGCTTGGGGATGATGGGAAGCCGTCACTTTTTGCCCCTGTCATGTTGGCAACGCTCTCCACTTGTGCGCAGTTGGAGCGAGAGAATATAACCTTCCGCTTGCAGTCAGGCAGAAAGCAGTATATAGCCAAGGGCGGCAAACTGGGTCGGAAGCCAGGTTCTACGAAATCTGCCGACCAAAAGAAAGAAGAATACAGGGATGCTATTTCCCTTTTGAAGAAGGGGTATGCCATCAGGGATGTGGCAAAGTTGACGGGGAAAGGTATCAGCACCATCCAACGAGTAAAGAAAGAGTTTTGCTGAAAATATCTCTTGCCAATCGTACCAATGTTTATCTGTTATCTGACAGGTAATCTTTGATACGAATTGGTTCAAGAAAATAGTGAAAAGAAAGGTGAAGGTGACGTTTTGACATAAAAATGAGGTAAAAATCGCCTTCTTCACCTTATTTAATACAAAGAAGACCCTCTATTTGGATTATTTTTAGTAACTTTGCGCCCATGCAATGTGCGCATAGCTGAACAAGCATGTACACACTTTGACAAATGACCCAAATAACCCATAGGCAAAAGATATATAGAACTCCCTTGCAGTGTTGCATAAAGGTTTGGTCGCCTGTCGAGACACTGCTTGGGGGTTCTTTGTTAAAGAAAATAGATAAATGAAGAATACCGCTCTTATCCGTCATTCTATTGACAGAGCAGATTATTTAATGCAATTCTAAAGGAAATTTATTATGACTATAATTGCTATCATATACGCAGTAGCATGGCTTATTCTATTAGCCACTTATCTTTTCAAGCGTAAAGAAAGTACATTCAACTGGAGCGAAGCAGATGGTACGGAGAAATTCGTTCTCTTCCTCATTATCTTGTTCGCTCCTATTGTCGTTCTCTTTTTCCCATTTATGCTTTATTCCCAAACGAAAAGCAATAAGAAATCTCGCAAGGCGGCAGAAGATAGGGATAGTAAAGAACGTGAAGAACACGAATATCGTGCAAAAGCTTTGTCTGCAATACAGCAAGCGAAAGCACCCCCCGCGCAGGAAGCATCATCAGAATTCAAATCATTCTTAGCTTCTGCAAGGTCATCGTACTCTACGAATTTCTACGCCCACATGCAGAAGGAGGAAAATTATCCCATGATTATGAAAATCCTGCATAAGCTATCATTACCCAAAGGTGCCAGTCTTCTTGTTGAGGAATGCCAGCAGCAAGGCATGGGCGATGAAAGCAAACTGTTTGTGGAAACTCCCGAAGGTACCTATGACTATAGTATTTGGGATTATATAAAAGTAGAAAACTCTGTGGAAGGAGCATGGAACGCATATCTGCTTTACAACCTCTGGCATGTGCTGCCGATGTTCTGGCACGCCCTCTATAATAGACGCTACTATCTATTCTTTCCAGAATTCACAGATTTCATTGAATACCACCATAATGGAGACAAACAAGATTTGAGAAAAGCGATAAAGGAACATTTCGTATCTCCTGATGTTGTTGCAGCTGATGGTAAGTTTTACGTGTCATGCTGCTACTTTACGAACTTCGGTGGGCTGATACAAGAAACCGTTGAAATAGCCATTGACAACGGCAAGGCTTCGTTCCATGTAATCGAACAGAAGGCTTTGGTTGAATACGATTGTGGTATAAGATTTTAATAAATTAATAATAATATGGGACTATTTGACTTTTTATTTGGCTCGAAGAAAAAAGAGCAAGAACGGCTTCGTCAGGAAGAAGAAGCACGTCGCCAGACATTAGAGCAAGAACGCATTGCGCGTGAAAGAGAGCGTCGGCTTGAAGAAAACCGCCGTAAGGAACAGGAGCGTCAAGCACGCCTGAAAGCAGAACGGGAACAAGCAGAATCCCTTCAGCCGTTCACTTTCAAATCGAACTGCCATCAGCGTTATGAAAATGGCACTCCAGTACAAGGATTACAAGAATGTTTGCGTACCGTTTCCGTTGTCAAAAACACCAATGGGTGTCCTGGATATAGATTGCAGCCTGGTATCGGGTATATTGTCAAGATTTACAATGATGACCTTGGCAAACCGAATATGTCCGACAAACCCATGAAGGTTGTACGCAAGACAGATACTTCTGTTGAGCTTCGTGGTTTCCCCATCGAGGCGCAATCTCCCTTCGGATGGCAGGAGGTAGATTACAGCGACTATGGCTTTATCGTATATTTCAAGAACGGACAAGTGGAGAAGTGTGTCCTCCATATGTATGATAGAAATATCCGTCTTGAATATATGAAATCCGCGCAAGAGAATATCACCCCCAAAGTTGCTAACAACAGGCCATTTAACAACAATGTTTCTATTAGTGCTGTTGCACAAGGATTTACCTTCAATTTGAAGTTTTCCTCGATACAAGTTGTTAAACAGCCCTATAATGGCCAAGCACAGGAGATTAAGATTTCTCCTTCTGCTGAAGCCTATATTGTAAGAAAAGAGTCTGATGGAGTTACAACCTTTGACATTAGCAATATCGCTGAATTAAAACAGAAAGGAATTCTCCAAACCAACCCATCTTTTAATCCATCATTCTCTTATAATTCTGACCCACAAGGGAATGAATTTGCATCAGCTGAGGTAGGTAATTCGTTTGCGGCAATGACAAGTGGAAAGGAATACGTCTCTTTATTCCAGATAACTCGTCAAGGTGGAAAACTGGTATCTTTTATTATAAACAACCTACCCAACGAAGATGATTTCTATTATCTCATAGTCTTTAAGGAATAGTAATATGGCATCTTGGGAACATACTGAAATAATGATTGATGGGAAGCCTGTGAAAGCACAGGCTCCCGTCATTGTGTCGGCAAGCAGAAGCACGGATATTCCCGCCTTCTATGCCGACTGGTTCTTTGACCGCTTAGAGAAAGGATATTCTGCATGGACAAATCCTTTTAATGGTGTCAAATCGTATGTTTCCTATGACCAAACTCGATTTATCGTTTTCTGGTCAAAGAATCCACGCCCCTTGTTACCATACCTATTCATTTTAAAGGAACGTAATATCAAGTGTTACGTTCAGTACACCTTGAATGATTATGAACAGGAGAATTTGGAAAAAGTTCCTTCTCTTGCAAATCGTATTGAAACATTCAAGTTGCTTGTTGAACAATTGGGCAGGAGCGCAGTTATCTGGCGGTTTGACCCCATGATTCTGACGGATGACATAACAGTTGATGGCCTATTAGAAAAAGTTCAAAACATTGGAGACCAACTGAAGGATTATACCGAGAAACTGGTATTTAGCTATGCGGATATAGCGATGTACAAGAAGGTAAAGCATAATCTTGAAGTTAGCGGTATTCCATATCACGAATGGGAAACGGAGCAAATGGAGGAGCTCGCGGAAAAGCTTTCTGCCATGAACCGTGAACGTGGCTGGAATTTCCAACTGGCCACATGTGGTGAGAAGATTGACATAGCCAAGTACGGTATTCTTCATAATCGCTGCATTGATGGCGACCTTATAACTCGCCTTGCATGGGATGACAAAGAATTGATGGACTTCATGAAGGTAAAAATTGAGGAAGTTCCTGCCCCTACATTGTTTGGAGAATTAGAGTTGCCCAAAGGTGCAATACTCCTGCCAAATAACCGTTATTTTATTAGCACCCACAAGAAAGACCCAGGACAACGGCAATTCTGTGAGTGCATGGCCTCAAAGGACATCGGTGAGTACAACACTTGCCCACATCTTTGCGAATACTGTTACGCCAATACAACAAAGCAAATGGCAATAGAAAATTGGAAACGCCACCAACAAAATAAATTCTCAGACACAATCACTGGAAAATAAATATGCCCTTCATACAAGCATTTAGACAAAGAGGCGATATATCGTTTCAAGGCATGCGAAACACCGCACTATCTCTGCTCCCTTCCGACCCGATGGAGAGGGATAGATTATACAAGGACTTGAAACGAGGCACTGACATCTTGGACGATGATGACCATCTAAATATGTATCTTCACAGCTTTGGCAAAATGCACAAGGCTAAACTTGATACGGCCTTTAACTGTGTGCCTAATGCGGAAAACCTTTTTGCTTCTGACTTGGAGATATACGATTGGGGGTGTGGACAGGGTACGGCTTCAATATGCTTACTGGATTTCATCCGTGCCAAAAGGATAAACGCATCTAATATAAAATCTTTTTGTCTTATTGACCCCTCTTCTGCCGCTGTTCAAAGAGCAAAGAATGTCATACAGTGCTATGGCATATCTTCTGTTAATCAGATAGTAAAAGATTTCGACTCCTTAGTTGCTGATGATTTCCCAAAATCTAATGCAAGGAAACTTCACCTTTTTAGCAACATTCTGGATGTTGATGCCTTTGACCTGGCTCATTTTATCCAGCTTTTCCAGCAGGTCTTTGGAGGAGAAAACTACTTTGTTTGTGTTGGCCCTTATTATAGCAATAACAGACGTGTTGATGATTTTATTGCTGCAACCGACCCTGACACGATGTTCGCCACTGACAACAGGGAGAGAGGCGAATGGCTGAATGAATGGACTATTTCATTACGGGTGTTCGCTAAAGACTTCCACCGCATTGAGTCTGTTCAGGACATCAGGAAACGCATTGAAGAATCACACAAGAAAGCACAATTCTTTGCAGGGTATATCCTGGATGCTATTGCAGAAGAATACAAGGGAACGGCTATAGAGAATGAAGCGGAAAGCCTATATAATGCGCTGTCCGCTTTCGATGTTAAATCCAACATTCCGCTTGATGATAACGCTGAATGTGATTCAAAGCTGGCCGTCCTTGCGAATATCATATCAAGAGGATTGCCGACGAAAGCACCTATCCTTCTTGAAAATATTTTCTCTGACATTTACCACTTATCTCAAAAGCCCGAGGAAGGAGCTGTAATTGATTACCACTCTACCCATACTGTCAAAGCAAAGGAAATTCATGAAGCGTTGCATGTGATTGACCCTCGCTTTAACGTGGATTCATACAACGGTGATATGTTAGGAAGTTCCTTTGAAAAATCATTTGTTGAGAATTTCCTTAATGGGTCTGAATGTGAATACCTCATTCAATTGTTGGAACCACAACGCTTGCTTTCTTCTATCGTCACCATTCCAGACAGGAAGTTTAGCAAAGACCAACGAGTGGACTTCGCTTTTGAAATCCCTTATGGCGATACGAAAACAGGCTTTATTCTGGAAATGGATGGACAACCTTACCATTCTAACATCTTCCAGCGTCTTCGAGACGAACGCCGCGACAGAATGGCTTCACAAGGTGGATGGGATACTTATAGAATAACACAGCTTCAGAATAATAATTTCTTGGATAGCTGGCAAACAGAGGCATCCTCTAACAGATTTCTCTCTATCATTAAAAACAACCACGCCAAACCGCTAACAGGTTCATGGAACAATACGTTACAAGCTGTTCTCGCGCCTTTGGCTGTCGCTCGAATTGAGCGTATGTTAATAGAGGCCATGGTGTCTGGTGCCCTGAATGTATCTTCTGAAGAATGGAACATCGCTGTGGTTGAAAGAGACGTACCCTGCGCCGCCTTAGCAATACAGGATTTAACTGACAAGTATTCACATATTTGTCAGTTGGCTGGCTCGTCCGACCATCTACCCAAAATAAACTTGACGATTGTCTCTACGGACGAGTTCAAATCTTCTCCGCTACATTTGGGGTACAAGCCAACTACCGAAATGCCACAATCGCATTTTGACATCTGTCTCGATGTTTCAATGTTACTGCGTGACAACATTGATGCTTTACCGCTAAGTGTCGATGCGGATGTATTCTATATCATACGCACCTCACACTACAAGAAACGGGAACGGAGGGTTTGTGCTGCTGAGAACATTGTTTATCCGGCATTTGTAAAAAAGGATAGTACTGGAAACTATGTTAATATCAAGGAACGAGAAGATTTGCTCACATACTTCTTACAGGAGATTTTCAGGAAAGCATCCTTCCGTCCAGGGCAGTTGCCTATCCTAAGCCATTCTTTGGCTGACAAAACCACGATAGGTTTGCTTCCTACTGGTGGAGGTAAGTCTCTGACATACCAATTGTCTTGCATCCTACAACCAGGAGTCTCAATCATTGTCGATCCTCTTGTTTCTCTCATGGTTGACCAAGTGAGAGGACTGCGAGATATTCGCATAGACTCTTGTGAAGCAGTGCATAGTGGACTCGCCACCGATGAAAAGAGGAAGAAATTGGCATTGCTCCAGCAGGGGGCATCTCTCTTCATGCTCCTTTCGCCAGAAAGGTTTATGATGGAAAACTTCCGCGATAGCCTAATTACAATGACAGAGAAAAACCATGTATATTTCTCTTATGGTGTCATCGATGAAGTGCATTGCGTATCTGAGTGGGGACACGATTTCCGAACGTCATATCTGCATCTTGGACGCAATATGATTAACTACATGAAGACGAAATCTAAGCGTCCCTTGTCTGTAATGGGTCTCACAGCAACGGCATCATTTGACGTTCTTGCTGATGTGGAAAGGGAGCTGACTTTAGGCGGAAATCTTTCTATTGATAGCGAAACCATCGTTCGCCCCGAAAACGATACTCGCCCAGAATTATCATACCGCATTTACAAAGTCAACCCATCGTTTGACGAATTAAAAGACCCTCTGGAGCAATATAAGTTAAGGTGCGAAAGCGATTGGGATTTGAAAGATGTTGTGGCTGAAACGAAGAAAAGAACGTTGGTTGATATGTTTGCAACTATCCCTTCTGATATTGAAGCCGTAAACGACGCTGAAGCTCCTTGCTATATAGAGCACTTCAATGCTGAGGATTTCTATTCACCTGACAGCGAATATAAATATCAAAATGCGGGTATTCTCTTTTGTCCTCATGCCAGGGGAACATTTGGCGTTCTAACAAACGTATGGAATACGAGACCTGGCATCTCAAATCATTTGATTGAGAATGTTGGCCAGTTGAATGTCGGCACATTTGTTGGTGGTGATCGCCCATCGGGTGACATGAAACGTTTTAATGAAAACGAGCAGAACTTGATGGTGGCCACTAAAGCATTTGGCATGGGTATAGACAAACCGAATGTCAGATATACCATCAACTTCAATCATCCATCTTCCATAGAAAGCTTTGTACAAGAAGCTGGTCGTGGCGGTCGAGACCGAAAACACGCCATCTCTTATATATTGTTCGACAACTCACAATATATCCATCTTACTGCCGATAAAGTTAATGACATTCGGTATTATATGGGGCAAGAGAATGACCCACAATGGCTTCACCACTATATTCACCGATTTGTTCTTTTGGAGGATTTCCCTGAATTGTGTAGAGCAAACAATGCGACAGAGGAACAGATAACATCGCTGCTGAATATCATTCATAATCACGGCTTTTTGGAAAATGTAGATAAGAACATTGTTCTCTATTTCCACAACAAATCTTTCAAAGGGTTGTATAAGGAAAAGGTTATTCTATCAGAATTGACTGACCGCATTATGAATGTCAGCCCAAGTTACATTACCGAAGTTCAAGGAAGACTGAGGGAAGTAACTGGAAATACTGATGTGTGCCTGAAAGTGGATACCAGAAGAAACGCCGTCAAAATTTTCTCTGAGGAAGAAAACCAAGACCAATATGGCTATATCTTTTTAGAAAATCTTCGAGCCACTTACAATTACATCAATTTCGACAGGGCCACATGTGAATATATCTCTAACTGCCTTGTAAATATTTTACAGACATATTCTGACCATTCTGCTGCTGGATTATTGCAGCCTTTGGATGGTGAGAATAACATCACAGAAGGTATATACCAAGCGATGGAGCACGCCGACTCTAACGGTTATGTGTATGTTACCGTCACTTGGGAGAATCAAATCAAACAAGACCCTGAGGAGTTTGAGCGTGAGATTAAGCGTCAAATAACCAAGATAGCACAAAACCAGGGTTGGAATGACATTGATGAAAATCATTATGGCAGGCTGAATCTAAGTAAAATCAATGATTTTGATGAGCTTCTTGAAAGAATTTCAAAATGCTCTGGCGATTTGAGATGGTTACAATATCACGCTGCCGAGAATCTTTACAAAGGGCTGAAAAAGGCCTTCTGCATGAAACGCGACAAAGATGATACCGATAAAGCCATTTATCGTATGTGCTGCATTGGTCTTGTAGAGGATGTTACCATTGACTATCTCGCTCAAACCTATGAGCTGAAAGTGAAGAAACAAACCGATGACGAATTTAAGCAGCACATGCTTGACTTCTTCCGCAAGTATTATTCATTGGAGCAGGCTCAAAGGAAAGTGGATGAAATAGATAGCCAAAGAGGAAGAAACTACTTGGATAAATGTCTCGGTTATCTCACAGGGTTTGTTTATTCAAGCCTTGAAAAGAAACGTTATCGTGCCATTGAAGATATGCGTATCGCATGTGAAGATGGCTATGCTCACAGGCAAGAAGATAATAATGACGAGTGGCTTAAAGAGTTCATACATCTGTATTTCAACTCTAAATACGCCCGTACTGGATACCAAGTAAACGGAAGTGACTATTCACTAACAGAGGATACCGATCAAGAGGGACGTGATGATTTCTACATTGTAAAGAAATACATTGAGGTCATCCCACTTGACAGCAGTTCTGGTAGCGAAATAGACAATGTTAAGCACCTGTATGGCGCAACATTACTGAACCTCAGAGCGCATCCAGATAACGCTGCCTTGCAGTTGCTGTTAGCTTATTGTATCGCCTTTCAAGGGCCTGGTACAAACGAAACTCTTAAAGCAAATGCTTATAACGGCTATGTGGATGGCTTCATTTCAATGTATGAGAAATCAGGTCAATCCGTTTGGTCTTTTGTAAATGAGTTTAACACCTACCTTAAAGCAAAAGCACATCCTGACTATGATGTAAACTCCTTAATAAAGGATGGGCAGGATGCCCTTATGCTTTACATTCACGGGAAAGAGTTGGATACGATTGTAAACAAATACCTTGCCAATAACTCTGAAGATATAATATAAATATCGAATAATTTATCAAAATATGCCATACGACATCAATACCGCCCTACAGAGGCTTGAACAAAATCTGAGTGACCTGACTTCTGCCAGAAAGCAGGTCGAAGACACCGTAAAAGCAAGCAGCGAACTTCAAAAAGTTGTTGCTGAGTATGTATCATCAATCGAAACGCTGTGTGCTCACTTAAAAAGACGGGATGCCGACTTAGGTAATCGTGAGAGTTCTCTTTCACATGAAATCGAAAACATGATTTCTCAGCTAACTACGTCGAATACACAAATTGTTTCGGCATTCAAGAAATCAGTAGAAGATACGACTGCTGACTTTAGCAATAAAACGAATGCTGAAATCACCAAGTTTGTTGAGCAGAACAACAAACTTGCGGAGCGTGTCCAAGAATTGAACAAACTCCGTGAAGAGATTAAGAATTCTACTGGTGAGATAAAGGCTATCAAAGAGTCATCTATCCAAATCTCAAAAGATTTGAAAGAATCTCAGGAAGGACAGGATGTCCTACTTGATGATATTAAGACAAAAGTTGCCTCAGTTGACACTGCTACGCAAAATATAATCAGTTCGCTTGAAAGTCTTAACCAGAGTGTAACCTCGGGCTTTGATAATCTTTCTACAAGAACCGATGCGATAGCTAATGATATTGCCCAGCTCACAAGCCTTTGTCAATCAATTAAAAATGCAACTACTGCAATAGGTACTTCTATAAAGACTTCCACATCGCAGATTGAAAACAAAATAAACGAAGCCAAAGATATTGTTTCCAAAGCGACAAACATTAACCGATGGATTCTGATTGCAGGGATTATACTTATGGCTATTCTTCAATTTGTCATTAAGTAACAATAAAACATGAAAAATTATGTTTTCCCAACTGTAGATGATTTGAACGACGGGTGCGGCGTACTTGTAGGAAACCTATTTGTCACCGCAGCTCACGTTGTTCAAGAACACGACTTTCGTCTATGGGTAGATGGAAAAGAAGTTCGTCTGAAAAAGGATGATTCTATACTGTTCAAATACAAACAGGCAGAAGACGGTGCGGACATTGCTGTGTTTCGTTTAGAAGGCTTCAATAGCCCTCTTGAATTTGACACATCTACGCCACAAACGGATATGCTTCTTGACAGTATTAGTTATGAGCACATTGTTGAAGGTAGCCCAAACACAGATAACATCTTCCTTGATGAATCAAGGGATTGTTACAAGTTGATTGAATGTAATGCTACAATAGAAGAATTAGCCGGGAACTTCTATCAATGCAAAACTTCAGTTATCTTGAAACCAGGAAGCAGTGGTAGTCCTGTGTTTCACAATGGAAAAGTGTTTGGCATTCTTCATGGCGGCCAATTAGGAACAAATCATTGTGTGTTTCAATCAAGTAGTTCTATCCTGACATTATTGCGCCAGGCGGAAACTCTGAAATAGATTTCAAATTTCTTGTTGTTTCACTTTTCCACGTCATGTCTTCTATTCCTTATTCTGATGTCCAATTTCTTTACAACCACATTCTTGTGAATGCTTCAATCATCGACATAAACTTATTATAACACAAACAACTTTAACACCCCTAAGACAATCTCCGCGATTATGATACCGAAGCTGATGAAGAATACGGTGCATAGTCGTATGAATGTCTTCCTTCCGAAATAGACGCCATCGCCTTTGCTGATAATCTCATAGCACCTTTTCTCGTTCTGGTCAAGCGCATCACCAATCTTTTTGCGATGCTGATTGAGCATTCCTTCTTCCTTTTCTGAATAGTCTGAATACTTGGCCTGTAACTGTGTGATGGTTTCATCATCCAGTTTGTTAGTGAAGACTACCTTCCGACTGTCAAGAATAGCCTTAACAATGGCATTCACGGAATTGTCAGTACATTTGCTGGCAGCAATCACTGCGGTAACTATTTTCTGCAAGTCATCTTTGGCTTGTACGAGTTGATTGACGATGCCTTTCATCGTCTCCACGTCTGTAGTGACTTGGCTTAACTGTTCTGCCAGATTGTCTTTCTGTTCGGCTATCTCTTCCTGCATGTTGATATTCTCAACAAGGTTGTCATATTTATTCTTCATATCGATTTGTGTTTAACGTCCATATCCTTTACTTCTCTTGATGGGCTTGCATAGCCACTTGGCATGTTGGGCACAACGTCTTGCCCATTCACGCTCATCCTCGTCCTTGTCCTTGCCCCAGTCAGAGGAAGTACCCCCACCGCCACCACTGGATTCTGCAACGGTAGTGGCTGCATCGACGTAGTTCATGAACAGTAGCATAGCAACGTTCAATACATTCTCAACAGGTACAGATTCATCAGGTGCGGTGGTGTTTGCTTCCATAGCCTTGTATGCTTCCAATGGCATTGCGATAGAATAATTCTTGCCATCAACAGACAATATCTTCCTGAAAACAGATGGTGCTTCCGTCTTGGGTTGGGCAGCGTTCTGACGCTCTGCATAGCGTTCTGTGAGAGGCTTTCTTGCAGCGGTCTGGGAGTTGCCCAAGGTAGTACTGGGTTTCACAACTGTTGGAGCAACTGGACGAAGTTTCTTCCATGCGGCTTCAAGTTTGGATGCTGTCAAGTCTCGACCTTTACCCAACTTGGATGACTTGAAACGGGAGCTGCCACGAAGTACGGTGTACCCATGCAGCACTCCTTCTTTGTCACGTTGCTCATGGACTTTGTAACCTCGGCTTTCAAGTCCGTGCTTATAACTGTCCCAATCATATCTTGACATTCCACGGAGGATGTCGTAACAGGCATCTGTTATCTCCTTCAAGTGAGCCTCGTGAATGTCCTCGGGCAACTCCCAACCACGTTCTACATTGATGGCATGGGCAGCCTTGGTTGCACTTTCTCCGATGAAGGAGTCATTCATGAGGTTGCCGTCAAGGTCAATGCGGTTGATGAGGATGTGAAGGTGCGGGATGCCGGACTTCGCATCAAAGTGAAGACAGGCGAAAATCTGCGCTCTGTCCAGATTGAACTTGCCAACTCCCTTCTTCTTGCCGTCCTTGGTCTGAACTTCTTTCTTGAACTCTTCAAGAAACCGCTGCGCATATTGATACCAGTCATTGAGCGTCCAACCCTTTGTCTCTTCAAGAGATGGGGAAACCTCCATCCGAAGGGTCGGCTTGGTGACGGGTTTACGTCTGAATTTCGGTTCATACTTCTGGTGGATGGTTTCCATCGCTCCCCACATGGCGAGAGGAGTAAGTCCCTCGTCAAGATTGCGTGTCAGCACGATGTCGGCACGGTTATGTTTGGTGGCATAGTTCGTCATGGCTGAGCCATGCGATATGGGCTTGGCTTTTGCTATCATACCATTATCTTCTAAACATTCCTTCTATCTCTACAAGGCGGCGGATAAGGCTGTTCACGCCCTCAATCCACTGCTTCATAAACTGCTCGTTGCGGAAGTATTTCTTACGTTGTTCCTGGGTAGTGCCGTGAAGGGCATTCTTTATCAGGACAAGCTCACCTCGGGCAGCTTTCAGCGACATAAGGGCATCAGCCTCTTTGTCGCTCATCATCACCTTTGGCTCCTGCCCAAGGGATGTGTCATGGATATACTGGCTCTTCTTCAGCCCACAGGCTGTAGCCATCCTTACAATCTTCTCGTTCTCGTCGGGCGTATAGCACACGGTAATGCGTGGATTGCGCCCTTTGCGTTCTATGTTCTGTACCATTGTCAGATGGTTTTAACTGTTGGTTATAACTGGGCTTGGTCAACCCAATGCGAGCCTGCGAGTATTGCAAGAGGTCAAACGGTCTGGCAAGTAGCGAAGCGGATTGTCGGACATTGACACTTCTTGTTTAGAGAGTACGAAAATCCAGGCTCCCTTCGGGGGTGTCCCAAAGCATTGGGTAATTATCCGGCATCGTCGGGTGTCGTTTCGGCAGCGACGATGGCGGTAGCATCTGGAGGGGTATCACCAGGCGGTTCAGAGGACGGCTGTGCCTCGTTCTCTGGCTCGTTCCCTGCCCTGTCATAGAGATAGGCGGCATCTGTCAAGGTGATGGATGGGGACGTGTTGTTGAGCGCAAGCGAAAAAAGGTTTTCTTCATTCGGTGTGGTCGGCTCGACACCATCATTGAATGGTTTCCTTTCCCTATCGTTACCATCATTTGAATTGTCATGGCTAACGGGGTCGGAATGCTTAAAGGTGTACTCATCCCTTTGTTCGATGGTTTGCCCATCTGATTGATGTGCGGTTTGCTCCAAATCGCTATCGGTTGAAGAAAGGGATAAGGAATTGCTCTCATCGGCGTAATTGCCATTGTTGACATCGGCTACCGTTCTGTTGGCAACAACACCATTGGCAATTGCTCCATCGGTGGCGGTTCCATTGCCGACATTACAAGTGGCAGCACTCTGGCTCTTGTGGTTTGCCTTGATGCGTGGCTCTACTTGGGGATTACGTGAGTAATGCGTATTGCGGATTTCCTGACCACCCACATACCAACTGGCGATACAATGGACTGTGAAGACGGTGGTACGGAAGTTAGGCACGGATGATACAAGTCCCACCTCATGAAACATGTCAACCATCTTGGAGGCAGTCTTGCGATTGCACTTCCAGAGCTGGGCAAGTTCCACTTCCGAAATGGCAAACTGCCCTGGGGTCAGGTCAACTGAATACTCCTTTTTCTCATAGTGCGTCGGCTCCTTCACTGACATTTGCAAGAAGGTAGCAAAGCACTTCATGCGGTCGAATCCCTGTGGGTAGTTGAACAGGAAATCCAACTGTCGGTCTGATAGAAACAGACCATAAGATAAATCATCTTTGTACATGGTACGTTGTCTTTAATTGTTTACGGGTGCGGACACCCACTAAGTTCATTTCTCATTCTTGGTTTACTCATCTGTGGAAACCCCTGCTGCGAGTCTCTGGCAAGTCATCGGCAATGCTGATAAGGGCTTCGTTCAACTTCTGCTCCTCCGCTTTGTTTAGCAGATGGATGGCATCGATGTTGATGGCGAGTGCGGCGGCTTCGCGTCCGTACCTGATAGCCTCTTGGTCATCATCAATCGCCTTGTTCGCTCCTATTGCGTCGATGTAGGCATTCACCTTGTCGCGCATGGTGAAATAGCCCAAGCCTGTCTTTGCCCAGTTAGCGGCTGAGTTAACGGCACTCTCTTTGAGTGCGGATAGTTCCTGTTCCTTCATCAGTGCTTCTTGCTAAGGGTTTGCATGTGAATACGGGCAGCATCGTCAATCTCTTCTTGGGTATAGACTCGGTTCCTCCGAATCCATGAAAGAATGTCTGCTTTCTCGAAGTAGATCATCTTTCCATTGGGTCGGTAGAAAGGAATACTCTGCTCGCACGTCATCTTGTAAAGGGAACTGCGAGCCATGCCCATGAACTTGGCGGCTTCCTCGACGGTTAATACTTCCTTGCTTGAATCAAGGATGTCTTCCAGAACGTCAACGCGCTTCTGGAGTTCTGCAACCTGCTTGTGCAGTTGGGTGTCCTTCTGGACGGGGTTCTGTTGTGTCATTTTCAACTTACTTTTTTGTTTTACCTATTTATATTATACACATTTGTCACTCCATGACTGCCACATGTGCTGACCAGATAACAGAGGGTGTTTGTCGGTCAAAAGAGGAATGCGGCAGTGCTAAGTTAGTCCTATAGGATGGGCTGGAAAAATAATCGGCACAGAAAAGTTCGATTTTTGACTGTTCTTAACTGGCGAGTATGATTTTGCAGCAATAATCATACTAATAAACCGTTCGGGATGCTTGTTTTCGTTGGGGATGTTACCATCCGAAACAAGCATGTCAGAAGCACCACTTTGTGCCACTTCTTGCCACCAAAACCGAGGGTCGGCTTGCCCGATTAAAAAAGTTGCAACATATCGCATATATCTCAATTATTTTTCGTAACTTTGCAGAAAATTTTTGAATAAAAAAGTGAAAATTCAACAAAAAAAAGTGGCTGCATCGTTGCTTTCCTGCGATTTTGCACGCCTTAAGGACGAAATAGAGATGTTGAACAACAGTGAAAACGATTATGTTCACTGTGATGTGATGGACGGACATTTCGTTCCTAATATTTCTTTCGGCCAACCGCTGATAAAAGCCGTTAAGGCACACGCAAAGCAACCGTTGGACGTGCATTTGATGATTACCGATGCCGACAAATATTTGGAGGAATTCGCACGCTTGGGTGCCGACATCATAACAGTGCATTACGAAGCCTGCACGCATCTGAACAGAACGCTTTGCACCATAAAGCAATTGGGTAAAAAAGCCTGCGTTGCACTCAACCCCCACACTCCGGTGTTGCTTACAGAAGACATATTGCCTTTGTGCGACATGGTTTTGCTGATGAGCGTCAATCCGGGCTTCGGCGGACAGAAATTCATTGACAATACGTTCAGTAAAATTCGCACCCTAAAACAGATGATTGAGCAAAAACAATTGCAAACCTTGATTCAAATAGACGGAGGTGTCAATACGGACAATGCCGCACAGCTTTACCAAGCGGGTGCAGATGTATTGGTGGCGGGCAGCAGCGTGTTTAAAAGCAAAAATCCGTTGCAGACAATTCACAATTTAAAGAATTAGACACTGTAAAGAAATGGGATGGTTTTTTAAAAAGAAAAAAGCGGTAGACTTGCAATACATCAAAACGGACATACACTCGCATATGTTGCCCGGAATTGACGACGGAGCGTCGTCAATGGCGGAAAGCGTGCATTTAATCAAGCAGATGCGGGATTTGGGTTACAAAAAAATGATAATAACCCCGCATGTAAGGTTCGGTTCGTTTGACAATGATACCGCAGAGTTTGAATCGCGTTTGAGGGATGTAGTCTATGCCTTGCAGGAATCAGGTATAGAAATGGAATTGGAAGTAGGTGCCGAGCAGACAATAGATGAAGGTTTCAAAGAGCATTTCCGTAACGGCGAGTTGAAGCATTTCGGCAGAAACAAGTATCTTTTGATTGAATTCCCTTTCAATATGTTGCCGATGAATATCAAAGACACCGTGTTTGATTTGCAAAGTGCAGGTTACAGTCTTATTTTGGCTCACCCCGAGCGTTATCTGTATCTGCGGGAACAGAAAGATATGATAGACTATCTGCATGATTCCAACGTTTTGTTCCAATTGAACATTCTTTCTTTGACGGGATTTTACGACAAAGCCACGAGAAATTTCGCCCGTTGGCTGATTAAACAGGATTATATTGACTTGGTGGGAACGGATTTACACCATCAAAAACATTTGGACGGAGTAAAAAAAGCCTTAACCGACAAATACCTGCACAAATTAGTTGATTGTGACAGATTAATGAACAGTATGTTTTAAACAAAAAGATAATATTATGGACAGTTTGTGTGCAATATCCCCCGTAGACGGACGCTACAGAAGCAAAACGGAGCGTTTGGAGAATTATTTTTCCGAAAAAGCTTTGATAAATTACCGCATAAAAGTGGAAATAGAGTACTTTATAGCCCTTTGTAAGAGCGGAATAAAACCGTTGGACAAAGTAAAGAGCGAAGTGTACGGCAAATTGCGTGAAATATATCTTAACTTTACACTTGAAGATGCACAAAAGATAAAAGATACGGAGAAGATTACCAACCACGATGTGAAGGCTGTGGAGTATTTTATCAAGGAAAAAATTGACAAAGACTTCCCCGAACTTACAGATTGCAAGGAATACATCCATTTCGGGTTGACTTCGCAGGATATAAACAACACTGCCGTTCCGTTAAGCATAAAAGATTTCAACGAACAGGTGCTTTACGGCGAGTTGGATAAGATTACGGAGTTGATAGACGCAAAAGCATCGCAGTGGAAAGACGTTCCGATGCTTGCACATACGCACGGACAACCCGCATCACCCACTATGCTGGGCAAGGAACTGAAAGTATTTTCTTACCGTCTGAAACAACAAGCGGCATATTTCGCTTTGATACCTATGAATGCTAAATTCGGCGGAGCGACAGGCAATTTCAATGCCCACCATGTAGCCTTTGAAGACGTTGATTGGTTGAAATTCGGCGATGAATTCATAGATTCGTTGGGATTGCAACGCCAATTGTACACCACCCAAATAGAGAATTACGACAATATGGCGGCATATTTTGACAACCTACGCAGAATAAACACCATTCTTATTGACTTTTGCCGCGATATATGGATGTATATTTCGATGGAATACTTCAAACAAAAAATCAAAGAGGGCGAAGTAGGCTCGTCGGCTATGCCTCACAAGGTAAACCCTATTGATTTTGAAAACGCAGAGGGTAACTTGGGCGTAGCCAATGCACTTCTTACGCATTTGGCAATGAAGTTACCCGTTTCCAGAATGCAGAGGGATTTGACCGATTCCACCGTTACGCGAAACATAGGCGTGCCTTTGGCACATATGCTTATAGCTTTTGCGTCGTTGGAAAAAGGTTTGAACAAACTTATTCTTAACCAAGACAAGTTGCATGCGGATTTGGAAAACAATTGGGCGGTGGTTGCCGAGGCTTTGCAGACGGTTTTACGCAGTATAGGCTACGATAAACCTTACGAAACGTTGAAAGCTTTGACCAGAACCAATACCCACATCACCGAAAAGTCAATAAAAGACTTTATAAACACACTCAACGTAAGCCAAGAGATAAAAGACCGTATGCTTAAGATAACTCCGCACAACTATACGGGCATATACCCCGAAAGTGCGGACGAATAAATTATGACAAAACAGGAAAAAACATTCATAAAGCAGTTTGCGGGCAAATACCGTATGCACTATGCACTCTATTTTTTGCTTGTCGTGCTTATGAGTGTTTTTTCCATTTGCTCGGTGCTTTCTTTAAACAACTTCCTTCAGATACTTTTTCCCATTGACAACGCCTCCTCGTCAACTTCGGAGCTGAACAAGATGTTGGAAAACGTCTACGGATATTTTTTGAAGTTCGGAAAACAAAAAGCGTTGTTTTATTTCACGGCAATAATTATAGTTGTCTATTTGCTCAAAGACGTGTTTACTTATTTGAGTCAATACCAGATAGGCCGCATACGCAACAAGATACTGTTCAACGTACGTAATGCCATGATGGAAAAGTGCGTAGGACAGGATATATCCTTTGTTAACAGGTACAAAAAGGGGGATTTGCTTTCGCGGTTTTCGTCCGACGTGACTGAAACGGAAGAAACACTGTTAAAACCCTGCCAAACCATAATCAACAGTGTGGTCATAGTACTGTTGTATCTTGTGATGCTTTTCTATATTGACTATTTACTTACTCTGTGTGCATTGATTTTGTTCCCAATAGTGGCGTTTTTCACTTCTTTGCTCTCACGCAAACTGCGCGGACAGTCAAAAAAACTACAGTCGGACAACGCCCGGCTTATCTCCGTTACCGAAGAAACGGTTGCGGGATTGAGAATAATCAAGTCGTTGGCTGCAATAGAATACATGAACCGCCGTTTCAGAGAGTTTAACCAGAGTTTCACCGCTTTGAGAAACAAAGTATACCGCAGGGTTGACCTTTCTTCGCCGCAAAGCGAGTTTGTTTCGTCCATAGTTATAAGCATTATTTTGTTGATAGGCGGAACGGAGATAATGCAAACGCACAGTCTTTCGCCCTCAATGTTCGTTGTCTACTTGGTATTGTTTATTCTTATCATCAAACCCGCCAAAGACGCTTCTACGGCATATTACAATATAAAGCGTTCTGCGGGTGCGTTAAGCCGTATATGCGACATTGTTTATTCCGACCGTGATATACAGGAACCGCTTTGCCCTAAAGCAATGCCTGTTTTGACCAAAGGCATAACCTTTAAAGACGTTAACTTTTCGTACGGTGACAACCAAGTGCTGAAAAATGTCAACCTGTGCTTTGAAAAAGGCAAAACCACCGCCGTTGTCGGTGCTTCGGGGTCGGGCAAAACCACTATGGCGGACTTGATAATGAAGTTTTACCAACTGAAAGACGAAAATTCCGATATATTGTTTGATGATGTATCGGTCAATGATATAAACGGCGAAGAGATACGCCGCCATATAGCCGTGGTTACGCAGGAAACGGTGCTGTTTAACGACAGTGTTCAGGGCAATATAGCGTTCGGCGGCGACTATACTTTTGAGCAGATAAAGCATGCAGCGGATATAGCCAACGCTACTGAATTCATAGAGATGATGCCCGAAAAATTCAACACCAATATAGGCGATAAAGGCAGCAAACTCAGCGGCGGCCAACGCCAAAGGCTGTCCATAGCCAGAGCGGTGTTGAAAGACGCTTCGGTGCTTATACTTGACGAGGCTACAAGTGCGTTGGACACCGACAGCGAACGCAAAGTGCAGCAGGCGTTGGACACCGTATCCAAAGACCGTACTACCATTGTCATTGCACATAGGTTGAGTACCGTTGTCAACGCCGACAAGATAGTGGTTTTGGACAGAGGCGAAATCAAAGAACAGGGAACCCATAAGGAGCTTTACGCTCTGCACGGCATTTATTACAATCTTTACCGCATGCAGCAAATAGGTTAAATAAGTTATAACGCCTTTTAGTTATTGCCCTTTGCGAAAACAATCCCGGAAAAACCTATTTTTTTAACTCAAAAAACCATATTTTTTGACCGAAAAAATCAGATTTTTTTCACATTACTTTCGCAAGGGGCAGAAATTTTATGCCGTAGGGCAAAAATAAAAATAAAAAGGGCGGCGGGAAAGAAAGGTTTTGAGATTGTTAACGGCAATAAAACCAAGCCTATTGCGTTATTTAAACAAATTGAAAACGTGATTAAAAATGAAGACAATATATTTTGCAGGCGGTTGTTTTTGGGGTACGCAGCATTATTTCAAACAAATCAAGGGCGTAATCAGTACGCAGACGGGCTATGCCAACGGTTCAACGCTTAATCCGACCTACGAACAGGTCTATACCGACACTACGGGCTACGCCGAAACGGTTTGCGTGTCATACGACGAACATACGGTAAGCACGGAGTTTCTTATTGAGATGTTTTTCCATGCCGTTGACCCCACAAGTCTGAACCGTCAGGGCGGCGATTGCGGAGTGCGTTACCGTACGGGCATATATTCTTTGAATGAAGACGATTTGTCGTTGGCTGAAAGCATAATACACGAAAAGCAAAAACAGTTTGAAGACAAAATAGTAGTTGAGGTGCTGCCGCTGAAGAATTTTTATCCTGCCGAAGAATACCATCAAAACTATTTAGACAAAAATCCCGACGGATATTGTCATATTCCGTCGGAATTGTTTGACTTTGCACGCCGGGCAGGTATGGTAAAACCTTAAGCGTTTTTATTGTTTAATCCATTTAAGCGTTTTTCCCTCCGTGCGTAAATAGTATACACCGTTCTTCAGGTCGCTTACATCTATTGTCAATAGCCTTGCAAAAGCTTTGAGTTCAACGGTTTTCACGGTTTTGCCTGAATTGTCGGTTATTTGAATCTGCACGCTGTGGTTTACAGGCGTCATCTGCAGGGTTATCTTTTCGTTTGCAGGGTTAGGGTAGAGTAACAGTGTATTGTCTTGCTGCACCTGAATCAAAGCATTTCCGTCTTGGTATTGATAGTACGTTATTTTTGTTACACTACTGTCGCAACCGTCAACGCTTTGAAGCGTTTGCAAAAGCACGGTGTCCGAATAGTTTTCGCCCGTTTGTTCAATCAATACGGTGTCGTATACAAATGTATTATACACAGGGTTGATTGTAAGGGACAAAACCGTGATGCTGTCAAGGTATTTGTTGACATTGACAGTGTCGTAATACGTTCCGCTTTCCTTGAGAGTCTTTCCGTTGAAATCGTACGTTTCCCCGCTGCATGCCGTTGCCGATGTGTAGCCGTAGACGGTATCCACGGTGTTGTCATAATCGTAATAAGTGATGAGGGTTACCACACTGTCGCAACCTAAATAGGTTTGGTTGTTGTTAACTACGGTGTCGCTGTAATCTTCGCCCTTTTCACTTAAAACAATTGTGTCAAAAACCAACGTATTGTACACGGGGTTGACGGTAAAGGTCAAAACGGTGATACTGTCAAGGTATTTGTTGACGTTAACCGTATCGTAATACGTTCCGCTTTGTGATAAAGTTTTGCCGCCAAATACATACGTTCCGCCCTGACATACATCTGCGTCTATGTTTTTATAAACCGTGTCCACGCTGTTGTCATAGTCGTAATATTTAATGACGGTTACCACGCTGTCGCAGCCTAAAAAGGTCTGGTTTTCGGTGACGGTGGTGTCGCTGTAATCCTCTCCTTTGACGTTGAACTTAATTGTGTCAAAGACAGTTGTGTCATAAGCCGTGTTAACCGTAAGATTCAGATAAACTATACTGTCTTTGACTTCGCTTATTTCTATCGTGTCGGTGTAAAGACCGGCATCAAAAAGCATTTTTCCGCCGAACTGATACGTTTCGTTTGAGCATATGGACTGACTGTATTCGTGTTTGACTGTTTGTTTTTCGTCAACATAATCCCACCAAGTCTTTTTGGTGATTATGCTGTCGCATCCTTTTACGGTTTGCAGCGTGTCTATAATCACCGTTTCCTTGTCCGTGCCGAGTTTGTCCGTTACTTTGATTGTGTCAAGCAAGGTTATACTGTACACAGGATTGATTGTGAGGGATAAAACCGTAATACTGTCGCGGTATTTGTTGACATTGACCGTGTCGTAATACGTTCCGCTTTCCTTAAAGGTTTTTCCACCCAATTGATATGATTCTCCGTTGCATTTTTCCGCCGCTATGTACTTGTAAACCGTGTCTACGGTGTTGTCATAATCGTAACGGGTGATGACGGTTGTCACACTGTCACAACCCAAATAGGTTTGGTTGTTTTTAACTACGGTGTCACTGTAATCTTCTCCCTTTTCACTTAAGACAATCGTGTCAAAAAATGTCTGATTGTAGGTCTTGCCGACCGTAAGCGACAAAACATAAAGCGTATCAGCAGCCAATGTGGTGTGGACAAAATAGGAATAATCGCCGCTTTGTGAATATTCGCTGCCGTGAAATTCTGTTTTTCCGCCCTCGCATATGGTTTTCTTTACCGTATCTATGACATAATTTTTGGCAAAGGTCACAAAGTTGAACGTACTTTTGCCTTCGGTCAGTTTGTTTACACCTTTCTTGTCGCCGAGTACAGTGTTTTTTATTGTCATCTTATACTTGCCGCTCAAGTTAGTGTCTTTCGGCGAAAGCGAAAACTCAACCAACGCACCCGAAGTGTCTTTTACTGCGTTGTTTTGCATGGAAAAAACCAGCAACCTGTAGGTTGAATCGTTCAAAGCGACAACGTTCAGTGTGTGATTGTCACTGCGTGAGGTCAAAGTAAAGTCCGACGGGTCTAAAGTGTAGTTCCACGCCGGAAAACCGATGTCCGTTTGTATTGCAGTCAGAGTTGAATAGTTGTTTATCACTATCTGTCCTTTTATATCGTCACTTGCAAGCAGTGTGTCCTCAAATGCAAGCGATATATGGTTGGGTTCGTAGCGTGAAAGGCTGATTTGTACGGGTTTCATCGGATTTTGTGCGTCCGAAGAGTATATATTCATTTGGCAGGTGAAGTTTCCTTCGCCTTGATTGTAAGCACAGACGGTCAAAGTTTTGCTTTTGCCCTGTTCAATCTCAAACGGCAGAGCTTCTTTAACAAAATAACCCTCTTGGGTGAACACCGCAGAGTTTATCTTCAGCGTTGCATTGCCTGAATTGTAAATACTCAGCGTTTGTTTGGCGGTGTCTTTGACGGAAAGCGTGCCTAAATCCAACGAAGAAGAGCAACTGATTTTGCCGCTTCTGATTTGAATGGAGGCATTGCTCACTGCGGACACCACATTGTTGGCTTGCTTGTCGGCAATTGCCGTTTGGACAAGTTTAGGATAGTAATAACCGCCGCTGCCGTGCAAAAGAACGTCAAAGGTGGCTATAACGCCGTCGGTATCTTTCACCGCAGAGTTGTCGGGCGAATATATAAGCAAAGAAAGCGTATCATTGTTCAAACCTGCATACGCAATATGGTTGGTTTTTCTTGCTTGGTTGATTTTAAACGAATTTTCCACGTATTGCAATGCCGCAGGCATGACGATGTTTGTCTGCAATCCCGCCACGGAATCCATGTTGTTCATCTTCAGTTGCAATGTTATCACGCTGTCATTATATCCTAACGCACTCAAAAGGTGCAATTCGTTGACCGAATACGCATCGGCGGCAAGCACTTGTTGTTGCATTCCGTTCACACCGTCGGAATACACGCTTACTTTGTTCAAAGCTTTGCCGCTTTTGACGGGTGAGTATTTTACGGTGAGGTTTTTTGACGCTCCGGCGTTGATTGTCATCGGCGAAAACGCACATGAATATACCGTGTCGTCAAACTGAACCGACGAAACCGTCAAAGCCTGCGTTCCGGTGTTTTTCAACGAAAGTGTCTTGGTGTATTGTTTGCGTATAGGTATGTGTCCGAAGTTCAAAGTGTCGCTTACAATCTGCAACTTGGGTGCAAGGATTTTTATGCTTGCGTTTTTAACCGTGCAGGATTTGGCTTTGCCTTCGGCGGAAGAAAGTTTGACCTGTACGGCTTCGGCTTTGTATGTACCGGGTTCGCTGCCCAGTATCAGTTTGAACTGAACTATCTCCCCGTCGGAGTTTTTCAATGGTTTTAAACTCAAAGAGTAGACATATATTTTCAGAGTGTCCTTGCTTACGGCGGCATAAAGCACATGTGAGTCCGAACGCAAAGCATTCAATATGCAGGAGTTTTCCGCATAGGTTAGGTTCGGGTTTAGCGGAATCATTATCTGCAATGCCGTTACAGTGTCCGTGTTGGCAAGTTGTACGGATACATTGACCGTATCTTTGGGTTTGCCGTCCGAAGATGTTATTGTGAGTTTGTTAGCCGCACTGACTGCAGTTGTCAGTATTAATATCAATGTAAAGACTGTGTGTTTCATCTTTGTAAAAACTTTGCATTAATATGTGAAATAATGTTTTTGCGGAATTGTTTTGTGAAAAGAGTTTCAAAAAACATATGTTTTTGAAATGAAAAACATATGTTTTTTAATCAAAATTCATATGTTTTTTTGAAAAAATACATATGTTTTTTTATTTCTCCTTTCACAAAACAATTTTTTACGGCAAAACTCTATTTGTTTACTATCAGTTTGTATGTGTGGGCAAGCATACCGTCCAAACGCAACTGCACGAAATATATTCCGTTGTGCATAAAAGAAGCGTCCCACTTGTATTGATACTCTCCCGTAGAGGGAATGTCAAAGCGTTTTTGCCCAATCACTCTGCCCGTAACGTCGCTAAAGGTCAAAACAGCCGTCTTTACGCTTTTGTTACCTACGGCAAAGGTTATGTTGAACACGTCTTTGCTCGGATTAGGGTATACTTGGGTTATTGCCGATTGCAATTCCATAACGTCAGTCAGACCTTGCTGCGAAGCAAGTATAGGTATTATGTTTTTACCTGACGTATCTGACAGAACTATCTGCTTTATCTCCGCTCCGTTGAGTTTTATTAAAGCCGTCTTTCCTTTAGGCAATTTCTTACCGCTTAGAGAATACGCCATAAACATATAATTGCCTTCCGGCGTCCATTGTTTTATTTGTTCAAACTGACTTAAACTTTCAAGGGATTGTATCTTGTCAGTTGTAAATGAGAACTGCACTCCAGCCATAGGTACAGGCGAATCAACAAAAAGTGTATCGTTTTCTATAAAGTACAGTGCCGTCACATCGTTGCCAGCTTTGCTGGAAGTAGTGTTACCCATTATTATGTTGATAATGCCCACGATGTCCAATACGTCTATCGTTCCGTCGTCGTTTACGTCTGCTGCTTCAAATATAAACGGTTGCGGGTTCTGGTTGGTGACATAATTGATGGTTGTTATTATGTCTGCAACGTCTACACTCATACTTCCGTTTGCGTCACCTTTGATTGAGGACAATGGCATGGAGGAAACAGTCTTGGAAGGAGAGTTTTCGTCCAACGAAGTACGCAATATCTTGTAGTAATAGTAGTATCTCTCACCGGGAACGACGTCATAATCGGTAAACAATGTGTCTACAATCAAAGAAATGTTTATCATAACTGTGTCACCCGGCAACCAAGTAGTGTCTTCGTCGGTTATCTGCATTTTATTGTACTGATAACGGTACATATTAAAGCCCAAAAAGTCGTCAACGTTCATCTCTTGGTTGTTCCATTCCAATTCTACTTTACCTAAACCTGCCGTTGCCTGAAATCCTGCGGACATTGAACCAGATGATTCTACATATACGTTGAACCTTTGGTTCTCAAACGGAACTTCAAAATGCTCATCATCTTTTGCTCCGTCCACATAGATACGGTTCAATCCGTCTATAGCGTCCTTGCCTGTAAGGGTTTTGTAACAGGTGTATATGGTGCTGTCATCGCTCCACGAACCGTTTTCACCTATGGCAGTCTGCGTGTAAGGAGGTCTTACTCCCATAGCCACGATAGGCGTATAAGCGGTGTCGCATGCACGGTTGAAATAAACCTTGAACTCATGCTTGCCCACACCCAGCGGGGGTATTGAGTCAAACTCGTCCTGTGCATCATGTCCGTCTACTTCCACTTTCCAAACTATGCCGTGTGCTTCTTTAAACGGCCGTTTTGCCATCTTTGACAAATCAATTTTGGTAAATACAGTGCTGTTCGGATAGTCAAAGTCGTAGACTCTTTGCCGTACAATCTTTTCCGACCCCGAACCGTAGTACATTGTGTCCAGAGTTTGTGTACCTATTCCGCCGTTGTATGCATATATTATATATTCGAAACGTGTCAAATCATACGGCAGAATGTTGGAATAAGATATGTTTGCAAACTTGTCAGGTATATAAGTGACGTATTGATTATCACAATCGGGGGAAATATAGTTGTTGGCAAAGTTACAATATTCTGTATAAGACTGATTAAAGCTGCCTGAAATTTTTCCGTTGATTATATTTGTATAAGACGCTTGTCCTTCTACACCATATAATTGAGTGGTGTTTCTTACTATGCAGTTATTAAGTTGTGCTTTAGATGGAAAAAAGTTGCCATAGTCAAATAAACAGTATGAAAATTTTTGAAAAGGGAATTGCGAATTCCAATGGTCGTATGCTTCCATATCTCTTTTTGTGAATGTTATCAAACTGTCGGGCGTTCCGTCAGATACAACATGGCCTTCACATTTCCATGTAGCATTTTGGTTAAATTTCAATACAGTACCCGGCATAATAACAAGAGTATCGCCTGCGGGTATACCTAATTTCTCCACTATATAATGGACATCAGGCCACAGCGTATCGTTGCCGTTAAGAATTTTGTTGAGTTTTACTCCGTTGGTTACGAAAATAGTGAAATCATATCTTGTTGTGTCCTTGCATTTAGGTGAAAATGCACACATAGTTAATTGTATTGCTCTGCGGTCAGATATGTTTTGCTTTAAAGTAATGTCAATAGGATTATTGCCTTTTGCCTTTGCATAGGAGGATAAAGAATGTCCTAATGCCACATGATTGCTGTTGAATGTAAACAATGTGGTGTCTTCGTATTCTTGGAACTCCAACCACACCGTTATACTGTCCGCCGCGGCACCTACGGTGCGTATTGTTGGGTATATCTGTATTCTTTCACCTGCGTCGGCGTACCATGAACCGTCGCCGTACAGCGTGTCATTGATTTCATAATTCACTATCTGCAACTGGGCAGGCAAAGCATTGATACTGTCATAGACTTTGATAAAGTTAACGGATGTAAACTCATCCTGCCAATGTATAAGATTTGATAAAAGCAATTCTTTAGAGGCAAATTGCTGTCTGTCTAACAACACACTTATCCCTCCTGCAACTAAAGGACAAGACATTGAAGTTCCCTGAAAAGATTTGTATAATCCGTTAGGGACTGTTGAAATTATGTTTACGCCGGGAGCGGAAAGTTCGTAGTTGTATAATTGTTCTTCACTGTATTGAGAAAAAGTAGGACCGTCGCAATCAATATTTGAAAAATCCGCTAAATAGCCGTTGTTTTCATCGAAATATGATTTTGTAGCTTGAACACCTATGACAAAAGAATAAGCTGCGGGAAAAAGCGGTTGGTCCATACTTGCATGACCAGGACCTAAAGGACAACATTTGGGGTCTAAATGCAGAGCATCATTACCTGCAGAGGCTACAATCACTGCTGTTTGGTAAGCATATGCCAATGCTTGTTCTTGAGCTATGGAATAAAGACCGCCGCCCAAAGACATAGAAATGATATCTGCTCCGTTATCTGCAGCATAGTGTATTCCCTTTATAACAGTTGCTACATCGCCCGTACCGTTTGATTGCAAGACTGCCACAGGCATAATTAAAGCATCCGGATTTGCACCTGTTATTCCTATTCCGTTGTCTCCTACTGCCGCTGCGATGCCCGCACAGTGCGTTCCGTGCGAATTAAAATCATGCATATCCCCTGTTTGATTAACAAAATCCCATCCGTGAATGTCGTCTTTAAACCCGTTGCCGTCGTCATCGGTGTTTGCCGCACCGTTTTTCTCCGCTTCGTTGGTCCAAATGTTAGCCTTTAAATCGGGGTGTTCTATATCCACGCCCGTATCTATTATAGCTATAACCTTGCGTTTTGCGTTTTGCAGTTTAGGTTTCTGCCACAATTCATTCAGATGTGTGGCAGGTATTCCCCATTGCTGCGAATACATAGGGTCGTTAGGCGTTCCCTGTGTATAAGTCTTCACTGCGGTTTTGTCTTTTGCGGAACTGATTGCATTGTTTGTGCCGTCTGCAAAAGCGTTTTGATTTTCCGTACCGTTGTTTTGCCCGAATCCCAACGCAAATTGTATGTAATTCGGCTCTGCATAGTCAACCAATTCCAACGCTTTTAGTTCTTCAATCAGCGAAAAATTGTTCTTCTGCGGCGAAGCGTCCTGCTGCAATGTTATAAGGTACAACTGCGACAGGTCATGTTCCGTTACGTCAGTGCCGACAAACGATTTGCTTACTCTGGGACGCTCTTTGTTGTATTTGAAGTTGGGAAGCAACTGCTCAACGGACTTTATGTCGTAAGCGGAAAGCACTTCCAATACTTCTTTAAGCCCTTTTGTGTTTTGTGCTTTTGTGTTTGATTGTTTTGAGGTTCGTAAATCTTGGAGTGTAATGCCCGCACCGTCGTTGAATTTGACAAGCAACTGATTAGGAACCGAAGCATGACGGTTGTATGTTTCTATTTTAACAACCTTATCTTCGTTGTTGTTGCTTTGTGCGTTTAGTTTAATCCCCCCCCCATGCACATTACAAGGGTAAGGGCTAAAACCATTGTCTTTGTTTTTCTCATAGGTGTTCTTTGTTTTATGCCCTGCGGCGTTATGATGTTAAAAATTAATTGTCAATCGTGCAAAGTTACACATTTTTTCGGATATTACCATAATAAAAGCGGCGGAAAGTTGAATTTTTCCACCGCTTTTGTGCCGCCAAACCTCTGCGGCACGTGATGCAATCTATATAAGTATAATCTGTTGTCTTATTTTACCAAGATTACCAAGAACTTGCTTTTTGCCCAAAACGCCGATGCGTCGGTTATGTCCAACGCCGTAGCTTTTTCGGCTCCGCCTTCCAACTCGTAAGACGAAGACGGGTGGGAAGTAAGTATCTGGGTTTTGTGTCCCGGCAGCACTATGTGTTTAATTCTTCGTGCATCTATTTTGGTATATGAAGCCAAATCCGAATCGCTTGTAAGGTTTGTCTTCTTGCCTATGCCCAAAAATCCTCCCGAAGAAGATATAATGCCTTTTTGTTTCAACTGTTCCTTGGTTCCGATTATATAATAAACGGTGTTGCGTTCGTCTTCCACTTTCATTATATGCTCGTCTTTCTCTTTGTTTTGGCTTGTTAATTCCTCTAAATTGCGGCTCAATGTTGAAATAGTAATATTCTTTTTCTGCAATTCGGTAGTCATCAACTGCAATTCTTCTTCCTGTTCGGCTATACGCTGTTGCAGTTTTTCTATAAAGGCAGTCAGTTGTTTGTTGTTGTTTTGCGATTTTTGCAATTGTGCGGTCAGGTTGGATATTTTCTGTTTGTTCTGTGCCAGAATCTCGTTTATGTCCTGTATTTGCGAGGTTATCTTGCTTCTTCGGTCGTTGTTTATCTCCCCGGAGGTGTTTTTGATGGTTGCAACGTCGGAATATTTGCTTGTAACCACATCCAAATCGCTTTCAATGGCGTTCAGTTGTTCAAATAATCCCTCCAACTCTGCATTCTTTGCGTCCAACGCAGCCTGAACAGAGTCTTGGACGGCTTTTTGGTTTACTAATTTTTCTTCCATTTCCTTTTTGCCACAGCCGTACATGAACATCAGTGATATTAATCCCGTGGCTAACAAAATCTTCTTCATTTTCAATCTTGGTTTCTTTGTTGTTTAAATAATTGTATTTCTTACTTCAATGTGCAAAAATATAACATTTTTACTTTCCGTTTGCGGTCTTTTGCTTATTTTTGCACCCAAATAATAAAACGGTGTTTTGTTTTATTTATTTTATTTGATGAAAAATTTTGTGAAAATGCAGTCTTTGAAAAACTGTTTTCACAACCGCAAAAAATAAAAAGCCGTTTTACAAAAACTCTTTTCAGAAAAGAAAAAATTGTTTTCAGAAAAGGATTTTTTAAAACGACGCTTTGTTTTGACACAGTATAACTTATTGATTTTTAAATATGCAAACCGATAACATCAAAAGCGTTCTTACCGTTGCAGGAAGCGACTCCGTGGGCGGAGCAGGTATTCAGGCGGACATAAAAACTATTTTTTCTTTGGGCTTATATGCTTGCAGTGCGATTACTGCAGTTACTGCACAAAACACTTGCGGAGTCAGAGCCGTGCAAGCCGTAGACAGCAATATACTTTACGAACAAATCACCGCAGTTTTGCAGGATATTTCAGTTAATGCCGTAAAAATCGGTATGGTTTACACAAAACAAAACCTCATGGCTATAAAAAACGCCTTGAAAGACAATAATTACAATAATTATATAGTGCTTGACCCCGTTCTTGTGGCAACTTCGGGCGACAGTTTGGCAAAAGAAGATTTTTTAGAGGCATTAAAACAAGACCTTTTCCCGCTTTGCGATATTCTGACGCCCAATCTTTCCGAAGCAATGACCATCTGCAACCGAAAAATCAATAGTGTAGACGATATGATTGTCTGCGGAAAGGATATTATCAAGACTTACGGAGTTAAAAACGTACTTGTCAAGGGCGGACACTCAAAAGACGATAATATGACCGACGTTTTGGTTTTTGAAGATTTGTCTTACAAAACTTTTACGGCAAAAAAAATCAACAGCCGCAACACTCACGGCACGGGTTGTACGCTTTCGTCGGCTATTGCTTCATATCTGGCAATGGGATTGACTGTTGAACAAAGCGTAAAGCACGCCAAAGACTATGTTTATAACGCTATACTTTCGGCCAAAGACCATACAATAGGACAAGGACACGGTTCCACAAATCATTTTTACAATTTAACACATATCCACCCCGTATAAACCGCCGTCAATTACCGTATAACAAACTGTCAATCCTCATATAATAAACCTCAACCCCACATAACCCGCATTCGATTCATACTCTGAATAAATCTTTATTGCACTTCAATGCCGCCCCGTAACGTTTTACTGTTGCCCTGCGGCGTTTGGTTTTTGCCCCTTGCGAAAGTAAAAGCAAAAAAATCTGATTTTTTACCTCAAAAAAATAGTTTTTTTGACCCAAAAAATCAGATTTTTTTCAAACTCTTTTCTGAAAGGGCAAAAACCAAATGCGAAAAAGCAAAAACAAAAAACGGCAGGGCAGAGGTGGGGCGGGAAAATATTTGTGTTTATAAGTAAAAATATTATTTGCAGTTCAAAAAACTTTCGTATTTTTGCAGATAGGAAAAATGTAAGCGGTATGGAAGATATAAAAGAAAAGAAAAAGCAAAAGAAAGATAATTTCTTTTTAAAATTGCTTGAGGACAAAAAAGCAATAAAAGAGTGTATTCAAAACGGCGGCGATATTGTAAAAACGGCTGAACAACGTGGCATCAAACTCGCAACTCCGCTATAATTGGATTCAAGAAGGTTTGTCTTATACTTTTATCAACAAAGACGGTATAAAATACCGTGCATATTTTGTTGACATATCGGACTATTATCCGCAGTTTCCTAACACATATTCTTTCAGTATAGAACCCGAAAATCCCAAAGCACATCCTGTTGACAACAGAATATCAGTTACTGTTGCCGAGATATTGAAACAATTTTTTCAAAAGAGGGAAAATGCCATGATAATGGTGTGTGACAGCGTTGACGGCAAGGAAGAAAAACGCAGGAAATTGTTTGACCGCTGGTTTGATAAGTATGCGGACGGTAATATATTGAAATATGACGCTTCGGCACCGTTGGATGATTACAGATTGTTTATCTCTATATATTTTTCCAAGAACAATCCTAACAAAAAATTATTGCTTCAATCGTTTTACGATTTATTAAAGACGGATTTATATCAAATAGGAATATAATCCGATATATTATATGTAATAAGGTATAATAAAAGGTCGGTTAATTACTCTGTTTAGCCCTTTTTATCATACATTTTTTCACAATCTTTTCTGAAAGGGCAAAAATCAAATACGAAAAAGCAAAAATCAAATGCGGTAGGGCAGAGATAGAACGGGAAAATATTTGTGTTTATAAGTAAAAATATTCTTTGCAGTTCAAAAAACTTTCGTATTTTTGCAGGTGCTTATCAATAGGATAAGGGATAATAACCGTTTATTCGGTTGTTATACGTTTTGACATTATGGAAGCGTTATGCTTAAATAGCTTATACTAACAAAGTGTGAGAAGCTTTAATGAGTAAGTTATGCATAGTGGGTTCATCCAATGCCTGTATCGGCGTGGATTGCACTGCTTATTATATCTTCTCATTAAGGTTTTATAATTCTCACACACCTGTTAGTAAGGGTATAATAAAGTTGTATGTGATTTCACGCTTTCTTTTTTGTAATTAATACAGGTTATAAAGGAATAACCTTTCCTTTTGAAATCACGGGAAAAACATTAAAAGTATGGAGAAACAAAAAATTGTCAGTAAAATGACCAAATTGTTGAAATCAATTACCGCATTTGCCTTTGCGGTAATCGTAAGCGGAAATGTGTTTGCACAAAACGAACAAACAGGAATATGGGCGACGGATATTACAGATACGTCTGCAATTATTCATTATCATACTGATGTTTGGGAAGGGGCTAAAGCGGTAGGATTGACATTGAAATTCTACATACAAAACGATGATTATTACGTTCAAGAAGAAGCATTGGATATTGACGACAAGGAATATTATTGTCATATAACAAATCTTCATCCAAACAGAACTTACCATGTGCAATTTATACCTTCTTATCAAGGGACGGCAGGAATGGCAGAAGACAATGAAGGTACGTTTTCCACTAATTTTTCATTTGAAGTGAACGGAATATGTTATAACAGGATTCTTAATTCAAATAATCTTTGTGAAGCAACATTCAGTCCTAATAAATATGAAAACACTGTCAATATTCCGAAGGAAGTAATGCATGAGGGAAAAACATATACTGTCAATGCAGTGGACAGAACCTGTTTTAACGATTGCGTAAATCTGACTTCGGTGTTGTTGCCGGAAAGTGTGCAAAAAATAGGTGACAGTGCATTTGTCGGCTGTTTTGGATTGGATTCAATTATTTTAACATCTGAAACTCCTGCCGAGATGGGTGAAGATGTCTTTAAAGGACTGAATTTAAATAATGTTATATTGCATGTTCCGTGCGGAACAAAACAAGAGTATAAGAAACATCCGAAATGGACATTCTTTACAAATATAGAGGAAGACTGTGGGGACAACGGTATAGATGAAGCGATTTTGGACAATGCAGTAATTGTTTATCCGAATCCTGCAAAAGACAGGTTAACAATCAGTGCTGACGGAGAGGTATCAATAATAAATTCTTTGGGACAAGTTGTTAAATTTTGCAAGAGTGTTAACGGTATTAGCGAAATAAATATTTCCGACTTGGAAAGAGGTGTTTATTATATTAAAGTAAAAAATGCAATTAAAAAATTGATTGTTGAATAACACAATCACGTTGTTTGTTAATCGGGGATGCAGTTCTTTGCGTCCCCGATGTTGTTTGTAATTGAATAAATATTTGTATCTTTGCAGGCAAAATAAAAACTTATACAGTAATGATGACAAGCGATGCGTTAATGCAAGGAGTTTATTTGAATATACCCGTAAAAGATTGGAATTTCTTTAAGGAATTGATTGTTAAAATGGGGTGGAAAGCACAGACAAAGGAAGAGTTGTTGGATGGGTTTATATCTTCCCGCAATGAAGAATCTCCGTTGACAGAAGAAGAAATACTAAATGAAGTCAGAGCTGTAAGATACGCCAAATGAAAGTTATTTTAGATTGTAATATTTGGATTTCTTTCTTGTTGTCAAAGCAAAACGGTTTGTTGAAACGTATCTTAACGGATATGCGTTTTGATGTATGCGTTTGCAAAGAATTGATAAACGAAATAAAAAACGTTTCATCACGACAGAAAATAAGAAAATATGTAAACGACAATGATGTAAATACATTATTGGAAATTATTAATGCGTTTTGTCAGTACGGTAGTATAACCTCACAGGCAGAAAGTAATATAAGAGATAAGAAAGATTTGTATTTATTGTCGTTTGCAGAAAGTATAGATGCTATTTATATTGTTTCGGGTGATAAAGATTTGACGGAATTGCGACAACACAACAACACAAAGATAATTACTTTGGCAGAATTCAGGCAACAAATGATGTTGTTTTGAAATATTGGAATAATATTTATACTAACAGCGGATTGAAGAATTGACTTATTCAGTCCGCTGTTCTGTTTTAATTATGATATACCTTGTATTTTAAATTATTGTTTTGTGGCGCCATCGATAATTAATTCTTTTTTTTGTCGTACGGCAGGTAGTGTTTTGCATATCTATTATGGGGTTTGTTGTACAAAAATGTGCGGATTGATTTCAGTGCAAATAAATTTTACTATCTTTGCAAGTTGAACAATGGTTTTGCAGGGGTGCTTGTACGGACATAAAACATAAAAGCAGGCTGAGATTATACCCTTTGACCGATTCGGTAATGCGGATACGGGAAAAATATTTTCTCATATGCTTGTTTTTAAGCATCGTTAAGTATTCCTCGAATCAAAATAATGGACAGATAAAACGGCGGACGGCGGAAATAAAGCGTTGCATTGCGTGAGTTGACGGTGGTTTTATTCTGGTTAAAGTGTAGGAATAGATTAATAAATTAATGCTTTATAAAAATTAATAATGAAAACTAAAAAGAGAAAAAGACGTGTTATGTGGATTGTATTAGTAATTATCGCCGCAGTATTAGTATTTGCAGGGGCGAAAACATGGGTTGCGGCAGGCAGGTTGCCACGCGGTGAAAGATTGGAGAGAGTTAAAGCATCACCTCATTACAAGGACGGACATTTTCAAAATACCGTTGAAACAACTACTATGACGGGCGACAAGAGTTTCGTAAAAAGTATGTGGGATTTCCTTTTCGGTAAAAACAAGTATGCAACGCCCAAAGAAGCATTGCCAACCGTCAAAACGGATATACGCAATATTGACCGCAAAGAAGAATTAGTTTTATGGATGGGGCATTCTACGGTATTCATTCAGCACGAGGGCAAGCGTTATTTGTTTGACCCTGTCTTGGAATTGGGATTTCCGTCCAATTTAATGATGACTGCCTACAAGGGAACGAAGATTTACACCTCTGATGACATACCTGAGATAGATTATCTCTTGATTACTCACGACCATTGGGACCATCTTGACCACAAGACTATAAAGAAATTAAAGGATAGAGTGAAAAATGTCGTTTGTGCGTTAGGTATAGGCGAAAATTTTGAATATTGGGGTTACGACAAGGCAATTATACACGATATGGATTGGAATGACAGCCTTAAAGTTGATGACCATACAACAATATACGCACTTGAATCGCGTCATTTCTCGGGTCGGTTGTTCGGAAGTGCCAAAGCGTTTTGGTGTTCGTATATGATAGCCGGACAAAAACACTTTTTCGTTACGGGTGACGGCGGTTACAGCGACCGTTTCTATGATATAGCAAAACGTTTTCCTGTTATAGACTTGGCAATTATGGAAAACGGGCAGTACAGCGAGGATTGGAATCAAATACATACCATGCCCGAGCAGTTAGGCAAGGAAATAGAGATTTTAAATCCTAAAAAAGTTATGACTTATCACAATTCCAAATTCACACTTGCCAATCATGCTTGGTATGAACCGATGGAGTTGATATATAATAAGGCAAAGGAAAAAGGTTATCCGCTATTAACTCCTAAGATTGGCGAGAAAGTTTGTTTGGATAGGCAGCAGAGTTTCGCTAAATGGTGGAAGACGGAAAAAGAATAATAATTACAAAAACATATAATCACAATGAAAGTAAAGGTAAACGACAAAGACAAAATTGTTCCGGTAGGTTGCACTTTGGAAACTTTATGTCAAATCATTGGAATCAAAGAAAACGAACCTGTTGCGGTGGCTTTGGGTACGGAAGTTATAGAACGTTCGGCTTGGGCGGAAACTAAACTTAACGACCACGACAAAATAACAATCATAAGGGCAACATGCGGAGGCTAATTGGCATTACACCAGAGCAAGATGTATTTTGCGAACAGCGGCGTATAACTAATATGCTGCGAAGCGGAGAAATAACTTATTTTCATATCCGCAAACCGCATTATACCGAGCAGATGATGAGGGATTATCTCTCCTTGTTTGCTACCGATGTAAAAGAGAAATTGTCTTTGCATGATTTCCATTATTTAGCATCGGAATTCGGCATAGGCGGAATACATCTTAACAGACGTAATTCCGAATTAAAAGAAGAATACCGTAATAAGCGCATTTCCGTTTCTTGCCATACAATAGAACAAGTGCAAAAGTGGAAAAACAAAGCGGATTATCTGTTTCTTTCTCCTATATTTGACAGCATAAGTAAGCAAGGTTATACTTCCAAATTTGATTTACAAGAGTTGAAAGCGTTATTTGAACAGAATATTCTTAACGAAAAAATCTGTGCATTGGGAGGTGTTACCTATAATAATATAGATGTATTGAAGGAAGCGGGATTTTCTTCTTTTGCGATGCTTTCTGCCGTCTGGGATTTGCCTAAAACGATGTTTATTTCGCACACAAACGAGTTTTTTGATTACTTTGCTTCTTGTAAGACGGCAATTGAAGGCGGTATAAAGTTCGTTCAGTTGCGTATGAAGGATGCTGCGGATGATGAAGTGATAAATACTGCAAAACAACTGCGTCCTCTTTGCGACAAACACGCATGCATGCTTACCGTTGATGACAGAATACATTTGCTTGACACTAATCTTTTTGACGGAGTGCATTTAGGCAAGAACGATATGCCTATAAAACAAGCCAAAACTATAACAAAAAACAAGTATTTGTTAGGTGCAACGTGCAATACCATAGAAGATGTTTTCAAAGCCATAGATGACGGAGCGGATTACTTAGGTATCGGTCCTTTCCGCTACACTCAAACAAAGAAAAACTTATCTCCCGTTCTCGGCATTGCAGGTTACAATGATATAATGGAGAAATTGTCCGCCAAAAACGTAAATATCCCCACTTATGCCATAGGAGGAATAACTACGGAGGATTTACAAGCCATTAAATCCACAAATATTTACGGCGTAGCGGTAAGTTCCGCCGTCATAAACACCCCTCAAAACACCCAAGAAAGAATTAACGAATTTTTAAAGGTATTTTAATACAATACAGCGATGAATGATAATTTAATAATAGCAGGAAAAGAATTTAAAAGCAGATTGTTTATCGGTACGGGAAAGTTCCCGTCCAACGAAATTATGAAACAGGCAATCATTGCCTCCAAAGCCGAAATCGTTACTACGGCATTGAAACGTTTGAATACGGAAGACTCCGCCAGCGAGGATATTATTCCGTTTATACCCGAAAGTTGTATGCTTCTGCCTAACACATCGGGAGTCCGCAACGCTAACGAGGCTGTTTTTGCGGCAAAAATGAGCCGTGCGGCGTTAAATACAGAATGGGTTAAGTTGGAAATCCACCCCGATGCTAAATATCTGTTGCCTGATGTCAAGGAAACGATTATTGCAACGCAGGAACTTGTCAAGTTAGGCTTTAAAGTTATGCCTTATATCACGCCTGACCCTGTTGCATGCAAACAATTGGAAGAAGTGGGGGCAGTCTGCGTTATGCCGTTGGCATCTCCTATAGGAAGCAACAAAGGAATAAAAAACGAGGATATGCTTCGTATTATTATTGAGCAGAGTAATGTTCCCGTTGTTATTGATGCAGGAATCGGAGTACCGTCGGATGCAGCCAAAGCAATGGAAATGGGAGCCGATGCGTGCATGATAAACACCGCAATCGCTATTGCTGACAACCCAGTGCGAATGGCGGAAGCCTTTGCTATGAGTATAGACGCAGGACGCATGGCTTACAATGCAGGATTGGGAGTTATGAGTGATTTTGCCGTTGCAACATCACCGCTAACCGCATTCTTGGACGACGAACAAGCCGAAATAGACAAGCTACAATAAATAAGCACTTATTAATAAGTTGTACCACTAAAAAAGGTGGTACAGTTAAAACGGATAAATGAGATTTTAATACTGCTGAATGTTGATTAATTTGTGCTGAATATGATAAGGATTTTGCCACTTGCGGAAAGAGGTTTAAAAAGAGGGGGTATTTTTAGTGAAACTACCGGGTATTTTGAAGTAAAAAAGGGGGGTGTTTTTTCTATTATTATCGCAAGTGGCAAAAACAAATCGGCAAATAGCAAATTTTAAGTTAAATTTGGCTGTGGTTTTAAAGAGTATTGCAGGGATAAGACGGGTAAAAACGATAGGAAGATTAGTTGAAACAAGAGTAACGAATAAATTGATAACAAGATTATGGCGATAGGTTATAGGAAAACGATTAAAAAGTATATGGATAACGGCGAGATAAAGGAAAAATATTTCGCTAAAATTCTGTCAAGCGGAGAGATACATCTGAAAGATATTGCACGGGAAGTTGAACATGCCTCTTCAATGACGGCCGAAGACTTTGAGGCGGCAGTAAAACACCTTGCAAGGTTGTTAGAGAAGCATCTTGCTAACGGCAAAACGGTAGATTTGGAAGAATTGGGACGTTTTAAACCGTGTTTTAACTCAAAAGCAACGGACAAATTGAAAGATGTTTCTTCGGAAATCATTGACAACGTCCGCATAAACTACAAAGCAAGCAAAGAACTGCTGAAAGCTGTCAAGGAAACACCATTAGTTGAGGACAGACGCCTTGACGAATACGGTCGTTTAGTAGAATACTCCCACACAAAGAACAAAAGAGTACAAGAATTGTAATGTTTGCAAAGTATAAGTAATTGTAAATTTGACGGAGATTGTTATATAACATAGGAAACGAGAATGAACAATATAAGTACTGAAATAAAAGACGTTGTACGTGATGTTAGAACGATAATTGATTCTTCCCGCAACTCTGCAATAAGAAGTGTGAATTTTGCACGCGTTCAGATGTATTGGAATATCGGCAAACGTATCTTAGAAAAGGAACAACAAGGCAAGCAACGGGCAGATTACGGCAAATACATAATAAAAAATCTTGCTTTGGCATTGGAACCTGAATACGGTAGCGGTTTTTCCGTCCGTCAATTAGAGATGTGCCGTCAATTTTACAGAATGTATCCAATTGCGAACGCAGTGCGTGCGGAATTGAATTGGACACAATACCGTATGCTCATATCTATTGCCGATGATGACAAAAGAGAATATTACGAATTGGAAGCGGTGAATAACTGTTGGACTTCAAGAGAGTTGGAACGGCAAATTAATTCTATGCTTTACGAAAGGCTGCTTTTGAGTAATAATAAAGAAGATGTACTTGCCGTTGCACGCAAGGAACGAATACCTGAAAATCCGAAAGAAATAATCAAAGACCCTATGGTTCTGGAGTTCTTAGGCTTGGAAAGAAAATCCCATTATTACGAAAAAGACATTGAAACTGCATTAATAGACCATTTGCAACAATTTCTTTTGGAGTTAGGAAACGGATTTACTTTTGTTGCCCGTCAAAAACGTATTTTATTGGAAGATGATGAGTTTTTCGTTGATTTGGTTTTGTATAACAGACTGTTGAAATGCTTTGTTATTATAGAATTAAAGACAAATAAACTTACACATCAGGATTTAGGACAACTGCAAATGTATGTCAATTATTTTGACCGTGTAGAAAAACTGCCCGAAGAAAACTCAACGATAGGTATATTACTATGTACGGCAAAGAATGATATGGCGGTTAAAATGACTTTGCCTGAAAACAATTCAACAATTCTTGCAAGTGAATATAAATTATACCTGCCTACACAAGAACAACTGTTAAAAGAAATAAACGAAGTAAATAATTTGTTTGAATAAACAAGAACATAATAATAAGTAATAATATTATGGCAAAGATAAATAAAAGTATAGAAGAGATAATTGAAGATATTGCTAAAAAGCAACTTGACGCTGTCGGAGTAAAGTATTTTACCAAAACCAGTGAGATAAACTCCGAAATAGATGAGGCATTGACCAAAGCACCGAGCAAATCAGGAGGAAAAGGAAAGAATTATCCTGACATAAAAGCCTTGATTATTATGAAGGATTTACGTCAGATTCCTGTAATGATAGAAGTCAAAGGTAAAAAAGGTGATTTGATAAAACTTAATGAAGACGGTGCAATAGAAAACCTCACAAAAGACAAAAAACCTCACTATACTAATATATCAAAATATGCCGTCAATGGTGCGGTGCATTATGCCGAAGCCATAATAAGAAATACCTCAACATACAAAGAAGTTATTGCCATAGGCTTTTCTGGGTATGACGATAACAATCAACATATAACCGAACTCGGTGTATATTATATTTCGCAGGATAATTTCCTTGTCCCGAAAAAGATTGATGATTACTCGGATTTATCATTCCTTGCCCCAAAGAATATACCAGCTCTTATTGAGAAAATAAACAACCTTTCTTTGTCTGACGAAGAGATAGAAAACAAAGCAAAAGAGTTTGAAAACGAAATAGAAATAAAACTCAAAAATCTTAACCAGGAGATGCACGATGTGTATAATATTTCGGTAGGCTCACGTGTGCAATTAGTCTGTGGCATGATAATGGCAGGTTTAGGCGTTGAAAACAAAGTATCTCCTCTGTTGATTACAGATTTGAAAGGTCAAGGCGGAAAGAACAGCAATGACGGTGCGGTGATAATAAATAAGATTGCGGACTTTTTGAACGAAAAACATCTGCCGGAAGAAAAACGCGAAATGATTATAAGAGATTTATCGCAAGTCTTTATATCTTCAAATCTTTGGCAGGCTACGGACGGAGAAAGCAAACTGAAAAAAGTTTATTCTACGGTATATAAAGATATTATGCCGATATTCACATCCGCCAAACATTTGGATTTTACTGGTAAATTGTTTAACGTTTTAAACGCTTGGGTAGATCCCGACAGCGAAAGAAACGATGTTGTATTAACGCCTCGCTATGTTACGGATTTGATGGCTAAAATAGCAATGGTTAATATGGATTCGTATGTTTGGGATTATGCGGTGGGAAGTGCAGGTTTCCTTATCTCTTCTATGAAGATGATGTTAAAGGATGCCGGAAAGAGAATAAAATCTCCGAAAGAGTTTTCCGAAAAAGTAAGGGATATTAAATGCAAACAACTCTTGGGTATAGAGAAACGTGCAGATATTTATATGCTTGCCGTATTGAATATGATACTTATGGAAGACGGCTCGGCAAATATACTTCACAAAGATTCGCTTACTGAATTTGACGGCAATTATGAACAAGGAGAAATGAAAGGGCAGGAATTTCCTGCAAACGTATTTCTTTTGAATCCTCCGTATTCGGCAGACGGCAAAGGATTTGTATTTGTTGAAAAAGCATTGTCGCGGATGCACTCAGGAAGAGCCGTTATTCTTATTCAGGAAAACGCAGGTAGCGGCAACGGTTTGCCTTACACTCAAAGACTTTTGAAGAATAACTCTCTTATAGCCTCTATTCATATGTCCGACATATTCTACGGAAAGGCAGGAGTACAGACTGCTATATATGTTTTCAATATTGGTATTCCTCACGATGAGAAACAATTGGTTAAATTCATAAACTTTGAAAATGACGGCTACACTCGGCAAAACCGAAAGAAATCTTCGCAGGATACAAACCTGAAAAATACTGACCATGCAACCGAAAGGTATGAAGAAATTGCAAATCTTGTTCTGTATGGCAAAACATACTTACATTATTTTACTGAAGAAGATTATACGGAAGACACAATAACCCTAAAAGGTGATGATTGGACATTTTCGCAACACAGAAAAATAGACACCATTCCGGCAGAAGCGGATTTTAAACGGGTCGTAAAAGATTATCTTGCTTGGAAAGTATCTAACGTTCTGAAAAACGAAGACGGAAATTTTTAGATAGCCCACGCTTAAATAAAGATTTTCCGAAAGCGTGGGCATATAAAGATTTTCTAATCGGAGGCAAGGACGGATTATTTACATCACAAACAGGTAACTTTGACATACAAAAGATACATATAAATAATAAAGGTACTTATGTTGTAAGTTCAGGAGAACAAAATAACGGTATTATCGGCAAAACAGACGTTGAGGCAAAGATTATAAAACCAAATACTATTACCGTTGATATGTTCGGTAATGTTTATTTCCGAGACCACGAATACAAGATGGTTACTCACGCAAGAGTATTTACTTTGGAACTAAAACAAAAAGAACTCAGTAAAGAAGTCGGAATGTATATTGTTGCACAAATGCACTATTTCAGACAAGTGTTTTCCTACAACAATATGGCAAGTTTCGAAAAGATAAAAGATATAAACATATCTTTGCCCGTTACACAAAAAGGAGAGATTGACTTTGATTATATGGAGAAATACATCCGCGAGCTTGAACTCGCTCGCATCCGCGAGCTCGTAGCATATTTGGAAGTTTGCGGATTTAAGGATTGCTCTCTTTCTACGGAAGAACTCTCCGCAATAGATAAATTTACACGGGGGGGGGTAAAACACATTGAATACAAAATAGATACACTATTCAAGAAAATGAATTTAAAATTCTTAAAATCAAACTTTGATAAATTAAGAGATATATCAAAAGAGCAAAATAAGGAATATAATATACCATTAGTTAATGCCAAAGATGGGGATAACGGTATTATGTACTATGGTCGTGAAACTGATTTTGAAACAACTGAAATGTCTATTGATATTGTTAATGACGGTGCAGTATCTACTGGGAACGTTTATCCTCAACCACAAAAAACAGGTGTATTATACAATGCTTACCTCGTTAAATTTAAAAATTATACCCCAACAGAGGAAGTATTAATATATTGTTCCGCAAGCTTACAAAAGTCTATAAAGAAAAAGTTTGGATATGATAATAAAGCAGGGTGGAATAAAGTTAAAGAAGAAAATATATTCTTACCTATTGATGATAACGGTGAAATAGATTATAAATTTATGGAAACATATATCCGTGCAATAGAGAAACAATGTATAAAGAATGTTATTGCTTGGAAAGATAAAATAATCCAAACAACAAAAGAAGTAGTGGGATAAACTGAATACACCAGACAGTGTCTGGCATATTCAGTAAGAATTAAAAATAATAACTATGCAGGAAACAAACTTAATAATATATAAATCGGAGAATAAAAATATCAGTGTTCAGGTACAGTATGAAGACGGTACTTTTTGGCTTACACAAAAACGTATGGCAGAATTGTACGATGTAGAATCTAACACTATAACATATCATCTGCAAGAAATTTATAAAAGCGGAGAATTACAACACGAAGCAACTACTCGAAAAATTAGAGTAGTTCAAAGGGAAGGTAACCGTGATGTTTCTCGCAATTTAGATTTTTATAATTTGGATGCGATAATTGCTGTTGGTTACCGTGTTAATTCTTTTCAGGCAACGAAGTTCAGAATATGGGCAACACAAACGCTGAAAGAATATATTGTTAAAGGTTTTGTGTTAGATGATGAACGATTAAAGCAAGGCAAAGACTTTGGTAAGGATTATTTCCGAGAGTTATTAGAGCGTGTGCGTTCAATCCGTGCAAGCGAAAGAAGAATATGGCAACAGATTACTGACATATATGCCGAATGCAGTACGGATTATGACAAGAACTCCCCGACAACGAAGGATTTTTATGCAATGATTCAAAACAAGTTTCATTATGCAATAACAGGACAAACTGCAGCGGAAATTATCTATCATAATGCAGACCATACAAAAGAGAATATGGGTTTGACTACTTGGAAATATGCACCTGACGGAAGAATACTAAAATCCGATGTAAGCATTGCAAAAAACTATTTGGACGAAAAACAAATCAGACGGTTGGAGCGAGCAGTAACAGGATATTTTGATTATATTGAGGATTTGATTGAGAATGAGAATACATTTACAATGCAAGAGTTTGCAACAAGTGTCAATGAATTTCTTTCGTTCCGTAAATTCAAAATATTAAAAAATAAAGGCAGTGTTTCAAGACAACAATCCGTTGAGAAATCTGAACAAGAATACGATATATTTAATAAAACCCAAAAGATAGAATCGGATTTTGACAAACAAATAAAACAGATTATAACAATTAAAAAATAAATAAAAAATGGAAAATTGTAATTCAGAAGGCAGAATAAAGAAGATATATGTCAAAAGTGAGAAATTTCCTTTTGCAGTAGGAATGAAACAGGTTATCTTAACCGATACCGTTGTAGAGGGAAAGCATATCGCCAACCCGCCTGTTAATATTTATGACACAAGCGGAGTATTCGGTGATAAAGACTACACACACGACGTTAAGAAAGGCATTCCGCGTTTAAGGGAAGCGTGGCATAAAGACGATACAAACTTCGTTCAGTTGGATAAATTCACATCTGACTATACCAACGCACAACTTGCAGATGAGGAATTGAAAAAGGTAGCCTTTCCTATAACATATCTGCCAAAGAAAGCGAAGAAAGGCGTTGCATTTACGCAGATGGCACTTGCCAAACAGGGAATAATAACCCCCGAAATGGAATACACCGCAATCCGTGAAAACTTAGGGCGGGTAGATAAGCAATCTTATATCACTCCGGAGTTTATTAGACAAGAAGTTGCGGCAGGACGTGCAGTTATTCCTTGTAATCCTAATCACCCTGAGGCAGAACCGATGATTATAGGCAGTAAATTCTTTGTGAAGATTAATACTAACATCGGCAATTCGGCATTGGGTTCTTCCATTGAGGAAGAAGTGGAGAAGAGTGTGTATTCTGCTAAACTCGGAGGCGATACTCTTATGGACCTTTCAACAGGAAAGCATATTCATCAGACGCGTGAGTGGATTATACGCAACTGTCCCGTTCCTATGGGTACTGTTCCTATGTATCAAGCGTTGGAAAAAGTCAATGGCAATGCAAACGAATTGACGTGGGAGATGTACCGCGACACTTTGATTGAACAATGCGAACAGGGAGTTGATTATTTCACCATTCATGCGGGACTAGTAAAAAAACTTTTGCCTGCAATAGCCAAGAGATTGACAGGTTGCGTGTCGCGTGGCGGAAGTATTATGGCTAAATGGATGAAAGACCATAACGAAGAAAATTTCCTTTACACTCATTGGGACGAAATCTGCGACATATTGGCAGAATATGACGTTGCGGTATCAATCGGAGACGGTCTTCGCCCGGGAAGTACGCACGATGCTAACGATGAGGCTCAACTTGGGGAATTAAAAGTTATGGGAGAGTTATGTAAGCGTGCTTGGGAGAAGAATGTTCAGGTTCTTATCGAAGGTCCGGGACACGTTCCTATGGATAAGATTAAAGAAAATATGGAAAAACAAATTGAATGGTGTCATTCCGCTCCGTTCTACACGCTTGGACCTCTTACTACTGACATTGCACCTGCATACGACCACATAACCTCTGCAATAGGTGCTGCAATGATTGGTTGGTTCGGAACTGCGATGCTTTGCTATGTTACACCGAAAGAACATCTCGGTCTTCCGAACAAAGAAGATGTAAGAGAGGGAATCATAACATACAAGATAGCCGCACACGTTGCCGATTTGGCTAAACATCATCCGATGGCAAGTTTGAGAGATGATGCTTTGAGTAAAGCACGTTTTGAATTCCGTTGGATAGACCAGTTCAATTTGTCGTTAGACCCTGAAAAAGCTATGGAATATTACGGAGTGGAGAAAATAAAACATACACCGTATTGTACCATGTGCGGTCCTAACTTCTGTGCAATGCGAATAAGCCGTGAAGTTTCGGATAAAGGCAAGATTACAGAGTGATTTTACGGTAACAGTTTTCGATACGTAAAGAAAGAAGAACTTGTGCAATTTTTGCACAAGTTCTTCTTATATTTCATAAAAACTATTTACTGCCCACAATGGCAAAGTTTTTATGTATTGTTTAAATAATCTTCCATTCACAAATCTAAATAATAATTTTGCATCTTCGTTATCGGTTGAATTGTCGTATACATAAGTTCTGTCAGCAAATTTAGAAACGATAACACAGTTTGTAATAGATTTATAGTAGCGTGAAATTATTTTATCAATAGGAACCGTATGTCCGCCTTGCATAACTCTCTTTGCAATTCGCGAGGCATTTATTGAAGGGTTATCTGTTCCGACAACGAATAATCTAATGAAGAAATCCATATCTTTTGCATGCTTAATGAAGTTTACTTTTTCTTCTGTGGATAAAACAGTTTCAAAAATAAGGCTTTTATGTTCTTTTAAACAGTTTTCCCTTTGCTGCTCACAATATTTTAATGCCTTTAGTATAGATTGTTCATTATTCCAATCTCCGAAAACTTCTTGTGCCACAATATCCGGGTTGATATACAAAGCATCTTCCATCCATTCGTGTTTTAATAGTTTGGATGTAACGGATGTTTTACCTGAACCATTAGGACCTGCAATTACAATAAGGACTGGTTTGCGTTTTTTCATATACTATAATGAGGCTGAATTTAGATTATTTAATGCAGTAGCAACCGACTGTCTTAACTTTGCATAATGTTCTTTAAGAGTTATTGCAGTTTTTTCCCTGACTTCCGTTCCGACTTCGTGCATCAATTCATTCAGCATTTCATCCGTAGGTTCTTCTATTGATATTGTTTTTGTTGAATTGTCATTCATTTTTCAAAAATTTTACTATGCAAAAGTACATAATTATTTTATAATGACAAAGTTTTAAATCGGAAATAGTAATATGCGAAATCTGCATATTACTGTATGAATAAAAATACTCCGTCTGTATTAAGCATCGGAGGGATGTATATAATAATATAATGTGCTGTTATTTTTGAATATCAATATCGGTATCTGCCGCAACGGTAACGGTTGTTGTATAACCTGCCTCCATTTTTGCTTTTTCTCCTGTTACAAATAAAATCGGCCAACACACTAATACCCCGACAGGAACAACCCATGCAACTCTGCTGTCACCGTCAAAGTTCAAGGTCTTGCTTGATAACGGTACTCTTTCACCTGACGGCAATATAATGTAATTTAATTGTATTGAAAGTTTACCTTTTATTCCGAATATTTTACTTCTTTTTGCCTTCAGAACATTTCCTATTACCAATGAATTATACGGTATTGCCGTAACTCCGTTTACTTTTACTGCCGTCATAACTCTGAATTCAACATCTTCTCCTGTTTTTGTATGTATAGCACGCAATCCGTTCTCGGATGAAATTTGTATCGTAGTTCCGCCTTTTATTGTTACAGTGTTTACATCTTGTGCAAAAATACAATTACTTATAAATGCTAATAAAGTAATGACAAAAAAGGTTAAAGCATGTTTTACCATAATTACTTCTTTTTTCCTTTGTGATTTCTTAAAGGAAAGGATATTCCTTTATATCCTGTGTTTGTTAACAATAAAATAAAGCGTGAAATCACTATGTCTGTTATACCTCAGGTTGAGGTGCGTGAGAAATATTGTAAACCTTGACAACAAGATATAACGACAGCAGATAACACGCCTACACAGGCGTACGGCTAACTGCCGTGCTGAACTTGGTTGTCAGTTTCTCACGCTTTCAACCTGCAAGTTATAAAGCACAAACGCTTTCCGTTACAAATTTTTGTGTGATACGCACGTATCACCGGTGCAAAAGTACAAATAAATTTTGAATTGACAAGACAAACACTGCGAAAGAATGCGTTTATCGGCAATTGCGGTGCATATTCCGCAGTTATATGCTCTGTTTACGGACGGTTTTTCAATTCTTTTTTCTGCCGATACTTGTTTTAAAATTGCCGAAACGCAGATTGTTTTTGCCGAAACGCACTTTAGTGTGAAAAATACCCCCTCTTTTTACTGGAAATACCGGGTATTTTTGCTCAAAATACCCCCTCTTTTTGACAACGGTTTCGCATTTGGCAAAAACACAGTGCGTAAAGGCAATGAATTTTTTGCTTGCGGCAATACACAGATAAAGTAGTGAGGAAAATAAAACCGAACATTGTTCAATCAATATACGTTTTTGATTTTATGAAAAAAGCGTTTTTGGGGCTGCAAGCAATAAAAAGAGGTTCGGAAAATTAATTGAAATGAATGTTTTGATAATTTATTATCAAATACTTGTTGGATATTGATAATTTTTTGTATCTTTGCAAACTGACAGTGCATAACTATGATTATAATATTTAAAGATAAGGATTTGCAGCAACTGATAGAAACAGGCAAAAGTAAAAAGTACAAAGCTATTGCCAAGGATAAAAAACTTGTACAGCAATTAGCGGATACTTACAATGCTATGGCGGAGGCTGAAAACATAAACGTAATGGCTAAAATCAGTTTTTTGCATTATGAAAAATTAAAACATTCGTACAGCGGCAAGAGTTCGGTGCGTCCGTTCGGTAAAAGAAGAGTTGAAAGACTTATTTTTACGGAAAACGACAACAAAATAGAGATAACAATATTGGAAATGGAGGATAATCATTATGGAAACAAAAAATAAGAGAATAATTCCCGTGACGGCAACACACCCGGGCAGAATTTTAAAAAGAGAATTGGAAGAAAGAGGGATAACACAAAAAGATTTTGCACGGCAAATAGGTCTGTATGCTTCTAATTTGAATGACATAATAAAGGGAAAACGCAATATAAACGAAGCGTTGGCACAGAAATTAGAAGAGGCTTTGGGTATAGATGCGTCGTTTTGGACAGGATTGCAACGGAGATATTTTGAAGACACTGAACTTATTGAACAACGCCAACAACAAAGCACAACCGCAAAAACAAAAGACACATCACTGTTGGCGGAACTTATACAGATGAGGGAAGAAAGTGCCAGAATAACTGCCCGTTTGGACATCCTTATTGCACGGCAACAGCACCCTGCAACAGCATTGCAACGGTAGATTACGTTGTTTTGACAGTCTTAAATCAGGCGTTGTAACCTTTGCCACGCCGACCCAGAAACAAGATACATATGTTTTTTGTTTTTGTGTTCTGAAAGTAATATATAAAAATGTCCGTCGGGGCGGGGAGAAGGTGGAAAAGACGGTTGCAAGGTTGTGGGTTAAAGGTGCGATTAATTGGTGAAATTGTATTGAAAATACTTTTAATTGTCGTAATTTTGCATTTCAAAGACTACTATCAACCATAAACCATTGCTGATTGCGGCTGATAATACATCTGAATTTGAATAAATTTGTGCTTAAAAGTAAAAACAAAACAACAACTATGGAATTTTATGATACGATAAAGGATTTGGTATGGGAAGAAGTCACAAAGAGTGTTTATGAAAAAACCGATGTAGACGTCAGAAAGGCGTTAAGCAAGGAAAGTCTTACGGTTGAAGATTTTAAGGCGTTGATTTCGCCTGCCGCAGAGAAATATTTGGAACAGATGGCGGTGATGTCGCGGCGTATAACGCAAAAACGCTTCGGCAAGGTTATGCAGTTCTATATTCCGATGTATCTTTCCAACGAGTGCAGCAACCATTGCATTTACTGCGGATTTAATCACAACAACGACATTGCACGCAAGACTTTGACAGATGAAGAAATCCTTGAGGAAATCAAAGTAATAAAGTCAATGGGTTATGACAATGTTTTGTTGCTTACGGGAGAGTTTCCGCGTTTAGTGGGAGCGGATTATATAGAACATGCGATAAAACTTTGCCGTGAACATTTTTCAGCCGTTAATTTGGAAGTTTATCCTATGAAAACCGAAGAATACAAACGTATGGCGGCGGCAGGGTGCAATTCGGTCTATATCTACCAAGAAACATTCAACGAAAAACGTTACAAGGTCTATCACCCGAAGGGTATGAAGAGCAATTACCGTTGGCGTTTAGGTACTCCCGAGCGTGTGGCACAGGCAGGAATGCACCGCGTGGGCATGGGAGCGTTGATAGGTTTGGAAGAATGGCGTACGGAAATGGTTTATTTGGCTATGCACTTGCGGTTTATGACCAAGAACTATTGGCAGACCAAGTACAGTTTGTCGTTTCCGCGTATGCGTCCCGCAGCTGGCGGCTACCAACCTAATTTCCTTATGAGCGAAAAGCAGTTTGCCCAGGCTCTGTGGGCGTTCCGTATCTTTGATAACGACATTGAAATCAGTATGTCCACAAGGGAAACGCGTAATATGCGTGACCATTTTATTACTTTGGGCGTTACCTCCGTCAGTGCGGGTTCGCACACCGACCCGGGAGGATATGCACACCCCGACACCGAGTTGGAACAGTTTCATATCAACGACGACCGCGACGTAAAGGCAATGGAAGCAATGGTAAGACGTCAGGGTTACGACGTTATATATAAAGATTGGGACAGGGGACTTAATTAAAAAACAGCAAACACTTCTTTTATTCAAGTACGGCAAGGCATTAAAAAATTGTTTTGCGTAATGAAAAATAAAAAACATATGTTTTTGAAAAGAAAAACATATGTTTTTTGATTAAAATTCATATGTTTTTTTATAAAAATACATATGTTTTTTCAAAATGAATTCAGAAAAGAATGTTTTGTATTGAAAAAGAAGAATTTTTTACAATAATATTGTCCCATCTTGTAAATATTTTATAATTTTGCCGACTGTTAAAACAAAGAGATAAACAAAAGGAAATGAAAAGAATTTGTATGATTGCAGTTGCATCGGCGGTGTTGGGAATGCTTGTGCTGTCGTGCGGAAGAAAACAATCGGATGTAAGTATTAAGGACTTGAAAGACCTTAAAGATTCGGCGTCGTATGCGTACGGATATTTGAGCGGATTGCAAGCCAAAGAACAAGGCAATGTTGAGTTGAATGCAGAAATTTTTGCACGGGCATTTCAACAGGGTTACGCCCAAGACTCAACGGCGGTATTTACGCAGGACCAAAGCATGAACATACTTGAAAAATATTCCCGTTCGCAGCAACAGCAGCAATATCAAAATGCAGTAAGCAAAGCCAAACCCAATATTGAGGCTGCGGAAAAGTTTTTGGCGGATAACAAAACCAAACAAGGAGTGAAAACAACGGCGAGCGGATTGCAGTACAAGGTTGAAAAACAAGGCAAAGGCGTGTTTCCGCGTTCGGGTCACGGCGACAGAATACGGTTTTTGTATTCTTTGAACGTTTTGGATAAAGACGGAAAACAGCACAAAGTACATTCCGATTTTGACAAGCCTGACACGCGTCCGCAATTGATGGGAGTGGACAATTTTATTCCGGGTTTTGTTGAAGCGGTGCAGATGATGAACGCCGGCAGCAGATACACCATTTGGATACATCCCGATATGGGTTACGGCATGCAGGATTCGCCCGACATACCTGCGGGAAGTCTTTTGATATTTGATATAGAAGTAAATGACGTTTTGCAGGGTGAAGACAGGTAAATGAAAATAAAATGCAATATTTCTTTGTCAGTTTTGGGAAAATTGCTAACTTTGCAACTTGAAACATTATAGAGGATAAAATAAGTTTAAGAAAAATTAAAAACAAAATGTATTTAACAAGCGAGAAAAAGAAGGAAATTTTCGGTAAGTTCGGTAAAAACGAGCAGGATACCGGTTCGGCAGAAGGACAGATAGCATTGTTCACGTTTCGCATTCAGCACTTAACTGAATATTCCAAGCAGCACAAGAACGATAACTTTACCAAACGTGCATTGGTCGGTCTTGTGGGCAAAAGAAGACGTATGTTGGACTATCTGAAAAAGAAAGACATCAATCGTTACCGTGAAATAGTAAAAGCATTGGGTCTTAGAAAATAAAACAAAGATACTTTGTTTGTTTTACAAATCAAATAGCAGAAAAACGTTAAGGCAATCAACAATAACAAAGATTGCCTTTTTTTGTATTGTTTTTATATTTTATGTTAAAAGAAAAGAGTCAGATGGTTTAGTATTCAGAGTGTATCCTTTTTCAGGCTCTTTATGGATAAGATGAAAAATTATTAAAAGATGATTGGATTTAAAAAGGTCTTCTCATTAGCAGACGGAAGACAGATTGAAATTGAAACGGGCAAACTTGCAAAGCAAGCTGACGGCTCGGCAGTGGTTAGAATGGGCGATACGATGATACTTGCAACTGTTTGTGCAAAGAAAGAAGCAGGTGCAGACGTAGACTTTATGCCTTTAAGCGTGGATTACCAGGAAAAATATGCCGCAACGGGAAAATTTCCGGGCGGTTTCTTTAAACGGGAAGCCCGTCCGAGTGAATACGAGATACTTATAGCACGTTTGGTTGACAGAGCGTTAAGACCGCTCTTCCCTTCAAACTACCATGCAGAAGTTCAGGTTCAGATAACTTTGATTTCCGGTGACAGACAAAACCCGCCTGATGCATTGGCTGCACTTGCCGCTTCGGCAGCATTGGCATGCAGCGACATACCTTTTGAAGGTCCTGTAAGCGAATGCCGCGTTGCAAGAATAAACGGTGAGTTTGTTATCAACCCTGACTATTTGCAGCAGGAAGAAGCCGATTTGGATTTGATTGTAGCCGCAACCAAGGACAATATAATGATGGTTGAAGGCGAAATGAAAGAGGTAAGCGAAGAGGTAATGCTCAATGCGTTGAAAGCAGCTCACGAAAGCATTAAGTTGCATTGTGCTGCATTGGAAGAATTGACCGCAATGACGGGCAAAACCGTAAAACGTGAATATTGCCATGAAGAAGACGATGAGCAGATTAAGCAACAGATGACGGACGCTTGCTATCAAAAATGTTATGATTTGGCAAAACAAGGCATTAAATCCAAGCAGGAACGCGGCGAAAAGTTTGATGCCGTTTATGAAGAGTTTCTTTCAACGTTGGACGAAGAGTATATAGAAGAACACAAAGTGATGTTGAACCGTTACTTCCACGATATACACAAAGAGGCAATGCGTGACATGGTGTTGAACGAAAGAGTTCGTTTGGACGGAAGGCAGTTGGAGGAAATACGTCCTATTTGGACAGAAATAGATTATCTGCCTTCGGCTCACGGTTCTGCAATCTTTACCCGCGGAGAAACGCAATCTTTGTCTACATGTACGTTAGGAACCAAACTTGACGAACAAACCATAGACGGAGCTATGATTGAGGGAAGCAACAGGTTCATCTTGCATTACAATTTCCCGGGTTTTGCAACGGGCGAAGTGAAAGGCAACAAGTCAACGTCAAGAAGGGAAATCGGACACGGCAACTTGGCAATGCGTGCATTGAAACAAGTGCTTCCTAATGAAGAAGACTGTCCTTACACTATACGTGTGGTGAGCGATATATTGGAATCCAACGGTTCATCATCAATGGCTACCGTTTGTGCGGGTTGTTTGGCGTTGATGGATGCAGGAGTTCAAATCAGCAAACCTGTATCTGGTATTGCTATGGGCTTGATAGAGAAAAACGGAAAGTGGGCTGTGTTGTCCGATATATTGGGCGACGAAGACCATTTGGGAGATATGGACTTCAAAGTGTGCGGTACACGTGACGGTATCACTGCCTGCCAGATGGACATCAAATGCGACGGACTTTCGTACGAAATTCTTGCACAGGCATTGGCACAGGCAAAACGCGGACGTGAACATATATTGAACATAATCACCGATACTATTGCAGCTCCGAGGGAAGATTACAAACCTCATGTGCCTCGTATCATTTCCATGTTGATACCTAAAGAATTTATAGGTGCCGTTATAGGACCGCAGGGTAAGAACATACAGGAAATACAAAAGGATACGGACACGGTGATAGTCATTGAAGAAAAAGGGGAATACGGAGTATGCGAAATATCTTCAGCAAATAAAGAAGGCATTGAGCGTGCGGCTGCAAGAATCAAAGCCATTACCACCGTTCCTGAGGTTGGTGAAGTGTACGACGCTACGGTTAAATCCATTATGCCTTACGGAGCGTTTGTTGAATTTCTTCCGGGCAAAGAGGGATTGTTGCATGTGACCGAAATAGATTGGAAACGCATAGAAAAAGTTGAGGACGTATTGAAAGAAGGTGACGAGATACGTGTCAAACTTATAGGAATAGACAAACAAAGCGGCAAGTTCAAACTTTCGCACCGAGTTTTGATTCCTAAACCTGAGGGATATGTTGACACCAATCCTAAAGGCAACAGACCGCAACGCTCGAATACACCGAAAAATGACAAAGGCCGCAACAACCAACCGCGGCACAACAATTCCAACGGTGAATCGGCACACACGGATAATATAAACATAAGACGCGAAAGCCGCTTTTAGCAAAGCCAAACGGCAATAGGTTTTTGCCAAAAGCCAAAAGGCGTTAAAAAATACCCCCTTTTTTGTATGAAAAAAGGGGGTATTTTGTATGAAAAAAGGGGGTATTTTTATTAATGAAACGACGTTTGGCAAAAACGTTTTTGCATAAAGCAAATTTGTTTTCAAAACAGGCAGCGGTGCAATGGCAAATAAAAAATAAATACCTGTGTTTTACGGTTGTAAACACAGGTATTGTTGTCTTTGGTTTTAAGTATTATCAGGCGGTATTGCCGCAGTATAATTTTGTTTTTTGAAATTTCAACCGTTTATCAGTCGTTGTATATTTCGTGTTTGTATGCTTTCAAAGTGTTGGTCAACAATGAAACTATCGTCATCGGTCCTACACCGCCCGGAACAGGCGTTATATAAGAGCATTTCGGAGCAACCTTTTCGTAATCAACATCTCCAGTGACATAATAACCCTTTTCGCTTCCGTCGGCAATGCGGTGTATGCCCACGTCAATGACAACCGCTCCGTCTTTGACCATATCTTCGGTTACAAAGTGCGGCTTTCCTATGGCTGCAATCAATATATCGGCATTGCGGCATATGTCTTTGATGTTTTGCGTTTTGGAGTGGCAAAGCGTAACGGTGCAATCCGTTCCTTTTCTTGACATCAAAACCGCCATAGGCGTGCCTACAATGTCGCTTCTGCCCAAAACAACGCAATTCTTTCCTGCGGTTTCAATGTTGCTGCGTTCAATCAACGTCATTATTCCGAAAGGTGTTGCAGGCAAATAAGAGGGCATGGACAAAAGCATACGTCCTGCATTTGCAGGGTGGAATCCGTCCACGTCTTTTTTAGGGTCTACATGGGCTATTACTTTCTTTGTGTTGATATGTTTCGGCAACGGCAGTTGGACAATATATCCGTCTACTTCAGGGTCATTGTTCAGAAAATCTAAAGTTGCAAGGAACTCTTTTTCGCTTATATTCTCTGGGAATTTATACACCGATGAGGTAAATCCGACCTCTTTGCTTTGTTTTTCTTTGCTTTTTACGTACGAAAGACTTGCCCCGTCGTTGCCCACGATTACGGCAACAAGATGAGGGGGACGCTTTCCGCTGTCCAAAAGCCGTGCTACTTCTTCTTTGATTTCCTCTTTGATTTTTTGAGCAATGATTTTGCCGTCAATAAGAATAGGTTTCATATTATATTATTTATCTTTTTGTAAATTTTTTCATATTTCTCATCTGTTTCAATTGCTGCATCTTGTTGCCCGAAAGCGAACGCATCATCTTACGTGTTTGGTCGAATTGTTTTATCAGCTTGTTCACTTGGTCAACTTTGCATCCCGAACCTTTGGCTATACGGTTCTTCCTTGAAACATCAATAATGTCGGGGTTGGCACGCTCCTGCGGGGTCATACTTCCTATTATTGCTTCAATATATTTAAAAGCATCGTCTTTAATGTCCACATCTTTCAACGCCTTGCCTACACCGGGTATCATACCAACTAAATCTTTCAGATTACCCATCTTCTTTATTTGTTGGATTTGTGCTAAAAAGTCGTTGTAATCAAAAGAGTTTGTATGTATTTTCTTGCTTAATTTCCTTGCCTGCTCTTCGTCGTATTGTTCTTGGGCTTTTTCCACCAATGAAACTATGTCGCCCATTCCTAAAATACGGTTCGCCATACGGTCGGGGTGAAATACGTCCAATGCGTCAAGTTTTTCTCCCAGCGAAATGAATTTTATAGGTTTGGAAACGACACGGCGTATGGTCAAAGCGGCACCTCCGCGTGTGTCACCGTCCAATTTTGTAAGCACAACGCCGTCGTAGTTCAGGCGGTCGTGGAATGCTTTTGCCGTGTTCACTGCATCCTGTCCTGTCATGGAGTCCACAACGAACAGGGTTTCGGTTGGGTTGACTGCATTTTTGATTTCGGCAATCTCGTTCATCATTTGCTCGTCCACAGCCAACCGTCCCGCAGTGTCAATTATGACTGCAGTGTAATTTTCCGCCTTTGCTTTCTTAATGGCATTAAGAGATATTTCAACAGGATTTTTGTTGTCGTTTTCCCTGTATACATCTACGTTGATACTGTCCGCAAGCACTTGGAGTTGGTCAATAGCTGCTGGTCTGTAAACATCTCCCGCAACCAAGAGAACTTTTTTGTTTTTCTTGGATTTTAAATATAGTGCGAGTTTACCCGAAAAAGTTGTTTTACCCGAGCCTTGCAATCCTGCGTTAAGTATGATTACGGGATTCGGTTTCAGATTCAGTTCCTCCGTATTGCTGCCCATTAGGGTTACGAGTTCGTCGTGAACCATTTTAATCATCATCTGACTCGGGTCAACACTCGTTAAAACATTTTGTCCCAACGCTTTTTGCTTGACTTGGTCGCAAAATTCTTTTGCTATTGCATATGAAACGTCGGCATCAATCAATGCTTTTCTGACTTCTTTGATACTTTCGGAAATGTTAATTTCGGTTATCTTGCCCTTACCTTTTATGATTTTAAAGGCACGTTCCAGTTTTTCGGATAGATTTTCAAACATCACTGTATTCTTATTATCTTTAATTTGAGTTGCAAAATTACAAAGATTTAATGTAACTTACAATGAATTTGTTAAAATTTGTGATTATCCGCATTTTACCAATCCTTATAGACGGGAAATTTAGAACGCATAAGATTTAATTCTTCTTTGTCCAAAGTGAAATACAATATATTTTCCGTAGAATGCGGCAAGGCTTTTATTTCTCCGCCTTTGCAGTTGAATACAAAGCAATTTTGTCCGTATTCAATGCCCTTTGAATCTTTCCCCGTGCGGTTTACACCGATACAAACACACATATTCTCAATGGCACGTGCCTGTAAAAGTGTTTTCCATTGCACGCTGCGGCTTTGCGGCCACGAAGCTACAAAGACCGAAATGTCGTATTTGAATTCTCCGTTGAGGTATGAATTTTTGCAGATGTCACAAAACCGTAAGTCATAACAGGTTTTAAGGTTTATTTTCCACTCTTTATAACTTACCGTTGTGTCTTTGCTGCCGCAGGATATGGTTTTGGGTTCGTCGGAAAGAGAAAAAAGTTTTTGTTTGTCATAATAATAAACATCCGAAGGTGTAACAAAATAATGTCTGTTGTAATATTTTCCGTTGTCTTCTGCCAACAGCGAACCCTCAACGGCACATTGTTTCTGACGGGCAAGCGTTTGCATAAACTGCAATCCCTCTTGTTTGCTCTGCAATGCCGATTCGGTGTCGGTAATAAAGCCCGTGAGAAACATCTCGGGGAAAATAATCAAATCCGTATCAGAATTGACGGAGTCGGATATATGTGATAAATTTTCAAGGTTACGCTTTATGTCAAAATCGTATATTTCCGATTGAACCAATGCAATATTCATGTCAGTGTTTGTGCTTTATATCTGATTTGTTCTGCATTTTTCTTTCGTGTACCTGCCTTGTGAAAACGGGCAACACTATAAGACCTATTATTATATACGGATAGTAAGTGAACAAACGCCACAACAATGCCAACACGCCCTCAAATCCTTCGGTCAGAAATCCGTTTAAAAACAGCGGAAAGGCAAACTCCGCCACTCCGCTTGAACCCGGAGTCGGTGAAATGCAAAGAACAATCCACATAACCAATTGCCGCACGTATATAACCGCATGGTTGGTTATTGCGGGGTTGAATGCCGCCAATATACAGTTGAGAACCAAAAATCTGCACGACCATGACGCCACTGTAACCAGATAAACTTTGACCCAATATACAAAAGGTTTGTTTTTAAACTCATGGGCCGACGTCAAAACGTCATCGCCCATCTTTACGAACTTATGTTCCCAACGGCGGAACAGTTTCTTACGGCCTAAACGGCAGATAAAATTTTTAAACTTTGCAGGATAGAAGAATATGGCGGACAGAATAATCAAGGTAAGCAAAACCATAAAACCGTAACCTATGAAAAAGACATGGGTTTCGCTTATCTTCATTGAAAGAAAAGAGAATTTGAATTTTGTGGCAAACGACATTGAAAAACCGCAAACGAAAACCATTATCGGTGTAACTATGATGTAAAACAGTTCGTCCAATAACGTTGCCGTTAAAACCATTGCCGTGCTTCTTCCTGCCGACAATCCCGACAGCGGGAGTATGAACAACGCCACTGCAGAGCCGCCTACGCTTGTCGGAGTTACGGTTGAAGAGAACTCCCACAGCATTATGATATGAAAAGCCTGCTTCCACGAAAGTTTGTTGTCAGAAAGCATGCGGATACGTACCATATAGGTTATTTCCCTTCCGCATTCAAACATAACTGCAAGCAACAAACAAAGCACGGAACTGACGGAAAACATAGCTCCGAGTTCGCTGAACAGCGAAGAGTTTCGGGAATACTCCCTTGAAACCATAAACAAACCGACACCCAATCCTATAACAATCGGTATGATTATTTTGTTGAAACGGAATATTCCTAAAGGATTGCGTGACGGTTCGCTCATTTTATGCCGTGCAGTTGATTAGTTTTTCATTCCTACAACGGTATACGGACAAGGCAAATCTTCTTTGACAACATAGTTGTACAATTCCCTTTGAAGATATGCGTACAAAGTCCAATAATCCGAGCCTTTGCACCATGCCCTTACCTCAAACGACACTGTTCCTGGGCCTATTGTCACCCATACGACAACTGTAGGGTCTTGCAAAGTAAGAGGTGAAGCAGTAGCAATGGCGGTTAAATCTTTTTCAATCTTGTCTATAACTACTTTTTTGTCGCCTGCCACTTGGATAGCTACGTCTACACGGCGTTTTTCCATAGTGGAATAGTTGGTCACATTGCCGCCCGAAAGCGTTCCGTTAGGAAGTGTGATAAGTTTGTTGTCCCATGTACGGATTACGGTAGAAAATATTTTCATTGATTCAACAAAACCTTCCACGCCCTGCGTTGCAATATAATCGCCCAATTTGAAAGGACGGAAGATAAGTATGATTATACCGCCTGCAACGTTTTGAATGGTTCCGCTCAAAGCCATACCGACAGCCAAACCTGCGGCACCTAACAAAGCGATGAACGAACTCATAGGTATGCCTATGTAACCTACCACTGCCAAGATAAGCATTATTTTTAAGCCTATTGAAACAATGGACGTTATAACGGGTCTTAACGTTGAGTCAAGGTTTCTTTTTTCAAATGCTTTGGCTAATTTTTTGCGTATGAATTTGATGATTCTGAATCCTATGTACAATATAATAAGACCGATGACTATTTTTTTAACGGCGTCAAGACCGTTTGTGGTAAACCAACTAATAACCGAATTGACAATGTTATTAGGGTCACCTGCTGCTGTTGCTTGTAGAAATAACATGACTTTAAAATTTTTGTTTATAAATACTGTTTGAACTATTTTTTGCAAAATTACGAAAAAACGGGAGAAGTGCAAAAAGAATGCTTGCTTTTCTTTTGCATTTGAGAGTGCAAAAGATGTTCATCGCAGCCAAAGTTACGCAAAATTCCGTTGCAAATATATAACTTGCGTATATGAATTGAAAAATTCCTTTTCAGAACGCAAAAATAAAAAACATATGTATTTTTTCAAAAAAACATATGAATTTTAATCAAAAAACATATGTTTTTCGTTTTAAAAACATATGTTTTTTATTTTTAGTTTCAGAAAAGAATATCTTTAATCGTTGTTCCGCAATAAGAAAAGCGGAATAAAAGCAAAAAGAAAATCACAATTGAGTTACGTACAACAAATAAAAAAGGCAGGGAATCGGTGATTTTCCTGCCTTAAAGTATGATTTTGTCCGATTGTTATTCGGTTATGTATTTGTGCGATGCCTCTTGGGTGGCTTTATGCAGTGTTTCCAAGATTTCATCGTCTATCTTACCTTGCTTGATTGCCGTTAAAGTGTCTTTATAGTGTGCATTCAACAGCATAAGGTAATCTTTTTCAAAATCCAAAACCTTGTTTACGGGAATATTACTCAACCATCCCTTTGTTCCGCAGGCAATCACCGCCACCTGTTCCTCAACTTTCATCGGGGAATACTGGTCTTGTTTCAATATCTCCACATTACGTTTTCCTTTTTCCAGCACCATCTTGGTTGAAGCGTCCAAATCCGAGCCGAACTTGGAGAACGCTTCCAATTCCCTGTATTGTGCTTGGTCTATCTTCAACGTTCCCGCAATTTTTTTCATGGATTTTATCTGTGCCTTGCCTCCTACACGCGATACGGAGATACCTACGTTGATTGCGGGGCGTACGCCCGAGTTGAAAAGGTTGCTTTCCAAGAATATTTGGCCGTCGGTGATGGATATAACGTTGGTCGGAATGTATGCACTCACATCCCCCGCCTGCGTTTCTATAATCGGCAACGCCGTTAAAGAGCCTCCGCCTTTTACTTTGTCTTTCAAGCACTGCGGCAAGTCATTCATCTGCCGTGCAACCTCATCGTTGTTGATTATCTTGCAGGCACGTTCCAACAAACGAGAATGCAAATAAAACACATCGCCCGGGTAAGCCTCACGTCCGGGCGGACGGCGGAGCAACAGTGACACTTCACGGTAAGCAACGGCCTGTTTGGACAAATCATCATATATTACAAGGGCATGGCGTCCGGTATCACGGAAATATTCTCCGATGGCAGCCCCGGCAAACGGAGCATAAAACTGCATAGCCGCAGCATCGGAAGCCGTAGCTGCCAATACGACGGTGTATTTCATTGCATCGTGCTGTTCCAACGTCTTTACTAAATTGGCAACGGTAGAACCTTTTTGTCCGCATGCGACATAAATACAGTAAACTGGATTTCCCGCTTCGTAAAATTCCTTTTGGTTGATGATAGTATCTATTGCTATTGCCGTCTTTCCAGTTTGTCTGTCGCCTATAATCAATTCTCTCTGTCCTCTTCCTATAGGAATCATGGAGTCAACGGCCTTCAGACCCGTTTGCAACGGCTCTTCAACGGGTTGACGGTAGATAACACCGGGGGCTTTACGCTCTATCGGCATTTCAAGCGTTGCTCCGCTGATTTCACCTTTACCGTCGATGGGCTGACCTATGGTATTGATAACGCGGCCGAGCAATCCGTCGCCGACTTTCAACGACGCAATCCTTCCCGTCCGCTTTACAGTGTCACCTTCGTTGATATCACCCGTATCACCCAACAATACAATTCCGACATTGTCCTCTTCCAAGTTCTGAACAACCCCTTTAGTGCCGTTATGAAACTCAACCAATTCACCCGATTGTGCATTCAAAAGTCCGTAAACACGTGCTATTCCGTCACCTATTGACAACACCGTGCCGACTTCTTCCATTTGGGTTTCCAAAGAAGAATTGGTCAGTTGCTCACGCAGTATTGCCGTAACTTCCGATGGTTTTAAAATTGCCATTTTTACGTATTATTTAATTATTTCTTTTCTTAAATCGTTCAATTTCCGCAAATACGAAGCGTCGTATTGCTTTCCGTCAATTTCAAGTATAAATCCGCCGATAAGATTTGCGTTAATAAATTCTTCGGTCTGCACTTTGCAGGAAAATTCCGCCTCAAGTTTTTGCTTGATTGTGTTTACAGCTTGAGCGTTTAACTTTGCAGCGGAAGTAATCTTCACCGTCTTAATATTATTATAGGTATTAAAAATTTCCCTGAACGAAGTACAGATTTCTTTTAAGTAAATCTCACGTCTTTTAGCGGTAACCAAAGAAAGAAAACGCATTGTAAGTTCTTGGCAATTGTTTTCAAACAAAGCAAACAGGATTTCTTTCTTTTTTAACGGTTTGATAATGGGATTTTTTAATATGGAACACAATTCCCTGCTCTGATTACAGGTTTGAAGTATATTATCAACATCGTTCGATACATTATTGATAATATCTTTTTCCCTTGCCAAATCAAAAAGACTCTGGGCGTAACGTTTTTGCAGCCTTTTCTCGTCCATATTTATTTGAAACTAATCTTTTCCAATTGCTTTGCAATCAACTCCGAACTTACCTGAGGGTTTTCAACTTCGCGTTCAATAACTTTCTGTGCTATATCCAACGAAAGTTGTGCCATTTGGGTTTGAACTTCCTTGATTGCCTTTTCTTTTTCAAAGTTTATATTTTCCCGTGCCTGCAGAATAATTTTGTCAGCTTCAAGTTTGGCTTGTTCCCTTGCCTGCTCTATCATCTGACTGCCCGCCTGCTTGGCTTCTTTTAGGATATTATCTCTCTCCTGCCGTGCTTGTAAAAGAAGTTCTTCGTTGCCTGCTTTCAGCTTTTCCATCTCTTTTTTTGCGTTTTCAGCCGCAAGCAACGAGTTTTTTATATCCTCTTCCCTCTTTTTCAAACCTTTTATTATAACAGGCCACCCCCATTTGCCGAGAATGAATAAAACCACGGCAAAGGTAAGGGTCATCCAAAAAACCAAACCTATATCAGGTGTTAACAATCCCATATTTTCTTTCAGATTAAAGTCTTTGAAGCCCTTAACATTGCGGCGTTAAGGACTTCAAAACCATACTTTACTTCATTAATATTACAAGTAAGCACGTAACTACGGCAAACAACGAAACCGCTTCCACCAATGCAGCGGCAAGAATCATATTGCTTCTTATGTCGTTAACTGCATCCGGCTGGCGTGCAATAGATTCCATTGCATTTTTTCCTATGTTTCCTATACCCAAACCTGCTCCGATTGCAGCCAAACCTGCTCCGATACCTGCCAAACCGTATCCGAACGGAATATAGTCGGCAACTGCTTGTAACATTACCATTAGTGTTGTCATGTCTTTTATGTTTTTATAAATTTATAATGTATTCCAAAATTATATATACTTCTATTTGGGAAATCAAAAGTACTAAATATTTTTAATCTAAAAATGTTTTTTATTGTGTTTTTTCTGCCCCAAAATTATATACACCTGATATACAAATATTTAACTACGATAAAACTGCTATTTATATTGCATTTGAAAAAATCCTTTTCGCATTATAATTTTACCGAACGCAAATTGATTTTTGCCGAACGCCGCTTTAATATCAAAAAAAAGTGGTTTTTTACCTTAAAAAAAGTGGTTTTTTGAGTAAAAAAACCACTTTTTTTCCGCACTGAAGCGTCGTTCGGCAAAAATCAAATGCGGTAAGGCGAAAATCAAACCTCATTCGGCTGAAATTTTTAATAGTTTTTCCGTTTTAAAGCGTAGTAAAAAGATTTTCAAATTTATTTTATGCTTTTCACAATACACTTTAACTGTTGGTGTTAGGTCACCGGAAAGATAAATTTTGAGAAAATTATTTTGCAGATATTAAAAATGTTTGTAATTTTGCAACTCCAAACTTTGAAACAAAGTTGTCTTTGTAGCTCAGTTGGTAGAGCAATTGACTCTTAATCAATGGGTCCAGGGTTCGAGTCCCTGCAAGGACACTCTTTTTTCAAATGCCACTTTAGCTCAGTTGGTAGAGCGACGCATTCGTAATGCGTAGGTCAACGGTTCAAGTCCGCTAAGTGGCTCTTTTTTTTTACACTGAAGTAAACGTCAATATATTTTACTGCCATGATTGACATTGATTGCATCAAAAATTTAGTTAACCTGTATTTTTCCGACACCGTTCAATTAAGACGTTATCTGCATCAACACCCCGAACTTTCAAAAAAAGAAAAACTTACTTCGCAAACCATTTGCAACGAATTGGACAAAATCGGAGTAAAATACCGCAACGATATATACGGATACGGCATTTACGGTTTTATTGAGGGCAAAAATCCCGACAAAGCCTGCATTGCCTTGCGTGCGGACATGGATGCACTGCCTATAAAAGAAGAAACATCGCTGCCTTTTGCCAGCGTAAACGACGGAGTTATGCACGCCTGCGGCCACGATATGCATATGTCGTCGTTGGTGTGTGCCATAAAGGTGTTAAATCAGATGAAAGACAGGTTTTCGGGCAGAGTGATGTTTATATTCCAGCCAAGCGAAGAAGAATATCCCGGAGGTGCGGTGTCAATGATACGCAACGGCATATTCAACACGCTTAAACCCGATGCCGTTATGGCTTTTCACTGCACGCCCGAGTTGCCTTGCGGCCATGTAGCCGTAAGGGAGGGCAAGATGATGGCTTCCACCGACGAAATATACATCACCGTAAAAGGACGCGGAGGACACGGAGCAACGCCCCATCTGAATGCAGACCCCGTAGTTGCGGCATGCCAGATAGTGACATCGCTTCAGACCATTGTGTCACGCAATGCCAACCCGACAATGCCCACAACGTTTTCCGTCGGAAGAATGATTGCCGAAGGCAGAACCAACATCATACCCGACGAAGTGAAGATGGACTGCATCATACGCACTTTTGACGAAGACTGGCGTAAGCAATGTCACAACCTTATCAGACAAATATCCGAAAACACGGCAAAAGCGTTGGGTTGCACAGCCGACGTATTCGTTGACAACGGCTATCCGTTCGTTTACAACAACCCTGAACTGACACGCAAAGTGACTAAAGACATAAAAGAGTATATTGGCAGTGACATGGTTCACCCTGCCGACATGCGTATGACGGCGGAAGACTTTGCTTATTTCGGACAAATCATTCCTGCATGCTACTTCCGTTTGGGTACGCACATAGAAAACGAACCCGTTTACAACTTACATTCCTCCAAATTCAACGCCAACGAAGAAGCATTGCGTTATTCGGCGGGATTGGAAGCATATCTTGCACTGAAATTTTTGCAATAACACAAATTTTTTGTATAACTTTGCAAAACTTAAACAACACTTTAAATATATAAGATGTCTATGGAAAAACTGCAAATGTGCGATTTGCACAAACAATACCTTAATATAAAAGACCAAATCAACCGTGCCATACAATCGGTTATAGACGATACAAGTTTTATAAACGGACGCTACGTACAGGAATTTGCAGATAATTTGGCTAAATATATGGGCGTAAAGCATGTAATTACGTGCGCCAACGGTACGGACGCATTGCAAATAGCCCTTATGTCGCTTGATTTAAAACCCAACGACGAAATAATCTGCCCCGATTTCACTTTCATCTCTTCGGCAGAGGTTATAGGATTGCTTAAACTGCATCCCGTGTTGGTGGATGTTGATTATAATTCGTTCACAAGTACGGTCAAAAACATAGAACAAGCAATAACCGTAAAAACAAAGGCAATCATTCCCGTCCATTTGTTCGGAAATTCTCCGCAAATGGAAGAGATATTGTCCTTGGCACGCAAATACAACTTATATATTATAGAAGATACCGCACAAGCATTGGGTTCGGATTATATTTTTTCGGACAACAGTACCAAAAAACTCGGAACACTGGGCAACATAGGCTGCACTTCGTTTTTTCCAAGCAAGAATTTAGGCTGTTACGGCGACGGAGGAGCCGTGTTTACCGACGATGACGCATTGGCGGAAAGAATAAAGATGACGGCAAACCACGGTTGCAAAGAAAAATACCGTCACCAAATCATAGGTATGAACTCAAGGCTGGACGCTATTCAGGCCGCCGTGCTGAACGTAAAGTTAAAATACCTTGACCAATATATAGATGCACGCCGCAAAGCCGCACATTATTACACCGAAAATCTGAAAACACTGCCGCAAATCATCACTCCGCAGGAATACGGTTACGTTAAACATTCGTTCCATCAGTACACAATAAAAGTAAAAGACGGTTTACGCGACAATCTTAAAGAATTCCTTGCCTTGCAGGGCATTCCGTCAATGGTATACTACCCTGTACCGCTTCACCGTCAGGAAGCATTCAGAACAATAGCCCGCACACGTTCCGATTTGGAAGTTTCGGACATGTTGGCTTCGCAGGTTTTGTCATTGCCTATGCACACCGAACTGTCAGAAAAAGAACAGGACAGAATCATAGAGGCAATAAAACAATTTTTTGAACAGAACCAAGCCGGCCAAAACTGATTCAACTACCTTTAAAAATATGGAAAGCGAAATTAAAATAAAGGATAAAACCTTTAAAAAATACATCCGTCAAAACGAGATAAGCGGAATAATAGACAGTTTAGCCCAAAGAATCAATTCCGATTACACCGACATGCAATCCGTCGTGTTTATAGTCATGCTGAACGGAGCGTTTATGTTTGCAGCCGATTTGTTGAAAAGAATAAAAGGACTTCCGACCATATCCTTTGTCAAATTTTCGTCTTACAACAGCACCGACCAAAGCGGCAAAATCAAACAATTGATAGGCTTGAACGAAGATTTGACTGACAAACATGTAATAATAGTTGAAGACATTGTGGACACGGGGCTGACGATGAAGCATTTTTTGCAACAGATGAACGGCTTTAAATACAAAACTCTTGACATCTGTACGCTTATGTTCAAACCCGGCAAATTCCAAGAACACTTCCCTATTAAATATATAGGCAAAGAAATATCGGACGAATTCATCATCGGTTACGGATTTGACCTTGACGGCTCGGGACGCAACCTTGCCGACATCTATCAGCTGAAAGAAAATTAAAAAACATATGTTTTTGAAACGAAAAACATATGTTTTTTGATTAAAATTCATATGTTTTTTTGAAAAAATACATATGTTTTTTTATTTTTGTATTCTGAAAAGGAATTTTTCAATTCATATGCACAAGTTATATCTTTGCAAAGAAAAATTTAATCATAAGCATTGATTTTTCTTTTTACGAAAAGGATTTTTTCATAACTTTGGCTTCGCCGAACTTACTTTGCACTCGGAAGTGCAAAAGAAAAGCAAGCATTCCTTTTGCACTTCTCTCGTTTTTTCGTAACTTTGGAAGAAATTGCAGGATTTCTTTATATAAAGGCAGTTTGGGAGATTGAGGATTTTGAGGGTTACGGATAAGAGACCGTTCTTATCTCCACATTCTGCTATAATTTACATTCAAAGAACCAATGA
>JAGBJI010000008.1 GCA_017934545.1 Bacteroidales bacterium
AATTCCAAATGTGAAACGTTTCTAAAAGAAAACAGAATTGATACTAAAACAAAAAGGAAAGTTTATATCCATAAGAAGTTCTAATCATAGTCTTAAGATTAATATGAAATACCTATGGACTTGATATGATAATGCAGAACTGAATATTCCGAAAACAAACAACTCTTTAGAAGGTAGTTGTTATTTTATACTGCTCGCTGAAACGTAAAACAACATAGCAAATAAGTTAATCTAATTGTAAGGAGAGTATAACCACAATCATATAAGTCCTGGAGTATTGTAAAAGTAATACTGCAAAATTGAAGATATGTCTTCATACAGTAGAACACGATTATTCACAAGATATTAATATTTTTATTACACTATTTGTTTGCATAAGAAAAATGTAGTAATTTTGCATTCAGAAAGTTGCAGATGATACAATGCTGTTTTCTCGGTCCTGCCGTATGTTTGCGAAATCAAATCGGTAGTTCATTTTGTGTAAAGAGCGGGTTCTTGAGTACCACGCCGGCAGGATTACCGATAATATATAAATAATGTTTCTTTGACACAAGGAGAGGATTTTTGAGGTTTCCTCGACAAGAAGTATTATTTTTTGTAATTTTGTATTCTTAAAGGAGTTAAGCATTAGGTTTCTGAGGTTTTGTGACCACGGGGTAGTGTTTAACTCTTTTTATTTAATATTGAATAAAATTTAGTTTCAAATTAAAGAAATAGCAGGTAATAAATCAAATATTATATCATAAAAAAGTATGTTTTTTATTTTGTAGTAAATTGTCGTATTTATAGACTTTCTTATGTTATTGATTTCTTGTAATTTTGCATTCTCAAATCTTTTAATTACAAATCAAATAAAAAGAAAGGAAAACGACAATGGAAAACACGCAAAACGGATTAGGAAAAATTTATAATTGCAACGAAGCATCGGAATTACTCGGCATAAGCACGCAAACGCTCTTACGTCTTCGCAAACGTGATGAAATAAGGTTGCTCGGTATTACGGGCAAGTATTTCTCTATTGAACAGATACGTCAAATCCGCAATTTTTTAATCCACAATAAATAAACTTTATACGTTCATTTCTTTTTAGAAAAGAAACGAACCAAAGAAAAGCGTTACTTTTCACGCGAAAAGTAACACAAAAAGCAAGTAAGCGGATAGGTGATGCGGATATTTGCATACACAACAAAAATTCAACGACACAAGAACCGAAAAACAGGGCAGATACCACCTTCCGAGTTATATAGTTTTTGGTTCTTTTCCTAAAAAGAACGCTTTTCTTGGTACTTCTTCTCTAAAAAGAAGTACTTTAAAAAAGAAAAATAATACATACAATAATATATATAATACACTGGGGCGGACACATAGGTCCGCCCCTACATTTTTACATTATTAATAACAAATTAAACGGCATTTGATAAGAATAAAACGCCGTTTTACAACACTGAAACGCCCTTTCGCAGAATTCTTTTCAGAAAAGAGAATTTTCTTTCTTCACTTTATCAGAAAAATGTTTGTTTCAACGTTTTTGAAGTATGCACACACTCCGTTTATATCAAAACCCAACAAAAACAGACATGGAGAAAAGCAAAAATTTTCTGACAAAACTTCTTAATCATCAAAATTTTCGTACTTTTGCAATATGAAAATGGAGGGAAGTATAAGTAATATTATAAAATTGTTTTCTATTGGTGATATAGAAAAATCTTTAGTATATACCTATATCACTAAAAATAATATTGATATTTCAAAAAGTCAATATCTAACAGAATATATATCTGACCGGAACTGCATTGAATCTTTAGATAAACAAATTGACACTCTTAACCATACTAATATTGAAGACTTGATTAATGATATGGAATTACTTATTCCCTCTGAAGATAAATCATTAAATGGTGCTTTTTTTACTCCTTGTTATATAGTTGATTATATAATAAAAACTATTAACCCAGAATATAATGATAAGATTATTGATTTAAGTTGCGGCAGCGGAGCGTTTATTATAGGATTATTAAAATATTTTAAGTTACAATATAATAAGACTATAAAGGATTGTATTAATGAAAATATTTTCGGAGCAGATATTCTGAAATATAATGTAGATAGATGCAAATTGTTAATACTTCTTTATGCTCTTAAAAACAATGAAATACTTGATATAACAGATATAAATATAATTAATACAGATAGTTTAAAGTATGCATGGAAGTCAAAATTTGATGTTGTTGTAGGAAATCCTCCTTATGTAAAGTTCCAAGACTTAAATGATGATGCCCGCAAATTCCTGTTTAATAATTATACAACCACAAAATTAGGAACTTATAATTTATATTTTGCATTTTTTGAGTTAGGATATAAATTATTAAACAAAAACGGTAAATTAGGATATATAACACCAAATAATTATTTCACATCATTATCAGGTGAATGCTTAAGGAAATTTCTCCAAGAAAAGCAATCGGTCAAAACTATTATAGATTTTAATTCTACTAAGGTATTCAGTGTACAAACATATACAAGTATTACATTTCTAACCAAAGAAAAGAATAAGAATATTTTATACGACAGAATAAAAGAAGGAGAATTGCCAGAAAAATTTTTACAAAATATTTCTCTAACTGAAAATTATTATTCCGACTTATCAACAAAAAAGTGGAGACTGCTCTGTGGAAATGAACGTCAAAATATTAGCAAAATAGAACATAGCGGAACTCCGATAGGGCATTTATTTGATATTTGTGTAGGTATAGCAACCTTGAAAGACAGTGAATATACATTCATTCCTCAAAAAGAAGATGAGGTTTATTACTATATAGACAATTTTAAGATAGAAAAACAAATAACAAGACCTCTTGTTAAAATATCAGAAATGAAACGGCAGGAGGATGTGGAGATTAATAAAAAACGTATTATCTTCCCGTACAAACTGAATAAGAATAATAATTATCAAGAGGTAATACAAGAAGAAGAACTGAAGAAGTTATATCCTTATTGTTATAATTATTTACTTTCCAAAAGGGATAAACTTGAATATCGGGGAAAAGGAAAACACCCCTATGAACCGTTTTACATATACGGGCGTTCTCAAGCATTAAACAGAATGGGAACAAAATTGCTTACTCCTACATTTAGTAAATCACCAAGATTTTTAGTTGATAAACATTCAGATGGATTTTTTACAAATGGTTATGGAATATATCCAAGAAAGCAATTGGATAATGCATTATTCAATCATTACGCTATTTCTTTAGAAGAAAATTTTGATGTTGCTTTAAAAATTCTAAATTCTTCTATAATGAATTATTATATAAAAATAACAAGTGTATCTATTGAAGGAGGATACCCTTGTTATCAAAAGAATTTTATTGAACGTTTTTCTATTCCAAACTTGACAGAAACTCAAATTAATGAAATAAGAAAAATAAATGATCACAAAAAATTAGATTCTTATTTATGTAATCTATATCAAATCAATTTATTATAGCCAAAACGCTTTTCATATACATTCAATAACTTTGTAGAGAAACTATCAAAGTTAAGTTGATTCATGTTTAACTTATCTGTTTTATCCAATAGTCCTGCAATTCTTAACTCCCTGTCAGTATTATATATTATAGGTATATTACTGCTAAAATCAACGATTAATAAGCACACTCTCTCATATTTATATTCTGCACCTTTTGTGTTTTTTCTGTTATTTATAGCATTAAAGAAACTTGTATATTTCTTTATATGATTTTTTACCTTTTTATTATTTTTAAAAGCAACTTGATGATGTTTGGCTTTTTCATCATCGTAAGCATATACAGGTATCATATACACTTCTCCTAAAACCATTTTTTCACAACGTAGGTGTAAGTTTAATGCTTCAGCTACTGTTTTTTCAGAAAGAGTATCAAAGTTCTTCTCAATACTACTCAATTGACTTCTTACATTAATAGATAGTATATGCTCTGTGAAATTTTTGCCGAAATTATCTATTTTACCGTTTAATATTCCGTCAAAAGTAAGAATTTCTTTTTGAGGTGTTATATCATTTGGAAAAATACATATATCCTGATATTTCTTTTTGAAAAAACCTGCTAAGGTTTGTTCATTTGAATGATTGTGCAATGTTGGATATATATTTGACGGATTTACTCCGTTCGATATAAAACTTTGTTTTACGGCATCATGTAAAACATTAATTGGCTTTTGACTCCTTATTAGGTTATTTTTACCATTTATTCCGTTAGTTATGATAGCATCTTCTATCATAGTTTTTATCTGTACAACTGCTTGTTGTATTATATTATTTGCCATGTCTTTTATATATTTTTAAATTTTTCTTATAAAAGCATGGAAAATACTTCTTTTCAATACAAGGTTATTAGGAGACCCAATACAAGAACGGAAGCAAATTCCACGCTTAAAAATATAAGCCCTTTGCTTCTTTGTTTAAGTTTGTATTTTTCTATTTCCTAATTTTTGTATTACTTAAACAAAAAACATACCTCTTATAAAAAGATTCAAAATCTTTTACCGTTGTAAAATTGCAAAAAACATTTCAATTGATTACAATGTTTATCAATAAATATCACGTTTTTAGTTTGTATTGAATTTCGTTATACTTTTGCAAAGTCATTTAATGATGACAGGGCAATTAAACATATTTTATTAACAACAAAAAGAAAGGAAAAAATTATGATTCAGTTCGTTAAAGCAAAGAGAACGCTTTTAATCAGCGGCACGAAAGAAGACCGCTACGTTGCAAAAATCTTCCGCGCACCCGACACCTCGTTGGACGCCATCGCAAAGGAAATATCGCACGCAACTTCAGTCAGTTATCCCGACGTTGTGGCTGCATTGAAAGCCTTTGAAATCCACGTTTCCGACGCTGTGATGAAAGGTTCGGCAGTGAAATTCGGTGCGTTGGGTTCGTTTATCCCTGCCATAAGAAGCAAGGCGGTGAGAAAACTTGACGACGTCGATGCGGACATTGTAAAACGTATCACCTGCCGTTTCTATCCGTCAAGTGTATTCCGTAAGGATTTGAAATCCTGCCCGTTGGAGTACAGGGATTTGGCAAAAGTCAAACACGCTTAAATTATGTACTGTGTTGTATGTACTATGTAGTATGTGTCCGAATACGGATGTGTCCGCCGTCAGGCTGCATAGTACATCAAACATAGTAAATAGTACATACAGAGGATTATGGATAAGAAGAAAGTAAAGAAGGTGATAGACGTATTGATTTACGTTTTGGCTGCGGTAGCGGGTTGGCTTACAGGGTCTGCATTCTGCTGGATTGTGTAAAACGGTTGCGGTGAAGTATTGCAGTTTTCGTTGTATCAGGTTCGGTTGGATATTAATTGCCGAACCTTTTTTTATTTGTTAAGACAAAGAAATTGCAACGGCTGATGAATTTACGAGTGTTATAGACGGAGAACCTGTTTGTCATTTGGCGGTTATGCCGCTATGTACGGCTAATGCTTACCGTTCATCACGTTTGGTTGTAATGCCCGAATGGCAGGGTATAGGTGTCGGCACAAAGTTTTTGAATGCTGTCTGTGAATATCATTTACAAGGTAACGGACGTTGCAACAGGAAATATCACACGTTTTTCCACACCTCACATCCTCAACTTTGCGGAGCGTTACGTCATTCAAAGAAATGGATACAGACGGGTGCAAGGTTGTACGGAGATAACAAACGCAGATGTATGGAGAGTATAAAACGGTCGTATGACAGAAAACCGGCAGCGTTTGCACGTGTCGGTGTGGGCAGTGGATACGGCGGGCATTGGCGTGCAGTACAATCTTTTAAATATATAGGAGAGGATAATGTTGATTGTTGATGTGATAGGAAAGAAAGACTGCATTGCCTACAATAAAGCGGTGCAGTCTGTTAAGAGGTTAGGATTGGCTGTATATGATGAAACATATTACTACAAGAGTATTGCCGTTGCACCGTTATTGACCGAGAAAATAACGGACGAACAGATAAAGGAATATCCTTTGGGAGTTTTAGTGTTTCATCCGTCGCCACTGCCTTACGGACGTGGTGCTTCGGCGATAAAATGGGCATACAAACGCAATGAACCGATAACGGCGGCGACCTGGTTCTTTGCCGACTCAACGATGGACGGCGGAGATATTTGCGAGCAGGAAATAATAAAGATAGATTATACATTGCGACCGAGAATGTTTTATGAACAACATATTATTCCGGCGATGCAACGAACACTTGAACGCTGTTTAAACGGTATTCAAAAAGGATTTATCCGCCGAGTTCCTCAAGTAAAAGAATATGCAACGTTTGACTTTAAGGAAAAGAACCTTTGAGCCTCTTCTATAAGAACGCTTATAAGAAAAAGCAACATTTCATAACGAGATGTTGCTTTTGAATTTTAAAGAAATTTTTTGCTTTTCGTTCTTCAAAAATTTTGCTTTTGGAATTTTTGATTATACAAGTTGAAAAAAATGTGAAAAAGAAAAATTGTTTACTCAATTTCTTAACTTTTTTATGTTGAAAAAAAATTGTGAAAAAACAATGCCAATAATTTTTATAAACAGTATAACTTGTGAGTAACATTGTGTAAATTCGCAACTTGCATTACACTTAAGTGAAAACATATAGAATTAAAAAAAATGGCTTAAAAATTTTTTTTAAAGAAAAAAATACTTATACTTAAGCCCCGCATAAAGTTCGGAACATCGGTGAAATATTTTAATGTGTGGAAAATCAGTATATAATGAAATGAATTTATTGACTTGCGGCTATGTGTCGGATTTTTTCAATGCGAAATTCCCATAGATAAGAAAAGTTTTTGAACTGGCAAAGAAAAAATAAAAAAAAAGTAATTGAATAAATTTATAATTTTGCGTTGTGAAAAATTTTTAGCAGCGATATGCAACAGATAAGCAAAAATAAACTTAAGGAATTTTGGAGCCAATGTCTTGAAATTTTAAAGGACATAATACCCGAAGAAGAGTTCTCCGTGTGGTTTTCCGATATAGAACCCGAAAAATACGAGGACAATTTTCTTTATCTGAAAGTTCCCACTAATTATTATTATGAATATATAGAAGCCCATTATGTGGACGAACTCATACGCACAATACGCCGTATAATGGGGCAGGCTACCAATCTGCGTTACATGACTCAGGTTACGGAAGCCGACAGAATGATGATGAACAGCGTAAACCATCCTATCGTGGAGAATGCTCCGCAAAACACTCCTATAATTCTGAACAATACCGAATTTCCCAACCCGTTCATCATTCCGGGAATAAAACCCGTTAAAATAGAATCACAACTCAAAGACACATACAACTTTGACAATTTCGTAGAGGGTTCATGCAACAAATTTGCACGCAGTGCGGGTTACGCCGTTGCACAAAACCCCGGCAAAACAGCGTTCAATCCGTTTCTTATCTACTCATCCGTCGGCTTGGGAAAGACACATTTGGCCCATGCTATAGGTATACAAACCAAAAGACTGCACCCCGAAAAAACCGTTTTGTACATAAGTGCCGACCAATTCCTGCGTCAGTATGTCAAAAGTGTACAGGACCACACCACAAACGACTTTTTGCAGTTCTATCAGATGATGATAGACGTGTTGATTATGGACGACATACAGTTTTTGGAGAACAGAACGGGAACGCAGGAGATATTTTTCCAAATATTCAATTGGTTGCATTCGTCAGGCAAACAAATAATAATCACTTCGGACAAATCGCCTGCCGATATGGGCGGATTTGACCAAAGGGTGTTGTCAAGGCTGAAGTGGGGACTTAACGCCGAACTGCAGACACCCGACGTTCACACCCGTATGGAGATAATAAAAAAGAAACTTGAGGACAACGGCGACATTGCAGTGCCTGATGATGTCATTGAATATTTGGCTTACAGTATTACGACTTCTATCCGTGAGTTGGAAGGCGCCCTTGTGTCGTTGATAGCCCACGCAACGCTTTCAAAACATGAGATAACCATTGATTTGGCAAGGGAATTGGTTGACAAATTTGTCAAATCCAACACCCGCGAGATAACCATTGAATACATACAAAAGACGGTTTGCAACTATTTCAACATAACTTTGGAACAGATGCTTTCCAAATCGCGAAAAGGAGATATAGTTACGGCACGGCACATCAGCATGTATCTGTCGCGTAAACTGACAAAATCGTCCTTGGTTGCAATAGGGGAGAAGTGCGGAAAGAAAGACCACGCCACCGTATTGCATGCCTGCAAATCCATAGCCAATTCGTGCGAAATCAACAAGACGTTCCGTCACAATGTTGAGGAGATTGAGAAAAAGATAATGAATTAAAACGGTTGTATAATACAAACTGAACGATGAGTATAGCGATAAGTGTTCTTACGTTTTTAGGAGCTTTGGGGTTGTTTCTTTACGGAATGACGGTAATGAGCGACAACCTTCAAAAGATTGCAGGCGACAGTTTGAGAAGTCTGCTCAACAGAATGACCTCCAACCCGTTTAAAGGAATATTGACAGGAATAGGAATGACCGTTATAATGAATGCTTCGGCTGCCACAATAGTTATGGCAGTCAGTTTTGTTAATGCGGGTTTGCTTTCTTTAGCTGGTGCAATATCCATAATAATGGGTGCAAACATAGGAACAACTCTTACTGCTTGGATTATCTCTTTGCTCGGTTTTAATTTCTCTATAAAAGATTTTTGTCTGCCTATAATAGCGTTCGCCATACCGATGATAATGACCAAGAAGTACAAAGCACACGGCAGTTTCCTTATCGGCTTTGCACTTATATTCTACGGTTTGGCAATAATGCAGAACATGGTACCCGATTTCTCCAAACCCGAGTACAACTATCTGATGGAAACCGTCGGAGGTATGTCGTCTTACGGCTATCTGTCCATTTTGCTGTTTGTTCTTATAGGTTCGGTGGTTACGTTCTGCATTCAGTCTTCTACGGCTATGATGGCGGTGACTTTGGTCATGTGTGCCAAAGGTTTGATAAGTTTTGAGATGGCATGTGCTTTGTGTTTGGGGGAAAATATAGGCACAACGATAACGGCGAACATCGCCGCAATGGTTGCCAACCGCACTGCAAAACGTGCAGCACGCGCCCACTTTCTTTTCAACTTCACGGGAGTGGTTTGGATATTGATTTTGTTCTATCCTGTCACATGGTTGATACGTCAGTTTACCATGCTGATAGGTTTTTCAGACCCTGCAGTCAATGCCATGAGCGTTCCCGTTGCATTGGCATGCTTTCACTCGTTTTTCAATATAGCCAACTCTGCGGTATTGGTATGGTTCATACCGTTTATGATAAAGATTCTGTACAAATTAGTGCCGGATACCGACGACGAAGAAGAGTTCAGGTTGAAGTATATAAAACAGGGTATGATTTCTACGGGAGAGATTGCCTTGGAACCTGCAAAGAAAGAGATAGAAGTGTTTTCACGCCGTGTTGTTCGTATGTTTGAATTTATCCCGCAGATGTTTCTTATGCAGGATGCCAAGCAATTTGCCAAACTTGCCGAGCGTACGCAGAAATACGAAGAGATTACCGACAGAATGGAAGTGGAGATAGCCCACTATCTTACCGCCGCATCGGAAAACGGTCTGTCAGCCAAGGCGTCAAAAGAAGTCGAAGCCATGTTGAAAATAGTTGACAACTTGGAGAGTATAGGAGATTCGTGCTACCAATTGTCGTTGGCAATAGACACCAAGAACAAACAACATATTTCATTCTCACAGCACATGAACGAAAACGTTGACCGGATGTTTGAAACCGTCAAAATGTCATTGGATAAGATGAATGCCAACCTGTCGGAAGTCTACAGTTCGGTGACGGGTGATGAAGCGGAGAAGTTGGAAAACAATATAAACACCCTGCGTGACAATCTGCGGCTGGAACATACCGAAGCCATAAAGAACAACGAATATTCGTACCAAACGGGAATTATCTATATCAACCTGATTGCACAACTTGAGAAATTGGGCGATTACGTTATCAACGTAACCGAAGCCATTACGGGCAAGAAAAATTAAGAATATAACACTGAAAAGGCATGCCGTATTGTTATTGTTGCAATACGGCATGCTTTTTTCGTAAACCAAAATAAAAAAACATATGTTTTTGAAACGAAAAACATATGTTTTTTAATTAAAATTCATATGTTTTTTTATAAAAATACATATGTTTTTTATTTCTCTTTTCTGAAAAGGATTTTTTATACGGTAAGGTTTTATTTTTGAATCTTGAATTGACTTTTCGCAGCGGTATACAACAGGCGGGAAAGTGCATTTGTGCGGAGTCGGTTTTGTAAACGTAAAAAATAAATTTCTTTTTTTGCGGCGGTATTAAAATAAGTTGTATCTTTGCAACCGGATTTTACGGAACATAAATTAACAAACAAATACATAAAACAGAAAAAATAAAATGGAAAAAATTAAAATGACCACTCCTCTTGTAGAGATGGATGGCGACGAAATGACCCGAATTCTTTGGCAATGGATTAAAGAAGAATTGATTAATCCTTTTGTTGACCTTAAAGCAGAATATTACGATTTGGGACTTGTTAAAAGAGATGAAACCAACGACCAAATAACCAAGGACGCAGCAGAAGCAACAAAGAAATACGGCGTTGCAGTAAAATGTGCTACCATTACGCCTAACGCACAGCGTATGACAGAGTACAATTTGCACGAAATGTGGAAATCACCTAACGGTACTATCCGTTCAATACTTGACGGAACGGTATTCCGTACACCAATAACCATTCCTTCAATCAAACCTGTTGTTAAGAATTGGGAAAAACCTATCACCATTGCACGTCACGCTTACGGCGATGTATACAAATCGGTTGAAATACGCGCTGACGAAGAAGGTACGGCTAAACTTGTTTTTGAAGGCAAGAGCGGTAAAAAAGAAGAAGTGGTTATCCACGAATTCAAAGGACAGGGCGTAATTCAGGGTATGCACAACACAGACAAATCTATCCGCAGTTTCGCTCACTCATGTTTCAAATTCGCTATTGACACAAAACAAGACCTTTGGTTCTCAACTAAAGATACTATTTCAAAGAAATACGATGCACAGTTCCGCGTTATCTTTGACGAGGTATACCAAGAATACAAAGCAAAATTTGAAGAATTGGGCTTGGAATACTTCTACACTTTGATTGATGATGCAGTTGCACGTGTTATCCGCAGCAAAGGCGGTTACATCTGGGCATGCAAAAACTACGACGGAGATGTGATGAGCGATATGGTTTCCACTGCATTCGGTTCATTGGCTATGATGACCTCTGTATTGGTTTCACCTGACGGCAACTACGAATACGAAGCTGCACACGGTACTGTAACTCGTCACTACTACAAATACAAAAACGGAGAAGAAACATCAACCAACCCTATGGCTACAATCTTCGCTTGGAGCGGAGCATTGAGAAAAAGAGGTGAATTGGACGGCATAAAAGAGTTGGTAAACTTTGCTGACCAATTGGAAGGTGCTTGCTTTGACACTTTGAACGAAGGTATTGCAACCAAAGATTTGGTTAATTTGATGGAAGGAATAACTCCTAAAGCAGTTACTTCCAAAGATTTCATCGGTGCAATACGTCAAAGATTGGAAAAAAGATTGGCATAATTGCCCATTGAACATATTTTGATATATGTAAACAGCGGTTTCCTGCAAAGGAAACCGCCGTTGTTTTGCAATAAAGAGTGGTTTCGTTTATTTCTGACGTTTGTTTTTCTTATCGTTTTTACCGTTTAAGGCAAACATCTCTTTGTAATCAACGAATATTTCCCTGCCCCGTATTCGTCTTCCGTTCAATGCGTCAATCACGTCGTCAGCTCCGTCGGACGAAACCTCAATATACGTGTATTCGTTGTTAATGTCTATCTTGCCAATCTCAATGCGTTTGGACGGGGTGTATTCGTTTATCATTCCGATAAGTCTTTGCGGCACTATTTTGTCTTTGTAACCCACGGTTATGCACAGTTCGGCAAAATGGTCTTTGTTAAAATCGCGTTTACGGGAGTTTTTTTTCAGTTTGGAACGTTGTTTGTCTTCGCGGCGTTGCTTTTCTTTTTCCGCAAGTTCGTCAACGTTCAAGTCGGGCGCGTCTTTGTAATACTTTAACAACTCCTCAAATTCCAACGAAACGAAATGTTTGATAAGTTCTTCCCGTGAAAGCCAAGACAGTTTCTTGGTTATCTCGGGTATGAATGCGTCAATCTCGTCGTGCGATGTGTCTGCGTTTTCAACACGGTTGATAAGGTTGAACAATTGTTTCTTACAAACATCTTTCGCAGTGGGAACGGGTACTTGCACAAATTGTTTCTTTAAGATGTTTTCCAACGCTTTTATGCGTTTTTTCTGTTTTAGATTGATTATAGCGACGGAAATACCTTGTTTGTCCGCTCTTCCCGTACGTCCGCTGCGATGTACGTACTGTTCCAACTCGTCGGGCAGTTCGTAATTGATAACATGCGTTAAGTTGTTCACGTCCAAACCTCTTGCAGCCACGTCCGTAGCTACCAAAAGCTGAATATTTCTCAACCTAAAGCGGCTCATAACGTGGTCCCTTTGTGCTTGGGACAAGTCGCCGTGCAAACTGTCAGCGTTGTATCCGTCTTTAATCAACATATCCGCCACTTCCTGGGTTTGAATCTTGGTCCGGCAAAAGACTATTGCGTATATGTCGGGGTAAAAGTCGGCAATACGTTTAAGGGCTTGGTATCTGTCTTTTTGGTGTATCAGATAATAGAAATGTTTTACGTTTTCGGAGCCTTGGTTACGCTGACCTATCTGTATTCTTACGGGATTGTCAATATAGTTCTCGGCTATCTGCTCAACTTCCTTGGGCATGGTGGCGGAAAACATGTAGATGTTTTTCTCTTGCGGCGTTCGGGTGAAAATATTGTCCAAGTCATCTTTAAAGCCCATGTTAAGCATTTCGTCCGCTTCGTCAAGGACAAGGTATTTTATCTCCGTAAGGTTTACTTTTTTGCGGTCAAGCAAATCTATCAACCGTCCAGGAGTTGCCACTATGATGTCCGCACCTTTTCTCAACTCTTTAATCTGTTGTTCCGTTGACGCACCGCCGTAAACGGGTACTATTTTGAGTTGGGGCAGGTATTTGGCGAATTTTTTGCAATCGTTGGCTATCTGTATGCACAATTCACGTGTGGGGCATATAATCAACGCATGCGTTTGATGCCACTGTGCAGAGTCGGAATCATTTTTGCGTTTTCTGTTGTCCGAATTGTATGCGTTGTTTTCCCTTCGGCACACAATATTGTTAATAACGGGCAATCCGAAAGCGGCGGTCTTGCCCGTTCCTGTCTGGGCTAACGCCACTAAATTTATATCGTTGTAAATTATATGCGGTATTGCCTGCTCCTGAACGGGCATACAGTTGACAAAACCTAAATCCTGTACGGCTTGCAATATAGAGGCATGCAAACCTAACTCCTCAAATGTCATCTTGTGTAGGGTTTTAGTTGGTTCGGATTGCAAAGATACGCAGTTTTTGCGTAATAAGCACAAAAACAATCGGCCTTACGGAAAAATAGTTTCCAAGTAAATAAAAATTCAATTCAGAAAACAAATTGAAAAAACATATGTATTTTTACAAAAAAACATATGAATTTTAATCAAAAAACATATGTTTTTTTCTTCAAAAACATATGTTTTTTATTTTTAATTTCACAAAACATTGGTTCGGAATGCAGGCAGGGCAACGGCTATTCGTTGTGATAGGGTTCGTTTTTTAAGATGGTGAACGCACGGTAAAGCTGTTCGGTGAACAAAAGCCTTATCATCTGATGGGAAAAGGTCATTCGGCTGACTGAAATTTTGTCTTTGAACCTGTCTTTTATCTCCTGCGGAAAGCCGTATGCCCCTCCGATGATGAAAACCAAGTTTTTAATGCCGAGGTTCATGTTTTTTTGAAGCACGGATGCGAATTCTTTGCTTGTAAACTCCGCTCCGTGTTCGTCCAAAAGAATTATTTTCGCCGCAGGGTTACTTAACAGTTGGTTTTTCTCTAAAAACGCCAACAGGTTTACGCCTTCCGCCGTCTTTAACTGCGTAGGGGACAGGTTTTTTGCATTTTTTACGTCGTTGATAACGTCAACGGTGAAATTAGTGTAATGTTTCAGTCTTTTTATGTATTCTTCCGTTCCGTCAAAAACAAATCCTTTTATTGTTTTTCCCGTAACTACAAGGCGTATGTTCATACTATCTTTTGTTTTAAAGTCCGCAGACATTTGTAAAGCCTGCCGTAATATTTGACCATATATATATAAGGTGTCCGCAGGGAGTTGAAATGTATGTAAAAATTCTCAACACCTTTTAGCATTGAGCCTTCGAAATCAAAGCGTTTGAGTTGCTGCGAGTGTGCGTACTGCATGGCTTTGAACACAATCAACGCTCCTGCGTTTGAAGAGGCAAATTTGTAGTTTGTTGCGTTGATAAGCGAGTATGCGGTGTCATTGTCCCAAAGTAAAAACAGTACGGCGTGTATGTTTTCCTCATCGTCAAAGGCTGCAAACCAACGCCCTTGGTTGTAAGTGCGGGCGAAAGCGGTTATATTCTCCAAATCTTTTATTGAAAACGGTACTGACACTTTTTGGTTGTCATATGTTTGGCACAGAATGTTGTATATTTCCTTCAAAGAGCCGCCGTATTCTTTTACGCTCAAGGTTTTTTGTGCTTTTTTTATGTGGGTTTTCATCATGGAAGTGAATCCGCCGTAGCATTTTTCCATGTCGCTGATATCAGTTACGTATGTATACCTTACGTTGCACGAAAATCCCTGACGGAAAAACTCGGAGGAAAACATGTTTTGCGGTTGCAAAGGGTAGAAACACGCTTGCAGGTGCATGGAAGCAAGTTTTTGTGCAAAGTAACTGCACACGGAGTTTTCCAAAGTGTATCTTCTATGCGGGGTAGTGCAGTTGCGGTAGTTTACGTATATGCCGCAATAGGGTGTAAAGACGGGCTGCATAATGGTTTTCATGCCGTATTTTTTGTGAACCCTATACGGCATGGCACCCGTAATGATTCCGTCTTTTTCGTACAGCAATACGTCCCAATTTCCTGCATTTACACAGTCCAACCAATTGTAAGTAAGGAAGACGGGTATGGATTTGTCTTCATTGCACAGTTGTCTGTATTTTTCTTTACTGCTCATAGTTTTGTTTAACAAGGTTTACAATCTCTTTAACGGAGAAAATACGGCAAAGGAATGCCACTGCTACATATGAAACAAGCGAAACGGCGGCTGCAATTATCCAATTGCTCAACACGGTTCTCAATACAAGGGTGGTAACGGTTATTCCTGCAAGGTAGAATATGATTTTGAGTACGTATTTGTAAGAAATGTTCAGGCGGAATATGCTTACGGCGATGGCTATTTGCAATACTGCGGTGACGGATTGCGAACACAGCGATGCCACTGCAGACCCTGTCTGTGCAAAGTGAGGTATTAGGATTAGGTTTACTGCAATGTTAAGCACCATTCCGCATGCCGCCACGGTGTTAAGTTTTTTCAGCGAACCGTTAGCCGTAAGCAGCGAACCGAAAATATAAGTCATTGATACGGGAATGAAACAGAAGCAAAGTATGTTCAGAACGTCAAGCGATTGTTCGGTGTATTTGTTGTACATAAGTTCAATCAGTTGCTTTCCGTAGGCAAGGCATATGCACACAAAGCCCGTTGAAATCAACAAAAGCATGTTGAACGATATTCTGACTATTTCTCCGACGTCTTTTTTCTCTTTTATCATTTTTGCAAACAGAGGCAACAGTATTACGGAGAACAGATAGGCAATCATATTGGCACTGTCAACCAAACGGAATCCCGCTGCGTATATGCCGGACGCCAATCCGTTGTCGTCAAGCATACGTTCCAACATCACACTGTCCATTCTGTTGTAAAAACTCATCAATAAAGTCAGCAGTGCGTAAGGAAAACCGTAACGCAAAACGGCTCTCATAAATTTAGTGTCCCAATCCAAACGGACAAACCCCGTTTTTACCAAGCATATAATCAGAGCCGTCAAAGCCGTAAGGGCTAAACTCAAAACCTGTGCATAGACAAACATATCCACGGTGAACCTTTGCCTAAAATACGGACACCAAAGCAAAAACGAGCATGAGATTATAGTCAGGCTTTTGTCCATAACGGAGAGAATACTGTCGGTTTTGAAAAGCATCAAGGCCGATATGTTGCTCCTTAAATATGTCATCAACGAAGTCATTATCTGCAATATGCAAAGCCAACGCAGCAAATGCATGCTGTAAGCGTCGTAGTTGCCTATTGCGGCGGCAGTGAACAAAATCACGGTGTAAACTCCTGCGAGCAAAAGCTTTAAAGGCAGTATTTTGGCGAAATATTTTTTGAGCAGAACGGAGTTTTGGGCTATCGTACGGTTGTTGAAACTCGTTATACCGAAATCCAACACTATGTTAAACAAGTATGTAAAATTCAAAAGTGCGAAATAAACTCCGTACTGACCGGCTTGCAAAGCATTTTGGACGCCTCTGTCTATTCCCAAAATCCAAAAGGATTTGATAAGAATATTGAGCGTTAGCATGAAAATAAGATTTGTCACAAAAAACTTCTTCATCTGCCGTTTTGTATAACTTTATTGCAAAAATACAAAATAATTCAATATCTGTTTAATTAATACATGATTATTGCAAAATAACTTTTTTGTGTGTTGCATTGCGGAAAGAAAAAATTGAATTCTGAATCCGTTTTAAAAAAACATATGTATTTTTTCAAAAAAACATATGAATTTTAATCAAAAAACATATGTTTTTTATTTCAAAAACATATGTTTTTTATTTTTAGAATCTCAAAACAGTGTGTTGAAATGTCTGTCTGACACTGTTTTACTTCAAAATATCCATCAGTTCGTTGACTTTGGGCGAAAGAATTATCTCGCTGCGGCGGTTTTTTGCACGGTTTTCGGCGTTGATGTTGCTTACAACGGGTGCATATTCGCTTCTTCCGCAAGGAATGATACGTTTGGGCGAAATACCCGTGCCGTCCAACAGTATACGTGTTATGCTCGTGGCTCTCATTACGGATAAGTCCCAATTGTCTTTTATTTGGTTTTTGCCTTTTAAAGGAACGTTGTCCGTATGTCCCTCAACCATTATGTCTATGTCCTTGTTGTTGCTCAACACGACGGCTATTTCCTGCAATGCCTTCACGCCTTCGGCACTTACTTCCCACGACCCGCTGGCAAACAACAGTTTTTCCTCCAACAAAACATATACTTTGCCGTTCTTATTCTCTATAGTAAGACCTTTGTTTTCAAATCCTAACAATGCGGATTTTAAACTGTTGTGGATTTTTTCCAATTGCATGTCTTTGGCTGCAATTTGTTGTTTTAGTATTTTCATCTGTTGTTGGTTGTCGTAGAATTCCAATTGCAGTGAATCCAATTTGTGTTCTTTGGCGTTGAGTTCCTGTTCTTTGTTGTAAAGCATATCGCTCAACTCGGCCAAGTGTTCGCTTTTGTCCGATATTATTTCGTTGACTTTCAAATTGGCTGCATCCAATTGTTTTCTCAATTCGCCGTTTTCTTTTGACAAAGCATCTATTTTTTCAACATACCCGACCTGCGTTTGCCGTAACATTTGGGCGTCTTTCATACTTTGCTCGTGTTCGTATTTGTAATTTTCAACGGAAAGTCCGTATTCGCTGTTTTCCCTTATACATTCTCTCAACTCCTGTTTGGTTCTTTTGGTTTCGTCAAGCAATGTGTTGTATTTTTTCGTGCTTACGCAGGAGGTAAACAAAGCCAAAACGGCTGCAATTAAAACTGTTTTTTTCATTATTTGTACATTTGTTAAAGGTTATACATGATTTTGTTAAACTATTTCCACGCATACAGGGCAGTGGTCAGACTGCATGGCAGAGGCATCTATGGATGCGTCTTTAATTCTTTGTGCAATAAACTTTGAAACCATGCAATAGTCTATACGCCAACCCTTGTTTTTGCTTCTTGCCTGTGCGAAATAACTCCACCAAGAGTAAGCATCTTTTTTGTCAGGGTACAAATAGCGGAAAGAATCTATGAATCCGCTGTCCAAAAATCCGCTCATCCATTGACGCTCTTCCGGCAAAAATCCGCTGTGGTTCTTATTGCCTTTGGGGTCGTGGATGTCTATTTCTTTGTGGCATATGTTGTAATCCCCGCAAAACACCAAAGAAGGTATTTGTTTCTGCAATTCCAAGGCGTAAGTCTGAAAATCTTTCAGCCATTCCATTTTGAAATTCTGCCTTTCTTCGCCCGATGTCCCCGAAGGGTGGTAAACGCTCACTACGCTCACATCTTCAAAGTCGCATCTTATCATACGTCCTTCCGAATCGTATTTTTCTATTCCCATTCCGTATACAACGTTTTTCGGAGTGTGTTTTGTCAGTATTGCGACGCCCGAATATCCGCGTTTAACGGCACTGTACGAATAGCAATCGTAGCCTAAAGTTTTCAGTTCCAACACAGGGATTTGTTCTCTTTGTGCTTTGGTTTCCTGTATGCACACAACGTCGGCTCCGCTTTGCTCCAACCATGCGGCAAACCCTTTGTTCATAGCCGCACGTATGCCGTTTACATTATATGAATAGATTTTCATCTTTTTAAGGTTATTTTTCTGTTATTATTGTTTTGTTTATCTATGTAACGCAAAAAGGGTGAAAAAAATTTGAAACTAAATGATATTTTTGTCAAAATATGTAATAATTTTGCAACTTTAATTAAAAAAAATGATGAATCACTGAACGGTGAAAACGTGGAGGAAATATTATAAGTATTTTTTGATATGGCGTATCAGACATTTGACAAACACTCAAATTTTGGTAGGTTCTTCATTAATTATAGGAGTGTTGAGCGGTCTTGCAGCAGTGGTTCTGAAAAATCTTGTGTCATATACATATGAACTTATAACCTCTTGGACCTACGGAACGCCCGACAGAGCCAATCTGTTGTTCCTTATGTACCCCATGATAGGCATTACGCTGACCGTGATTTTACTTAAATATGTTATAAAGGACGATTTGTCGCACGGAGTTAGCAAAGTGATGTATGCCATATCGCGTAAGGGTGGTTTTATCAAAGGACACAATTGTTGGTCTTCGCTTTTGACTTCAACCATTACCGTAGGCTTCGGCGGCAGCGTGGGATTGGAAGCCCCTATAGTGTACACGGGCAGTGCCATAGGGTCAAATATTTCACGTTTTCTGCGTTTGGACCGCCATCTTACCACCATCCTTGCCGCCTGCGGTGCAGCAGGGGCGATAGCAGGCATATTCAAAGCCCCGATAGCGGGCATTTTGTTTGTGTTTGAAGTGCTGATGATAGACATGAGTATGTTTGCCGTTCTGCCGATGCTTATAAGTGCTATCGCCGCATCCATGATTTCTTATTTCTTTTTGGGGCAGGATTCGGCTTTTACGTTTGTTGCAACGTCTTCTTTTGAACTTTCAAAGATTCCCGCATTCGTTTTGTTGGGATTGTTCGCCGCCGTAGTGTGTTTGTATTTCTTCAGAATAGAAACATTTGTGGCAAAAGTGTTCCGAAGACTGAACACGTTTTGGAAGATTGTGACCGGAGGAGTGTTATTAGGCACCATGGTCTACGTTTTTCCGCCTTTGTTCGGCGAAGGTTACCATGCGTTGAATAAATTGCTTGCCGGAGATATGCATTCTGTGTTTGAAAATTCGTTTTTTTACAATCAGTCAAGCAATGTTTACATGGTATTGATTGTAATTCTGTCCATAATAATATTGAAAGCCTTTGCAACAAACATAACCTGTGCTTCGGGAGGCGTAGGGGGAGTATTCGCTCCGTCATTGTTTATAGGCGGATTTGTAGGATTCTTTGTTGCACGTCTTGTAAATATGACGGGATTGGTTACGGTTGCGGAAAACAATTTTGTTCTTGTGGGAATGTCTTCGGTAATGGCGGGAGTGATGTTCGCACCTCTGACTTCAATATTTCTTATTGCCGAGATAACGGGAGGATACGATTTGTTGGCACCTTTATTAATAAGTACCACTATCTGTTATCTTGTAGTTAAAAGTGCGCATAAATATTCCATCTACGCACAACCATTGGCCAAACACGGCGATTTGATGACTCACAACAAGGATAAGACGGCTCTGCATTTCTTGGATAAGTCCAAAATATTGGAAACCAACTTTTACAAACTCAATATTGACGCACGGTTGAGAGATGTTGTCAAAGCGGTTGAACGTTCTTCGCGTTCGTTTTTCCCTGTTGTGGACAACGAAAATAATTTTAAAGGAGTGTTGGTGTTGGACGACGTAAGGGGCATGCTGTTCCAACCTGATTATTACGACATAATAAGGGTTAAAGATTTCATGCGGTACAGTGAATATTTCATTGCCGACATCAATGACCCTATGGAGAAGATTGTTGAGAAATTTCACGGCATAGACCGTTACACAATAATAATAACGGACAGAGGAAAATTTGCAGGATGTATGTCAAGAGCCAATGTATTTGCCGCTTACCAACAATATATCCATGAAAATTCAGATGAATAATAACACAAAAAACGATTGAAATATGAAAATAGCAGTAGTGGGTGCCACAGGATTGGTGGGAAGTGTGATGTTAAATGTTTTAAATCAGAAAGGATTCGGCAGCAGTGAGATTATACCGTCGGCATCTGCCAAAAGCGTAGGAAAGAAAATTGCTTTTGCTGGCAGGGAACTCACTGTAGTAAGCGTAGAGCAGGCTATAGAAGAAAAATGTGATTATGCAATCTTTTCGGCAGGCAGTAAAGCGTCAAAACAATATGCACCGATGTTTGCACAGGCAGGAACTACTGTTATAGACAATTCTTCGTGTTGGAGAATGGATGAAAATATTCCTCTTGTAGTGCCTGAAATAAATATTGACAGCGTAAAAGAAAGCGACAGAATTATAGCCAATCCCAACTGTTCAACCATTCAAATGGTTTTGGCACTCGCTCCGTTGGAAAGAGCGTTCAAAATAAAACGTATAGTTGTTTCCACATACCAATCGGTTACGGGAACGGGAGTGAAAGCGGTCAATCAGTTGAAGTGTGAAGAAAACGGAGAGCCTTGCGATATGGCTTACCGCTATCAAATACACCATAACGTTTTGCCGTACGGCGGTGAATTTCTTGACAACGGCTATACTACGGAAGAGATGAAGCTTGTCAACGAAACACAAAAGATTTTGAACCGAAAGGATATACAAGTCACTGCCATGGTTGCAAGAGTTCCCGTTACGGGAGGACACAGTGAGAGCGTAAACGTTGAATTTGAACGTCCTTTTACCATGCTTGAGGTAAGGCAATTGTTGGCTTCGTACCCGGGCATTGTACTTAAAGACAATCCTAATGACCATATATATCCTATGCCTGTTGATACAGAGGGCAAAGATGAAGTTTTCGTCGGACGTTTAAGGCGTGATGAAACTGTTGAAAGCGGATTGAACATGTGGATAGTTGCCGATAATTTAAGAAAAGGGGCGGCTACGAACGCAGTTCAGATAATGCAGGAGTTGATTAAACGCCGTTAAACATACGATGAAAAGGTTTGGTTGCATTGTTGTCTTGTTTTTCTCTTGTTGTTTCTTGTCTTTGCAGGCACAGGAAAGCAAAAATTTAACTTACAGTTTGTTTTCGGGCTACGGCTATGTGGCACGGACTAACGATTTTATGCTTGGAGAGAACGTAGACAATGCAAATATCAACTCAATCCTTAATTTTGCCTTTGAAATAACCAAAGACGTTGACGGCAGTAAGGCATGGCATCATCTTTACAACAACATTCATTTCGGTGCGGGATTGTTTTACGGACGTTTTAATTACAGTAAAAATCTCGGCAATCCCTTCGGATTGTACGGATTGATGGGTTTTACGCCCGTGAATACGCACCGTTGGCAATTCAAAACTGACATTGCTTTGGGCATATCGGGTATTTGGGACGGATATTCACAGGAAAATTATTACAATATAGCCGTTTCCACCGCTATAGAGTGTTTGATACATGCCCGTTTGCAATTGCAATACAATATAAGCGGCAATTGGCATGCGGGATTAAGCGGAGCGTTCGTCCATTTCTCAAACGGCTGCATCAGACGGCCTAACAAAGGAATTAACATCATAACTCCGTCCGTCAGTGTGTCATACAACCCGCAAAAGATAGTCAAACAACCGTATGACAATTACGTTAAACACATTCCCAATGTGCAGCGGCTTGTGGGAATGTACAGTGCAGTGAAAGGCACATGGGTAGATTACACCAAGGATGTAAGCCTTACTACAGGCGATACGGTGCGTGACACCATAAGGGGAACATATGCCGTATTCGGATTGCAATACAGACAGATGTACAACCTTGCGGCAAAGCACAACTTGGGCGTCGGCGGCGATATATCGTACAACAATGTAATCGGAAGGACCAAAGGAGCGTATTATAAATGGAAAACAAAAGACAAAACCTTTGATGCACAGCGGTTGACCATCAGTGCATTCGTTTCATATGAGTATAATATAAACCGTTTTTCGCTTTTGGCCGAACCTATTGTCTATTTATACAAACCCGAAAACACCTATTTCACGCGTTTGGCACAGAGAATAGGAATGCGTTATCAATTCTACAAAGGGTGGTATTACCAATTGACTTTGCGGGCTTATCAATTCACCAAAGCCGATTATATAGAGGGCGGAATAGGATACAGGTTTAAATACAGGATGTAGTCAAAACCACGGGCTTATCAGTCTTTTTCGGATTGCAATCTTTTGATTTCGTCGCGGTAAACGGCTGCCTGAAGAAAATCCAATGTCTTTACGGCGTCGTTCATCTTGCGTTGCAACTGTTTAATCAAGTATTCTTTTGATTTGTTTTCCTGCGAAATGATTTTTTGTGCCTCTTTTTTGGCCTTGGACTGCGAAGCTTTGTGTTCTTTTTCGTCCGTATGTTTCTCGCTTTGCGGCAATACGCTGTCTATTTTCCGCTCTACCTGACGGGGTGTTATGTTGTGGGCTTTGTTGTATGCTATTTGTTTTTCGCGGTTGTGGAGATTCATGTCAATAGTGCGTTGCATGCTGTCGGTTATCTTGTCGCCGTACAATATGGCTTTGCTGTCTACGTTTCTTGCAGCACGCCCTATGGTCTGAATCAGTGACTTGTCGTTACGCAAAAATCCTTCTTTGTCGGCATCGAGTATAGCAACCAACGAAACTTCGGGCAAATCCAATCCCTCACGCAGCAGGTTTACCCCTACCAATACGTCAAAACTTCCTGCACGCAGGTCGTTCATTATTTCCACACGTTCCAATGTATCAATGTCGGAATGGATATATTTGGTACGTATGTCCAAACGCATAAGATATTGCGTCAATTCTTCGGCCATACGTTTGGTCAATGTGGTGACCAAAACCCTTCCGCCTTTGTCAACTACTTTTGATATTTCTTCCAAAAGGTCGTCCACCTGATTTTGTGCAGGATGCACTTCAATAGGAGGGTCTAACAATCCCGTCGGACGTATAAGCTGTTCAACCACTACGCCCCCGGATTCGTTTATTTCGTAAGGCGACGGGGTGGCGGACATGTATATGGTCTGCGGTTGCAGTTGTTTAAACTCTTCAAACTTCAACGGGCGGTTGTCAAAAGCGGCAGGCAGACGGAAACCGTATTGGACAAGGTTTTGTTTTCTTGACCTGTCGCCTCCGTACATGGCATGAATCTGCGGAACGGTTACATGGCTTTCGTCAATTATCATCAGATAATCGTCGGGAAAGTAATCCAACAGACAGAACGGACGTTCGCCCGGTTGACGGCGGTCAAAATAACGCGAATAGTTTTCTATTCCGCTGCAATAACCCAACTCCTGCAACATCTCCATGTCCGTATTGACCCTTTCTTCCAAACGTTTGGCTTCCAAAATCTGTCCGTTTTGCTTGAACTCGTCGCAACATGCGAACATATCTTGCTGAATTTCCCTTAAAGCAGTAGCCAATGTTTCGCGGTTGGTAAGGAAATTGGCGGCAGGGTAGAGTATCATTTCCTGCAAAGCCTCAACGGGTTTGTTTGTCAGTATGTCAAATTTGAATATATCTTCAATCTCGTCGTCAAAAAACACTATCCTGTACGCATAGTCGGCATATGCGGGGTGTATGTCTACGGTGTCGCCCTTGATTCTGAACTTTCCGCGTCCGAATTCTATCTCGTTGCGGGAATACAACGAATCCACCAAGGTCAGAAGAAACGTATTCATCTCAACCTTCTGCCCCTTTTTGATTTTAATGGTGCCTTTGGCAAAATCGGTAGGATTGCCTATACCGTAAATACATGAAACGCTTGCAATTACTATGACGTCTTTTCTTCCGCTCAACAGCGAACTTGCCGCCGAAAGTCTGAGTTTGTCCAAATCGTCGTTGATTGCCAAATCTTTTTCTATGTATGTGTTGGTTTGCGGTATGTATGCTTCGGGTTGGTAATAGTCATAGTAAGATACGTAGTACTCAACGGCGTTTTCGGGGAAGAATCTTTTGAATTCCCCGTACAGTTGGGCAGCCAAAGTCTTGTTGTGGCTCATTATTATTGTGGGCTTGCCTATGTTTTGTATAACATTGGCTATGGTAAAAGTTTTGCCGCTGCCCGTAACGCCTAACAATACCTGCGCCTGTTCGCCGCTCAATACTCCGCGGGTCAGTTCTTTGATAGCCTGAGGCTGGTCGCCCGTGGGTGAAAAATCGCTGTGAAGTTTGAATTCCATACCTTTTGTGTTTGCGGTGCAAAGTTACGCAAAAACGGGTTAAATGCAAAAGGAAAGCTTGCTTTTCTTTTCATTTCCGGGTGCAAAGTAAACTTCGGTGAAGCCAAAGTTATAAAAATTAACTCTGTACATACAAATACCTATATATAAAATCACCGCCTTTTTATTCAAAAATCTTTTTTACTTTATGTCGGTATATTTCGTTAAAAAAAAGTAGTAAAAAATTTCTTTTCTGAATTCATTTTGAAAAAACATATGTATTTTTTCAAAAAAACATATGAATTTTAATCAAAAAACATATGTTTTTTCTTTCAAAAACATATGTTTTTTATTTTTAGGTTCACAAAACAATTCTTTTTAATGCCTGTATGATATGGTATTAAGGGCAAAAAATGCCGCAAAGTGCGGAAACCTCATTTTTAAGCCGCACTTTTTTGCATTAAAAATGTAATCCGACGGAATAAAAATAGGTGTTGATTAAAAATATTGTTGATTAAGGTTTAAGCAAATCGGGACGGCGTTCTTTGGTACGCTGCAACGACTGTTCATATTGCCATTGTTCTATCTTTTTGGGGTCGCCGCAAAGCAGCACTTCAGGCACTTTCCATCCTCTGAATTCTGCGGGACGGGAGTAAACGGGCGGAGCAATCATATCATCTTGGAACGAATCGCTTAAAGCACTCTGTTCGTCGTTCAAAACTCCGGGTATAAGTCTTGCAACGCAGTCGGTTATCACCGCAGCGGCTAATTCGCCTCCGCTCAAAACATAATTGCCTACGGAAATTTCCATAGTTATGAAATGTTCCCTGATTCTTTCGTCAATACCTTTGTAATGTCCGCACAGTATAAGCAGGTTTTCTTTCATTGAAAGGCTGTTGGCAACGGGTTGGGTGAGCATCTGTCCGTCGGGGGCGGTGTAGATGATTTCGTCGTATGCGGTTTTGCGTTGCAAATCTTCTATACAATTGACAACGGGTTCTATTTGTATGACCATTCCTGCACCTCCGCCGAAAGCGTAATCGTCAACGCTTCCGTATTTTTTGACGGAATAATTTTTCAGATTGATGAGGTTTAAGTTCAGATGTCCTTTTTGTTGGGCTCTTTTCAATATGGAATACGAAAAAAAGCCTTCGAACATCTCGGGAAACAATGTTATTATATCTATTTGCATGGTTACAATTGAGTTATCCGTGTGCAAAAGTACAACTTTTTTGCGTTTTGAGAAAAAAAGCAGGACATATAGGGCGGCGGATTTAAAAAAAAATCGTATCTTTGCAGACAGTAAATTTTAACAGGTTGGTTTTTAGTGATGAATAAACTTATAAAGAATACGTTTTTGTTGTGTGCCGCTGTTTTGGCAGTAGGTTCGGTTCATGCACAGGTCAAAGATTACAAAGTCGTACCCGACTTTGATTACAATGATTATTCGCAAAGCATGAAATACATGATACAACCGTTTGCATTGACAGGGCAGACTTTGTATTTGGAAAATGTGAACGACACTCTTTTGGATTATTTCTATACGGGTGTGACGGCACAGGAGCATGCAAAAAAACAAAAAACAAAACAAAAAAGCACCCGCACGGGCAAAAGGGATGTTGAAGATGCTTTTGCTGCGGCGTCAAATGCCAAAAACAATGTAAGGTTCAGAGGCAAAGATATTTCGTACTATTACCTGACACGTATGACAAAAGAAAAACTCAACACCCTGAAAGGAGCATGGTTTGTAGTGTTGGATTACGTGCCTGACCAATTTGCTTTCAACCGTGTGGCCGATGCCGCACCGGGAAAACAGGATTGGACTAAATTGAGATACCCTTTTTTGAAGTTATTGGTGGGCAATACCGAAGACACGGTGTTTTATGCTTATCAGAACTTTTACAATGAATATCATTTTCCGTTCACCCCGATGTCTTATTACAACAGAAACAAAAACGGATATCCCGTCGGAAAATATTCAAACAGCGATTTAAACCTTATTCACTATGATACAAACGCAAACTATGCCATCGTGCCTGACCAACTCATAGGTCAGAAACTTACGCTTCCCGTTGTGACGGACGCAACGTTGGAAAGATTGTTCAACGGCATACGTTTGTATAATTACAGCGACGATTCACGCAAATATTCCTTTACCGACTATCCCATAGCAAAGGCAAGACGGTTGGAGGGTCAGACTTTTGAAGTCAAAGACGTAGCTTTCGATGCCTCAAGCTTAACCAACGTATATCTGAAATTAGTTATACCCGGACGTACCGACACCATATATTATAAATATCCCACAAAAGAGGAACGCCGTTTGTTTCCTTTTGTCATAGAAACGTATTTGGCAAGACTGAAAAAAGAATACAAAGACAGGGAATTTACCGTAAGAGGCGACAAATTTCCGCTTACGGTCATTGATTTACGCAGAAAAAGACCGTTAACCCTGCATCAAGGGGACATATTCCGTTGTTTGGACGTAGTGGTTAAAGACGGAAAATTCCAAATGCTTATGCGTAATGAGAAAGGACGTAAATTCTATATGCCCGAAGACTATGCTTTGGGCGATTGGCTGTCGTTTGAAAAATATCTTATGGACAATAGCGTGGAAAAATACCGCAATACATTCCCTACATATTACAAAGCCATTTGCAATAAAGAACTTTTGCAGGGCATGACTATGGATATGGTGTCGCAATCGTGGGGAAAACCCGACAGGGAAGTCTTTACCAATTTTGACGGAAGCGACAGACATTGGTTTTATATGGGAAATATCTACGTTATATTCAAGAACAACAAATTGTTCAGAGTCGCAATGATTCCAAAAGAATTGAGATAATGAATAATGAATTTGACAGAGAGCAGAGCAAAGAGATGCTCCGTCAGGTCAGAAGGTATGAAAAACATAAACAGACCGGCGAAAAAATTTGGCTCGATTCGGATAACTACATTGATATTATAGATTGGTATTACGAAAACGGCAAAGACGAATTGGCAAAACAAGCCGTCAAAGAAGCATATCAACTGTATGATACCAACGAAGAGATAGTTTACCTGTATGCAGGGTTGTTTGCATCGGAAGGAAACTACGACAAAGCCATTGAAATAGTCAAAAAAGCATTGCAGAAAAATCCTTCCGAAGATTTATACATAGACCTTGCGGCGTTGTATGTAGATTCCGACACCGATATAGACGGGGCTTTGAAGATTTTAAACTCATTGCAACCGCAAAATCAGCAGGATTATTATGTTTATTTGTTAAAAGGACGCATTTATCTCAAACTTGCCGACATTGTAACGGCGGAACAATACCTGCGGAAATCCATAACGCTCAACCCCGACGAAGAACTGTCGTTTTGTTATTACATAGAATGTGCCGAAGAGGACGCTTCGCTGCACGAAGACTATGTTTTGATGCGGCCGATGGTAGGTTTCATGTACGATTTCACCCGTTCCAATCCGTTTAACGACTTTGCATGGTCTACACTCGGCACTCTGTACTTGGTATATAAGTTTTTTCCAGAAGCAACGGAAGCTTTTGACTATTCGATTGCCATAAACCCGGAAGGCGAACAGCGTTATTTGGGCAAGGCGGAGAGTTTGGTTATGCAAAACCGCCCCAACGAAGCGTTGCAAGTGCTGATTGACGCCCCTAAATACCCTGACAACAAAGGCAGGTTCTACATTAAAATTGCCGACATCTATTTAAACGAAGGCATTTATTACACTGCACTGTTGTGGTTGAAGGAAGCGGAAAAATATAAAGAGCAACTGACGGACAAATCCTATATTTCCGACATGGCGATATGCTACTATATGACGGGAAATTATGACAAAGGAAAAACCAAACTTATACAGGCGATGAACGAATCGCTTTCCGTTGACATGATATTGGATTTGTGCGGCATATTGTACGAAGGCGGGGCAACGGAAGTGGAAGATTTTTTTGAGATGCTTATCGTTGAGAACTTATCTACCGATATTGCCGAAAAGGTTTGTATAAAGTGGGCGGAATTGAAAGTAAACGAGAAAAGATATATTGATGCCATGCGTATCATAGAGGCAACCGTTGATGACAAAATCACATGCAGCGAATATCTGTGGTATGAATATCTTTATTTGGCGTGCAAAGACAAACAATGCTATGCGTATGCGACAAAAGCGATGTCGGTTGCGGCACGGTTCAAATCCTTCCCCGAAAAGTTGATTGGCATTCACCCGGATTTAACGCACAATCCTATATATTTAAATTGTATAAAAGAATATTTCAATGAGTAAACACCGTCATGCCTTATTGATTTTGGCATTTGCAGCCGTTGTTTTGTGCAACACCATCGGCACTTTGCTGTTTGCACAAGACACTCAAAACACTTCAAACACCACTGCCGAAAAAGTAAAGAAAGAAAACACCGTAGAGAAAGTAGTTTCGTGGTATATGGACAATATCAACTACGGTACGGTTACACTGCTTATGGCGGTGGAAAGTTCGTTTATTCCTTTTCCGAGCGAAGTGGTTATACCGCCTGCAGCATACAAAGCATCGTCAGATGAAAACAATATGAACATTGTCCTTGTCGTTGTCTTCGGAACGCTGGGTGCAATGATAGGGGCATTGATAAACTACGTGCTTGCACTTGTCATAGGCAGACCTATTATTTATAAGTTCGCCGATTCACGCTTGGGACACATGCTTTTGCTTTCCAAAGAAAAAGTACAACAAGCCGAAAAGTATTTTATCAAACACGGCAAATCGTCAACATTCATCGGCCGCCTTGTACCCGCAGTCAGACAGCTTATATCCATACCTGCGGGCATTGCAAAGATGAATATCGGAGTTTTTATGTTGTTTACGTTCTTGGGAGCGGCGATATGGAACAGCGTGTTAGCCGTTGTGGGCTATATAGCCAAAGGACAGCAAGACGTTATTGAAAAATATTCTTCCGAACTGTCGTATGTGTTGTTGGCATTGGGCGTGATGTTCGTTGCATATTTGGTTTACAACGGAATGAAGAAGAAAAAAACTTCCGTCGATTGATGGTTAACAAGGTTTTCGGACTTGTCGGCAACCCCGTAAAACACTCTTTTTCGCAAAAATATTTTGAGGAAAAATTCCTTAACCTGCACCTTACGGACTGCAAATACAAATTGTTTTGCTTGGAAGATATAAATGATTTTTGCAAACTAATCAAAGAAGAAAGAAATCTCTGCGGATTGAACGTCACAAGTCCGTACAAAGAAAAGGTTATTGAGTTTTTACACTCGTTAAGCCCCGAAGCCACGGAGATAAAAGCCGTTAACACAATCAAAAAACTTGCCGACGGCAGATGGAAGGGTTTCAATACCGATTGCATAGGTTTTGCCCAAATGCTGCAAAGCGAAACGGATATAAAGAAAATTCATTCGGCGTTGGTGTTAGGCACGGGCGGAGCCTCCAAAGCCGTAACCTATGCCTTGAAACAACTCGGTATTGAGTTCACTGTTGCTTCCCGCAGACAAGATGTAAAAGATAAAAACACGGTTACTTACTTTGAGTTGAACCAATCGGAAAATTTTTCCGCCTTTGAACTTATTGTCAATGCAACTCCTTGCGGCATGGAGGGTTATTCTGCAATTGCCCCGTTGGATACAGACAAAATCACTTCCAATCATACGGTTGTAGACTTGATATATAACCCCAAGCAAACACTTTTGCTGAAAACATCCGCCAAGCAAGGAGCCGCAACCGTTAACGGACTGTCCATGCTGGTGAAACAGGCAGAGGCTGCGTGGCAAATATGGAATGAAGAAGATGAGTAAATATTTCGTTATATTAGTTCCCACACTTGTGATAATACTTATCCGCATGCGGCCTTTGGATTTGATTTTCCGGCCGTTGAACACCCTTACGCACGAATTCTCGCATGCAACCGTTGCCCTTGTTTTGCGTCAAAAAGTAAAGCGGATAGTGCTTAACAGAGATTTTTCGGGCAGTTGTCTGACTATGACCTCAAACAAAAAAGCACTTTTTTTTATTTCGCTTGCGGGCTATACCGTTCCGTCGGTTCTGGGCTATGCGTTGATATACATAACCGACAAAAATCCGTCGGCATGGTGCTTTTATATAATAACGGCAATATGCGTTGCGGTTCTGATATTTGCTTTGGGCAGTGGCTTCGGGCGTTTGTGGGTGATGATTTTTGCTGCGTTCAACTTCGCCCTCGCACTTTTGAAAGATTTCGGTGCGTATTACCCGTATGTATTGTATTTGTATGCCTGCATATTGTTGATTGAAAACCTTTGGTCTACCGTTACGCTGCTTTATATCTCGTTGGTTTCGCCCAAAAAGGCGGGCGATGCGGCGTTGCTTGCCAAAACCACGCATGTGCCTGCGGTTTTGTGGAGTTTGTTTTTTGTTTGTTTCACCGTTTTTATGTTTTACAAAAGCATAATGCTTCTGAAAACCTTGGTAGTATTGTGATTTAGTACAGTTAATTCAGAAACCAAAAGAAAAAAACATATGTTTTTTATTTCAAAAACATATGTTTTTTGATTAAAATACATATGTTTTTTTGAAAAAATACATATGTTTTTTTATTTTCTTTTCACGCTTTAAATCCTTGAACATGGGTTTTGCTTTATGCAGGTGCCGTGCAACGGGCGGGAAAAAAACAAAGATTTTGTTATGTGTTACGGAAAATATGTGTATTTTTGCACATTCAATTTAAATGATACTATAATGCAAATAGAAGTATTGAAATCTAAAATCCACAGAGTGAAGGTAACTCAAGCTGATTTGAATTATATCGGCTCTATAACCATTGATGAAGAGTTGATGGACAAGGCCAATATCATTGAAAATGAACGTGTATATATTTATGACATAAACAACGGCGAACGTTTTGACACCTATGCCATCAAAGGCGAAAAACATTCGGGCGTAATAGGGCTTAACGGAGCGGCAGCCCGCAAAGTGCAGGTAGGCGATTTGCTTATAATAGTTTCTTTTGCAACTATGGACTTTGAACAGGCTAAATCGTGGAAGCCTACTGTAATATTTCCCAAAGACAATCACATATAAAACCCCGACGATTGCTTGAAAACTTTTGATGAAATCATAAAAGAAAAGATTACGGAGGTAAACACTTTGAAGCAAAAGCGGCAACAGATGGCGTTAATGCAAAAAACAGTGGTGTTTACCAACGGTTGCTTTGATTTGCTTCACTACGGACATGCGGACTATTTGGCTAAAGCCAGAAGTTTGGGCGATGTGCTGATAGTAGGAGTGAATACCGATGCGTCGGTCAGTAGGTTGAAAGGCACGGGGCGGCCTGTACAGGATGAAAAATCGCGTTGCATGGTTTTGGCTTCAATGTTGTGCGTTGACTATGTAGTTTTGTTTGACGAAGACACGCCTTACAACCTGATACAATCCCTTCAGCCCGACGTATTGGTGAAAGGTGCGGACTATAAGCCGCAGGATATTGTCGGCTATGATATAGTTACGGCAAACAACGGCCGTGTTCAAACCATTGAATTCGCACAGGGATATTCCACTTCCGCAATTATTGACAAAATATTGACAACCAAATAGATTGTAACCTCATATTGAGGCAATTAACCCGTGGGCATAAAAATTTTTATTCATTTTTATGCTTTTTTGTTTTGCCCCCCCCCCAGAAAAAATACATATCTTTGCAAACCATATAATTTATTTACAAAAATAAGGAGGCACCTTATAAAAAACTGTTTATGTATTTTATGACAAAAAAATTATTTTTTACAGCCCTTTTGTTTGCGGTTGTGTCTGTTGAGTGCGTTCATGCACAGATTGAAACTTTAATTTGGACCGGTGATTGGCGTTACGGATTGAACATAGGCTCAAGTATGCGTTTGGGAAATAAGGCAGGATTTTCTTCGGATTTGTACAGTATGGAAACGTTTTACGGAGAAAATTTCAAGCATTCATTGTCCGGTCCGTCCATAGGGTTTACTACCGGAGGTTATGAGTCGTATTGGGATTGGTTTGAGTATGGTATTCAAATGAGTTTGATGTATCAGCGGAACAAAACCACATTTGATGTTTTCAATGCAGCGGGTGACCGCATAGAGATTGAGAACACGGACAACACATTTTCGGCAGATGTTTTATGGCGTTGCGGTTACAAACCGACGGAAGCCGCAACCGTTTCTTTGGGGGCGGGATTTATGTTTCTTGTTCCGCACAATTACAAGATTAATACCACCGCTTTGCAGGGAACATTGGGCGGAGAAACGGGATTGAAAGGTTCGGACAACAAATCACATTATTTAGGTGCGCAGGGCGAATTGGCGTTTACATATCTTTTCGGCGAGAGATTTTTCGCTCAATTGACAGGACGCTATATTTATTTCGGCTCCGACCGCACGTACGGCAGCGACCATTACGGTGTAAATGCCAAGTTGGATAATTTTTCGCAGATTTCGGTCTTTGCAACCATCGGTATACGTACCTATGCAGACAATTACCGCCACTGATAAAGGCGTATTGATAAATTGCGTATAAGTTTTACAAAATCAAGGGGGCTGAATACGAAAGTATTCAGCCCCCTTTGATTAAATAAAATTATGTCTTTTCGGTTTAGTCTATAACTTTATTGAAATTTCCTTTGACATCAAACTGAAGTTTCTTCTCTTCCGTTTTGTTGTTTATCGTTATTTCGTAGTTTCTTACCTTGTGCATGTCCACAATATAAGCTTTGCTTATTTTGTACGACGGATAGTTTTGTTTGATGTAATCGGTTATTTCCGAGTGAATGTATTGCTGCGGAACTACATAGTAAGTTGCCGTGTAGTTAGGGGTGAATTTCATCATGCAATCCAAATCGTTGGAACGGAAATTTGCGAAATATTGGGTTGAATCCGCCATTTCCCATCTTACATCTTTGATTTCGGGACGCTGTCTTACAAAATCTTTAACGTATTTCTCGGGTACATCGCGTGCATCCACTGATTTGTAACCTGATTTTTTCGTTGTGCCGCAAGAAGTCATCAACGCAGCGGCAATGATTAGCAAAAAATATTTTTTCATTGTTGTAATAATTTAAATATTCTGTTTATTGATGCAAAAATACAAAATAACTTTATATTATGAATATTAATTCACAAAATTTTTGAAAAATATTTTCATGTCTAAAATTCCCAACAGATTCAGTGCAGTCAGCACGATAACGCATATAATCACCGCTTTGACGAATGCAGAACCTTTTTTAAGGGCGTATTTTGTGGCTATAAAAGAGCCGATTATGTTACCCAAGGAATGTATCAGAGCATAAACCCAATACTTGAGCGGAATATTTTGCCGGGTTACGAAAACAATCATGGCAAACACGGTATAAATAAACATTATTGTGTTTTTGGCAGCCGTAGTCTTCAATAAATCGTAGCCCAACAGCGAGCCGATGCAGGCAATAAGCAAAAAACCCGTTCCCGCCTGCACAAAACCGCCGTAAAATCCCGTTACGAAAAATGCAGGAAAGGTTATAAGGTAATGTTTTAGTGTCAGAGGTTTTTCCTTTTGCTCGTATGTGCGGTTGCCTGCGAACAAAAACACAATCATCAGCAACAGTACGGCTGCAAAACATATGTTGAACACTTTTTCGCTTATTTCCACTGCCATGAAAGCCCCAGTCAACGTTCCCAAAACTACGGGTACGGAATACAAAAGCAATTGTCTGTAGTCCAATATGCGTTTTTTGTAAAACACTCCAGCCGCAAAACCGTTTTGCATCAACACTCCGACTCTGTTTATTGCGTTGGTTATCTGGGCAGGTATGCCCATTGCCAAATACAATGCAATGGATATGGTCGTTCCTCCCGCAGACAAAGTGTTGATAAAGCCTACCGCTATGCCCGAAACTATTAATAATATAATTATTGACAAACTCATAACCGTTTTGCAAAGTTACACAAAATTCCCTTTACTGCCAAATCCCTTATTTTTGCTTAAAAACATGCTTTTTAACCCCTTCAAAATCACGTAATCAGAAACGACCGAAAAAAAACATATGTTTTTGAAAGAAAAAACATATGTTTTTTGATTAAAATTCATATGTTTTTTTATCCGAAAACATATGTTTTTTTTTAATGAAGTGCGGAAACAAATTTTTTGAACCTTGTTTTGCGGGGTTATTTTCTTAAAGAGTCAAAAATTTTGTCAATTGCGGGGTAATTCTAAATATATTTTGTATATTTGCAAAATTAAAAACCGCTAAATATTATGGTAAATATAGATAAGTATATAACGCTGAAAGATGATGTATCGGCTCTTATCATCTGCAATAAAGAAAATTTGAACGAGTCGTTGTCAATGTTTTGTTCCAAACAACAGGCGGATTACGTCCGTCAGATGTACGAACAACACAAAAAAGATTTCTTTGATTTTTGCCTTACCGACAGATATGTATTGGTTGCAATAGTTAAAGAAGACGAATTGCCGTACAAAACCAAAGAATTGTACAGACGTTTGGGCGGAAAAGTGTTGCGGTTTTGTGACAATAACTTTATCAAAGACTTGCAGGTGGCTTCGCTTACCGTTAAAGACAATATATTGGGTTTTACGGAGGGTATGCTCAATTGCAGTTACATTTTTGACTATTACAAGACAGACCCTGAACGGATGATACATCCGTTTGACAATCTGCATATAGTTCACAACGACGTTGAACCTAAGGATTTGGACGAATTGCGTATAATCTGCGAAGCTACGGAGAAAGCCCGCGATTTGGTCAATGAACCCGTAACGGTAATCAACGCCGAAACGCTTGCCCACAACTTTGCTTCAATGGCACAGGAAGCAGGCATAAATATTGAGATTTGGGACAAGCAAAAAATAGAAAAAGAAAAAATGGGCGGTATTTTGGCTGTCAACCGGGGCAGTGTGGACAACCCTACCTTTACAATCATGGAATACAAGCCCGAAAAACATAACAATTCCAAACCCATTGTCCTTGTAGGCAAGGGAATAACCTACGACACGGGCGGATTGAACATTAAACCCGGCGATTATATGAACGACATGAAGAGCGATATGGCAGGAGCGGCAACAATGGGCTGCGCCCTTTACGCAATAGCCATGTTGAAACTGCCCGTTCACGTAATTGCACTTCTTCCCGCTACGGACAACCGTCCGAACCACAACGCTTATTGCAGCGGAGATATAATCAACATGTACGACGGAACCAATGTTGAAGTGGTAAACACCGATGCCGAAGGCCGTATGATACTTGCCGACGCTTTGGCGTATGCCAAAAAATACAACCCGTCGCTTGTCATTGACATGGCTACGCTTACCGGGGCAGCATCGCGTGCAATAGGTCCGTTCGGTATAGTTGCAATGCAAAAAGATGCGGAAAACTTTATGGAAGTTATGAAAACATGCGGAAAGAAAGTTTATGAACGTATCGCAGAGTTTCCGTTCTGGGACGAATATGACAAATTGATTGTAAGCGATATTGCAGATATTAAGAATTCGGGCGAGAAATATGCAGGCATGATAACGGCAGGCAAATTCCTTGCGTACTTTACGTCTTATCCTTACATACATTTGGATATAGCAGGCGTGGCTATGAACGAACACGATACGGATTACGCAGGCACGGGTGCCACTGCAACGGGATTGAGGCTTATCGTTGACTTTTTAAGAACATATTACAAATAAAAACATGGCAAATTCAACTGAAAACACTTCCGTAAAAATCGGTATATCACAGGGAGATATCAACGGAATCGGTTATGAAGTGATGTTAAAATGCTTTTCCGATTCGCGTATGATGGACACCTGTACGCCTATTCTCTACGGTTCAAGCAAAATATTATCATATCATAAAAAACTAATCAACGCAGGCGATTTCGCATTTGTGAACATACGCAACGCAGAACAGGCACAGGCACGAAAATTCAATGTTTTGAACCTTATACAAGACGAAGTAAAGATAGACATAGGTCAACCTACGCCTATAGGCGGTCAACTTGCGGCCATGAGTTTGGAACGTGCGTGTTCGGAACTTATGGAGGGCAGGATAGATGCGTTGGTTACAAATCCTATAAATAAGAAAAACATTCAGAGCGAAACATTCAATTTCCCCGGACATACGGAGTATCTGACCAAAAAGTTCCGTTCGGAAGAATCGCTTATGATTATGACCTGCCGCAATATACATATAGGTATAATGACCAACCATTTGGCGTTGAAAGATGTCCCTAACGTTGTCACCAAAGATTTAATCCTGCGTAAATTAAGGGTAATGAACTTGTCTTTAAAACGCGATTTCGGAATCCGTATGCCGAAGATAGCCGTTTTGGCTCTCAATCCGCATGCAGGCGACCACGGTTTGATAGGCTCGGAAGATGATGACATTGTTTCACCTGCTGTAAAGCAAGCATTTGATGAAGGTATCCTTGCATTCGGACCTTATCCTTCGGACGGATTTTTCGGAAACGGCTCAATGAACGACTTTGACGGCGTGATGGCTTTATATCACGACCAAGGTCTTATACCGTTCAAACTTATGAGTTTCACCGAAGGCGTCAACTTTACGGCTGGTCTTCCGTTTGTAAGGACATCGCCCGCTCACGGAACGGCATTCGAGATTGCCGGAAAGAACAAAGCGTCCGCCCAAAGCTTCCGCAACGCCGTTTATTTGGCAGTTGACATCCTTAAACACAGAAAAGAATACGATAATCTGAATTCCAATATTCTTAAAAAGGCAAAACGTGACAATATAGTGGACGAAGACATCACCAAGGAGTTGCAGCAAGATGACCAAGAGCCAACAATCTGACGCTTTTTCGGCCGAAAAAGAAATTATTTCGTTGCGGAGCCGCCTTGACAGGTATACATACGAGTATTATGTGCTGGACAATCCGACGGTTTCCGACATTGAATTTGATAATTTGTTAAAACAATTGGAGGTATTGGAGAACCGATACCCCCAATTCTATTCCCCGACTTCTCCTACGCAGCGTGTAGGCGGACAAATCAACAAAGATTTCCCGCAAGTGACGCATGCTTATCCCATGTTGTCGTTAGCAAACACCTACAACACGGAAGAGATTAAAGAATTCGTAACCCGTGCCGAAGAATTGCTGGGTGTAAACAACACGGAGTGGGTTTGCGAATTGAAATACGACGGTTTAGCTGTTTCTTTGCTGTATGAAAACGGGCAATTGGTGCGTGCGGCAACGCGGGGCAATGGAATAACGGGCGACGATGTGACGTCAAATATAAAAACCATCCGTTCCGTACCGCTGAAATTGCAGGGTAAAGACTATCCTAACAGATTTGAAATAAGAGGAGAGGTGATTTTTCCGCGTAAAGAGTTTGAAGAATTTAACAAACGCCGCATTGAAAACGGAGAAGAACCCTTTGCAAACCCGAGAAATGCCGCTTCGGGCAGTTTAAAATTGCAGGACCCGCAGCAAACAGCCCGGAGAAAGTTAGATTGTTACCTTTATTATATTATAGGTGACGGTATAAATATACCCACTCACAACGAAAGGCTGCAAAAAGCACAGTCATGGGGCTTTAAGACGGGCAATTACCGCACCGTAGCCCGAAACATTGACCAAATAATGCAGTTTATTGACACTTGGAACGTAAAGCGTCACGATTTAGACTTTGACATTGACGGAATAGTTATAAAATTGAACAACACGGAGTATTGGAACGTACTCGGAGCAACAGCCAAAAGTCCCCGCTGGGCGACGGCATATAAGTTTAAAGCCGAGCAGGCACAAAGTAAATTGACGGATGTTGAATATCAGGTGGGACGTACGGGTATTGTGACGCCCGTTGCCAACTTTACTCCTGTATGGCTTGCAGGTACGAGGGTGAAACGTGCAACGCTCAACAATGCCAATCAAATGTATAAATTGGATTTATGTTACGGTGACACGCTTGTTATAGAAAAGGGCGGGGAAATAATTCCTAAGATAGTGGAATGCCGCCACGATGAAGCAATGCTGCAAGGTAATACATTGCAAATAGTGAATTTTATAAAGCAATGTCCTGTCTGCGGAGCCGAATTGGTAAAAGAAGAAGATATGTCAGGGTGGTACTGTCCTAATTATAATCATTGTCCGCCTCAAATATTAGGACGCTTTCAGCATTTCATATCCAAAAAAGCCATGAACATAGAATCTTTGGGCGGAGAGAAGATGCGTTACTTGCTTTACAGCAAAAAAGTCACCGACTTTGCTTCTTTGTACGGCTTGACTGCGGAGCAATTGATAGGAACATACGAAATAGACGACGTGCATAAACTTTCCATTCAACAAAAAGGGGCGGAGAACATAATCACTGCACTTGAAAAATCCAAGCAAGTGCCGTTTGAAAGGGTTTTGTACGCATTGGGACTGCGTTATATAGGAGAAGTGGGAGCCAAGACGCTTGCCCGTCACTTTGAAAACATAGACAATTTGATAAATGCAGACGTTGAATCGCTGTTGAATGTAGAAGATATAGGGCAGACTACGGCAAAAAGTATTTTTGATTACTTTCATAACGGGGAAAATCTTTCGCAGATAGAAAAACTGCGTAACATAGGACTGCAGTTTGAAGTGAAAAAACAACAGACAAACAACGTTTTGCAGGGCAAAACATTCGTCGTAAGCGGAACGTTCAGCCGTTTTTCACGCGAGGGCATAAAAAAAGCGATAGAAGACAACGGCGGAAAAAGCGTAAGCGGCCTTTCGTCCAAAACATCTTATCTGATTGCGGGCGAGAAGATGGGACCCGAAAAAAAGAAAAAGGCGTTGGCGTTGAATATACCTATAATCACCGAAGAAGAATTTCTGTCTTTGATAAACTAAAAAGCATTTTTGAAAACATTTCACCATGCCTAAGATAGCATTTCATACGTTAGGGTGCAAACTTAACTTCGCCGAAAGCAGCCATCTGTTGAGATTGTTCACCCAAAAAGGCTTTGAAGAATGTGCCTTTGATGAATATGCCGACGTGTATGTAGTAAACACCTGCACCGTTACTGCCGTTGCCGAAAGAAAATGCCGCAATGCCATACGCCAAGCCGTAAAACTCAACCCCAAAGCTATTGTTGCCGTTATAGGATGTTTTTCCCAAGTCAACGCCAAGGCCATTGAAGAAATAGAAGGGGTGAGTATAATACTCGGAAACAAAGACAAAAATCTCCTTGTTGACAAAGTACTTGCTTACAACAAAACTTCGGACAAAACCGTTAACGGAGTTACGGACATATCACGGCTTAAAACTTTTTCGCCTTCCGTTTCTTCGGACGACAGAACGCGCGGATTTTTGAAGATTCAGGACGGTTGCGATTATTTTTGTTCATATTGCGAGATACCTTTCGCACGCGGACGGTCGCGTTCCTGCACCGTAGAGCAGGCAGTGGAGTATGCAAACGCATTAAGCGGCGACAACAAGAAAGAGGTTGTGCTTACAGGGGTGAACATCGGCGATTTCGGCAAAGGAAGCAATGAAAATTTTTTCACTCTTATACAGGCTTTGGATAAGCAAACTAAAGTGCAACGTTACCGTATCTCAAGTATTGAACCCGATTTGTTGACCTTTGAGATTATAGACTTCTGTGCCAAGTCACGCAGTTTCATGCCGCATTTCCATATCCCGCTTCAATCGGGCAGCAATGTTGTGCTTAAATCCATGAACCGCCATTACACAAGGGAAGAGTTCGCAGAAAAGGTGCATTACATTCACTCCGTTATGCCCCATGCGTTTATTGCCTGCGATGTGATGAGTGGTTTCAACACCGAAACCGACGCTGAATTCCAATCGTGCTACGGTTTTTTGCAATCTTTGCCCTTGGCATTCATTCATGTTTTCACTTATTCCGAACGCCCCGACACCAGAGCGGCGTCAATAGGGGGAAAAGTCCCTGTAAATGTCAGAAGACAGAGAAGCGAGATATTGCAACAGTTGAGTGAAGCCAAGAAACTTGCCTTTTATAAGGCGAACACGGGCTATAAAGCCAAAGTCCTGTGGGAAGAAAGCAACAAACAAGGCTTCATGTACGGCTTTTCGGACAACTACATACGTTGCAAAAAAGTCTTTGACCAACAGTCTGTCAACACCATAACCGAAGTTACGCTTGAGGAATTGGATACTGACGGCAGTTGTTTCATTATCCGCTGATTTTTTTATTAATTTACACGTACATATATAACATTAAAATGTTGCCGGAAATAAAACTACGGCAGCCACATATTGTTTTATTTTTGCCAAACGTCGCTTTACCGACAGAAAAACCCCCTTTTTTCACTGAAAATACCCGGTATTTTTACCAAAAATACCCCCTTTTTTCAGAACTTAATTCTGAAGTGGCAGAAATAAAAGAAAAAAAAGCGGTTTTTGGTTATGAAAAGGCAGTAGCAAAATTAATCTTTGCGGTAGAAAGGATGGCATTTTTCCATCATGGCAGTTAAATCCGAAGTTTTTAGGTTGATATACACCTCGGTGGTGCGTACGCTTGAATGCCCCAGCATCTCTTTGACGGCTATGAGGTTCGCTCCGCTCCGTATCAGTTCGGTTGCAAAACTGTGGCGGAGTATATGCGGGTGGATTTTTTTGCTTATGCCCGCTTTCAATGCCGTTTCGTTGAGCATTTTGTTGACAAACTGACGGGTCATCTTGTTTTTCAGTTTGTAAGAAATAAACACGTAGTCGTTGGCTTTGGGCTTTACCTCAATATCGGAGCGGTATTTGTCAATGTAAACCTTCAATCCGTCCAATACTTTTCTTGCTGCAGGAACGTAACGCACCTTGTCGCCCTTGCCTTTTATGATTAAATATTCTTCTTTGAAGACTATGTTTTCAAATTTTAAGTTGACAAGTTCGCTTACACGCAATCCCGTGGCGTACATCAACTCTATGATGGTTTTGTTTCTGTATCCGAAGTACGTGCTTGCGTCTATGGCGTCAATCATACGTCGGATTTCACTATCGGACAATATTTCGGGCAGTTTCTGGGGCAGTTTCGGAACGTCAAGCAGCCGTCCTATGTCCCTTTGTATTACATCCGTTACGAGCAAGTACTTGAAAAACGCCCTCAACGACTGTATTATACGCATCTGTGAGGCGGCCTGCAAAAGTTTGGTTTCGTCGTCTTTGCCTTTAAAGACCAAAAGCGAGTTTACAAACGCATCTGCGTGCATGGGCAATATATCCTGCGGCGTTACATCGGGGTATTTTTCCTGCATAAACAGGGCAAACCTGCGGCAATCCGTAAGATAAGCCTCTTGGGTGTTGATACTCAACGACCGTTCTATCTTCAGGTAATATCTGAATTCTTCCGTAAGTTTTTGCCAATCGTACATCAGAGGTTATATACGCACTTTACCTATTATATTCATCTTGCTTTGTATCATCAAAGCCCGCTTTTTCACATACAAAGAGGGGTGTGAGGCATCTCTTTTCAGCGGTGAAGGCAGCACACTTGCCAAAAGAGCGGCTTCGTGTTTGGAAAGTTGCGAGGCATGTTTATGGAAAAAATGTTGTGATGCGGCTTCCACGCCGTAGATGCCGTCACCGAATTCAATAACATTGAGATATACTTCCATTATACGCCGCTTTGACCAAAACTGTTCCATCAATACCGTGTGCCAAGCCTCAAGTCCTTTGCGTATGTAGGATTTCTGAATCCAAAGGAAAACGTTTTTAGCCGTTTGTTGCGTTATAGTGCTGGCACCGAATGCTTTTTTGTGTCTTTGTTTGTTGACTTTTCTGGCGTAGGCTATGGCTTGATAGTCAAAACCCTTGTGATTGGGAAAATTATTGTCCTCCGCAGCGATGACAGCCAACACCATATTGGGCGAGATGTTTTCATAACTGACCCAAGTCTTCTCCATGCGGACTTTGCGTGAGGAAGAAAACAACTGTTCGGTGCATCTTTGTATCATCAAAAGGGTAACGGGCGGATTGAGTTTTGAATACACAAGAGTAATAACTACAGTCCACACAAAATAAGCAAGAATTACGTAAAGCGCAACCTTAAAAAATTTCTTTAAAGAGAACTTTCGCTTTTTTGTTTTTTTGTCCGTATTTTCTGCCATGGGGTTTGGTGTTTTGCAGGTCGGCATATGGATTGTGTCAAAGCATTACAGATTGATTACAAACGCCACCATGCTTTGCGATTGAGGATAAAAACCCTGAATCAACGTGCGTCCTTTTTTCTTGGAAAGTGCAACGGCGTCGTTCATGTCAAGGTTTGATTTGTTGTCTATGCCGATAATTATCAGTCCTTCCTTAATCCGTTGGTTTTTAAACGCACCGCCTTCCACTTTAACCACCAATAGTCCTCCCTGAATGTTGTATTGGTTTTGTTCTTTCTGACTTAACGGCCGTATTCTCGCACCCTGTGCCGATACGGTGCCTTTTGAGGCTTGCGTTTCTTCCAACTGTTCGGTTGTCTTTTGGTCTAACAGTTTTATTTGTTTGCTTTGCAACGAATTGTTACGCTCTATCTCTGCGGTGATTGTTTCTTCGGGGGACATTTGCGTCAAAATTTCCGACAATTCCGAGTTGGTATTGACCTTCTTTGCGTTGATTGTTTTGACAATGTCGCCTTCTTTTATGCCCGCTTTATATGCTGCACCGTTTTCAACCACGCTCATTACATACAAACCTTCATTGCCTTGAATATGTTTCTCGTTTTTCAACTTGGAATCTATTTCGCAGGTTTCAAAACCAGCACTTGCCCTTTGCGTATAGCCGTAACGTATTATGTCGTTGACAACCTTGCGTGCTATATTGACGGGTATTGCGAACGAATAGCCCGCATACGAGCCTGTATTGGAAGCTATGGCTGCGTTTATGCCTATCAACTCGCCCTGCATGTTAACCAACGCTCCTCCGCTGTTACCAGGGTTCATTGCAGCGTCGGTCTGAATGAACGAAGTAAGGTTTTCGGCCGAACTGTTTGAGGAAAGAATGTTTATATTCCTTGCTTTAGCCGAAACAATTCCCGCCGTGACGGTTGAGGTTAAGTTGAAAGGGTTGCCAACTGCCAACACCCAATGACCGACCTTGACTTCATCGCTGTTGCCGTAGGTTATGGGGACAAGGTTGTCGGCTTCTATGCGTATGACTGCCAAATCGTTGAAAGCATCTGTACCTACAATGACGGCATTGTATTGTCTGCGGTCGTTAAGCGTTACCGTAACCGAATCGGCGTCGGCTACAACGTGGTTATTGGTCACTATGTATCCGTCTTTTGACACTATGACGCCGGAGCCTGCCGTAGGGTAGGTGTAGACTTTCTTTTGCGGTTCGGGGCTTGAGAACATGCTGAACGGGTTGCCGCCGAAAAAACTTCCCCAAAAGTCGTTGGAGAAAAAATCTTCGTAATATGTGGTTATCTTGTGGTGGATACATTGGATGTAAACAACGGAGTGAATGCTTTTTTCAGCCGCCGCAGTGAAATCCTGTGCGTAAACGCTGCAACTTAAAGCAGCAAAAACTATTGCAATTGATGAAACCAAAAATTTTTTCATAATATTCATTAATTTTATATACAAATTTAATAACGTAAGATTGAAATAAAATTGTATTTGCACTGCGTAAAAATTTATTGTTTTCAGAATTCAAAAATAAAAAACATATGTATTTTTTCAAAAAAACATATGAATTTTAATCAAAAAACATATGTTTTTTATTTCAAAAACATATGTTTTTTTCTTTTATATTCAGATTTTAAAAAATTTTAACCTTGTTTTAACGCTGCCGAAACCGCCAATCTGTAGCCCTCAAGACCGAATCCCGTAATAGTTCCTTTACATACAGGCGAAAGAAGCGAAACATGTCTGAACGTTTCGCGGGCAAAAAGATTTGAGATATGCACTTCAATGCACGGAATGCTTATTGCCGATACGGCGTCGCGTATAACAACCGAGGTATGCGTGTATCCGCCTGCGTTGATTATGACAGTATCGCCTTTGAATGCCTGCAGGGCGTTGACAATTTCGCCCTCTATGTTGGATTGGTAATAATCTATTTGACATTTATCCGCAAATTCCTGCCGTAAAGCGTTTAAAAAGGAATCAAAATCCTGTTTTCCGTAAATGCTTTGCTCTCTTTGTCCCGTCAGATTGAGGTTGGCCCCGTTTACAATCAATATTTTCTTTTTGTCACTCATCTTCCTGCTGGTTGTACATGTCAATGTACAATATTTTAAAGTCTTTGTCCAACACGAACAATTCGGGTACTTTCCACAGAAACTGCCCCGTAATCAAATCATATTCCTTACTCCAAGCGTTAAGCCACAACTTCGGCATATGTTTTACGGTTTGCTCCCATTGTTCAAAGGTTATATCGGGCGGAACGGTCAAAAAGATTACGGACTTTGACATTATGCTTTGCTTTAACGCCTTGTCCTTTTTCAGTTTTTTGATTGCATCGTGGCAATGGTCGCAATACGGGTCGTAAAACAGTATCATCACCGTGTCGGCTTGCAGACTGTAAAGATTGTAAACACTGTCCGAACCCTGCAAAACAAAACCGAAATCTTTTAAATAAGTACCTGTATGTTGGTTGTTGTATTTGTCAAAAAACAAAGTGTCCTGTGCCTTTGCCGCAATCATAAAGCAAAAGCACGCAAACACAAACAATATTTTTTTATTTAAGGTCATAATTCCAATTTATCCCTTTTGGAAGGAATAAATATATTTTTAAATCCTTGTTCTTTCAGATGTTTGGCGAATTTCATCTGGGTTTGTTCTTCTCCGTGTACCAAAATAACGCGTTTAAGCATGTCTTTGTCCTGGCAGGATATGAAACGCACCATTTCATTGTAATCTCCGTGTGCGGAATAACTCTCAAGCTTTTCTATATCCGCCCTTACGGTGTGTTTGATTCCGAATATTGACACCTCACGGTCGCCTCTTAATATTTTGTGTCCTAATGTTGACGGCGTACAATAACCTACGCCCAGGATAGTTGTTGAAGGTTTTTCAATATTGTTAGCAATGTGGTGCTTAACTCTTCCTGCCTCCATCATGCCGCTTGAAGATATGATGATACACGGCAATAGGGAATAATTCAATTGTTTACTCTCTTCAACGGATTGTACAAAGTGCAATCTCTCAAAGCCAAACGGGTCCGGGTCTGTCTTCATGAATTCCTGCAATTTATCGTTGAATTCTTCCTGATGAAGTTTGAAGATATTGGTTGCATTGATGCTCAAAGGAGAATCTACATACACTTCAACAGGAGGCAATTGTCCCGTTTCCCAAAGATAGTTTAAAGCAAAGATTATGTCCTGTGCGCGTCCTACGGCGAAGGAAGGAATGATTAGTTTGCCCCGTTTTTTCAAGCAAGTCTTCTTTACTATTTTCAAAAGTTCCATATCGCTTTCCTGCAACGGCTGATGGGTACGGTCACCGTAAGTTGATTCCATAATCAAATAGTCGCATTGAGGAAACGGCTGCGGTTCTTCCAAAATTCTTCCGCCGTAACGTCCTATATCACCCGTGAATGCAATCCTTGTTATTTGCTCTTCACCCGTTTGGGCGTTGCGTTCAAAGATTTTTATGTTGCATGTAGCACTGCCCAATATATGTCCGTTGTCGGTGAACATTATGGAAAACTCGCCTAAACGCATTTCTTTGTTGTAAGGAATTGAAACAAAGTATTGCATAGCCATTCTTGCGTCTTCTGCGGTGTAGAGCGGTTCTACTTCGGGCAGGCCTTGCAGGCGGCGTTTCTTGTTAAAGGTGATTGTATCCTGTTCCTGTATTTTGCCTGCGTCCACTAAAAGTATGGCACACAAGTCCCTGGTGGCGGGAGTGGTGATAATAGTGCCGTTGAATCCGAGTTTTATTATATAAGGAATAAGTCCGCAATGGTCTATATGGGCATGGGATAAAATCAGATAGTCTATTTCTTTGGGGTCAAAACCCAAATCTTTGTTGTCGTCTTCCGTTTCCAAGCCTTTGCCTTGATACATTCCGCAATCCAACAGTATTTTCAGATTAGAGTTTGTCGTTATTAAATGTTTGCTGCCCGTAACTTCTTTGGCTGCACCTAAAAACTGAATGTTCATAATGTCAACATATTTATAAAATGTACGGCAAAATTAATATTTTATTTTCTAATTGCAAATACATAACACGCAAATATTTCCGTTTTTAAGGAAATCAGACCTGTTTAATCAACCGATAAACCATTTTTTGTTTTGATTTTGCGGTTTTAATTCAAATTGAAAAATATTGTTTTGAGAAACTAAAATAAAAAAACATATGTATTTTTTCAAAAAAACATATGAATTTTAATCAAAAAACATATGTTTTTCGTTTCAAAAACATATGTTTTTTTTCTTTCAATTCGGAAAAAAGCATTCGGAAACCAAAAAATACATGAATGTTTATACAAGTTGAGGGTTTTTTGCTTAACTTTGCATTACGGATAAGCAATTAAAATATATTGAAAAATGAATTACGTTTTATTGTTTTTAGGCATATTGCTGTTAACGGGTGTTACGGTTTTTATAATCAGACAACACAAATATTCAAAGTCTAAACACTTGCTTGCGTCGTTGGTCTTTTTGACGGCGTTTACGGGTTGTGCGGTTTATTTCAAAGGTTACTATACTTCGGACGGCGGGTTCGGCGTGGTTGCATCCTTGTTGCACTCCGTTTGGTCGTCGGTAAAAATGTTTATATTCCAAAACGATTTGAACGACGTTGACTCTTTAATCAAACAGGATTCCGTTTACATGACGGCGTTTATACTTACACATTTTGCAGCCATAGCCATAAGTGCCGTGCTTGTAGTGTCTTTGATAGGCTATTGGCTTGAATCTACGGTAAAACTGTTTTTTATCAACAAAAGAAACAAAACAATCCATGTTTTTATGGGTGTTAACGAAAATTCTTTGGCATTGGCAAAAGATATATGCAAAAACAATGGGAAGAAAAACTGCAAAGACAACAATTTGTTGATATTTATTAAGTTGCGTAACGACAAAATATCTTCCGAAAAATACTCCGCCAAATCGTTTTTTACGCATTTTAGCAGCAATCAAAGCGAGATTGAGCAACTTATGAAGATGAAAGCCTTGTTGTTTGTCCGCAGCAATGCCGTTGAAAAATTGCTTGCACGTTGTCCGAACAATGCTTTCAATTTTTATCTTCTCAACGAGGACGAATGTCTTAACATTGAAAAACTGTCATACATACAAACCGCAATAGAGAAAATTAATCCCAATGCGGCAGACAACCTGTACAACATTTATTTGCACAGTTCCGACAATTTGTACAGCGAATTTTACGGCGAACATGACCCCGAAACCGAGATTGCAAAGCCTTACAAAGTCCATATAGTCAACTCCGCCTTGTTGTCGGTGACGTTTTTGAAACGCAATGCACGGTTCCATCCTGTCAATTGCATGCAAAGGGACACTAAAACAGGCACTGTAAGTTCCGACTTTACGGCCTTGATTGTGGGATTTTCGTATACGGGTTGTCAGGCACTGGAGTTTTTGTACGAATTTTCGGCTTTTGTCCGCCCGGATAAGCAAGAGGCAAAAACCAAGATATATGTCGTTGACGGCAATATGGAGGCTTTGGAACAGGATTTCTATTTCCGCCGCCCTGCGTTGAAAAACCGTAAGGATATAGAACTGATTAACTGTAATTCAAACGATGCTGCGTTTTATTCTTTGCTTGAAAAAATCATTGCGGATTTGAATTATACGGTGATTGCAACGGGCAATGACAATGTTTCTATGTCTATTGCGTCCGACATATTGATGTTTGCCAAACGCAAAGGCAGAGTTTTTGACAATACATTCAGAATAGCCGTTCGGTCGTACAACGAAGAAAACTATTCCAATCTGCATGTAATTGAACAACAATACAAAAAACAGTTCAACGATTGTATTGATATTTTCGGTACAACTCAAGAAATATTTACCGAAGCCAATGTTATAGACCGCATAAACAGAAAGAACGCCGTGCGTTACAACTACGAATACACCAAAGTGCGTCCCGAAGGCCTTAAAGACAAAGACGGCAATGTACGCAATGAGGAAAAACTGTGGGAAGAAGAAGTTGTGAAACAAGATTTCGGCTACAAAATACAGCAGAATATGTCAAACTCGTGGCATAAAGACACCAAAGTGTTGCTTGCATGCGAAAACGGCGGCGATTTAACCGCACAGTTGCAGGGTTTAATCAATGATTACGGTCAGCAGGATTACAACAATATGGATTATTATGCCGACGGATTGTTCGGCAATTTGGCACGTACGGAGCATATACGTTGGGTCAGGTTGATGGAATTGTGCGGTTACACCTGCGGAAAGGGAAAAGATTACGTTGAAAAGATACATAAGGACATGGTGGATTGCAGTGTAATGGACAGCGAACGCCGTGCAGCCATTCAGTACGACTATACAGTGGCGTATGTCAGCTTTTTAATCAAAGCGGAAGAATTACAAAACACAATAAAAACAGAAAGTGCAATATGAAAACATCACCCGAAGATTACAAACCGCAGCCTTTGGATATAAGCGGCGTGGTTTTGTCAGACGAACTATTGGATTTAACCGAGCAATTGGCGGAAAACGTCCACGATGTGTGGGCGGAAAGCCGAATGAAGCAAGGTTGGACTTACGGCAAGGAGCGTAACGATGCAGCCAAGCAACATCCGTGTTTGGTTCCTTACGCAGATTTGAGCGAACAGGAGAAGCAATACGACCGTGATACGGCGATGAACACCATCAAAATGATAGTAAAAGCGGGCTTTGTCATCAAAAAGGCATAACCTGTTTACACTTTGTTTTTATGGCTTCGGACAAAACTGACCTGTCGTGGCGTAGTGCTGCGGTGTTTATAAGCAGTACTTTTCAGGATATGCAATCCGAAAGAGATTGTATACAACGTGAAATCATACCTTATGTTCAGAGCGTCTTCAATCCTTATCATATTGAAATACGTGCCGTAGACCTCAGATGGGGAATAACTACGGACAATATAAATATAGTAAACGACAAGGAAAAGAAGATATTGAAGATATGCTTTGATGAAATTGACAAAAGCCGTCCGTTTTTCATCGGATTGATTGGTTACAGGTACGGCTGGATTCCTGATTATAAATATTTCGAAGAGATAAATCCCAAATTGGCAAGGCTTTCCCAAGGAACCAAAAGCAGTGTTACCGAGATGGAAATGCTTTACGGAGCGTTGAACAACGAACAAGACGCCCTGCACAGCATATTTTGTTTGCGTGATAGGGTGAAAGACAGTTTTAATTACGATGTTTATTGCGAGAAAATCTGTTCCCAAAAGGATAGAAACCTAACGCAGCTGCGTAAAATCATAAAACAACGCATCCCTGACGACCGTTGGTTTGAATACAGTGCGGACTATTCGCAACAAAAAGGCATATACAACCTTGAGAAATTCAAAACAATGCTTTCTTCCTTACTTATAAAGGAATTGAGTGAGAGTTTCGGGGTGGATTTACACAAACCGTACGTTCCCGTTGACAACAGCACGCTTTTGATTGAGGAAAACCTGCAGTATTGCAACAAGAACAATCGGTTTTTTGTGGCACGGGAAGAAGAAGTTCAGTTTTTGGAAGATTGCATTGACAAGAATCAGAGTTGTATTGTGAAAGGAATGCGGCAGAGCGGCAAAAGTGCGTTATTGTCCTATGTTGCAGAGCGGTTAAAAGGCAAATACACGGTATTGTATCACAATGCAGCCTTGTCGTGCGATACTTTTTCGGCATCGCAAATGCTTGACATGTGGATAAAGCAACTTTCGGATTTGTTAAATATACCGTACAAAGAAACCGAAGAAGAATCCTCTTTTTCGTATGTGCTTAACAGGGCGGCGGTAACTGATAATTCCGCCATGAAAGCAGAACAAACTTTCAAAGAACTGTGCCGAAAATGGATAGAACAAGGAAACAAGACAGTCATTATTATAGATGCGATAGACAAGTTGCAATCCGAACGATACAATACGCAATGGATGTTTTTGCCTTCTGATGCCGTTGCCGTTGTTTCGTACAATAATTATAATGCAACGCTGCCCGAAGGTATTAAGATGTTGGATTTAAAGCCGCTTAATCAGAACCAAGGGGAGAGGTTTGTGAAAAAATATTTTGCATATCACTGCAAAGAGTTGCACGGTTCGGTTTTGAAGGCATTGACAGAGCGTTGCACGGTGGGGGATACTCAAACCAAAGAAAAATATTGCAACATTCTTTGGCTTAAAACCGCAATCCATTGGCTTATGAATATGGATAAAGACGATTTTAAGGCGGTTTTGGACATCAAAGCCTCAAACGAAGAACAAAAGATTGAGTATTACTTTTTGCAACTTATCAATCAAATGCCGCAGACTGCGGAAGAATTGTTTTGTCTTCTGATTGAAAAAGCCTCGAAAACCTTCGGAAAAGAACTTTGTGATAAAACGGTAAAGATACTTATATGCAGTAAATACGGATTAAGGCAAAAGGATTATGAAAAGTTGTTGAAAGAAAATTGGGATACGCTGCAATTCGCTTCTTTTTTCCGATGGTTAAGTCCTTTTGTTGCGGAATCGGCCAACCAAAAACTGATTGCCTTGATGTACGGCGGATTTTTGCAGGCATTGACAGGTAGTTTTAAAGACGGTTTGCAGTCGGTTCACGCAGATATAGCCGATTTGCTTTGGTCTTACAACGCAAAAGACCCCGTAAGAATACGCGAAGCGTTTTATCAAAACATGAAAGCCATGCGTTATGACCGTTGTTCAGAACTTGTGACAGGTAGTTCTAAGACGGACATTGCGTATATAAAACATGCGTTGTGTGAACTTACACCTGCGGAACTGCAAAACGTTGTATGCAATATCATAAAAAACGGAAAAGAAAACCAGCGTTGCGAATGTTTGTCCAAGATGTTTTTGCATGTAATGCCGCATTTGATAAACAACGATTATGATTTGACTGCAACAATAATACTCCATGCCCTGTTACATATAGATATAAAGAATGTCAAAGACAATTATCAGTTCGTTTGTTTGGCGGAATTGTTCAAGGAAATGATGACTTACGCCAAACTTTATGCGAAAACCGAACCTTTGGTTGAGTTTGCAGAACATTTGTATGAACTTTCGCTTGAGTGGGGCGGCAAATTTGAAAACAACAGTGTGCAAACAGCAAAAACAGTTGCACTTATGGAATTGGTAAATGCTTGCAATAAACAAGGCAATACAGAAAAAGCAAATTATTATATGAGTAAATTTTAAAACAAAACATACAATGAATATTTCCCAAATCAATCAATATTTACCTTTGAAGATGAAAGCGGAGATGTATTATCAGCAGGTACAGGAAGTGTTTGAGCAGGTAAAACTCTCGGCACGTCAAAAGGATTTGACCAAGCAGAACGAACTCGGATTCAAACTAAACAGTTTGATGTCATCTGCGAAAGACAATATGCAAAAGTTTGCAGACAGTGTAATGCAGTGGTACAACAACGGTGATGAATCCATGGATGCTTTGCGTTCGGCACAAATGGGTGCCGCCGTAGCGGCGTTGTTTTTTATGAAAACCAAAGATACACCGCGTTTGACACGCTTTGCAAAAACGTCGGCCGACTTGGCAAGGGAGATAATGAGGCGGGAAGACACTCCTAACAACGCAATAAAATTCGTCAGTGCCGCAACCTGTCTGTTGGAATGCACAAAAGCCGAAGATTGCCTTGAGATTGCGGAGTATGCTGATTACCTTTGCGAAGAATTGCAACGCTATTTTCCGACAAACGAAGAAGTAAACAAAGTGGTAAAAGCGTATTGGATTCAGCGTAACGGACAAAAAGCCTGAACAACTTTGTCAAAAGATGGCAATGATAACAAGTTTTCAAAAGGTTTAAGACAGAATATATTTTGTTATGTGGTTGAAAAAGCACAAAAGTTTGCTGATGCCCGTGTCCATGTTGATAGGAATATTGGGGTATAAAGTGCTTGCGGACTTGATGGTTATAGTTCCGTTTACCGTAGCGGTGATGTTCTTTTTGGCGTATTGCTCCGTTGACTTCCGCAGGCTCAGGTTTACAAAGACCAATATAGCAATGCTTGTCTTGCATGTGGTGTTTATCTTTGTTTTTTACGGTACTGCCGTATTGTTTTTCTCCGACACGGTGTCCAAAGGGGTGTTGATGTGTGCCATATGTCCCGCTGCGGCATCGTCTTCGGCAATAATCATAATGTTGGGCGGAAACAAAGAGGTGGGTATAGCCCATATTATATTGGACAATGTGTTGATTTCGTTTTTGGCACCGTTGGTTCTGTCGGCTGTTGAACCTCAGGAGAACTTTTCTTACATAATGTCGGTCATAGATATTTTGAAGAAAGTTTTTCCTCTTTTGATTTTACCCATAATAGTCACTGCACTGTTGAAACGTCTGAAACCCAAATGGACTGTTGAGATTGCCCGCTACAATTGGCTGTCTTTGTTGTTTTGGTCAGTATCCTTGGCGGTAATTTTCTCCCGTACGACCGAAATGATAGTAAATGCTACCGCCGAAGATATGAATGACATTCTTATTATGTCATCTATTTCTTTGGTTGTGTGTATCGTGCAGTTCGGATTGGGAAAATTTGCAGGCAAAAAGCTGCATTCGTCCGTTGCAGTCACACAAGGTTTGGCACAAAAGAACACTTCATTGGGTATTTGGCTTGCCCACGCTTATTTGTCCAACCCTTTGAGCATTATATTCTCCGCTGCATACTCGCTTTATCAGAATTTGATAAACTCATGGCAGGTTTACCACCACGACAAAAAGGAAATGCAACAATCAAAGTAATTGCTTATTGTAAACCGTTTAACAGTTGACGGGCTTTTTCTGCCGATTGTCCGTCGCAGTTTTTGATTATATTGTTGTAATATTGGCGTGCTTTTTCTTTATTGCCCTTTATGGTGTAGATGTTTGCTATGTTGAGCAATACCGCTGCATCTTTGGGCGACGTTCGTTCGGCTTTTAAAAATATGTCAAGCGAAGTGTCGTAATCGTTTTCATAAAAATACGTTGCCGCAAGGTTGTTCAAATTGTCCGTATTGTCAGGGTAATACTTTAAAACATGTTTTGCAACCGTTCTTATGTTTTCCAAAAGCAACGAATCCTTAACCGACAGAACTTCCATGTCAATTTCTTCAAACATAGTGTTTTCAAACTGTTGCACGGTCTGAAGGAAATAATTTTTGTCCGCCGTTACTCCGGGTACAACCCATTTGTTGTCATTTATATACGAACGGTCAATGCTCCGAAGCAACTCTTCGGTGTATTCCTGCCACATATCCATCAACCCCAATGTGTAAATTTTTGCACACCTTATGTCCAAACGGTCTGCATAAAGGTCAATGCCTTCGTTCAAACTGTTTACTGCGTTTTGCCATGCAAGTAAATCAACTGTCGGGTGCGATTGATTTTGCATTGCCTGTGCGAACCAATAGTCGGCTTTTGCCAAAAAGAATTCGGCACTGCGGTCATTGCTGTTTTCCCACGAGGCAAGGATTTCTTTTTGTTTCAATGTGTCGGCATCCCTTTGTGCTTTTGTGAATTCGGCATTGAAATCCTGTGCGTTGACTGCACATGCAACCGTCATTGCAAGGGCAAAAAATATCTTTGTTTTCATATTGCAAGAATGTGTTTTATAAAAATAATCAATCCAAAGTACTGTCTTTGTGAATGCAAAGTTAAAGAAAATTATTTTGTTTGCGGGGTATAAACCTGCGAAAAAAGCAAAAATATTTTCCGCCATGCCTTTAACCGTTGCGTGTATTGGTTTTACGGACTTGTTTTCGCAAAAGGAAGAAAAAAACATATGTTTTTTCTTTCAAAAACATATGTTTTTTGATTAAAATTCATATGTTTTTTTGAAAAAATACATATGTTTTTTTATTTTGTTTTCTGAAAAGAGATTTTTTAATTGTAAAAAGCGGGATTTTTTATTTGAAAATGCAGCCTTTTTTATGTTGATTCGGGGCGGAAATTTTGATAAAACAAAAAAATTAATATTAAAGGTGTGTTATTACAATTTATTTTACTAACTTTGTAAGTTGAAACAAAAACACTGCGGATATATATAATGAACAGAAATTTGGACCCTGACAGCGGACATTTGTCCAAGCAAGAGAGAGATTACGAGAAGGCGTTGCGTCCTCTCGGCTTTGACGACTTTGCAGGTCAGGAACAAATAAAGGAAAATTTAAATATATTCGTTCAGGCGGCAAAGGAAAGGGGTGAAGCATTGGACCATGTCCTGCTGCACGGCCCTCCGGGTTTGGGCAAAACTACATTGTCTTATATTATAGCAAATGAGTTGGGTGTTAATGTGAAGATGACTTCCGGTCCGGTGTTGGACAAACCCGGCGAATTGGCTGGCATTCTTACTAATTTGGAGTCTAACGACGTGTTGTTTATAGACGAGATACACCGTTTGTCGCCCATAGTTGAAGAATATCTGTATTCGGCGATGGAAGATTACAAAATAGATATTCTTATTGAAAGCGGTCCTAACGCCAAGAGCGTTGAAATAGCGTTGAATCCTTTTACCCTGATAGGTGCAACCACACGCAGCGGATTGCTTACCGCACCGTTGCGTTCCAGGTTCGGAATTACCTGCCGCTTAAAGTATTATGACCATCAGACATTGTGCGGAATAATCAAACGTTCGTGCCGTATATTGCAAACACCCATAGACAACGACGCCGCAATTGAGATTGCAGGGCGTTCAAGGGGTACTCCGCGTATAGCCAATCTGTTGCTGCGGCGGGTAAGGGACTTTGCACAGATAAAAGGCAACGGTATAATAACGATGGATATAGCCAAGATGGCGTTGGAAGCGTTGAATGTTGACCGCAACGGACTGGACGAGATGGACAACAGAATATTGAGCGTCATCATAGACAAGTTCCGCGGAGGTCCTGTGGGATTGGGGACCGTTGCAACGGCGGTAGGCGAGGATTCGGGTACGGTTGAAGAAGTATACGAACCGTTTTTGATACAGGAAGGTTACCTTATGCGTACCTCACGCGGCAGGGAAGCAACGCCGTTGGCGTACAAACATTTGGGTAAGGATATTTCCCTGAGCCGAAAACCGCAGACGGAGTTGTTTGAATAAAGAAAAAACACGCAAAAGAGAGAAAAAAATAAAATTTTGTGCATACATTTTGACTGTAAAGTCATTTATAATATGAGTAAATGCTGAAACAACGGAAGTTTTTTGACATTTGCATTTAAAAAAGAATAAAAACCACATTAAAGATATGAGAAAACTAATTTTGACAACAGTGCTTATGGCGGCGTTCTGCTCCGTTTCGTTCGGACAGACGCTCATAACGTTGGATGCAGCGTCACATAACAAAAAATTCGAAACATGCGACGCTATCTTTTACGATAATAAGCCGGCGGGAAATTATGCACCCAATGCAGATTGGTGGACGACTTTGTGTCCGCAAGGTTCAAACAAACGTATCAAGTTGGAGTTTGAATCTTTTGCGATAGATCCGTCCGACACCGTATTCATATATTACGGTACCACAATCAACGACCCTACAGCTACTACGTCGTCGGGTGTTCCGTATTTTCAGAACAACGACTTGAACAAAAAGACCATAATGCCGCCCGTTGTGGATACGTCGGGTTGCGTTACCATCAGGTTGAAGAGCGATGCCACCAAAGTGGCACAGGGTTGGGAAGCAACCGTTTCGTGCGAGAAAACATGCCAAGACCTTTACGTAGACCTTGAAGAAGAATTTACGCGTATTGATGCGGCAGGTAACGAAACTACCCGTAAAGTCAGGGACGAAGTTGAAAGAAAGGTAACGGAAGTTTTTTATACCAAGAACCAAACGCCTATATATGACTCTATATCCGAAGACGAAAACGGAAAACACCATTTTTTCCTGTTTGACACCATACGTTTCAAGGCTATAGACCTTTGTATGGGCGATTCAGTGATTTTGAAGGCCAAACCGTTGTTCCCGTACAACGATGCAGCCTATCATCAAACCCCTGAAGCGTGTATATATTATTGGAATTTCGGTGACAATTTAGAATTTGACACCATAGAATATACTCCCGTTGCCGCACACAGATGGGCTGCGTTGAGCGGATATGATTTGGAGTTAACCATTTTAGATACTAACAACGGCGGTTGTATAACCACGGAGAATTTAGGAGCCCGTGTCAGAATATCTCAAGACCCTATCAAAATGCATCAAACATTGCCCGACATTTGTTCAGGAGAAAATCTTCCTGTCAGTGTAGGTATATCTGGTAGTTCTACAATAATTATAGATACATTGAACTTTAACCAAAGTTCAAGGGAGATTGTCGAAACCCGGACCTTTATTCCCGACGGCGGTTCCACACCGAGCGGCAATGCGTGCTATGAATCAAACATTATGTTCACGTCTTTTACCTCCGGAGCGACGGTTGTCAAGGGTGAAGAGATAGAAGACCTTTGTATAGAGATGGAACACTCAAACGTACAGGACCTTGCCATGTATCTTATCTGTCCTACGGGTAAGACGGTGACGTTGAAATATCCTACAAACAATCCTTTCCAAACTTTTTTGGGACAACCCGCAGGTACAATCACAAGCGGTTACCTTACATACGACACCGAAGACAACCAACCTATAAACGACTCCAACGCAAATAAGATGGGTTACACTTGGACATACTGTTTTTCCAACACATATCTGACAAATCCGCAGGGAGTGCTGCACGGAGTGGTGCCTAATGTTATTAAGAACTTTACATACGGAGAATCCGAAACAGGCTCTACTTGGTTTACCAACGACGTTGTAGACTCCACTCACTATTGGGTAGACAAGATTATGTTTTTCCAAACTCCTACGCAGGGAATATTAGGAAGTACTACATACGATGCGACCAATCCTTCCGCTGCATACTTTGATGCCTTGACCCCGGACTTAACCGGATTTGACCAATTCATAGGTTGCCCGCTTAACGGTACGTGGACGCTGCGTATATGCGACAACTTGGAAGACAACAACGGCTGGATAACTTCGTGGTGGATGGATGTGTCAAAGACGGCTGCGACGGAATGGACGTACGAAGTGCCGATTGACACGGTATTGTGGGGAGGTCCGTTCATAGATGCTAAAACCAGTACGGCACAAACGGCAGTCATTTCGCCGAAAATAGCAGAGTGCGGAGAATATTCATACAACGTTCAGGTCGTTGACTACTTCGGTTGCAAATGGCCTGTAAAGAATGACTTGAAATTGGATTTGAACGTGGTTTGTACGCCTGTTGTTTCGTTGGGAGATGACATTCACGTCTGCGAAGGAACGTCCGTTCCTTTGGATGCAGGCAACAAAGGAGCTACGGCGTTTGCTTGGGAACCTACGGGTGACAAAACGCAGAAGATAACCGTTAAATCGGCTGAAAACGTTATAGGAAGAAAATCATATGCAGTGCAGGTGACGAACTTCAACGGCAACTTGTATTGCTACGGAGGTGATACCATAGACATAATAACCCACCCTGCAGCAACGGCTTCGTTTACTTCGGACGTTATGCCGCTTGAAGGTTGCGAGCCTTATACGTTCAGATTGATTTCCACTTCGTCCGAAGCCGCTAAATACGAATGGTCGTTGGGTGACGGGTTGTACAACACCACCGAAGCAAGCCCTACGTTCACTTTCCCTTACGGAACATATGATTTGAAACTGAAAGTAACGAGCGATTTCGGCTGTGTGGACTCGGTTTATTATGACAATATGATAAACGTGTTTAAATCGCCTGCCGCAAACTTCGGTTGGGAACCGACCGTTCCTTATGCTTCGTCGCCGACAGTAAACATGATTAACCTTACCGTGCCTGAAGACGAAAACAACCGCTACCGTTGGTGGATTCAAACCAATAAACACAACGAAAACGATATAGTTAACGAATACGGCAAGACGCCTACTTTCACTTGGGTGGCACAAGAGGGCGAAAATGTTGCGGGTGATTACAACATAACCCTTGACGCATATTCTTACAACGTAGCACCGTCGGGCAATATCTACGAATGCCATGACACGATAACGAAAACCATCACCATTATCAACGACAATATTATCTTCCCTACGGTAGTTACGCCGAACGCTGACGGAATCAATGACGTTTTTGACATACACAATTTGATTGAAGGACAGGCATTCCCTGACAATGAGTTGGCTGTTTACAACCGTTTGGGCAAAAGAATCTACTTCGTACAGGATATACGCAACAAAGACCAATTCTGGGACCCTGACAAAACCAATTCCCCTACGGGAACATATTTTTACAGATTCATAGGACGCGGTCCTGTCCGCAACGTAGAGTTCAAAGGCTCGGTTGAAGTGATAAGAGATTGACTTTTTTTAGTTTTACTTATAATAAAAGTGGTTTTATTGATGTCCTTCGGTGTATAGCCGAAGGATTTTTTTTGCAATTACACTGCCCGTTTTTTATACCTTGCAATTCTTATTTTGAGTAATAAATATAGGTAATATATATAAGTAAAAATCTGTTTATGTAAAATATTGATAATGAATGCTGCATTGTAGATATCGGGTTGATGAAAGATTTATATTAAAAGAAGGAATAAAATTGAGTATTGAAAAAAAACTGATGTAGGTATGTCGGAGCATAAATGTGTATTGGCTTTGCAACGTATTGAAAGGAGAATGTAAAAATAAAAAACATATGTATTTTTGTGAAAAAACATATGTTTTTTGATTAAAATTCATATGTTTTTTTCTTCAAAAACATATGTTTTTTATTTTTAGTTTCTGAAAGTAATTTTTTTAAGAGGTAAAAGGGCAGGATGTTTTTACTAAAAGTTTTTGTAGAAAAAATTTAGGGAAAAGCGGTATTTGTGTCGGTAAGTGCAGCGTAAAATTTCAATTTTGTATGGCTATTGATAAATATTTTGTATCTTTGCAATTTGTTAAAATGAACGCACGCAAAACAGTAAAGACGGTTGTAAAACGGACAGCCCAAGTTGTATTGGGGTTGGTGGTGTTTGTATATTTGGTTGTGGCATTGCTTAATACCACAGTCATTCAATCGTTTACGGCTGCCGGTGCGGCACATTATTTCTCGCAACAGTGGCACACAAAGGTGTCAATCGGGGCATTGAGCGTTACGCCTTTTATACATGCGGGTATAAAAGATATATATGTAGAGGATTTGCATAAAGATACGCTTTTGTATGCTTCATACCTTGAAGCCAATTTGGCATCTATCCCAAAAGGTTCTGAAGTTCAGGTCAGAAACCTTGAATTGAAAGACGCCGTATGCAACCTTGTCAAACGCAACGGAAAGTTTAATTTTCAGTTTATCATAGATTATTTTGCTTCGGATAAACCTAAACAAAAGAAAGAGAGCAAACCTTTCGGGTTGAAAGTGAATGATATTCTGTTGAAAAACGTTGACTTTGCGTTGATTGATTACGAAAAACAGCAACCCGTGATAAAGGGTTTGTTTAATCCCAACCGTATCATTTGCAAAGATATATGCCTTGAAGCCAAGAGTTTTTCCATGCTCGGAATGCAGATGTCTGCCGACATTATTAATCTTCAAGCCAAGGAGCGTTGCGGAATAGAATTGCAACAATTCAGGGCTGAAGTTGATTTCTCGCCTCAAAGAACGGCGTTGCACAACGCTTTGATTCGCACGCAATCCTCCGTGATTGACTGCGACATACAGATGAATATGTCAAGTCTGAAAACTTATTCCTATTTTGTGGATTCGGTATTGTGTCAAGTGGACATAAGGCAGGGAACTTGCATAAACCTGAAAGACGCTTGCTGGTGGAGTGAAAAAGTACGCGGAGCAGACCAAAAAGTTTACCTTGACTGCAAGATAAACGGTACGGTTGCCGACATGGATATAGAACGTTTGGACGTACAGGTGCAGCAGACACATGTGAATGCAGATGGCAGGATAAAAGGACTTACGGATGTTGCCAACACACGCTTTGATGTTAAGATAAACGATATAAGCACTTCGTACAAGGACTATCTGACAATGAATTTAGGTACTTTGCTGCAAGGTGCAACCGTACCTCAGATGGCTGATAAGTTGGGCGTTGTCAATGTGATGGGAGAATTTAACGGCACGTTGCAGGAATTTGACGGCAAATTGGAGATTGCCGCCGATTTGGGTACGTTGGATTTGACGGCAAACGCACGCAAACAGGCGGACAATCAGGTGAAATATACGGCGGATATAGTTTCGTCGGACATAAATGCAGGAGTTTTGACGGACAACACTATGTTGCGTCACACTGCATTGGATGCCCATGCCGAATTGACGGGAACCAATCCCTCTACAATGAGAGGCAACTTGGATGCAAAGTTGACTGGCTTTTATTTTAACGGAAACAATTACGACCGTGTGGCATTGCACGGCGAAATAGACGGCTATGACATAACGGCAAATGCTTCAATAAACGACGGAGCGGTCAATTTTGACGGCGATGTTTTTGTTAACTATGACAAAAAACCTAATTTTGCCGTTGATGCAAACATAGTTAACATGGATTTGCACAAGATGCATTTTGTTGATTTCGCAGATACCAACACCGTAATATCAGCCAAAGTCAAAGCACAGGTAAACGATTTTGACATAAACAATTTAAATCTTAATGCGTTGTTGCAGGACGTTGACATAAAGATGTCCGGCAATGAATACAAACTCAATTCCGTTTCGCTTGTCACCCAAAACGACACGCAGAGCAACAACATACTTTTACGCAGCGACATAATAGATGCGGATTTGAAAGGCATTTATACCTTTAATACATTAAGCGAAGACGTAGCTTATATTTTGAACAAATACATACCCGATTTTTCCGCCGTTATGTCGGAATACCAACATAAAAAAACTCTGCCGCACAACGACGGTACATATATTATAAAGAGTGATGCACAATTGCAGGCCGATATTAAGGATATTTCGCTTTTGAATTCGTTATTTGATTTGAAAGCGTATGTGCTTAAACCTGTCAGTATATCGGCAATGCTTAACCCAAGCGACGTTCTGACGTGTCAAATCAACGCTCCGCACGTGGATTATTCGCAATACAGTATATTAGGAACGGACATAAATCTTGCGGCTTTAGGTGACAGGTTAACTCTTTCGCTCAATGCCGACTCGTTTGATATGACCGATTCGTTAGGATTCAGGGATATACGCATCAATTCCGAATTGGATTCAACTTATGCTTCGCTTAAAGCCCTGTTGGTTCAGAAACAGGATTCAACAACCAATGCCGATATAACCTTAAAAACCGTTATTGACAGCAACGGATTGCAGGGTAGTTTTGAAAACACGTCGTTCAATATTCAGGGAACGCAGATAAATATCAATGACAACCACATGATAGGCATAAGCAACGGCAAAGTGTCGTTGATAAACTTTATGGTAAGTTCCATGACAAGCAATATAACCATAGACGGAGCGGTGGGTAAGGACGACGTATTGTTGTGCAAGTTCACCGATGTGGATTTGTCATTGGTCAATCCGTTCATCTCCTCTTACGGAATGACCGTCAGCGGCACTCTGAACAAGGATGTCGTTTTGAGAAACATATTGCAGTCTTTTTCTTTCACTTCCGACTTGGAAGCGGACAATCTTGCGGTCAACGGAGTGTATTTGGGCAAGGCTTGGTTGAACGTTGACAACAACCTTTCGCCCGATATTTTTTCTACGGACATAAAGTTTTTGTATTATGCGGAGAACAATGAGGTTGTTCCGCTGCATGTCAACGGTATAGTGGCACCAAACGCCGACAAAGAGCAGTTGGATTTGAACGTAAACATGCAAAACTTTCAGCTTGCGGTAATCAAAACCTTTATTTCCTCGTTCGCTTCCGACGTAGAGGGGTCGCTTTCGTGCGAAAACTTAACCGTCAAAGGCAGAATGCAATCGCCCGACATTCAGGGTACGTTGCATTGCAACAATGCGGGATTGAAAGTCAACATGCTCAACACTAAATATTGGATAGATGACGATATATCGGTTTACAACAATAAAATATCGTTCAAAGACTTTGTCTTAAAGGACGAACAAAGCAATAAGATTACGGTCAACGGTGATATAACCCATCACAATTTTGCTTCCTTTGACATAAACCTTAATGCCGTTGCGGACAGGATAAAAATCTTGGACACAAAAGCAGGTAACGGCGAAATGTATTACGGCAAGGCCTACGCATCTGCCAATGTCAATATAGTAGGGGACAGCAATATGATAAACATCAGCGGAAATGCCCGCACGGAACCAGGAACGTCGCTGACAGTTCCCGTAACGAGCAAGGAAAATGCACAGGAAAACGAATTTATAACCTTTGTCAGTGCCAATACATCAACAGACAGCAGCACTGCAACACAGAACCAACCCGTCCAAGAGCGGTCTATGGGGTATAATATATCAATTGACTTGAATGTAAACCCCAATGCCAAGCTTTATATCCCGATGGATTTCACTCAATTGAAGGGTGATTTGGCTGCGGCGGGCAACGGCGACTTGAAAATAGCGATGAATTCCGACGGAAAGTTTTCCATGATTGGCGAAGTTGCTATTGACAACGGAACGTTTAAGTTTAACATCTTGGATGTTATGGAAAAGAATTTTGTTCTTCAGCAAGGAGGAACTCTGACATGGAACGGTGACCCCGCAGGAGGTATCCTTGACGTTACGGCTGTATACAAAACCAAAACATCTTTGGCAAGTATACTCGGCAACAACTTCTCCAAGCCCGTGGATGTTGAAAGTATAATACGTCTTTCTGGCGTTATGACCAACCCTCAGCCGTCTTTTGACATAAATCTTCCGGGAACGGACGACCAAACGGTGGAAAAAGTGTTTATGAATATTGACAAATCCAACGAGAAAGTTATGTTGGAACAAACCGCAAGCATACTTCTGACCAACCAATTCTATTATTCCGAAGGCAGTTACCAGACCGAAGCATTGCAATCGGGCGTTACCTCTTCGTTGATGGGCGTTGCGTTTTCGCAATTGTCGGGTATGCTGACCAATATGGTTAAAATCGTTGACGTGAATCTTAACTATACGAGCAGCGGAACGGGAACCAATCTTTCAGACCAATTGGATGCCAATATATCCAAGTCTTACGGCAAATGGGAAGTAAGTGTCAACGCCTCCATCGGCGGAAGCGGTACAACCCAATCCTCATCGGAATTTTCCAATATCATAGGTGACGGATACGCACGTTACAGATACACCGACAACTTGCAGTTTGAGATTTTCAATCACTCAAATGCCAACGATTTTACCAAGTACAATATTTCTCCGTACACACAAGGCGTAAGTCTTATATATAAAAAGGAGTACCAATCCGTGAAAGACATTTTCAAAAGGAAGAAGAAAAATGCAAAAAAATAAATAATAATATAAATGTATAACCAAAAACAATAAGCAAATGAGAAAGACAGCATTATTGATTGCGATGGCACTGTGTGCATTATTGCCTGCGGCCAAAGCAGACGAGGGAATGTGGTTGTTAATGTTTCTGAAACAACAGACATACAGCGACATGAAAGCAAAAGGGCTTAAACTTTCGCCCCAGCAAATATACGATATAAACCATGCGTCGTTGAAAGACGCCATCATACAGTTCGGCCGCGGATGTACGGGCGAGATTGTGTCAGACCAAGGTTTGATTTTGACCAACCATCACTGCGGATATTCGTCTATACAATATCATTCAACGGTTGACCATGACTATTTGTCAAACGGTTTTTGGGCATATAACAAAAGCGAAGAGTTGCCTACGCCGGGTTTGACGGCTAAATTTTTCATACGTATGGAAGATGTGACCGACAAAGTGTTGAAAGGCGTTAACGACAATATGAGCGAAAAGGAACGTACGGATATTGTACGCAAAAACTCTGCGGAAATAAAAAAACAAGCCGAAGCCGGCACGGACTATACCGCCGAAGTGTCTACGATGTTTAACGGCAACCAATACATATTGTTCGTTTACCAAATATTCAAAGATGTACGTTTGGTAGGGGCTCCGCCGTCTTCAATAGGCAAGTATGGTTCGGATACTGACAATTGGATGTGGCCGCGTCACACATGCGATTTTTCCGTTTTCCGTGTGTATGCCGACAAAAACGGAAAGCCTGCCGAATATTCGCCTGACAATATTCCGTTGAAACCTAAACACTATTTGCCTGTATCATTGAAAGGAATAAAAAACAATGATTTCGCAATGATAATGGGTTATCCGGGAACTACCGACCGCTTTTTGCCGTCTGCGGGAGTCAAAGAAGCAATTGATATATACAATCCGTCGGTCGTAACGGCAAGGGAAGCCTTGAGAAACGTTATGGACGCAGACATGAAAGCAGACCCTAAAGTCAGAATACAGTATGCAGCCAAATTTGCGTCATTGTCTAACTATTGGAAATTTTATATCGGCCAAACGCAGTGCTTAAACCGTTTGAACGTTTACAATACCAAGAAGACTTTGGAGAACCGTTTTGCAAAATGGATAAAAGAAGATAAGACTTCAAACCGTGAAAAGATATACGGCAATGTATTGAACGACATTGAAGATTATTATCAAAACGCTTCGGAATACGACTACTTGAGAGTGTACACCAACGAAGCCATCTTAAGAGGGTCGTCCGTATTTTCCATATGCCGAATGCTTAAACCTGTCGTTGACATGATAGAATCGGGCGCATCGGAAGACCAGATACAAAAAGCGGCAGCCGGAGTTAAAACCAATATTGACGCAGTTTTTAAAGATTATAACGAATCTACCGAGCAAAAAATTATGGCTGCGGGACTTGACGTCTATTTCCGCAACGTTCCTATGACATTGCAATCGCCTGAATTCTTGTCTTACGCTTTCCGTTACGGATACGATTTTGACAAGATAGCCGAAGATATATTCAAAACTTCGCAATTGGTAAGCAGAGATAAAGTTGAGCAGGCTTGGCAGAACAAAGATTTGTCCGAAATCAAAAACGACCCTGCCTATATCCTTACCGTGCAACTTATAAACAATTACACCGACAAGATGTCTGCCATAAGCGGCAAGAGGGACCAACTTTCAAGAGCCAACCGTTTGTTTGTCAAAGGAGTTATGGAGATGGATAAAGACAAACATTTCGCTCCTAACGCCAACTCAACCATACGCTACACCTACGGAAACGTGAAGAGTTACAATCCTAAGGACGGTGTGACTTACAATTACTACACTACGTTGGACGGGGTTATGGACAAGGAAGACAACTCCACATGGGAATTCACCGTTCCTGCCAAATTGCGTAAACTTTGGGAAGAAAAAGACTACGGACAATACGCTGAAAACGGCACTGTTCCCGTTGCGTTTATAACCAACAACGACATAACGGGCGGCAATTCGGGTTCACCGACAATAAATGCCAAAGGCGAGTTGATAGGGCTGGCATTTGACGGCAATTGGGAAGCCATGAGCGGCAATATAGCGTTCAACCCTGACATGCAAAGATGTATCAGCGTAGACATACGCTATGTTTTGTTTATCATAGACAAGTACGCAGGAGCAACGAATTTGATAAACGAGATGAAAATCGTCAAATAACCGTATATAACAACGGTTTTAATCAAAATCCTTTTCTGAAAACATTTTATTCTTTTCAGAAAAGGATTTTTTGTTTTCAGAAAGTAAAAATAAAAAACATATGTTTTTGAAGAAAAAAACATATGTTTTTTGATTAAAATTCATATGTTTTTTTGAAAAAATACATATGTTTTTTCAAATCCTTTTCACAAAACAGTTCGGATAAAATATAACAGAAGACAGATGTTGATTAGATTGTGAAAAAAAACTTTTTGCCGTTACGGAAAAAATTTGTAACTTTGCAAAAGTAAATTTAATGACTGATGGATACAAACACTAATCAAAACAATTATACGGCTGCCAATATCAACGTATTGGAAGGCTTGGAAGCAGTCCGCAAACGTCCTGCAATGTACATAGGCGACGTCAATACCAACGGATTGCACCATTTGGTTTACGAAGTCGTGGATAACTCTATTGACGAGGCTCTTGCGGGTTATTGTACTGATATAAAAGTGTCAATATTGGAAGACAACTCCATAAGGGTTGAGGACAACGGAAGGGGAATACCCGTTGACATGCACGAAAAGGAACACCGCAGTGCATTGGAAGTGGTTATGACGGTTTTGCATGCAGGAGGTAAGTTTGACAAAGGTTCTTACAAAGTATCGGGAGGACTGCACGGAGTGGGTGTGTCATGTGTCAACGCATTGAGTAAACATGTGCATGTGACGGTTTGCAGGGACGGTCACGTGTATGAACAAGAATATGAAAGAGGTCACCCGTTGTATGCCGTAAGAGAGATTGGTACTACCCAAAAACGCGGAACGACGGTTGAGTTTACGCCTGATGACGAGATTTTTACCACAACGGAATACAATTACGAAACCTTGAGTGCAAGGTTAAGGGAGTTGGCGTTTTTGAACAAAGGCTTAAGATTGTCGTTAACCGATTTGCGGCAGGCTGACGAAGAGGGTAAATTCAAGGAAGAAACCTTTTACTCGGCTGAAGGTCTGAAAGATTTTTTGAATTATTTGGACGCATCACGGGAAAAGATAACTCCCGAGCCTATATGTATAGAGGGCGAAAAGAACGGAATCCCTATTGAGATAGCCATGCAGTACAACACCACCTTTACGGAGAATTTGCATTCGTATGTAAACAATATCAATACCCATGAGGGCGGTACGCACTTGCAGGGATTCAGACAGGGTATGACACGTACGCTGAAAAACTATGCGGAAAAGGAAAAAATGCTGGAAAAACTTAAGTTTGAAATCAGCGGAGATGACTTCCGCGAGGGTTTGACGGCAGTTATATCGGTCAAAGTTGCCGAACCGCAGTTTGAGGGTCAGACCAAAACCAAGTTAGGCAATAGCGAAGTGGTATCGGCAGTAAGTCAGATGATTGCCGATAAACTTAACATATATTTGGAAGAACATCCAAAGGAAGCCAAAGCAATAGTTGACAAGGTTATCTTGGCTGCACAGGCACGCCATGCGGCACGTAAGGCAAGGGAATTGGTGCAACGCCAGACTATAATGGGTGTGTCGGGATTGCCGGGTAAGTTGGCGGATTGTTCAAGCAACGACCCGTCGGAATGCGAACTGTTTTTGGTTGAGGGAGATTCGGCAGGCGGAACGGCCAAACAAGGACGTAACCGTGAGTTTCAGGCCATATTGCCTTTAAGAGGAAAGATACTTAACGTTGAAAAGGCAATGCAGCACCGTGTATTGGATTCGGAATCAATCAAAAACATATACACCGCATTGGGAGTGACCATCGGAACGCAGGAAGACAGCAAAGCCTTGAATATGGAGAAATTGCGTTACCACAAGGTTATAATTATGACAGATGCCGACGTGGACGGTTCGCATATAGCTACGTTGATACTTACGTTTTTCTTCCGCTACATGCGTGAATTGATAGAAGCGGGTCACGTATACATAGCTACGCCACCGTTGTATTTGATTTCCAAAGGCAAAAACTTCCGTAAATATTGTTGGACCGACGAAGAACGTGCGTCAATTATAGCCGATTTGGGCGGAAGTGACGGCGTGGAAGTACAGCGTTACAAAGGTCTTGGAGAGATGGACCACGACCAATTGTGGACAACTACAATGGACCCTGACAACCGTATACTCCGTCACGTTGCAATCAACGATGCCGCCGAAGCGGACAGAATATTCTCCATGTTGATGGGCGACGACGTTTTGCCGAGAAAAGATTTTATAGAAGCAAATGCAAAATATGCCAACATTGATGCATAATCTTTGAAAATAAATACTGAATAAAAAGGTCTGACATGTAAAAATGTTATGACCTTTTTTGGTTGTACGGGCGTAAAAACAAAATATATAGATGTTTTTTGCGTTATTTTATAAAAAATTATTACTTTTGCAAAATATTTTAATACGGATAACGGTAGTGGTAAGATATAAATTTAAGGCTGTGTCGCTTTTGTTGCTGACTTTTTCCGTATGTATGCTTTGCTCTTGTGCAAGCAGTCATAAGAAATTGTTGAAAAGCGATGACAATGAAGCCAAATACGAGGCTGCGGTTAAGGCTTACAACCAAGGAGATTATTACAAAGCCAACCAATTGTTTGATAATCTTTTGTTGTATTTCAGAGGAAGGGACAAAGCGGAAGATGTAAGTCTGTATTATGCCAAAAGCCTTATGGGAGGAAAAGATTATTTTTCGGCAGGTTATCAATTTGAAAACTTTGTCAGATGGTTTCCTTATTCTCCGAAGGCAGAAGAGGCCTTGTATTATTGTGCATACTGCAAATTCAAAGAATCCCCCGAATATTATTTGGACCAAACGCTGACAGTAGAAAGTATAAAAGCGTTTGAAGATTATATTGACAAATACCCTGAATCGCCCAGAGTGCAGCAGGCAAATGAGTGTTTGGACGAATTGCGTATGAAGTTGATAAAAAAAGACTACACCAATGCGTACAATTACTACAAAGTAGGGCAGTATCAGGCGGCACACGTGGCGTTGAAAGAGTTTATAAGCCGCTACGCCGACCAAACGCAATACCGGCAGGACGCTATGTATTACATAGTTCTGGCCGATTATCATTATGCTTACGGTTCAGTGCCGGAGAAACAGAAAGAAAGGTGGACGACAATGATTTTGGATTATGAAAAATATCAGGCATTGTTTGAAAACTTCACCGACAAAGCCAAGACGGACGATTTAAAAAAGAAATACGAGTACGCAAAGGCACAGGTCGGAATGAATTAACGGATAAAATTTATATATTATAAAGAATAATGGATTATAAAAAAATTAAAGCTGACACAAGTATTAAGACAAGAAACTTAAATGATTTCAGCAATCTGACGGGAAATGTTTACGAAACGGTATCCATGCTTTACAAAAGGGCGGATTCCATAGCAGGAGAGATGAAACAGGAGTTGTATCACAAGATTGAAGAGTTTAAACTTGAGGATACGGGTTCGGATGAAACATTTGAAAACCACGAACAGATAGAAGTGTCCAGATATTATGAGCAACTGCCTAAACCTTATCTGATTGCAATCAAAGAATATCTTGATGACAAGTTGGTTTACCGTAACGAAAAATTAGGACACGGAAATATTGAATCACTGCCGGGTGGAAAATCTGCAGAATAAAAAGATAATAGTCGGTATAAGCGGAGGAATAGCGGCTTATAAGGCACCTTTGTTGATAAGGGAGTTGGTAAAAAGAGGGGCGAAGGTAAAGGTTGCCGCAACGGATAATGCCCTCAAGTTCGTCACTTTGCTGACCTTACAAACACTTTCAAACAATAATGTTTACAATGATATGTTCGGTAGTTACCAATCGGTAACCACCGAACATATATCGCTTGCACAGTGGGCTGATTGCATAATTGTCGCTCCTGCGACGGCGGATATTATCGGTAAATACGCAAACGGTATTGCCGATGAGGCGTTGTCCACTTTGCTGACGGCGTTTGACAAAAAAGTATTCATGGCTCCTGCGATGAATACGGCAATGTACTGCAATTTTGCGGTGCAACAAAATATGAAAACCCTGCAATCGCACGGCGTAGAAATCATTGACGCACAATACGGAGAACTTGCATGCGGACAGGACGGCAAAGGACGTATGGCGGATATAGAAGATATTGTTGCAAGAATTGAAAACTATTTTTCTTTTACGCAGGATTTTGCAGGCAAAACCGTTACCGTTACCGCAGGACCTACACGTGAGAAGATAGACAGCGTACGGTTTATTTCCAACAATTCATCGGGTAAGATGGGAATAGCTGTTGCCGGAGAATTTGTTGCAAGAGGTGCCGTTGTTAACTTGGTTTTGGGTCCTGTTCAGCAAAAAGTGCAGGCTCAAGACAGACTTAACGTCATTGACGTTGTGACTGCGGAGCAAATGTATGAAAAAACCGTTGAATGTTTTGCCCATTCCGATATTGCGGTATGTGCAGCTGCGGTTGCGGACTATACAACGGACAAGGTCTTTGAGGGAAAGATGAAGAAAAAAGACAGCAATCTTACCCTGCAACTTGTGCCTACAAAAGATATTCTTGCAACTTTGGGTCAAAGAAAAAAGGATTCTCAATTGCTAATCGGCTTTGCATTGGAAACGGACAATGAGTTGGGAAACGCCAAGGGTAAGTTGGCCAAAAAGAATGCAGACCTTATAATATTGAATTCGCTAAAAGACGCAGGGGCAGGCTTTGAGGTTGACACCAACAAGGTAACCTTTGTTGACAAATACGGCAATACGGAGCCTATGTGCCTCAAAGCAAAGCGGGAAGTGGCACGCGATATAGTAAATAAGATTAAAGAATTTTTGTGATTATGAAGTATTGGTTTTGTATATTGCTTGCAATGATTGGTTTTTACGAAGCCTTTCCGCAGGAATTTAAAGTTTCCGTAAGCGTAAGTGCAACGCAGATTCAGGGAACAGACAAAGAAATATACAATACTATACAAACGGCGTTGAACGGCTTTGTTAACGACAGGCAATGGACCAATTACCGTTACGAAGACGTAGAAAAAATAGAAGGCAGTATTACCATAAACGTTAAATCGCGTCCTTCGCAGGAAGATTTTTCGGGCGATTTGTTCATACAATTACGCCGTCCTGTTTACGGTTCAACATATACCACAACCATGCTGAACACGCAGGAAAAAGATTTTGCATTTAAATATACGGAAGGGCAAAACATAGAGTTTGACGAAAACAATTACACATCCAACCTGCTTTCCACCGTAGCGTTTTATCTGAATTATTTTTTGGCATTGGACGGTGACAGTTTCGAAATTAACGGCGGCGACAAATATTTCCAAATCTGCCAAAATATAGTCACGGCTGCACAACGCAGTACCAACGAAGGTTGGAAACGGGCGGAGAAAAACACCAATAAATATTGGATGATAGAGAATTATACCAATTCCGCATACAGTGCGATGCACTCCGTGTGGTATAAATATCACAGATTGGGATTGGATATGTTGTCTTCGGAAAACCAAACGCAGGCAAGAAACAATATATATCTTGCCTTGAAAGATTTAAAAGAAGTTCACGGCGAAAAAAGCGGACTGATATGCGTAACACAGTTCATAGAAGCCAAAGCGGACGAGATTGTCAATATTTTTAAGGGCGCACCTGCCAACGAACAAACTGATGTTATCACTATTATGAAGCAAATCAATCCCGCCCAATCCGACAAATACGAACAAATAAGTCAGTCAACGATGCGTTGAAATGAGAATAAAATATAAACATTATGAATAAAGTACCATTAAACAGAGAGGCAGTTGACAAAATAATTGCCGGCAATAAGATAAAAAGCGTGGGCAAAGCGTCCATAAGAGAAGTAAAAAAGATAATAGATGACGTAGAAAAAGAGTTTGATTTCAAATTCGTGCGTATGGAGATGGGTATTCCAGGCCTGCCTACCGTAAAGCAGGGCGTAGATGCACAGATACAAGCATTGAAAGACGGTGTCAGTGCCATATATCCCGACATATACGGAACGGCAGAACTGAAACACGAAACCAAACGCTTTGTTAAGAATTTTCTTGACGTAGACGTACCCGAAGATTCATGCGTGCCTGTAACGGGAAGTATGCAGGGCAGTTTCGCATCGTTTATGACGGTAACCAAGATGGACGGCAAAAAGAACAAACTTCTGTTCATTGACCCCGGATTTCCTGTTCAAAAACAGCAGTGCAAGATTTTGGGTATAGAAACCGAAACCTTTGACGTATATCAATACCGCGGAGAAAAATTGCGTGCCAAACTTGAGTCGTATTTTCAAACTGGTGAGATAGCAGGTGTGGTCTATTCATCGCCTAATAACCCTGCATGGTTCTGTTTCAATGAAGAGGAGTTGAAAATAATTGCCGAATTGGCCAACAGGTACGACGTTGTGGTTATGGAAGACTTGGCATACTTCGGAATGGATTTCAGAAAAGATATTTCAACTCCGGGCGTTGCACCTTTCCAGCCTACCGTAGCCAAATGGGCAAAGAAATACATATTGATGATAAGCGGCTCAAAAGCCTTTTCTTATGCAGGCGAGAGAATAGCGGTCATCGTTGTGTCACCTGAACTTTACGCATGGCATACGGATTATATGAAAAAATATTTCTCACAGGACACATTCGGACGTGCAATAGTTTTCGGAAGTATTTACGCTCTTTCCTCGGGAACGTCACACAGCGTTCAGTACGGACTTGCCGCAGTAATGAAAGCCTGCAACGACGGAACATACAACTTGGTTGAAGCCTTGAGAGATTACGAAAAGAAAGCCAAATTTATGAAAGACGCATTGGTAGAGAACGGTTTTGAGATTGTATACGACAAAGACCAAGACGTACCTATCGCCGACGGATTCTATTTCACTTTCAACTACCCGGGATTGACGGGCGAACAGACTTTGAACGAACTTGTTTATTACGGAATATCGGCTATATGCCTTGACATCACGGGTTCTGACCAACAAGGCTTGAGAGCATGCGTGTCATTGGTACCGCACGATATGTTGCCTGTCTTTGCCGAGCGTGTTAAACAGTTTAATATTGACCACAAAAAATAATTGCAAAACATTGCTTTTATAAACAAACAAAACCGTATGCCTTTATTGACATACGGTTTTGTTGTTTTAACCTATTAAAGCAGTTATTTGCTTAAATACCAACAATGTTTCTTTTTCTTTGTAAACGCTGCGGCGTAATATTTCGTGCCTTTGCCGTCCGTACTTTCAAACACTCCGCTTTGCACACATGAATAAAGTTTGCTTATACGGTCGGTAATGTAATCATTTGCATGGCTTAAGCCTTCGTCACTGTAAGTAAAAAATCTGAACTGTATGTCTTTAAGTTTGTTTGCTTCCGATACGGAATCTTTGTAAACATTTTCCGGTTTGCCGTCTTTAACTATTACTATCAGTTTGTTGTTGCTGAATTTATATGTACCGTCCTGCGGTGTTAAATGTTGCGAAAAAGCAATATTTGCCGATAATAAACACACCGCTGCAATCAATAATTTCATCTTTGTTTTCATAATACTTCCCTTTATTTTTAATTTTACAATATATTGTCTGTTATTTGTTTGCAAAGATATGCATTTTTTTTTCATACAGATGTTCTTTTTTACAAAAAATATGCGTAAAACTGTTTTATTTGGCGTATTTGCTAAAAACGTCTTATGGTCTGTAGACGGTAAAATATGAAAACTGTTGAAAAATAACGGTTTAATGTTTGCCGCTACACAATGCTACACTTTGTAACACTTATTTTCTATTAAAGATTTTTTATCAAATAGATTTATATAGAAAAAGTGAAGCGAAATGTAGCAAATTTGATAATTGTTTGATAACTAATTATTTGCTGAAAAAAGAAATGTAGCGGTTGTGTAGCGGCAAAGAAAACGTTTTTGTTGCTCAAAAAGCGGAAGCGTTTTCAGAAGAGAATTCTTTACTTTCAGAATTAAACGTTGCCGATTCAGAAAACAATTTCAAAAAAAGCACTTTTTTAACCGAAAAAAACTGCTTTTTTGATGTAAAAAACCTGCTTTTTTCGGAAATGAATTCAGAATCGGCAAAAACAAATCGCCGCAACGCCGCATCAAAATAAGCATTCAAAAGCCCTGAAAATTGAAAAAACGTGCAGAAATACAAAAATAAAAATTGAATTTTTGTGCATACCTCCAATAATTCCTATAAATTCAATCGGTAATCAGAGAAAAGTTTTCGGGTTATAACCCGAAAACTTTCAGAGTTTTGGTATTTTATCGGGTTATAACCCGAAAACTTTTATGGTGTTTTGGCGGTTTTTTAGTGTTTCTTTTGAATTTATTGGGACGGAAGTTGTTTATAGATTGTATATAATGGTAAAGTGTGGGTTTAGATTCGGAGTTGAAATTTTGAAAAGTTACGGCGGCAGTGTTGACGTCATAAAATAATAAAACTCTTTTCAGAAAAGAAAAAATCCTTTTCTGAAAACAATTTTTTATTTTCAGAAAAGGATTTCGGTGAAAATATATCCTGCCGTTATACTGCGGCGTTTAGTGCAGTTTGGATACGGCTTGTTTTATTCTGTTCATCGCTTCTTTGATGTTTTCGTCCGATGTTGCATACGACATACGGAAGCATTCAGGCGAGCCGAAGGCATCGCCGCCTACCGTTGCAACATGTCCTTGTTCAAGCAAATACATGGCAAAGTCGGTGGAATTGTTTATAACGGTTTTTCCGTCGGTTTTGCCGAAGTAGTACGAACATTTAGGGAACAGATAAAACGCTCCCTGCGGTTGGTTCACCTCAAAGCCGGGTATTTCTTTTGCCAATTTAACTATCAAATCTTTTCTTCTTTCAAAGGCTTGACGCATCTGTTCCACGCAATCCTGCGGCATGTTGTATGCAGCCACTGCCGCTTTTTGCGAAACAGAGCAAGGACCTGACGTATACTGACCCTGAAGTTTGTTGCATGCTTTGGCTATCTGGGTGTTTGCTGCAATATAGCCTATTCTCCAACCTGTCATGGCGTAGGCTTTTGACACTCCGTTGATTATAATGCAGCGTTCTTTCATTCCCTCAAGCGTTGCAAGCGATGTATGCTCACCCGTGTAGTTGATATGTTCGTATATTTCGTCGCATATCACGTATACGTTCGTGTGTTTACGCAAAACCTCCGCCAATGCTTCCAATTCGTTGCGGTTGTAAACCGAACCCGTCGGGTTGCTCGGCGTACAAAGTATAAGCAATTTTGTTTTCGGGGTTATGGTCTGCTCAAGTTGTTGCGGTGTTATCTTAAAGTCCTGTTCTATTTTGGCTTCTACGAATACCGGTGTGCCGTCAGCCATCAGTACCATCTGAGGATAACTTACCCAATACGGAGCTGGTATTATGACTTCGTCGCCCGAAGACACCAAAGCCATAACGGTGTTGCATACGCTCTGTTTTGCACCGTTTGAAACCACTATTTGTTCCGCCGTATAGTCAAGGTGGTTCTCGTTTTTCAACTTGTTGATGATGGCTTGCTTCAAGTCAGCGTAACCCGGTACGGGTGAATAGCGTGTAAAATTATCGTCAATGGCTTTTTTTGCAGCCTGTTTTATATGTTCGGGCGTATCAAAGTCGGGTTCTCCGACACTTAAGTTGATAACGTCAATGCCTTGTGCTTTCAATTCATTGCTTCTTTGGCTCATAGCCAACGTTGCCGAAGGCGACAGACGGTTCAGTCTGTCCGATAGAATATTATCCATATTTATTTTAATGTTTTTTGATGATGGTTAATAAAAAAAATTATATCTGTTATTGTTTTGTTTCTGTTTATTTGCCTGCCGATGCGGCGAACTCTTCGTAGAAATAGGTTATGGTTTCTATTCCGTTGAAGAATTGTTGCAAAGGATAGTTCTCGTTAGGCGAATGGATAGCGTCGGACGACAGACCGAAGCCCATAAGTATGGATTTAATGCCCAAGATGCGTTCAAAGCCAGCAACGATAGGTATGCTTCCGCCGCTGCGTGTAGGTATAGGTTGTTTGCCGTAAGTACGCATATATGCTTTTTCGGCTGCACGGTAAGCCGGCAAGTCCAACGGCGAAACGTAAGCGTATCCTCCGTGCAGAGGAGTTACCTCTACTTTTACGCAAGACGGAGCAATCTGCATGATATAATCAGAAACGCGTTTGGTAATCACGTTGAAATCTTGGTCAGGAACTAAACGGAACGATATTTTTGCGTGTGCCGTTGACGGTATAATGGTTTTTGCACCTTCTCCGGTGTAACCTCCCCATATTCCGCACACGTCAAACGACGGTCTTATGCCTGTACGTTCTATGGTTGAGTAGCCTTGTTCACCGAAAAGTTCGGGCGACCCAGTTACGTTCAGATAATCTTTTTCGCTGAACGGTGCTTTTGCCATCAAGTTGCGTTCTTCCTGCGAAAGATTGATGACTTCTTTGTAAAAATCAGGCACCGTGCAGGCGTTGGTTGCCTTGTCCTGCAGTTCGGATATGATACGGCACAAAATGTTTATAGGATTTGCAACCGCACCTCCGTACAAACCTGAATGCAAATCGGCTTTAGGTCCCGTTACTTTTACTTCTATGTAGCCCAATCCGCGTAAGCCCGCCGTTATTGACGGAATATCCGCTCCCAACATAGAGGTGTCGGAAACCAAGATAACGTCCGCCTTAAGCATTTGTTTGTTGTCTTCGCAGAATTTGTACAAAGAGCCGCTTCCGATTTCTTCTTCGCCTTCCAACATGAACTTTACGTTGCAACGCAATTGCCCTGTTTTGTTAAGATATTCAAAAGCTTTGGCCTGCATGAACGATTGGCCTTTGTCGTCATCTGCACCTCTTGCCCAGATGTATCCGTCTTTGACTACGGGTTCAAAAGGTTGTGTTTTCCATTGGTCTATCGGGTCAACGGGCATCACGTCGTAGTGGCCGTAAACAAGAACGGTAGGGTATGAGTTGTCAATTATACGCTGTGCATAGACAACGGGATTGCCTTCGGTGGGCATTATTTCGCACATGTCGGCTCCTGCCTGAAGTATAAGTTCTTTCCAACGTTGGGCGCACTTAACCATATCTTCTTTGTGTTCGTTTTGCGAAGATACGGACGGAATTCTGATTAAAGAAAACAGTTCTTCAAGGAACCTGTCTTTATTTTCCTGAATATAATTTTTGATGTCCATGATATTTATTTGTGTTTTATGTGTTATTAATTCTGTTGATTGTTGAATTGATGTTTGATTTTATTCCCCTAAATTGTCCTCAAAATATTCGGGTTCCTGCAAATCGTCTTTGTTAAGTGCGGGCAGGTTGATGTAATCCTGTATTATAAGGGCGGTGGATACTTGGTTTTTGAGTTTGATGTATGCAGAATATGCATCCAAACGTGTAGGGTAGTCCCCCAACCGCACATTGAAGTTAGGTTCGTCAAACAAAACATAAACTCTTTGGTCGGGGAAAGCCTGCAAGAGTTGGTTTTTCAATGAAAAAGCTTTGTTTTTGGCGTCATCGCCCGTGAACGTGGCTACATTTATTCTGAATCCACGCACGGTTTTTGCCATACGGTTGTATTCAACATGCTTTTCCAATATGTTTTGCAGTCTTCCGTCGGCAATAACTTCCGTTTGTGAATAAGCCTTATGCCCTATGGCAAGCATGCAAGCGGCAAGACAAACAAACTTAAACCCGTTTTTGTTTCGCATAAACTTATTTGGCTGCCCCGTTTATCTGTTTTGGTGCTATGGTAAGCACGGGATAAGGCGACAGATTAATCATCTGTTGTGCGTAAGGTCCCAAGAAGAACAAGTTGGACAAGGTTTTTTCCTGTTCGGTCATGATTACAATCATGTCGGCGTCCACTTCTTTGGCGTAATCCAACGTTGTCAAAGTGGAGTTGTCCGATTCCCTTATGTCAACTGTATAATTTAATCCCTTTTGGTCTAAAAGTTTTTCAACGCTTGATACATACGAACGCACTTCGTCCCTTATGGTTTTTCCGCTGTAAGACAACAGTCCCAAAACTCTTATACACGATTGAGGGAACATATGTGCAAACTCTATCGTCCACGGAACTTTCTGCCTTGTGTCCAAGGTTGAATCAATAGGAAGTATAATGTTTTCCAACGGTTTGTTGAAGTTGAAGTTTTCCCTTAACAACAAAACGGGAACAGGACAGTCCGAAAGGGTTTTGAATGCGTTTGCACCTGCAAATCTTTCGTCAAATCCGCTGTTGCCGTTAGTTCCTATTATCAACAGATAAGGTTCTCTTTCTTTAACTGTTTTGTTTATCGTGGTGTGAACCCTCTTTCCCTGTACTATTTTGTAGGTTATCTCTTTTCCGTTCAGAGAAGGCGTGAACGAACGGCACAATTCTTTAAACGTTTCTTCGGCTTCCAACGGGTCTTTTTCCGCTGTTTGAACCCACAACATCAATACATTGCAATCCGTACGGTTGGCTATGTCAATGGAAAGCCTCAATGCCGTAAGCGATGCGTTGGAAAAATCTATTCCTACTATTATTTCTTTTCTCATAAGGCAGTAGTGTTAAAAGTTTTTTATTTTTTGCAAATATCGGTAAATTTCTTTAATCTGCAAAAAAATTATCCCGCTTTTTTGTTGCGGTTAAAAAAAATACTATTTTTGCACATTATAAAAAGGAGTACTGTTTATGAAAAATGCAAAATTGCTTTTGTTGCCGTGTTTGTTAAGTTCTGTCTTTTTGGCTTCCACATGCGGCTGCATAGATGACGAATATATTGCAACGCATAAGGACGTTTTTTATTTGAAAAACAATACCGGCAGGATATTGTTCGTGCAATCTTCGTTGAACGGTTGCCCAGCTGCCACCGTATATCCGTCGGACAGCGTGCAAATAGGGCAGGAATATTTCCGTGAAATAGATTATGCTTCAGACAGCATGCTTTACACGGCAAAATACAGTGTAATGAAAGATTTTTTATTTCATATTTACACCAATGCTTCCGCATCGGATTCGGTAGTAATTCAGCCTATGGGGCAAAACGCCTGCATTTCGTATTACAGCAACGACACCTTGCAGGGCGGAAAAAACTTTTTCTCGCTTTTGTCATGGCAAGAGCATGCAGTAAAATATGAAAACGATATAACGGTATACGGTTTTACCTTTGCAGTAAATGAAGATGATATAAATGAAGAGTCTGAAAAATGAAAAGAAAAGCAATTTGTTTGTTGTGTTTAGGGCTTACCTTAATGTTGTTTAACTCCTGCATATTCGGGGTAGGACTTTTGGGCTTGTCATATATAGAAGATTTGACTGACGGGCAGGAAAATACGGCGGATATTTACGATTTCAATCTAAAGAACGCTACGGACAAACCGTTGGTTGTGCATTACAAATCGGCATATGCAGGCGATACTTATTTGCAGTACAAAGATATCTGTATTTTTCCGCAACAAAGCGAAAGGCTTTACTACATTTACGAAGATGAAGACAATGTCAAAAACGAAAAATCGGCATTGCAACACTATTTAATCAAATGTTACAGCCTTTCGGATTCGGTTTTGGTCCAACAGATGGGCAACAATGCGTACGCAGTATACACCCGCAGCAATTCTTCAGGCATAGAAAAAAGTTTTTTCCGTCAAAGCGATTGGAGAAAACTTTCTTCCGTTAAAGATGATGATGACAATACCCACCACCGTTTTGAGTTTACCGTTACCCAAAACGATTTTCTTAACAATAAATAGCCGTTAAAATATCAAAATCCCGTCCAAGTCTGACGCCAGAACAGCCTTGTAAGTTCGTCCCATTTGACAATGGTTGCTCCGAAAAAGTCTGCAACGTAACCGTTAAGCATTTGTTCGGCTTGTTGTGCGTCTTCGCTTTTCATTTTTGTGTATGTCTGTTCTACGAAAGGCAGTTCACGCTGTCCTTTTTGTGTGAAATAGTTTCTTGCAGGTTCCAATGTTTTGCGGTAATTGCCCCAACGTACGGTAGCCAAACGGTTGGCTTTGCGGTAATGCCACAGTGCTGCATCGTTGCGGTCTAAATGTTGTCCGCATATTTTGAGCATTGACGGCAGTTGTGTAGTGCCGCAAAAGACAGGGAAGCGGGGTGATTCGCCAGGATTGTCCAATGCTATCCATGCAATGCCCCCTATGTCGTCGTCCAACCAATTTCTCAACTGAATGACCGTTGAATAAGCACACCAAGGCACGCTTACGGTGCGTATGTTTTTCATAGTGGAATCGCCCATTGCGTAATACATGTTGATTTCATCGGGACGCATCCACGGATTTGAAAACGGCGAAACAATACTGTCAGGTTCGTTTTCCACTACGTTGCCGTCTTTGTCCTTGTGTTTGGGATTGGGTATTTTGTGACGGTAGCTTAGGTTCCATTCAGTTCCCTCGTAATAAGACCCTAACATCATCATAACCTGTTCAACCGATACTTTGCCGTCTGGTTTTACGCTCAAAGGCAGTTCTTCTGCAGTATCGCTCAAATTCAACGACGGAGCCAAAGCGTTCATAATGAAATATTCCCTTACACTGTAGTTTTTCTTTTCGCCGAAATAGTTTCCTCCGCTGTATACTTTCCAAAAACAAAACTCTTCTTTGCCGTCCCAAAGTTTCAGTTTCTTGGCTGCGTCAAACACATTGTCGGAATAAAGACAGTTGTTTTTGTCGTTTTTGTTCAGCTTTGATATACGGGAAATGTTGGCACTGACTGCAATCTCATCATCAGGTATACGCACCGCAGCCCAAACGCCGCCTATTTTGTCCTTGCCCTCACCGAACACCTCAAAAATCCATACTTCGTTTTTGTCGGCAATGGTTAAGCATTCCCCGGAGTCGCCGTATCCGTATTTTTTTATCAACTCGCCCATCAGCAATATAGCCTCTTTTGCCGAAGAACAGCGTTCCAAAACTATACGTTCCAATTCCTCAATGACGAACATACCTTTTTTGTTTTGCAATGTATCCCTGCCCGAGATGGTTGTTTCGCCTATTGCAAGTTGTTTCTCGTTCAGACAAGGGTATGCCGTGTCTAAATATCTGAACGTATGCTTTACTTGGGGTATTCTGCCTTTTGCGTACATTTTTGTGCTGTCCGACGGGGATTGGGTGTGCATTCGGCCGTCATAAACGGTTACGCTGTCGTTGTCTTTCCAATCTTTTGCAGGAACAATATCCATCCACGTGCGGTACCAAGAGTCGCATGTGTGCGAAGTGATGACCGAACCGTCGGTTGAAGCGTTTTTTCCGACCATGATACTTGTGCAGGAAAACGGATAACGTCCGTCAAGGTGTTTTTCGTCGGGCTGTGCGGAAAGTATGTTGCCGCAAACCACTGACAATAAAGTATAAAGAATTAAAGTTTTGCTCTTGTTCATAATGCAAATGTTTTATAATATGCAAAGTTATGTATTTTTTCACATATATAATATATTTTTACCCCAATCTTTTTTCAAATTCCCTTTATTGCAAACCCCCGTTCTGTAAAATTGTTTTCTGAATCCGTTTTGAAAAAACATATGTATTTTGTTTAAAAAACATATGTTTTTGGATTAAAATTCATATGTTTTTTGATTAAAATTCATATGTTTTTTATTTCTCTTTTTAAGAAAAGAGATTTTTAGGGTAAGTAAGCGGAATGAAAAATTCAGTTTACGGCTGATGAGATGAAGAGGGTAAGGGCCAGCATGTCGGCTGCACCTCCGGGAGATATGTTCATGCGGATAAATTCAGCGTTCAGGGCATTCAGTTTTTCAGTACTGAAATCATTTAAAATTGCTTTGCTGATGTTTTTGACATATTCCACCGTTGCTTTGTCCTTGCGGTAATAGATGTTGGTGTCGTCTATTTCGGACATAATCAAAAGCAATAGTTTGTGCATTGCGTATTCATCGTTGATATTGGCACGGTAGAACGGCAGCCATGATGAAAACAATTCTTTGTAACCCTCATTGGCACAGGCTAATGCCCCTTTGATGCGGTTTGCGTTGAGTGCTTTTGAGCCGTGAGTGCCTTCGGGTTGGGTGAATCCGGCGGAAAGATTGATTATATGCTGTTGCAATTGTTGTGCATTGATTGTTTGGCAGTTGTACAATATATTGGCAGCACAGACAACGGCCAATCCCATTGAAAACAATGCTCCTTTGTGGGTGTTGATGCCGTGCGTTGCGTTGAACATAGCCTCTTCTGCCTGCAATCCCAAGTCTTTTATCTGTTGTGCATCGGGCATTGAACGGCAATAACCTATGGATGCAAGTCGGTTGAAGTACGGCAACAGTGCGTTGATACTCGTTGTCATCAAGTGGTAATCCATATCCGAATGCGCCCCGTTGTCGTTTTTGTCTATCAATCCGGGTTTTGGCGTGGTGTCAAGTTCTTTTTGCAGACACAAGGCAGCCGTATAGCCCAAAAGAAACGGCACGGTAGTAGGATAGGCGGTGTTTATAGCCAAAGACAATCTGCCTTCATTCAGATGTTTACGCAATACAGAGGCACTGACTGCCTTGCCGTCTTTTTCCAAGCGTGGTATTTGTTGCACATCTATGCCGTGCAGGGGCAGGATTTGCGACATGAGTTCGTTGTATCTGCATGTAAGTTTGTCGTAATCAAAAGGTTCGCTGCCCACAAAGCGAATCTTGGCATTAAGGTGCGGTGCCAAATATTTGCAAAACAAATCCAAGTCAAGCGTAATGTGGGTATCGGCCGCATAGTTCAAATCTTTTAGGAAGTAAGTGGGGAAAGTGAACTCGGAAACGGAATATTCGCTGCCTTCCAACACCGTTACGTTGGGTAAATCCGCCGTTGCGTTCTTAATCATTTGCAATCTGTCGGCATAGGAAAACATAGAGATGTTTTCTTTTACTGCAATGATATAAAGATTATCTGTTTTTGCACTTGCCGTTTCTATTAAATAGCGGTGTCCGAGGGTGAAAGGATTGCAGTTCATCACTATCACTCCGTTCAAACCCTCTTTTTTGTGCGAGGAAAGGTAGCGGCAATAGTTTTCAAGCGGCTTGTTGTTGTTTTCCATCAACACCGCATGTTCGGCACTTGCAATCAAAGAAAATCCCAAAGATTTAAATATCTGTACGTTTTCGGGTTTGGTGAAGACTTTTACGTTGTTGGAGCGTTGCATGACAACGGACACAAGATGTGAGATAAGCCTGCTGCCCATTCCCGTGTCACGCAGTTCGTCGCCGACGGCAATACATTTTATCAGATTGTTTTTTACACCTCCGCATGCAAGTATTTCGTCGCCGTCAATGCGGAACACACCTGCAAAATAATCCGTCCGTTCAAGCCGCAATTGGTTTTTATTGAGAAATTGCTCTGCTTTGGTTCTTATGGATTTGACACTTAAAGGCAGAGGACGGATTTCGTATTCAGTGTACATAAGGTTTCAACAGATTTTCTATATATTGCCCTATTTCTTCCTGCGTATGAGTGCGGTTACGCATGCAATAGCGGGCTTCATGTTCGCAAAGAAGACATTTTCTCGGCTTTTTGCCCACCTGCAAGCGTGACAGAGGCTGCATATCTTTATCTATTACGTCAATGTCAAACAGTCTGCCCAGCGGGTGTGTGTCTTCTATTTCGCAGCATTTAAGTTTTGTTTCTTTTATGTCCGTATCGGTCAGAATATAAGCCTCAAAGCCTGTCGGTAAATCTTTGGTTTCAATGTCTAAAACCAAAGGAAACGTTTTCTTTATGGCTTTTAACGCCTCTTGGGCAACAGTTAAAGAAAAACAATTACGCTTGACGTTGCCCGGCATTATGACAGTAAGACAGATTAAAGTCTTATCAGGGTTGTTTTTCAACAAAATCCTTTGATGCTCCTGTCTGTTGTCGCGGCTTAAGAGCAACTGCTCAAGCGTAATTGTCATATTGAACTGAAGTTTATCAGTCTTTTATGTTTTTGATAACGTCCATTACCGAACCGTCACGGTTCATTACCACTCCGACAACCTTATCGCCGAACGGCAACGGGTCTGCCTGTCCGATTATTTTGTCTGCACGTTCTTTCAAAGAGTGAATGTCAACGATGTTCAATCCCGCTTCTTTCAATCTTTGTGCTATTTCAGGGCGTGCAGGGTTGACTGCAATACCGTATTCGGTAACCACAACGTCAACGGTTGAACCCGGAGTAATCAAAGTGGTGACTTCGTTTACAACGCAAGGTATTCTTCCTCTCAACAACGGACATACTATTATTGACAATGCGCTGTCGGCTGCAGTGTCAGGGTGTCCGCCTATAGCACCGCGTATGATTCCGTCCGAACCTACAAGAACGTTTACGTTGAAATTAACGTCAACTTCAAGTGCAGACAGAATTACCATGTCCAAATAGTGCGTTGCCGAACCCATTTCGTCGGCTGAAGCATATTCATTGGCCGAAACTTCTTTGTGCATTTCGTTTTTCATCAACGATTCTGCAGCAACTTTGTCAAAGGATTGTACGTCTATCAAACGTTCAATAAGACCTTCTTCGAACATTTTGACCATATGGGCGGTTATTCCTCCCAATGCGTAAGACGCTTTTATGCCTTTTTCAATCATACTTTCACGTATGTATTTAACGGCTGCCAAAGATGCTCCGCCAGAACCAGTTTGGATTGAGAATCCGTCTTTGAAATATCCGGAGTTGATTATAACTTTTGCGGCTTGTTTTGCCAACAAAATATCACGCGGGTTCTTTGTATCGCGTATAGCACCCGATGCTATCTTTGAAGAATCGCCTACGCTTTCAACCTCTACTACATAGTCTACATTGCTTTCCGAAATTGAGTTAGGCGTATTAGGGTATCTGACCAAATCGTCGGTCAAAATAACCACTTTGTCTGCGTATTGAGCGTCAGGCAATGCGTAACCCAACGAACCGCATATGGATTTGGCGTTTTCGCTTCTTGAAAATCCGCAGGCATTTCCCAACGGGTCGCATGAAGATGCACCTATGAAGGCAACGTCTATATGCAAATCGCCGTTAGCAATAGCACTTCCTCTGCCGCCGTGCGAACGGAATACGACAGGTTCGTCCATCAAGCCCTTGGATACTGCGTCTGCCAATTTGCCTCTCATACCCGAAGTGGATATGCTCGTTATCACGCCGTTTTTGATATGTTCAATAAGCGGTTCGTGTACGTCCTGCAACGAAGAAGCAGCCAACGAAAGATTTTTAAAGCCCATCTGTGCCAATTTATCCACAACCAAGTTGACTACCTTGTCACCTCCTCTGAAGTGATGGTGGAAAGAGATGGTCATTCCGTCTTTCAAGCCCGAACCTTTTATGGCTTGTTCAAGCGTTACTACTTTTGAAACTTCTTTTTGATACTCAAGTTTAGGAGTGCCTGTTTTTTTTGCACTGCCGTTTTTGTATATTTGTTTGTTCATCTTTGAAGCCACGGCCTCAATAGCGGAACTTCTTTCTTTTAATGTACTCATCTTACAAATCCTCCTTTGAAATTACACCTGCAGCCAATGCCAAATCAATAGTTCTCTGCGCTCTTATAACCACAGGACGGTCAACCATCTTGCCGTTAACGGCAATAACGCCCGAGCCTTTGGCTTCCGCTTCTTTGATAGCGGCGATAATGGTTTTGGCTTTCTCTATTTCTTTTTCCGTAGGGGCGAAAACTTCGTTTATTATCTCTATTTGACGCGGGTTGATGATGGATTTGCCGTCAAATCCCAAGCGTTTTATAAGTTCAACTTCCTTGCGGAAAGTTTCCATATCGTTAAGGTTGGAATAAACCGTATCCAAAGCGTCTATACCTGCAGCTCTTGCAGCCACAACTATGGTTTCCCTTGCAAGCAAGAGTTCGTCGCCCGACGGTGTACGCTGGGTTTTCAAGTTGGCACAGTAGTCTTCTGCACCCAAAGCAATACCCATCATACGTTTTGAAGCCGTTGCAATGGCATAAGCATTTATAATACCTTTGGTTGATTCAATTGCAGCCATTATCTGTGTTCTGCCTACGCAGCCCAATTCTTTTTCTACTTTTTCAATTTCCTGTTCCAGTTCAACAACTTCTTCAGCCGTTTCGGTTTTAGGCATACGGATTACATGTACGCCGGCTTTAACTACGGCTTCAACGTCTTTTTTGCCGTACGGCGTTGACAAAGGGTTGACCCTGACAACCATTTCGGTATTGCCGTAATCTATAGTTTTTAAAGCATTGTGAACTAACAAACGGGCTGCATCTTTTTCAGCCATCGTTACGGAATCTTCCAGGTCAAGCATGATAGAATCCGGACCATAAATAAATGCATCCGACATCATGGCAGGATTGTTGCCCGGAACGAACATCATTGTTCTTCTTAATCTTTGCATGATTACTTCTTTGTTTTTTAGTAAATAAATGATTATGCCCAGACATCTTTGCCGGTAGCCCTTACGGCTGCTGCCGTTACTCTGGCTCTTATGGTGCAGTCAAGCGCCCCTTTGTCGGTGGCTTTCACTTCTGCACTTGTAATACCTTGCTGTTCAAGCGTTTCTTTAATGACTTTCTTTATTTGATTGCCGAATTGATACATAACGCTTGAGTCAAGGTCAATGTTTAAACCTTCTTTGTCGGAAGGCATTATACGGATGAATATATCACCTGATTCCAATGTGCCTGCATAGGCATCTTTTATTTCCATGACTTTGTCCTTTGTTTTTATTTTATGTTAATGTTTTTTATGTCAAACGTTAAAATATTTTGCAAATATACAACTTATTTTAAAACGGCAGCAATATTTTAAAAAAATTAATCACAAAAAACATTTCCCCGAAACTTGCCGTATAAAATCCTTTTGAGAAAACAAAATAAAAAAACATATGTATTTTTTCAAAAAAACATATGAATTTTAATCAAAAAACATATGTTTTTCGTTTCAAAAACATATGTTTTTTATTTTTAGATTCAGAAAACACTTTTTTCTTTTCAGTGCAAAATAATAGTTACAGTGCTAAAAATTAAGGCAAAATATTTGGCGGAAAAATAAAAAATGGGTAACTTTGCGGCAAAATCAAACTATATTAACAATAAAAAGGAGAAAATAAAATGAAAACAGTAAAAACTTTTTTATCAATGCTGACAGCTGCACTGATAATTATGCCTTTGACGGCATACAGTCAAATGCAAAATTATGTTGCATACGGAAACACGTCAATAGTCGGTAACATTTATGATGATAGTGAGCGGGCATTTCAACCTGTAAAGGTGATGGAATATAATGATACAAGTATTGTAACATTAGCCCATCATATTCAAAATCCATCAAATATGCCCGTCAATATTTATGATGAAAAAACGGCACCGATGCCACAGACAGATACCTCTGTGTTTTTGTTTACTTCTCAAAATACAAAGGATATAAAACTTGTCAAAATACCGCATTGTGAGATACGGGATTTTGATATAGAAAACGGGAGATTATATTTTTGCGGGGAAGATTTGTTGACGAAAAAGCAGTTTATAGTATACACGACCGTGACATCATTGTTTGACGGCTCAATTTCAACAATGGATAGATATAATATATTGTTTAAAGATAACTATGATAATAAATTGATGAAAATAAGAAATAGTGAAAAAGACGGAGTGTATCATAAATTGGCACTGATTTCCAATTCACCCCAAGGTTCAAGTAAATTTATTGATTATACAATATCTTCGTGGGCAGGGAGTAACTTTTATGAAACATACGTAACTAAAAAGTATTCATTGTTAGATGTATTGAAAACAAATGATTATATTTGTGTATTGGGTAAATTAAAATCACCTATATTGCCAATATATATGGGATTGTTCAGACATTATAAAGATTCTGTTGCTTCGTATGTAGGAAAGGCTTATGATTTACATACGAATCCATGCAATATGTATTTGGATTCGTGTTTTCATATGACAAGAATTCATAGTTATGGCGATGATATAGCTGTAGGTTATACATCACCCGGACGTACGTATTTCGGAGTTATGGATGTAGTCGGAATGAATAGTTACAATGTACAATATTTATCAACGATGACGGACAGTTGTGCAAAAATAGTGGATATGAAATACGATGAACACAGTGAAAAATTGTTTGTTGTGATGTGCGACGGTGCGGATAAAGAAGACCAAATAGCAGAAATTGATATATATACTCCCAATAGTACGGTATATATAACGAAACCGTTGTTTTCAGAGGGCGGATATAATTTGTTAAGAAGTATTACATTATATGACCATAATCAATATTACAATGCAGTAGGGATGAATACAGGCAGAGAGTTTAGTTGGTTTGAAAAAATTAATTATGTGTACAGTGATTACAGATGTCATTCTGTTGCGCAGGGGCATTTAACAGAAACTACAAATATGGGTATGGAGAATGAACTGTATTATGAGCAGTTTTATCCGAAACGATTGGCCCCACAAGACTCATTAGAGTTAATACACGTACATTATAAATATATAGTCGGATGCGGATTAAGTAATTAAAAACAGATAAGGAGGAAAAATAAAATGAAAAAGATAATAATATTAATTACGGTAGCAATAATTGCTGTTAATGTGATGGGACAAAATCCGAATGTAGATTCGTTGAATTTCAGAGAATATGAGGATTTGTACTATTTACCTGATGCAATGATGACCAAATGTATTACTTTGGATGCCTCAAACACTACAGGAAGTCTGGTAATGGATATGTATAATGGGTTTTATAAATTAACAAGTTTTACTTTCTTTGATAAACTCGGGCAGACATTTATTATGGATGTCGCCCAATTGTATGATGTAAATGATACATTGGAGATAACGGGAGTGTCAGTGTTTTTATTCAAAGTGCAATACGGGTCAATGTTTCCTTTTGTAGGAATAGCAGATACGGGGTTTAATTTTATAACCAAAGTACCTGTACCGAGTTATCACAACGACCCTGATAAACTGACACCGTTTTGCAGGTATAGGGAATTGTTTTTTGATAAACCGATAAAGGTCAGCGGAAAATTTTATGTTATGTATGACAACCCTAAACCTTTACCGGGTTACAATTGGGATGTATCGCTTCCTATATCGACATATAGATACCATGCTAACGGAGCGGCAATAAATAAAAATATGCCGTATAATAATTGTGATTCGGACACATTATTCAGATTAACTGCAAGGCAATTTTACACCAATCTTGCGGGTACACAAATAGATTACGAAAACAGTAATCCGGATTGGACAGATTATAGCAATTTAGGTACGGCATTTATGTTTCCTATATTGAAAGAACCGATAACTCAAACGGAGATTGACGAAGAGAGTGCGACGGTATTGTACGGCAATTCGTATCAAGTAACCGACACAATAGAAAGAAACGACAGCACAATATTGCGTACTGCAACTATAGTGTGCGATACATCATTGTCGGCAGACACAATAGTACATCTGTATATGCACAACACCAACCACAAAGACTCAATCATCAAAGGCGATACGACCATTATCTGTGATACGTTGAATATACAATATACTTATGTTACCAACTCTTTGAACAACCCGACGCTTGAACGGTTTACCTCTGTCTTTCCGAATCCTGCGGATAAGGAGTTGAACGTTTTGTGTTCATATAAGATAAAATCCATAGAGATATACGACGAAAGGGGAGTGATAGTTGAAAAGATAAACAAGGTGAACTCATACAGTAGGGTGATAGATATACAAAAGTATAACAAAGGCAACTACGTACTGAAAGTAATCACCAACAGCGGAAGCGTTAACAAAAAATTCGTAGTTCAATAAAAGAAAGAAATAAAAAAAGAAAAAGAATATGAAAACAGTAAAAACGTTTTTATCGGTGCTGATGGCGGCACTGATAATTATGCCTCTGACGGCATACAGTCAAATGCAGAATTATGCTGCATACGGAAACATATCAATAATGCGAGAGTTTACAAATGGTTACGGTTTGAAAATTAAACCATTGAAGGCAATGGATTATCATGTTGTTGATGTTATCACCTGGGTTCATCATAATACATATAATCCAACGATAGATATTTATAGTGAAAAAACATTTCCTTTACTCCTACAAACAGATACATCAATGTTTATGTGGACAACAAGTCATCCAAACGATGTAAAGATAGTAAAGATACCGCATTGTGAGATACGGGATTTTGATATTGTGGACGGAATGATATATTTTTGCGGAGAGGATTTGTTAACGGGAAAGCAATTTATAGCATATACATCAGTGCCGTCATTGTTTGATACATCGGTGTTAAACATTAACAGATACGATATAGATTTTACGGACGGGGCAACCAAATTAACAAAGATAAAATATTATACAAATGCAGACGGTGAAAGAAAATTGGCAATAGTGTCAAATACACCGATAGGATTCAGCCGTTTTATAGATTATACGATTTCGTCAATATACGGAAATAATTATTACGAAGCCTACGGAGTAACGATGTATGTATTGACAGATGTATTAAAGACAAACAATTATATAAGTTTAGTTGGAAAATTAGTCGGTTCTTCACCTGCAAATATGGTAATCTATAGACATGATAAAAATGCAATTCCTATATATGAAGGCAGGGACTATAATGTAATGACAGGAATATGTGACATATATTTGGATTCCGGCTTTAATGCAACGGTAATGGATACATCTATAGATAATATAGTTATAGGGTATTCCATACCGGGATATACGAACTTTAGTTTAATGGATTTAAATGATATGTCAAACTTTCATATACAATACATATCAACGCTGACAGACACTTGTGCGAAGATAACAGATATGAAATACGATAAAGTAAATCAAAGATTGTTTGTTTTAATGTGCGACGGAGCGGATAAAAAGGACAGAATAGCAGAAATTGATGTATATAATCCTAACAGTATAGTGAATGTAATTACCCCTGTATTTGCTTACAACGAATATAGTTTATCCCGAAGCCTGACATTTTATGATGACAATCAATATTATACGGTAGTAGGGAGATATCTTTTCGGTAATATGTGTTGGTTTGATAAGGTGAATCCTGCGTACCAAGATGCCAGATGTTATACGGTGTCCCAAAATTATTTGGTGGATGCGGGACAAATGCCAGACCCGTTTCAAAGTGTTTATGATTTCTTTTATCCTATGCAACAGGCGACACCAAATTCGTTGAATATAATACATGAAACCAGAAGATATGAAGTTATATGTGAAAGAAGTGAATAAAAATAAATAAGGAGGAAGATAAAATGAAAAAGATAATAATATTAAAGACAATGGTAATGACAATGGCAATAATTGCTGTTAATGCATGGGGACAAAGTCCGAATGCAGATTCGTTGAATTTCAGGGAATATGAAGACTTGTATTATTTACCTGACCCAGTGATGACAAAGTGTATTACGTTGGATGCAAGTACACAATATGGTAATCCTCCTATTTTTCCATCAGGTTTTGGACAAATTGAGGAGGTAGAATTATTTTATAAAATAGGACTGACTACAATAATGGATGTTGCACAACCATATATTGTACAAGATACATTGGAGATAACGGGGGTATCGGTTTATTTTTATAAAATACAATACGGAGCAATGTTTCCGTATGTGGGCATAGCAGATGCAAGTTTTAACTTTATGGCCAAAGTACCTGTGCCGAGCTATCACAACGACCCTGATAAACTGACACCGTTTTGCAGATACAGGGAATTGTTTTTTGATGAGCCGGTAAAGGTAAAAGGTTCGTTTTATGTTATGTATGACAATCCTAAACCCTTGCCGGGTTATAATTGGGACGTTTCGCTTCCTATATCTGATTATAAGTATCTGGCATCAACTGCAAGCATACAAAAGTTTAAAGGTAATATAAATAATTGTGATTCGGATACATTACCTACAGTTATGGCGAGAATATTTCAAACTGATTATGCGAGTACTAAAATTGATTCAACGTTAGGTGTGCTTAATTGGACGGGACTTACTAATTCTCATGCGGCATTTATGTTTCCTATATTGAAAGAACCGATAACCCAAACGGAGATTGACGAAGAGAGTGCGGCGGTATTGTACGGCAATTCATATCAAGTAACCGACACAATAGAAAGAAACGACAGCACAATATTGTGTACGGCGACCATAGTGTGCAATACATCATTATCGGCAGACACAATAATACATATGTATATGCACAACACCAACCACAAAGACTCAATCATCAAAGGCGATACGACCATTACCTGCGATACGTTGAATATACAATATACTTATGTTACCAACTCTTTAAACAACCCAACGCTTGAACGGTTTACCTCTGTCTTTCCGAACCCAGCGGATAAGGAGTTGAACGTTTTGTGTTCATATAAGATAAAATCCATAGAGATATACGACGAAAGGGGAGTGACAGTTGAAAAAATAAACAAGGTGAACTCATACAGTAGGGTGATAGATATACAAAATTACAACAAGGGAAATTACGTACTGAAAGTAATCACCAACAGCGGAAGCGTTAACAAAAAATTTGTAGTTCAATAAGACGGATTGATAAAGTAAGGAGCGGAAAACATTGTTTTCCGCTCCTTTGGTTTTATTCTTGGTAATAAACTCTTTTGATGCGTTGCGAAACCGATGTAAATATTTCGTAAGGAATGGTGTTTAAGGCTTCGCTCAATCGGAACACGGGGTTTTCGTTGCCGAAGATAACCACTGTGTCACCCTCTTTGGCATTGGTCTGGGTTATATCTATCATGCACATGTCCATACAGATGTTTCCTATTATCGGACACAACTTGCCGTTGACATATACCTGAATATTGCCGCAGCCGAGGTGACGGTTCAATCCGTCTGCATAGCCTATAGGAATAACGCCTATACGCATGGCATTGGCTGAAACAAATCTTCGGGAATACGAAACGTCTTCGCCCGCTTTTATCTCACGTGTTTGGGTGATGGTTGACCGCAGTTTGTGGACAAATCTCAACTGTCTTTGTTCGGCGGTGTTCACTCCTATGCCGTACATGCCTATACCCAAACGTACCATATCGTAATGTGCTTGCGGAAAGCGTACGGAGGCTGCCGAATTGCACAGATGCCGCAATATTTTGTAGTCAAAATGGTTCAATATAAAGCCGCTCATCTGTTCGTAAAGGTCAATCTGTTGGTATGTATAGGCGTCCAACGCCGTATCGTCCGCACCGTAAAGATGTGAAAAGACGCTTGCGATGTGAATGTTTTTGTGATTTTTGAGCGTATGCACCAAATCGGTTAAATCTTTGGCTTCAAAACCCAATCGGTGCATGCCCGTATCAAGTTTGATGTGGACTTTTATTTTTTCGTTTATAAACCTGTCCAAAACCGATTGGCTGTGTACTACGGGTTCAAGGTTGTATTGCAAAAATTTGTCCGTATTGTTTTCGGGCGTCATCACCATTATAGGCTTTTGAATACCTTTTTGCCTCAACTCCACGCCTTCGTCGGCAAAGGCAACGGTGAAATAATCCGCCAAATTGTCTTTTTCCAAACAATAAGCCACCTGATAACCGCCGCAACCGTACGAAGAGGCTTTGACCATCGCCATAACCATTGTGTCGGGTTTGAGTTTTGAACGGAAATATTTTACGTTGTCTTCCAATGCAGACAGGTTTATTTCCAACACACTTTGGTGTCCTTTGGCGGCAAGTGCCTGCGTGATTCGCTCAAAGTGCATGCTGCTTGCCCCTTTTATCAGAACGGCTTTGTTTATAAAGTCTTTGCGGTGAAGGTTAAGCAAAAACTCTTCAACCGAAAGATAAAACTGTTTGTTTTCAACGGTTATAAGGTCTTGGTAGGTGTAGAAATCAGGTCCTACGGCAATCAAACGGTTTATTTTTTTGTTGACAATCAAACGGTTTATATCCTCATAAAGTTTGTGTTTGTCGGTTGTGCTTTGTTGCAAATCCGAAAGGATAACCGTTTTTGACACTTTGTTCTGACCGTTCAGATAATCCAACGCTATTTCAAGCGAAACCAAATCGCAGGAATATGAATCGTTGACTATTATGCTGTTGTTTATTCCGCTCAATATCTCAAAACGGCTTTCCAATTGCTCCAACTGTCTGACTGCCGACTGCAAATGTTTTTTGTCAATGCCTGCTTCAAGGCATAGCAAGTAAGCATTTATGGCGTTTTCCGTGCTTGCCGGGTCGTCAAAAGGCAGGGTGAGTTGTTTTTCTATTTCGCTGTGCAACACCGTATCCCACGGATAATCGCCCCAAGCAATGACTTCTATATTGTGTTCCTTGGCAAAAGTCTTTATCTTGCGGGTCAGCATGGAATTGTTGTCGTGGTATATCATCTTTTTGCACGAAGCGAACAGTTTGAGTTTCTCTTCCGTTTTTTGTTCAAGGCTTTCAAAGTTGGCTTGATGGGCATCGCCTATATTGGTAAATATGCCTATGTCGGGCTGAAGTATGTCCGCCAATTTTTCCATCTCACCCGGGCGGGATATACCTGCTTCGAACACTCCCAACCCGTCGTCCTGCTGCATTTGATACACGCTGTAAGCAACGCCTATCTGCGAGTTGAAACTTTTAGGATTGCTGCATGTTTTGAGTTTTCCGCCAATAAGGCGTATTATCCAATCCTTTGTTATGGTTTTTCCGTTGCTTCCCGTTACGGCAACGATTGTCCCGTTCATACGTTTTCTGTATTCTTTGGCAAGAGTTTGCAAAGCCTCAAGGACATTGTCAACAACTACGAAAGTAGCATCGCCGTAGGCTTTGTCCGAAGGCGGAGTGTGGGTGATGAAAATACGTATACCTTTGTTGTAAAGGTCGTTTATATATTTTATGCCGTCATTTTTGTCGGTCTTTAAGGCAAAAAACGCAGTGCCTTTCACTTGGTTAAGCCTGCGGGAGTCAAACAAAATGTTTTCAATGCAGGAAAATTCATGCGTTTGCCCGTATACAATGCCGTCGGTGTATGCCGCAAGTTCGTGCGGAGTCAGTTTTTTGTTGCACATATATTCTTTGTGTATGTAGTGTATGGTTTCCGCCCTGTTGATTCAATGCCGCAGCGGAAAATTTCAACAAATAAAAACGTTCCATGAATACATTATATTAATATAACAATCCATGAAACGTTGCAAAATTATAAAAAAATCTTTAAAACCAAATGCCGCAAAGGGCAAATTGTAAAGAATTTTTTATCTCAAGGCTTTTAATTCTTCATTTGTTAACGCTCCGGGAGAAGCAATTATGCACCGAAGCAAATCTTTTGACCAATTAAATTTTTCGGTAGCCGTTTGTATCCACTTGCCTTGGAATCCGTCCAAAATCTTTTCCGTCTTTTCGGAAGGCGATATAAACAAATCCTGTTTGTTTGCAGTTACAAATTCTTTCAAAGCGTTGATGTGTTGTTTTTCTTCTTGCGTAAAATCCAATTTCATCAAATCATCAAATTTTGCACACCACAGTTGGTACTTGTTTTCGCCCGGTAAATCCCTGAAAATACGCTGTTGTTGACGTTGGTCGGTGATTTTTGAAAACTCACTCCACTGCATTTGTCTTGTGTTTTCGTTTTGTGCCGTTGCAAACAATGAACAAAGCATTGCCATACAGACGATTAATACTGACTTTTTCATAAATGAATCCTCCTATTATATTTATTAATAACAAATTCCGTCACAATTTTTTAACCATAAGAATCCGCAGTTACGCTTATCTTCAAAACATGCTCCAGATGTATGGCAGGATTTACGCCACCAGCACCAGTCGTCTACGGTGGAGCAATCACAAAGACCTAATGCATTTGAAACTTCAGCATTATTAAGTCTGTTAAGAATATCGGTTAATTCGCCTCCGTGAGCAATTATACCGAATTGAGTTGCTTTAGCCATTCCTATACTGTCGGCTTGATGAAGCCAATCTGATTCAAATGTTAAAAATTCATTCCATAAAAGTGTATCAGAATAAAATCTATCTGTGAATAAATTAGGTTGATTCTCTATATATGAATACAAAGAGTCAAGTAAATCTGATTCATCTGATGACCATCTGTAATTATTTCTTACTTCATCAACTTTATCTAACCAAAAAAGATGTTTCGCTACGCTATTCATGCTTAAATAAGCAACATCTTGTAGAGAATCAGGTAGTTCAAGCCACTCTGCTCTGGTTAGATTTTCAGGGTCAATCTCATCATTTAACAGATACTTTTCTAAACGTTTACTGCATTCTGATTTTGAATCTTCACTGTTATTACATCCTGTAAGAATAAAGCAAGAACTTAAAATAATTAAGCCTGCAATTTTTAATCTTATTTTTCTCATTGTTTTAATGTTTTTTGTTGTATTTAATTATTAATATGAATTTATATTTTGCAAATATATAAAAATAAATGTTACAAATAAAATACTATTTATACAAAACAGACGTAACGGACACTTTTATCATAATTTGGTAGAAAAAAAACATATGTTTTTCGTTTCAAAAACATATGTTTTTTTATAAAAATTCATATGTTTTTTTAATAAAATACATATGTTTTTTTCAAATGAAGCGGCGTTTGGTTTTTGTTAAGTGCAATTTCATAGGTTTTAACGGTGTTTTTTCTGTGTTAAGAATTATTTTTTAACAATGCAACACTCTTTTTTACAATCATATAAACTAATTGTCAATAAATTTGTTGAAAAAAAACAAGAAAAAATTTCGCCATATTATCAAATAGTTATAATTTTGCGTTGCGTTCCTTGAAACAATACAAAGACAGTGCGTAGCACGCTTTGTTGCGTAAATTTAAGGAGTTGCAGGAGAAATAAAATAACATAAAATAAATAACATTAAAAAAACAAAATTACAATGGACGTTAAGAAAATTTTAGCTGACGTTGAAGCAAAAAATCCAAACCAGCCGTTGTTTTTACAGGCAGTTACAGAGGTTTTGGAAACAATTAAAGATTATGTAAACGAACACCCTCAATACGATGCACACAAAATCGTTGAGAGAATGGTTGAACCTGACAGAGTTTATCAATTCAAAGTTGAATGGATGGACGACAAAGGCGAAATACATGTAAACCGCGGTTTCAGAGTTCAGTTCAACAATGCAATAGGACCTTACAAAGGCGGATTGCGTTTCCACCCTACGGTAACTCTTGACACTTTGAAGTTTTTAGGTTTTGAACAAACTTTCAAAAACTCTTTGACCACTTTGCCTATGGGCGGCGGCAAGGGCGGAAGTGATTTTGACCCTAAAGGCAAATCAGACAATGAAATCATGCATTTCTGCCAGGCATTTATGACAGAATTGTTCAAATATATAGGACCTGACCGTGACGTTCCTGCAGGTGACATAGGCGTAGGCGGAAGAGAAATAGGTTATTTGTACGGTATGTACAAAAAACTTGCTTGCGAAAACACTGGCGTTCTTACAGGAAAAGGAATGCAGTTCGGCGGAAGTATACTTCGTCCAGAAGCAACGGGATACGGTGCAGTTTACTTCGTAGAGAACATGCTTAAGATGAAAAAAGATACAATCAAGGGTAAAACCGTATCTATTTCAGGTTTCGGAAACGTAGCATGGGGTATTGCAAAGAAAGCTACCGAATTGGGAGCAAAAGTCGTTGCATTGTCAGGCCCTGACGGATACATCTACGACGAAGAAGGTATGAATGCAAAGAAGATAGACTATATGTTGGAACTTCGTGCATCTAACAACAACGTTGTAAAACCTTACGCAACCAAATTCAAAAAATCTAAATTCGTTGCAGGCAAAAAACCTTGGGAAGTAAAGGTTGACATCGCTATGTGTTCTGCAATTCAGAACGAATTGGACGACAAAGATGCAAAAACTTTGGTTAAGAACGGCGTAAAATTGGTATGTGAAGTTTCAAATATGGGCTGCACGGCAAAAGCTATTGAAGTTTTGCAGAAAGCAAAAGTTGATTTCGCTCCTGGTAAAGCTGCAAACGCAGGCGGTGTAGGAGTATCAGGTTTGGAAATGTCACAAAACGCTGAACACTTGCCTTGGACTGCAGCAGAAGTTGACCAAAGATTGCACGCAATGATGGATTCTATTCACGCTAACTGCGTAGAATACGGAAAACAAGAAGACGGTTACATCAACTATGTTAAAGGTGCTAACGTTGCAGGATTCATCAAAGTTGCTGATGCAATGATTCAACTTGGAGTTTGCTAAGAAACTTTTTGATATATTCCATAAATCGGCCAATCCTCCGGTAATTTTATCGGCAGGATTGGTTTTTTTTATCCTTTTTGTTGCAAAGCAAGGCGTTGTTCAATAAATTTATATTAATTTTGCGTTTGTTTTAATCGTTTTAAATGCTAAAACCTATTTAATTAAATGAATGCAAGGTACAGAACAATATTGATTGCAACGGTTTTGAGTGTTGTTGCATTGGCAGGATGCGGCAAACAAAAACAGCAAACGCCGCAACAGCAAGAAGAGCTGAACACCAAGATAGTGTTGATGGAAGACATGACCGTATCGGGAATAAGACTTAAAGATACAATAAACAATATAAGGGGTATGGTTTTGTTTGCCCGCAACAATATAAAGAAAGACGACAATGTGGATTTGACCGTTGCCAACAAGTTGTGGGAAGATGATTTGAAATCGTTTACCCGTAAAATCAAACAAATGGAAACAAAAAATCCGTCCGATACGAGTTACTATTTTCTTACAATAAGAAGTGTTGACAAATACGGCGATGTTGTCAGCGTATTGTACGACAGAAAATATTATCTGACGGGAAGCAAAGACACTGTCTATGAGTTTTTGAGTGTAAACTATGACGAAGATGACAATGCAAAGATTTATAACTTTGCCGATGTGTTTACTTTTGACAAATCTGATTTGAACAAATTTAACTCCGTATTCAATTCTTCTTTTACTATGGAGCAATTGCAGTCAATAAGTTTTAACTTTGAAAAAGAAGATGTGTGCCTGAATGTGTTTGAGGGCGACAAACCCGTACGCAAGAGGGCAAAAGCAAAGGATTTGAAAGCGTTTTTAAAGATTGATGACTAAAAAAAAGAAAAAGAAATTGACTAAAAGAGCTGTAATTATCTCTGCTTTTCTTGTAATCATTTCCGTATTTGCGGGCGTGGCATATGTATACGGAATAGATTATTACAGAAAATATTATACTTGTCCGACGGTTGCAATAGATTACAACCGTTTTCCCGTATCGGGTATAGATATTTCCGCCCATCAGGGCAATGTTGATTGGAAACTTGTTGCGGACAGTAAGGTTTCGTTTGCGTTTTTGAAAGCAACCGAAGGTGCGGGTTTTGTTGACAAAATGTTTGAAACCAATTGGAAAGAGGCAAAGAAAAGAAATATAATAGTAGGGGCGTATCATTTTTTCAAATTCAACAAAGACGGAAGAATACAGGCACAGAACTTTATCAGCACCGTGAAGTTGACCGAAAACGATTTACCGCCCGTTGTTGACTTTGAGGCTTCGTACGGCAACAGGTTGGGTAAATACAATGCCAAACAAATACAAAAACAATTGCTTAAATGTTTGCGGGAGTTGGAAAAGCATTACAAATGCAAGCCTATCATCTATACCAATGTAGAATCTTACACCAAATTTATAAAAGGCAACTTTGACGAATATCCTTTGTGGTTGTGCAAACTGTGCAACGAACCTAACAAAAACACGCAATGGAAGTTTTGGCAGTACACTCACAAGGGGTCGGTTCCGGGAATAAAAGGCAATGTGGATATGAATATCTTTAACGGGTCGTACAGTGATTTCGTTAACTTTATCTATAAATCGCACGGAAAAAATACAAAGAAAAATGCAAAGACACAAAACCGTCCTACTAATAGACGAAACCCACAAAATACTGCAAGAAAAGCTTAAAGCCAAAGGCTACACTGTTGACTTTTGTCCGCAATATACATACGAAGATTTAGTTTCGTGTATAGATTCTTACGATGCGTTGGTGGTAAGAAGCAAAGTGATAATAGACAAAAGGCTTTTGGATTGTGCCAAGAATTTGAAATGTATTGCCAGAAGCGGAGCGGGAATGGACGCTATTGACGTTGAATATGCCCAATCCAAAGGAATAGTTTGTTTGAATTCGCCCGAAGGCAACCGCGATGCAGTGGGAGAACATACGGTGGGGTTGTTGCTTTGTCTGCTCAACAAGATTAATTCGGCCGATTCACAGGTAAGAAATTTTTTGTGGCAAAGGGAATACAACAGAGGGTTGGAACTCAACTGCCGAACGGTCGGCATTATCGGTTACGGCAACATGGGAAAAGCTTTTGCCAAGCGTTTGAAAGGATTCGGATGCAAGGTTATTGCCTACGATAAATATCTTCAAAACTATACTGATGAGTTTGCAGGGCAATGCACTCTCAAAGAACTTTACGCCGAAGCGGATATACTTTCTCTGCATGTACCTTTGACCGACGAAACCAAGTACATGGTCAACACCGAATTTATAAACAGTTTCCGTAAACCGTTCTTTTTAATCAATACTTCACGCGGAAAAACCGTGCGGTTAGCCGATTTGTTGCAGGCAATGAAGCAAAAAAAAGTTTTGGGTTGTGCATTGGACGTATTGGAATCAGAAAGCCACAGCCAGCAAATAGAATCAAATGAGTCTTTGAACGCAATGCTCAAAGAGTTGTTCGCAATGGAAAACACCGTCTTTACACCCCATGTTGCAGGATGGACAAAGGAGTCCTATTATAAGTTGGCTGACACGTTGGCCGATAAGATTATAAAGGTTTTGGGTTAAAAGAAAACAAAATAAAACTGAATGCTGCGGTGACGGAGGAGTTTGATGACAAAAGAAAAGAGATGTTTGCCGATGTTATTTTGGCATTGCACCTGCCTTTTTCCTATACTTACCGTGTTCCTTCGGTGCTGCAAAACCATATAAAGATAGGACAAAGGGTTGCGGTGCAACTGCGTAACCGTATCTATTCCGCCGCAGTCATTGACATCAAAGATTCTCTTCCCTCTGACGCAGACAAACAACCCCTGCATTTGTCTTCGCTGAAATATATCTTGGATATAATAGACACTCAACCCATAATAACCGACACACAGATTAAATTCTTTAAATGGGTTGCCGACTATTACGCAGCATATATAGGAGATGTGCTGACATGTGCAATGCCTGCATGTTTCAGATTGAAAAGCGAAACCACCGTTTCGGTTTCGCCGTATTTTAATTCCGATATTTCTTCTTTTACTGACAAGGAATTGAAAGTTTTTGATGCCGTTGCAAAGAAAATATCTTCGGACAAATCTCCGCAAACTTATATTGCCCTGTCGGATATAAGTGCAATGACGTCATTGTCACAGGCAGAAACATTGAAAATTATTCATTGCCTGATAAAGAAAGACGTGTTGATTACTGACGAAGAACTGCATTTGAAATACCGTCCTAAAAAAGAAACATTTATAACTTTAAGCGAAGAATATAAAGACAGGGAAAAACTCAAAAAACTGCTTGAAGAGTTTGATAAAAACAAACGCACACAACAGCAAGGCGAAGTCGTGTTGAAATATTTATCCCTTTCTTCAGGAGTCAACTGTGTAAAGAAATCTTTGTTAACCGCAGAGGGTTGCAGTGCTTCTACGGTTGAAACACTTTTAAAGAAAAATGTTTTTGCTAAACTTTCAAAAGAAACTTCCCGATTGAAGTTGCGGCAAAAAACTTCCGACGCTGACAGCATTGTTCTCAATGAAGAGCAAAACCAATGCTATAATGATATAGTACAAAAGTGGAACAGTTGCCCTGTAAGTTTGATTCACGGCGTTACGGGCAGCGGAAAAACGGAAGTATACATCAAACTGATTGAACATGCCCTGCGTCAAGGCGGACAGGTGTTGTATCTTCTGCCCGAGATAGCCATATCCATGCAGTTGATAGAACGTTTGGAAAAGTATTTCGGCGGAAGGGTAGCGGTATACAACTCCAAATTCTCAACCCTTGAGCGTGCGGAGATATGGTACAACGTTCTGCACGGCGGCAAAGACAAGGAACAAACGTTTGATATTATTCTCGGCTCACGCAGTGCGGTCTTTCTGCCTTTTAAAGACTTGAAATTGGTCATCATTGACGAAGAACACGACACATCGTACAAGCAAAACGAACCCGTTCCGCACTACAACGGAAAAGACAGTGCCATGTATTTGGCAAAACTTTTCGGAGCAAAAACAGTATTGGGCAGTGCTACGCCCAATGCAGAAACATACAAATCGGCTCTTGAGGGCAAATATCAGTTGTGTGAACTCAAACACCAGTACCATTCCGTGCCTTTGCCCGAAATAAAACTTGTTGACATGCGTCAGGCACTGAAAGAAAAAGACATGTACGGCATATTTTCGGGTGAATTGTTTGACAAAATCACTCTTGCTTTGCAGGAAAAACATCAGGTGATTATATTCCAAAACCGCAGGGGCTATGCTCCCCATACCGAGTGTACGGTCTGCGGATATGTACCCCATTGTCCCAACTGCGATGTGGCGTTGGTTCTGCACAAAGACACGGGTTCGTTGCAATGCCATTACTGCGGATACACAGCCTATGCCCAACCGTCATGTCCGCAATGCGGTTCGCACTCTTTGCGTTTGGCAGGAATGGGAACGGAAAAGATTGAAGAAGAACTGCAGATTTATTTTCCGCAGGCAGTTGTAAAACGTATGGATTTGGATTCCGTACGGACCAAAGAAGCCTATGTAAATATTCTCAACGATTTCTCACAACACAAAATTGACATCCTGTGCGGAACGCAGATAATAACCAAAGGGTTGGACTTTGACAACGTGTCGCTTGTAGGCGTTCTGTCTGCCGACGCCATGCTTCATTACCCGGACTTCCGTGCATTTGAACGCACGTTTCAATTGCTTACACAGGTTTCGGGCAGAGCGGGACGCAAATACGGCATAGGCTGCGTTGTGATACAAACTTTTGAACCCGGACATGCAATAATGCAGGATGTTGTCCGCAGGGACTATTTGCATATGTATTCCATGCAGATAAAAGAACGCCGTATGCTGAACTTTCCGCCGTTTTGCCGTATGATAAAGATAACGCTTCAACATAAAGACCGCAACTTTATCAATCAAAAATCCAAAGAATATGCGTTGAATCTGCGGCATATATTCGGTGCAAGATTGTTCGGCCCGCAGCAGCCCGTTATTGCAAGAATAAAAAATCTTTATTCAATGGAGATTTGGCTCAAAATAGAGAAAAATATTTCCTACAACAACGCCAAAATCCAACTCTTACGATACAACGAAGAGTTTCTTTCGCAAAGAGTTAACTCTGCAATCAGAATATCCGTTGACGTAGACCCCGTATAACGTGATTTTCTGCTTTCAACACACGGGAGAACAAAAAAGAAAGGCTTTTTTTATTGTTTGAAAGAAAAAATTCGTAATTTTGCCGTTGTTTTAAACTAAAGAACATAAAATAATAACTAAATAAAATAATTTAAAGTCATGTACGATAATTTTCAGAAATATTTGCAAAAGGAAATACAGCAAATAAAAGACGACGGTCTTTACAAAAACGAACGTGTTATCATCACTCCGCAGAGTGCAGCCATAAAGACTAAAGACGAAGGCGATGTTTTGAACTTCTGTGCCAACAACTATTTGGGACTGGCTGACAACAAAGAGTTGATTCAGGCAGCCAAAGACGCTATGGACATAAGAGGTTACGGTATGAGTTCGGTGCGTTTCATATGCGGAACGGGCGATTTGCACAAAGAATTGGAAAGAAGAATCGCTGAATTTTTCGGAACTGAAGACACTATTCTTTATGCTGCATGTTTTGATGCTAACGGCGGTGTGTTTGAACCGTTGTTCGGCGAAGAAGATGCTATTATTTCCGATGCTTTGAACCATGCTTCAATCATTGACGGAGTGCGTTTGTGCAAAGCAAAACGTTTCCGCTACGCCAATGCAGACATGGAAGACTTGGAAAAACAACTTATCGCTGCCAAAGACTGCCGCCACAGAATAATCTGTACCGACGGTGTGTTCTCAATGGACGGCAACGTTGCCCCTGTTGATAAGATTTACGAGTTGGCAAAGAAATACGACGCCTTGGTAATGGTTGACGAATCGCACTCGGCAGGCGTTGTCGGAGCAACGGGCAGAGGAACGACGGAACAGTACAACTTAAGAGGCAAGATAGAAATACTTACCGGAACGCTCGGCAAAGCATTCGGCGGAGCGGTAGGCGGATTTACTACGGGTAAGAAAGAGATAATAGAGATGTTGCGTCAACGTTCGCGTCCTTATTTGTTCTCCAACTCCATTCCTCCTATGGTTGCAGCGGCTGCAATAAAGACTTTGGACATCATAACCAGAGATAACAAATTGCAGGATATATTGCACGACAATACCAAATACTTTGTAGAAAAGATGAAAGCGGCAGGCTTTGATATCAAACCTACCCAATCGGCTATATGTGCGGTAATGCTTTACGACGCTCCGTTGTCGCAGAAATTCGCCGCAGCTTTGAGTGCCGAAGGTATATACGTAACGGGATTCTATTATCCTGTTGTTCCTAAAGGACAGGCACGTATACGCGTACAGGTAAGTGCTGCACACACCAAAGAACAATTGGATAAATGCGTAGCAGCGTTTGTCAAAATCGGTAAAGATTTGGGCATTTTGAAATAATGCTTTAACACAATTAATTTCATAAAAGAAAAAAAAGACAAGTTTTAAATAAAACTTGTCTTTTTTCTTTTCGCTTTTTGGATATCAATAACCGATGACCCGTTTTTAGTGTTTTTGCAATTGATTTTCAATAAGTGTGACGGCAAATTACTAAAACGACTGATTTAAAATATGTTAACAAAATGCCGGCACACATGACACACATTGGCACACTTATTTTCTATTAAAGATTTTTTATCAAAATAGATTTATATAAAAATAGTGTGCCAATGTGTGTCACTTTTGTAAAACATTAATTTACAATATATTCCGAAAAACAGATGTGTGTCAGAAGTGTGTCAGCAAAAAAATGGACAAAATGCCACAAAACACCAAAAAAGAACAGCAACCTACCGAAACTCTTTTCAGAAAACAAAAAATCCTTTTCAGAAAAGAAAAAATTGTTTTCTGAAAAGGATTTTTTAAAACGTCGCTTTAATAATAGCGAAACGACGTTTTATTTTTGATAATATTGTGGATTCAAAAAACATTTCGTACTTTTGCAACTGCAAAACACAGAAATTTATGCCTGAGATAATTAGGTTGTAATAAAAACAGTGGGGCGTTGCATGTGTGCAACGCCCCACTGTCAGTATGATAAATTCAATAGGGATTATTCAGCCCATTGTATTACCAAGTTTCTGTCGCCGTATGCGTCGTCCACTTTGCCGCATCCCGGCCAGTATTTGTCGTTGTAAGGCATTGGGAAGGCTGCCTGTTGTCTTGTATAAGGCAAATCCCATTGGTCAGCACATACAACCTGCATAGTGTGAGGGGCGTTCATCACAACGTTGTTATCCTTTTCGGCTTTGCCTTGCTCAATGTCGCTAATCTCACGGCGTATTTGAATCAATGCGTCGCACAAACGGTCTAATTCCGACAACGGTTCGCTTTCCGTAGGTTCTATCATCAATGTTCCGTGAACAGGGAACGCAACGGTAGGAGCGTGGAAACCATAGTCCATAAGACGTTTTGCTATGTCGCCGCACTGTACACCCGAAGAAAGTGAGAATTGGTTGCAGTCAAGTATGAATTCATGGGCGCACATACCTTTGGCTCCAGTGTACAGGATATTGTATGTTTTTTCCAATCTTACCCTCATGTAGTTGGCATTAAGTATTGCATATTCCGTAGCCGATTTCAAACCGTCTTTGCCCAACAGACAAAGGTATGCATAGGATATAGGCAACAGCATAGCCGAACCGAAACCTGTAGCAGCCACTGCCGTACCTTTGCTGCCTCCGCAGTTCATTATATTGTGGTGCGGCAAATAGTCGGCAAGCATCTCTGTACATGCAATAGGACCAACTCCGGGGCCGCCGCCTCCGTGAGGCATTGCAAATGTTTTGTGCAGATTCATATGGCATACGTCGGCTCCCATGTAACCGGGTCCCGTAAGACCGACCTGTGCATTCATGTTAGCACCGTCCATGTATACCAATCCGCCGTTGTCATGTATTATTTTGATTATGTCAAGTATTCTTTCTTCAAATACTCCGTGGGTTGAAGGGTAAGTAATCATCAAACAAGACAAATTGTCTTTGTATTGTTCGGCTTTTTGTCTTAAATCTTCAACGTCTATTTCGCCGTCCTGCGTTGATTTGACAACAACTATGGTCATTCCCGCCATAGCTGCCGAAGCAGGATTGGTACCGTGTGCCGAAGCAGGTATAAGACAAACCGTACGGTCGGCCATATTGTTGGCACGTTGGTAATTTCTTATCGTGGTCAAGCCTGCATATTCGCCCGCAGCACCGCTGTTAGGTTGGAAACTTACCTTGGCAAATCCCGTCAACTTACAAAGCATGTCGTTCATGTTCTGAATCATTTCGGCATAACCCTGTGTTTGGTCTGCAGGAGCGAAAGGATGTATGTTTGCAAATTCCGCCCAAGTGAAAGGTATCATCTCCGTTGCGGCGTTAAGTTTCATCGTACACGAACCAAGCGGAATCATGGCACGGTTCAAAGAAAGGTCTTTTACTTCCAATTTCTTTAAATAACGCATCATCTCCGTTTCGCTGTGGTACAATGCGAACACTTTTTGTGTCAAATATTTGCTTGTACGCATCAAAGACGCAGGAATCACTTCGTTTTGCGGTTTGTCTTCAACGGCTTTGAACTGTTTGCCTGCAGCCAAAGCAAATACTTCCAATATATCGTTTATATCTTTTATTGACGTGGTTTCGTCCACTGCAATTGATACGGTGTTAGCGTCTATCAGATTGAAATTCATCTGACGGCTTAATGCCTGTTTGATAACTTCCGATGCGTTTACAGGGGTAGTAAAGCGTACAGTGTCAAAATAAACTGTGTTAAGTTGTTTGTAACCGTATTGTTCTGCCTGAACGGCAAGCAACATGGCAAGGTTGTGAATGTCCGAAGCAATGGCTTTTATGCCTTCAGGTCCGTGATATGCTGCATATTGACCCGAAACTATTGCCATCAACGCCGAAGCGGTGCATATGTTGCTCGTTGCTTTATCTCTTTTTATATGTTGTTCTCTTGTTTGCAAAGCCAAACGGAACGCAGGGTTGCCCTGTTTGTCAACAGTAAGACCTATTATTCTTCCCGGCATTTGACGTTTGAACTCTTCCGTACAAGCCATAAAGCCTGCCGACGGGCCGCCGAATCCCATAGGATTGCCGAAACGTTGCGATGTTCCCGTTACACAGTCAGCACCCAATTCTCCAGGAGCAGTCAAAAGAGCCAATGACAACAAATCGCAAGCCATTGCCACTCTTACGCCCGATTGTTTAGCCGAAGCGATGAATTGTTTGTAATCGTTTACCTGTCCGAAACAGTCAGGGTATTGAACTATTGCTCCGAAGAACGTATTGTCCAGCGTTATTTGACCGGCGTTGCCTACAACAAGTTCAATGTTTTTAGGCAATGCTCTGGTTTTGATTACGTCCAAACATTGCGGGAATATGTTTTGGTCAACAAAGAACTTGTTTACATTGTCTTTTTGTTGCTGACGGCTTCTTGAGTAATAGAACATAAGCATGGCTTCTGCGTCTGCCGTTGCTTCGTCCAACAAAGAACAGTTAGCCAAAGGCATAGCGGTCATTGAAGCAATCAAAGTTTGGAAAGTAAACAATGCTTCCAATCTGCCTTGCGATATTTCTGCTTGGTAAGGAGTATAAGAAGTGTACCAGCCGGGGTTTTCCAAGATGTTTCTTTGCAAAACACCCGGAAGAATAGTTCCGTAAAAGCCCATACCGATGTAGGAACGGTATATTTTGTTTTTGGAAGCAAGGGCTTTGATGTGGCACATGTATTCAAATTCGTTCATTCCGTCGGGCAAATCCACGTCATTTTTCAAACGGATTTGAGCGGGAATAGTCTTGTCAATCAACTCGTCTATAGATTGAACACCTATAACTTTGAGCATTTTCTGTACGTCTTGGCTTTGAGGACCGTTGTGACGCACTGCAAAATTATTCGTTATCATTTATTAATATGGTTTTATAAAATTAATTATTTTTCACGCCGATATTTTAGGGTGCAAAGATATGAAAAAATTTATAAAGGCAAATATATCACCCCAGTATTTTTTTCTGTTATACCAAAAAATCTTTACCGAAACTTCGTCCGAACGGCACGTTTATTACCCTGTTTCTGTAAAGTATTGATAATAAACGTTTAATATTAGCCGCTACACATCGCTACACTTATTTTCTATTAAAGATTTTTCATCAAAAAAAGTTTATATAAAAAAAGTGTAGCGATGTGTAGCGGCTTTATAATTGTTTGATAACTAATTATTTAATAAAAATAGAAGTGTAGCGGATGTGTAGCGGCAAAAAACTGATAAAAAAACAAATTCTGCAAAAATAGATTCAGAAAACAAAAAATCCTTTTCAGAAAAGAAAAAATTGTTTTCTGAAAAAAGATTTTTTAATTCAGAAAAGAAATTTTTTGGGACGGTTCAAAACTATATTTCAGACCGTCTAAAACTAACTTTTAAACCGTCTAAAACTTCCTTTCAGACGGTCTGAAAAAATTTATTTTCTCAAAAGAAAAATTTTAATTCAGAAAAGAATTTTATAAGGCATTGCTTTAATAAAAATGAAAATATTTTTTGGTTTTGTGTATTTTTATTTATGGCAAGGGAAATAGTTATAAAAAGTAATTGTTTTTAAATTTGTAATAAAAAGTTTTCGTATTTTGAAAACTTTTTATAATTTTGCGGAGTGAAAATCAAATATAATTACTAATGATAACAATAATATTCAAAGATACGGACTTAAAGGAACTATACGAAACAGGCATTAATAAAAAGTATAAAAAATATTCAAAAGATGCATTGTTTTTGAAACGCTTGAGATTGGTTATCAATACTATTAAGGCACAGAACTGTACTGACGGATTGTATAATATCAGTTTTCTACACTATGAACAACTGAAAGAAAATTTAAGCGGCTATTATTCTGTACGGATATTTAACAACAGAGTTGAGAGATTGATTTTTACGCAAAACGACAATAAAATAGAAATAACATTATTAGAATTGGACAATACGCATTATGGAAACAAGAAATAATTACGTTGTGGGATTGCAAGCAACACATCCGGGTGAGTTATTGGAGGCTGAACTTGAAGAAAGAGGCATAAAACAAAAGGATTTTGCCGCACAGATAGGTTTAACGCCTGCAAATCTGTCGTCGTTTATTCACGGACGGAGAAATTTGTCGGTATCTTTAGCGGAGAAGTTGGAAAAGGTTTTGAATATAGATGCAAAGGTGTGGTTAAATATGCAATCTAATTACAACTATGACACAAAGATAATAGCACGGCGTGAAAAGAAGACTGCAAAAGGGAAAGATATAGCGTTGCAACCGTCTTATGCGGAAGAACTTTTGAATGTGTTAAACCGTTTATCAGACCAAATCGGAGTGTTGATAGCACAAAATCAAAACAATTCCCGCCCTACATATGTTCATTAAAGAAAAAGTGTCTTTACTTTCAAAAATCATTTGTTTATAAACGCAAGTAATCGTTGAAAAACTGATAAAAAATACAAATTCTGCAAAAATAGATTCAGAAAACAAAAAATCCTTTTCAGAAAAGAAAAAATTGTTTTCTGAAAAGAGTACTAAAATTTTAAACAACATTAAAAAAATAAACGAGATTATTAATTACCTCGTTTATTTTTCACCTCCAATTACTTTATTTTTGTAACCTTTTTCAATTATTTTTCGTATAAGAAAAAATAATAATTCTTATTTATTATTGAATTTATAATTTTATAATTCTATTTCATACTCTTTATCTGGATATATTTTATTTACCCATTTTCCTATTTTATCAGATAGGTCATCTATTTTATCTAATAAAAACAAGGGAGAACATAATATCAAAAAAAATAATACAACTGAATAATACAAAAATTTATCTTTTTTATTTTCAAACTCTGGATGCAAAGCATCATATAATCTTTTTGCATCAATTTCTTCTACTATATCAGCAGCTGTCCTACTATCTTTATCTATGTTTTTAATATTATCTTTAGTCGTTGAATTATTAAAAATTTCTTTTAAATCCATAATAAATATCCTCCATATTTTTTGTTATTGAAATGGTATTCTAATGCTTTAAACACGTCATCGTCATCAAATGGTATTTTATTAGCGTTTTTTTCTATTGTTATAACGGGATTTTCATACTTATGATATTTTTTAAGAAAAGGAATTGCTATTTTATCTTTAAAATCGGACGTTAACCATCTTTTTTTATAAGCTTCAGGTTCAAATTTATAGGCATCGGCAGTTCTATATGTACCTAAATCTCTTTCTGGTAAAGACCAACCTTCTTTTTTATACACCTCTTTAGCTATTTCATCTAAATCTTTTAATTTTACTGTACCTATAATTTTATTATTTCCTGCAACATTTACAACGCTCATATTATTATAATCATACATAATTCTAGGTTGTATCGGTTCGTATATACCTTTTGTTACATCAAAAGGGGCATGAGTACCAGCAGAAACAATCATATTGTTTCCTTTAGCTGTTTTTTCTAAAATATTTTCACTCTCTATACTTTCTGGAATTATATCACTAACATTATCCATTGCATATACATAAGTTTCGCCATATTTACCATTAAATCTATTTCTATAATTTTCACCAAAAGTTTCTTTTAAAAGCATATCTAACTCACTTCCGTCTTCAACAACACTAAACTTTTGAGGATTTAACCATGCTTTCCCCATAGTATTAGCACCAAGAATATTATCAGGTAAACTTCTAAAATAGTTATAATGGTCTATATTATTTTTAGAATTTAGCACATTCTCATCTACATCAAATATATTACCTGTGTTAGTACCTCTAATAATATCATCTTCTGTACGGTATATTTTAGGGAAGTGGTTAGGATTTCCCGTTAACGAATATTTTATAGTATCTTTAAGATAGTTTAAAGCGTTTTTTCTATCTGTAAGCAAATCACTTTTAAAAGCACTTCCGGGATTTGGACTAGTAGTGAATCTACCTACTGATAGCATTCCTCTTCTTACAATAGGTTCTTTAATACCACGGATATTTTCAATAATACTAGGAATCTTTTCAGCAATTCTATAAGCACTTGGAGCAAATTCTAAAGCACCTTGAAAATAATTACCTTTCATTATATCCCTTGCTCCCATCATTGTCCAATATGGTGTTGCGGTTATAGGTGCTACTCCTACCGTCCAATCTGTTACAGGTCGTATTGTTTCAATAGCGTTGTCAATATTTTGTTTAAAAGCTCTGTTTTGTCTGTCAAAATTGCCTGTATTGGGATTCTTAACATACGTAGTTTTAGGAAAAACAAAATCAGAAATTTTTTCTACAAGATTTCTGTCACCTTTCTTAAATAGATTTTGTAGATACTCTTCAGACCTATTTGATTGACTAATTGTTGGATTTACTTTATTTGTTACAGCAATATAATCTTTATAACTCATAGGTTGTTTACCGTTATCAGCAGCATTCTTTTGATACGATAAATATTCTTTTTGTTCCTGTGTTAATGTTTCTTTTTGTTTTCTCCCCCCCCCCTGTGTTATCAGTTTGTTTTTGTATTTGTTTTGCTTGTTGTTTCAGTACCTGTTCTCTTGTGTAAGAGATAGGCTTCATTATTTCATTATATTGCTCTTCTGAAATCTCTTCTCCTGTATTATCGTTAACATAATACACTTGCAGTTGATTGTTATTGGTTCTTACTTTTTGAGTATAACCACCAGGACCAAACAAATTACCACCTTTGAAATAATGATTAAAATCAGGGTAATAGTCTTTATAGTTATTACTAAACTGTTGGGCTTCGGGTACGGACATCTGAACGTAGTTATTATTACGGCGTGCAACGTCCCATGCGTCGTCACCGTAGTCAACAAGCATGTTGCAGAACTGTTTAGGTGTAGGCAGACCCACAGGGTTAGCCATAGGATTTTGCAGTTGCGGGAACAGGTACGCATTGTTGTCATCATCAGTGACGTATGACATCTTATGCGTTGACACCGTGCCGTCAGCGTTGTTGAGATAAGGACGGTTGTAGTCCTTTAAACGTTTGGCAAACTCCGCATCTGACGAGTTGACCTTGTTAACTGCACTCCTCGTGTTAAAGTCTTCCTTGATTTTGTTCAAGTCGTATATACCGTGTTTAACGTATATTCTCATAATATCCGATTTCTCTTTTAAGGTCAGAGTGGACCGGATTGCAAAGTTACCATATTTTTATTTAATTTTTCCATCATACCAAAAAATCTTTACCGAAACTTCGTCCGAAAAATATGTTTATCATCCTGTTTTTGTAAATCGTTGATAATTAGAATGTGATACACATGATACACATTGATACACTTATTTTCTATAAAAGATTTTTCATCAAAATAACTTTATATAAAAAATGTGTATCAATGTGTATCACCTTTGTAAAATATTGATAAATAATTGTTTGTGAAAAACAGATGTGTATCAGAAGTGTATCATTGAAAAACTGATAAAAAAAACAAATTCTGCAAAAATAGATTCAGAAAACAAAAAATCCTTTTCAGAAAAGAAAAAATTGTTTTCTGAAAAGAGTTTTGAGAAAAAAACAATACAGGGGTATTGTCAGACAAATAATTTTTTATAATTTTGTAGCCTGTTTGGTTTGTTGCAAACAGAATTTTTGGTTACGAATATATTACGGAAATGAACTATATATTGTTTGACGGCAAAAACCGCGACAACCTTTTGCCTTTGACATATACCCGTCCCGTATGCGAGTTGCGTGTCGGTATAATGACCGTAAGGCAGAAGTGGGAAAGGTATTTAAACTGTAGGGTTTACACTATGACGGAGGATTATTTGAGTGCCAAGTATCCTATGTGCCATACCGACGAAGACATGGTATTTATTGACGGAGGAATGCTTGCCGACAGGGATTTGGTCAGTGCTGTCAAGTCATTGCAAACGGGGCAGATGTTGGTTTGGGCGGAAAAGGAACAGATAATCGCCATGTGTGTTGACCGCAACCAATACGGCAAGATTAACCAAGAGGATTTTCACATCAAAGAATATACAGGCAAAGTATCGTACGTCAATTCATTGGCAAGCATTTTTTTGCTTAACGAAAGCGAGTTGAAAAAAGATTTTGAACTGATAACCGCAGGCAGACAGTCGTACAGGCTGAATGAAAGCAACAGGTTGGTCGGCAGTGAAAATATTTTCGTTGAACAGGGAGCCGAGGCGGAGTTCGCCATAATAGATGCGTCATCGGGCCCGGTATATATAGGCAGGGATTGCAAAATAGCGGCAGGGGCTATAATCAAAGGACCTTTTGCCATGTTGGACGGCTCGCAGGTGAAGATGGGTTCAAGGATATACGACGCTACGACAATAGGACCTCATTGCAAAGTGGGGGGAGAAGTGGAAAACGTTGTCTTTTTGGGTTATGCCAACAAAGCCCATGAAGGATTTTTCGGCAACAGCGTCATAGGTCATTGGTGCAACATAGGTGCCGATTCCAACTGTTCCAACCTTAAAAACACGTACCAAGAGGTTAAGTTGTGGAGCATTGCCAAAAACAAGTTCGTTCCGACGGGGACAATATTCTGCGGAACCATAATGGCAGACCATTCCAAGTGCGGAATAAACACCATGTTCAACACGGGAACGGTGATAGGGGTTAACTGCAATCTGTTCGGAGCGGGATTGCACCGCAACTACGTCCCTTCGTTTTCGTGGGGAGGGGCGTCGGGCATGCAGGTGTACGACATAGAGAAAGCTTTGCAGGTTGCACGTACGGTGCAGTTACGCCGCAATATAGAAATGACGCAGCAGGACGAAGACATATTGCGTTATGTTTATAACCAAACATTGAAAACCGATACTGAAAAATAACTGAAAAACGATAAATGTACAGTCAAGCAAACAATATAAACGATTTGTTGAGGATATTTTCCTCCGAAAAAACTGAATTGATTACGCCGATATTTACAATCGGGGACGGGGAACAGGAATTTGATTATTCTACGGTAAACGATACCATACCCATGTTGCCTTTAAGGGGCAATGTGTTCTTTCCCGTTGTCCTTATGCCCGTAACTGCGGGAAGACCCAAGAGTATAAAACTTGTCAACGACGCATATCAAAACAAATCCATCATAGGAATAGTTTCGCAGAAAGACGATGCCGACGAACCCAACATGAAAGAGTTGTATCTGACGGGAACTTTGGCAAGGGTTATAGAAACTTTTACCATGCAGGACGATACGGTTATGGTGGTCTTGCAGGGGTTGGCAAGGTTTGAAGTTACGGAGTGCATTGTCAAAGAGGATTATTGGTATTGTACGTGGAAACCCAACCCTGACGGTTGCCGTAAGTTGCCAAAGAATGCAGCTATTTTGGCCGAAACATTGAAAGATATGTTCATCAAACTGTTGGGAATGATGCCTAACATTCCGTCGTCGTTTATGATAGGGCCTAAAAACATACGCAACCCTTATTATTTGGTCAACTACGTAGCCTCACAGCTGAATATTTCCGTGGATGACAAACAAAAACTGTTGGAGATGAACGACTTTAAAAAGCGTATCACCAAGACTATGGAGTTTTTGGCAGGCGAAACAGTCCAGCAGGAATTGAAAGCACAGATACAAAAGAAAGCCACCAATGATATGGGCAAGCAACAGCGTGAGTATTTTCTCAACCAACAGTTGAAAACCATACAGGAAGAATTGGGAGGCAACCCTGCGGAACAAACCCTTGACGAGTTGAAACAAAAAGCCAAGAAAAAGAAGTGGAACAAAAGCACGGAACAAATATTTGAAAAACAGATTAAAAAATTAGAAAACATACATCCTTCTTCGCCTGATTATTCCGTGGAGTTGAATTACATCAGTTTTATGTTGGATTTGCCGTGGGATAACATAAGCGAAGACAATTTTGACATAGAAAAAGCACGTCAGGTTTTGGACAAAGACCACTACGGATTGGAAAAAGTAAAACAACGTATCATTGAACACCTTTCCGTTATCAAGGTAAAAAAAGACATGACGGCTCCTATAATATGCCTTGTAGGTCCTCCGGGCGTGGGCAAGACTTCGTTGGGCAAAAGCATTGCCAAAGCAATGAAAAGGGAATATATACGCATAGCATTGGGCGGCGTTAACGACGAAAGTGAGATAAGGGGACACCGCCGTACATATATAGGTGCAATGCCGGGACGTATACTTAAATCGCTTTCCAAAGTGAAATATTCCAATCCGGTGTTTGTCTTGGACGAGATAGACAAGATAATGGGAATGAATATAAGCGGTGACCCTGCGGCAGCAATGTTGGAGGTGTTGGACCCCGAACAAAACACTGCATTCCACGACAATTATTTGGATATAGACTACGATTTGTCAAAGGTGATGTTCGTTGCCACTGCCAACTCGTTGCAAAACGTTCATCCTGCATTGGTTGACAGAATGGAGATAATAGATTTGTCGGGTTATATAGAGCAGGAAAAACTTCAGATAGCCAAACGTCATTTAATTCCGAACAATATTAAAGCCAACGGATTGCGTAAATCGCAGATTTCTTTGTCCGATGAAGTTATTTCGTACCTTATCAATAACTACACAAGAGAGTCGGGCGTAAGACGGTTGGACAAAGTCATTGCCAAATTGGTAAGAAACCGTGTGGTTGAAGTTGCCTCGGGCAAAAAATATACAAAAGAAATATCCGTAGATGATTTGCAGCCTGTGTTAGGATTGCCTACTTCATACCATGACCAGAAATTGGAAAAAGACACCGAAGGTGTTGTGACGGGTTTGGCATGGACCGAAGCAGGAGGGGAGATACTTTTCGTTGAAGCATCCGTATGCAAAGGCAAAGGAGCGATAAACCTTACGGGCAATTTGGGCAACGTTATGAAAGAGTCGGCTGTTTTGGCATACGAATACATAAAATCAAACGCCAAACAACTGAAGATAAAGGACAGCGTGTTTGAAAACATTGACATCAACATCCATTGCCCCGAAGGAGCGGTGCCTAAGGACGGACCGAGTGCGGGTATAACCATGTTCACCGCTATATTGAGTGCCGTTACGAAGAAAAAAGTAAAACACGATTTCGCTATGACGGGCGAAATAACCTTAAGGGGAAAAGTGCTTCCCGTAGGCGGAATAAAAGAAAAGATACTTGCCGCCAAACGCGGTCAGATAACCCATATAATACTTTCTTCGCAAAACCGCAGGGACGTGGAAGACATCAATCAGATGTATTTGGAGGGAATGCAGTTCCATTATGTAGAATCAGCGTTGGAGATAGCCAAGTATGCGTTTCAATGATAAATGGGTGAGCAGGAAAGGAAGCATAATATTTTATTCGTTTATGCTTTTGTTGTTGATATTTTTTGTGGTTATGTACATTAAATACAGATTGCAATATGGTTGATACCGAATATATACGTTCACAGTTTCCTATACTTAAAACCGTAATCAACGGCAAATATCCGTTGGTATACCTTGACAATGCGGCAACTACGCAAAAACCGCTTGCAGTTATACAGGCTTTGACCGATTATTACACAAATTGCAATGCCAACGTACACCGCGGCGTACACTATCTGTCGTCATTGGCTACGGATATGTTTGAACAAGCACGGCAGGAAGTGAAAGATTTTATCCGTTGCGGTGATGACGGACAGGTCATTTTCACCAAAGGAACTACGGATTCTGTCAACCTGTTGGCACATTGCCTTGCCAAGACGTTTTTAAGCAAGGACGATACGGTGTTGATAACCCAAATGGAACACCATTCCAATATAGTTCCTTGGCAGATTGCTTCGCAGGATTACGGCTTTACGCTTGATTATATACCTATTGACAACAACGGAGAATTGGTATTGGATAAACTTTACAAACATAAAGACTTGGATAAGGTGAAAGTGTTGAGCCTTACGCATATATCCAATACTTTGGGTACTGTCAACCCGATAAAAGAGATAACTCGGTTTTGCCGTCAGCACAATATAATAACCGTTGTTGACGGAGCCCAGAGCATAGCCCATCAAATAATTGACGTGCAGGACTTGGGTGCGGACTTTTATTGTTTTTCTGGTCATAAGGTTTATGCACCTATGGGCATAGGAGTGTTGTACGGACGGAAAAAACTGTTGGACAAAACCGATGTATATCAGGGCGGGGGAGAGATGATTAAACAGGTGACGATGGAAAAAACCACTTACAATGATTTGCCATATAAATACGAAGCGGGAACGCCGTCGGTTGCCGATGCAATAGCATTGGGTAAAGCGTTGCAATGGTTTAAATCTCTGTCTGTAAGCGATGTTACGGCATATGAAGACAGCCTTTTGGAATATGCTTTGCAACGTTTGGATGAAATTGACGGCATACGCATCATAGGCAACGCCGCACACCGCAGCTCGTGCATATCTTTTGTCTGTCAGGGCATACACCATTTGGATTTGGGTACATTGCTTGACGCTATGGGTATAGCCGTAAGGACGGGACACCATTGTGCCGAACCCGTTATGCAGTTCTTTTCCATTGAGGGAACAGACCGCATATCGTTTGCCGTTTACACTACCCGTCAGGAGATAGACATGTTTATCTCTGCATTGCAAAAAGCCGTAAAAATGCTCCGTTAGATGACGTTTCTTACAATAGACAACGCCTCGCAAGGCGAATACCGTGAGTTAAGAAGCCGTTTCATGTCTTTTGCCTTTCCTTTGCATGACGCACAGGAGGTAAAACCCATAGTTGACAAACTGAAAAAAGAATATTTTGACGCCCGTCACCATTGCTATGCGTGGAAAACAGGGGTAGGCAACCAAGTGCTTACACGTACCAATGACGACAGGGAACCATCGCATACGGCAGGTGAGCCGATATTGGCCGCAATAGATTCGGCTGATATTACCGATGTGCTTATCGTCGTTGTAAGATATTTCGGCGGAGTAAAGCTCGGAGCGTCCAATCTTTCAAAGGCTTACCGTGCAGCAGCCGCAGCGGCAATAGACAACGCCGTAAAGGTGCAGAAAGTTCAAACCGAGGATATTGTCTTTTCGTTTGATTACAGCGTGATGGCACAGGTCAACAAGTTTTTGAAAGAAAACAATTTCACCAAAGACACTTACCGCTATACCGACGCCAACGTTATATGCCTGAAAGTAGAAACGGAAAAAGCCGAAGAATTCAAGGCAAAGTTAAGTTCCGTTTACGGCATAACCGTTATGGAATAATACTTAACACAATTGCAACACAAAAGCAGGGGCTTATATTTTAAGTCCCTGACTTTTTGCAAATGTATTATGTAAAAAAATTATTTTTTCAAAGAAAGTATTTCCCTTGCTTCGTCCGAGGTTGCAACGCCTCTTCCCAATTCTTTAGCCAAACGGACAACTTTGTCAACCAATTCTCCGTTGCTTTTAGCCAAAACACCTTTGGAAAGATACAGATTGTCTTCAAATCCTACGCGTACGTTACCGCCCATGGCGATACCGGCAGCAGCCATAGGGAAAGCATGGCGTCCTATACCCGTAACCGTCCAAGTGCTTCCTGCAGGAATACCGTTAACTAACCAACAAAGATTAGGAACTGTGGCAGGAGTACACCCCGGTACACCTAAAACGAAGTTGAATTGCATAGGATGGGCAGGAACTTCACCTTTGCGTGCCATAGTCAAGATAGTATCCAAATGACCCATCTCAAAGCATTCGTATTCGGGTTTAATACCTTTTTCCAACATACGTTTGCCGAACGCACGCATAGTAGGCATGGTGTTGTCAAAGATTTCATCGCCGAAATTGCACGTTCCGCAATCCAAAGTAGCCATTTCAGGTATAGGCGTCGTGTCCGTGGATTGCAATCTTTCGTCAGGAGTCATACCGACAGCACCTCCCGTAGAAGGTATCAATATAACATTCGGACAAGCCTTGTAAATAGCCTGTTCACACTCTTGGAAACGGGCTTTGCTTTGTGTAGGTGTTCCGTCGTCTTCCCTTACGTGCAAATGAACGATGGCAGCACCTGCATCAACTGCACTTTTGGCTTCGCGTACTATTTCTTCCACCGTGTAAGGCACGGCAGGATTTTGTTCTTTTGTAACTTCGGCACCGCATATTGCCGCCGTAATTATCAGTTTATCCATAGTAATAAGTTTATTCTTAATTTTGTTATTATAATCCGGCAAAGTCAAACAAAGATAAAGCTTCGCTTCTTTCTTTTTTGTGTATGAATTGTGAAGTTTCTTTATAATTTTTAAACTTGCCCGTGTTTTCCTTGTTAAGTTTTCTTTCTTTAAAAGTTTTTTCAACGAAATGTTTTTGCAATTCCTCTTCCACTTTCTTTTTTTCCGACTGACAATTCTGCAACCTTTCCTTTGCAAAACTTATATAGTCTTCGGAAATATCTATGCCTATATAATCTTTTTGCAACAGTTTGGCAGCAACCAATGTCGTACCGCTTCCGCAATAAGGGTCAATAACCACACCTGCCTCATCGTTGAGTATGGAAGTGATTATTCTTGTCGGTAACTCCAAGGGAAACGGTGCGGGGTGCGGATTGTTCCTTTCGGGCGGAAAACGCCAAACGGAAGTCAACAAAGAATGTTTTGATTGCAATTCCTTACCTATTTTGTTTTTGTCAATAGGTTTGTATAACCAATAGATACGTTCGTCAACCTGCCAAAACCTCCAACCTCTTATATTGGCGGCAATCATTCTGTCCCAAATAATTTCCTGTCTTACAGTCCAAGAAGTCTGCGTCAGCCACATGATAGGGTGAAACATTTCGCCCTTGTCCCAACGTGTCTTGTGATTGTAAAAAAATGAACCTCCGGGTTTGATTATACGGTAAAGTTCGTTGAGAACTTCTATTTGGTTTTGTTGGTAAACATCCTCTTTGACACAATCCTGAACGGAATTGTATTTAACATTCTTTACGAGCCAACCTTTGTTTTTTTCGCCTTTGTTATACGGCGGAGAGGTGACTCCCAAATCCACACTGTCGGACGGGATTTGCTTTAATACTTCAACAGTATTGCCTTGTAATATTTGGTTAATATATTTCGTCATACTGTTGAAGCATTAAATAATCGTAAAATTTCCCGTTGAAATATTTTTTATTTCTCTCTACGGCTTCTTTGTTCAAATAAATAATTTTCAATAAAGAAGAATTTTCTATATGGGAGAAATTGAACGAAGAACTGCGTAAATAAATACCCTTCGGCTGTTTGCCGTTAAACTTTTTATCCAAATTGTATTTCATTCTCGGAGCAATGACAGCAAACGGGAACTCTATGATGTAGTGCAATTCCCCGTCAATAAAACCGCTGCATAAAAGATTAAAATTTTCTTCAATATCCGCATTTAATCTTTTGTACGTATAGTCATTAAAACTTCCGTCCGCATTCAGTTTAGGTTTAGTTGTTCTGCTGTCATAACCTTCGGTTTGGATGTTTTTTGGTTTGGCTTCGCAGTTCACGGGTTTTGCTCCGATTTCATCGCTGTGCTTAAAACCGTTGTAACCCAATTTCGCTGCATTGTGTTTATAACCTGCAACGGTTACGGTGATGTATTCCCTCAATGACGAAGAATTTTTGTCATTCATATAAACGGTCAGCAAATCGTTAAGACATGATATAAGATTGTCTTTTGATTTGCCAATCATCAATTGGGACAGTTCGCTGTGGGTTTTGGTAGCGTAAGCGGTGATTATTTCGGACAAATCCCTGTTCATCGGTAATTATATCTTATTTGTTGTATCTTTGGCAGTCTTTGGGGGTGACGCATGTTCCGCTGGCACGGCATACTACAACGGGTTCTGCCAATACTTCGGCAGCCGAGGCACTGATGTCCGTTCTTGCGGTGATGACTTTTCTTGCTTCAAAGGTCATCTTACGCGACGTGTTGCCTACCTTGGTTATCTCGCCGTAAGCTTCAATGTAATCGCCTGCATATACGGGAGCCAAAAACTCCACGTTGTCATATGCACAGAACAATCCCTCGTCGCCGTCCTGTTTAATCAAAAGTTCCGTTGCCACGTCGCCGAAAAGGTTCAACATTCTGGCTCCGTCAACCAAATTTCCGCCGTAATGAGCATCGTGGGCGCTCATTCTCAATCTTATCGTACTTGTTATTTTTTCTGACATTGTTTTAATGTTTTTTATGCTTTAACTATGTAATCCACAAACAAATAAGGTGTTTTAACGTATTCAGGTTTTATTTCCTCAACTTCTTCTTTGACTTCGGCGATAACCAAATCGGCAGCCATAGCCATCAACGGGTTGAAGTTCTGCGAAGTACCTCTGTAAACCAAGTTGCCGAACTTATCGCAAAGGCTTGCACCCAACAATGCAACGTCCGCACGCATAGGTTTTTCCAACAAATATTCCTTGCCGTCAACGGTTATCTTCTGTTTGCCTTCTTCGCAAACCGTACCCAAACCCGTTGTAGTCAAAAAACCTCCTATGCCTGCACCTCCGCAGCGTATTTGTTCTGCCAACGTGCCTTGCGGTATCAATTGCACCTCCATTTCGCCCGAAATCATCTTTTCGCCCGTTACGGGATTGGTTCCTATGTGCGAAGCTATGACTTTTTTCACGCAACCGTTGGCAACCAACAATCCGCTTCCGTATTCAACGAACGATGTGTCGTTGCATATGATTGTCAAGTCTTTTACCTGATTTTTAACCAGTTGTTCAATTATTTTACAAGCCGAACCCGAACCCAAAAATCCGCCGACCATCACCGACATTCCGTCTTTAATCATAGAGGCAGCCTGCTCTACATTTATTCTTTTGCTCATGGTATGTATGTTTTTATTAGTTTATAATCCTTGATTAATGTTAGACTTGCAAAAGTAGTTAAAATATTTCAATCGGCAAAGCATAAAACCGAAAATTTTTCTAATTTTGCAATCCGTAAAGGCATGGAAGACGGATTAATCTATACGAATATCAAATTCTTAAGCAAAGTGGGCGACAAACGTGCCGCATTGCTGCAAAAGGAGGCGGGGATTGTTTCCTATAAGGATTTGCTTTACTATTTTCCCTACCGCTATATAGACCGCAGCCAATACGTTAAAATCAGCGAAATCAACAGCGACAAGGTTTACATTCAAATAAGGGGCAAAGTTGTTGACAAACAGACGGTGTCAAACGGCAAAAGCAAGCGTTTGGTGGTGGGATTCGCCGATGATACGGGCAGAATTGAGTTGATATATTTCTCGGGTTTGAAATGGATTTACGACAAACTGAACATCGGACAGCAATATGTGGTTTTCGGCAAGCCCTCAATGTTTAACAACGGTTTTAATTTCGTACACCCCGAAACCGAATTGCTTTCGGTCTATACCTCAATGCACGACACGGAGTTTCTGCCTTTGTACAACACGACCGAAAAGATGAAAAACTCTTTTCTTTCTTCGCGTGCCATGGCTTCGCTTACCCTTACGCTTATCCGCCAAATGCACGGCCATATATCCGAAACGCTGCCCGAATACATAGTCAACCACTACAAACTCATATCATTGCAACAGGCGTTGGAGAACATCCACTATCCGCAAAACATGCAGATGTTGGCCAAAGCACAATACCGTCTGAAGTTTGAGGAACTGTTTTTCATGCAGTTGGTCCATCAAATGCAGAAAACTTACCGTAAGGTCAAATCCGATGGTTTTGTGATGGCAAAAGTAGGGGATAAGTTCAATGATTTTTACAATAAAAACCTGCCTTTTCCGCTTACCGATGCACAAAAACGGGTCATCAAGGAGATACGCTCGGACATGCGTTCGGGACGTCAGATGAACCGTTTGCTTCAGGGCGACGTAGGGTCGGGCAAGACATTGGTTGCCTTGATGTGTATGCTTATCGCCGTTGACAACGGTTACCAATGTGCGTTGGTGGCTCCGACTGAAATATTGGCCAAGCAGCATTGCAACTCTTTGACAGAGTTTTTAAAAGGGCTGAACGTACAGGTTGCACTGTTGACTTCGGAAATCAAGGGCAAAGCCCGCAAAAACCTTTTGTCCAACTTGCAGGAGGGGGCTATAGACATATTGGTCGGAACGCATGCCGTGCTTGAATCTGCGGTACAATTTGCAAATCTCGGTTTTGCAGTCATTGACGAACAGCACCGTTTCGGAGTGGAGCAACGCCGCAAGATGTGGGAAAAAAGCAAGGGCAGACTTCCGCATATCTTGGTCATGACCGCAACGCCTATACCTCGTACTTTGGCTATGACGGTCTACGGCGATTTGGATTGCAGCGTTATTGACCAATTGCCTCCGGGCAGAAAACCCGTCAGCACGGTGCATTTGACCGACGCATCAATACTTAAAGTTTACGATTTTATGCGTACCCAAATAGCACAGGGACGCCAGATATACGTTGTTTACCCGTTGATTGAAGAGAGTGAGAAATTGGACTTAAAGGATTTGAACGACGGTTACGACCATATCGTACAACAGTTTCCATTGCCTGACTATCAGATAAGTATTGTCCACGGCAAGATGAAATCCGAACAGAAAGAATACGAGATGGAACGCTTTGTCAAGGGCATAACCAATATAATGGTGTCAACCACCGTGATAGAAGTCGGGGTCAATGTTCCCAATGCTTCGGTGATGGTTATCCAAAACGCCGAACGTTTCGGTTTGAGCCAATTGCACCAACTTCGCGGCAGAGTGGGCAGGGGAAGCGATAAATCGTATTGTATACTTATGACCAAGGACAATTTGAGTCAGGATTCCAAACGGCGTATAGAGATAATGTGTCAGACCAACGACGGATTTGTCTTGGCACAGGAAGACCTTGCCCTGCGTGGTCCGGGCGATATAGCGGGAACGCAGCAATCGGGTGTCTTGGATTTGAAGATAGCGGACATCGTCAAGGACGAACCATTGGTGCGTACGGCAAGGGATTTGGCACAGTTTGTTTTGGACAAAGACCCTATGTTACAGGATGAAAACAACCGTTTGCTAAAGCAATACATCACCGCCCATAAAGTCATCACCGATTATTCCGAAATTTCTTAAACTTCCTATTTTTTTCTTTTTTATAATTAAAGATTTACCGTAAAAACGGGGTAGTATATGCGGCCGTATTAAAAATCCTTTTCAGAAAAGAAAAAATTGTTTTCTGAAAACAAAAAATTATTTTCTGAATTAAAGTATTATGCTTTGTTGTTTGAAAAAAATTGTATACTTTTGCAAATTGTTTTTTTTAACCGAAAAAATAGATTAAAAATATGAGTGTATTCAAAATTAATTCGGGCAATAAGTTCGATTTGACGGACAGAGATTTTTGGGTCAAAATAATCATTCTGACCATTTCCATTTGGATAGTTTCTTTTACGGCGTTGGTCAAAATAGAGGGCGGACCGCTTTATGCACTGCTTGCCGCACTGATAATCAGTTTGCTCAACGCATTTTTGCGTCCCGTACTGTCATGGATTTCCATGCCGTTGGTTGTATCCACTTTAGGCATTTTTATGTTGGTAATCAACGCTATAATAGTTCTTTTGACAAGTTGGTTGCTTTCGCCTCATTTTGTGGTAAACGGCTTTTGGAATGCGTTCTTTTTCTCCATAATAGTGACGTTTTTAAGTTTCCTTTTGGGCATTCCGACCCATGTAAAAAGGCTCAGGGACGATATCTTTAATCAAAAAGACCTATCCAATGGCGGTGAAAGTCAGAAAAATAACTATAACAATGCGGACTCTTCCAACCGTTTTGATTCAGACCCTTTCAATGACGACCCTCAACAAAAGAATTATACCGATTACGAGGACGTTGATTAGTAAAAAAGATTGCAAAAATATACTGTAATTAAATGAATATTTGTAGAACAATCAATCAGTTAACACAAGCTGTAAACGAATTCAAACAACAAAACAAAACCATAGGATTGGTTCCTACGATGGGAGCCTTGCACGAGGGTCACAAATCCTTGTTTGAGCGGGCAAGAAAGGAAAACGACATATTTATTGCCAGCGTTTTTGTCAACCCCGTTCAGTTCAACAACCCCGAAGACTTGGAAAAATATCCCCGCAGCGAAGAGCAGGATTTGCAGATGTTGGAAACATGCGGATGCGACGCAGTGTTCGTTCCTTCAGCCGAGGAAGTGTATCAGGGACAGGAAGTTGAAACATGGCATTTCGGCCAATTGGAACAGGTGATGGAGGGCAAACAACGCCCCGGACATTTCTCGGGCGTGGCAAACATAGTGTCGCGTCTGTTCAAATGGATAATGCCCGACAGGGCATACTTCGGCGAAAAAGATTTCCAACAGATTGCCATCATACGCGACATGGTCAGCCAAATGCAAAGCCCCGTTGAGATAGTTGCATGCCCTATATACCGTGAAAGCGACGGACTTGCAGCCTCGTCACGCAACCGCAGGTTAAGCCCGCAGGCACGGCTTATGGCTCCGAAGATACACTACATTTTGACCAAATCCTTTGAACAGAAAGATGCGTTGAGTTTAAGCCAAATCAAATCCTTTGTTGAACACGAGTTTGACAAATACAAAGACTTTGAATTGGAATATTTCCTTTTGGTTGACGACAAAACATTGCAACCCGTACGCCAACGCAGCGTAAACCAAGGCATAGTAGGATGTTTGGCTGTATGGTTGGACGGCGTCAGATTGATTGATATTCAGCGTTATTGGTAAAGACAATTAAACAAAAACATTACATATCTAAAACATGAAACAGATTATTGAATGCGTGCCTAATATATCGGAGGGCAGAAATCAGAATATAATCAACCAAGTGGTTGAAGAGATAGAAAAAGTAGAGGGTGTCAAACTGTTGGACGTAGACCCGGGCAAGACAACCAACCGTACGGTTATAACCTTTGTGGGTGAACCCGAGCAGGTATGCCAAAGTGCGTTTTTGGTTGTGAAAAAAGCACAGGAACTTATAGACATGCGCGGCCATCACGGCGACCACCCGCGTTTCGGTGCTACGGACGTATGCCCGTTGATACCCGTTGCCAACATAACTATGGAAGAGGTTATGGAGTTAGCAAGAAAACTTGGCAAACGTATAGCCGAAGAGTTGAACATACCTGTGTATTGCTACGAAAGTGCGGCGTTTACGCCTGAAAGAAAGAACCTTGCAGTATGTAGAAGCGGAGAATACGAAGCCTTGAAAGACCGTTTGGGAAAAGAGGGACAAAAGCCTGATTTCGGACCTACGCAATGGAGCGAACAGGTTGCCAAAAGCGGTGCAACGGCAGTGGGAGCAAGAGATTTCTTGTTGGCCGTTAACTACAATCTGAACACCACTTCAACCCGCAGGGCCAACGCCATAGCTTTTGACGTAAGGGAAAAAGGACGTCCTAAACGTGAGGGCGGCAAACCTAACGGCAAACCCGTTTTGGACGAAAACGGAAAGAAGATTTGGATACCGGGAACGCTTAAAGGAACCAAGGCTATAGGCTGGTACATAGAGGAATACGGCATAGCACAGGTATCAATGAACATCACCAACGCCACACAGACGCCGTTGCATGTTTGCTTTGACGAAGTTTGCAACAAGGCTCAGGCAAGAGGCGTAAGGGTTACGGGCGTTGAAGTTGTGGGCTTGTTACCGAAAAAGACTTTGATTGACGCGGGTAAATATTACTTGGCTAAACAAAAGCGTTCGTTGGGCGTAAGCGAAGAGGAACTGATAAAGATAGCCGTTAAATCCATGGGATTGGACGACTTGAAACCGTTCAAACCTGAAGAGAAAGTCATTGAATATCTGATAGAAGACCGCAGCAAAAAGAAACTTGTGGACATGACCTGCAAAGCCTTTGCCGACGAAACGGCAAGCGAAAGCCCTGCACCCGGAGGAGGAAGTATCTCGGCTTATTGCGGAGCGTTGTCGGCATCGCTTGCAACGATGGTTGCCAACCTTTCTTCGCACAAAGCGGGATGGGACGACAGATGGAAAGAGTTTTCGGACGTTGCCGAGCAAGGACAAAAGCTTAAAGATGAGTTGATTGCATTGGTTGACGAAGATACTAACGCATTCAACGTACTGTTCAACGCATTTTCTTTGCCTAAAAAGACCGACGAAGAAAAACTTGCACGCAGCCGTGCTATAGAAGAGGCTACATTGTACGCAATATCAGTACCTTACCGTACGTTGCAAAGAAGTTTTGACTGCTTTGACATCTGCATAAAGATGATTGAAACGGGCAATCCTAACTCTGTTACCGACGCAGCGGTAGGAATACTTTGTGCAAAAGCTGCATGTATCGGTGCGTTTATGAACATGAAGATAAACCTTGCAGGATTGCAGGACAAAAGTGCATGCGACGGAATGTTTGCCCACGCACAGCAATTGGTTGACAAGGCCTGTGAGATTGAAAAACAGTACACTGCCAAAGTGCTTGAGCAAATTTCAAAGTAGGGCGTAATTAAATTTTTTTATAATTTTCTGAATTTTAAATGCTTGGTACCCTCTTCAAACAAACGGAGGGTACTTTTTCAATCTTCGTAATATGCCTGACATTCATACAGATAAAATCCAAGACAGGTATGCGGCCATAGTCCGCCCTGCTCTGCAAGAACCTCTGACGGAGTGTTCGGTTACGGCATATGACGACAGTCAGCAACACATTGATTTACGCCGTTTTGCACCGCAGATGATGAAATGCTTTGAGAAAACTCCCTCAAACGCTGCGGAAGGGGGTTGGATTGAGTGCAACATAACGGCATTGGAAAATTTGCTTTCGCCCGGAAACTTGGTGCATTCCTCGCATGCGGGCTGCATAACGGTAAGCAAAAAGGTTGAAGCACAACAAATTGTGTTGCTTTTTCAACATTACGGACTGTTTTTGCGGCAAAACATCTTCGTAAGGCTTGAACGCATGCAGATTTTCCGCTATTACAACCCCGTTCAACGCAAATACGTCTTTGTCAAAAACTTCGCCAAAGGCATTGACACCCTTGCCCAAAGAAAGAAAAGCATAAAAAAGACGGGCTTTCCGTGCATATGCAACATGGGGTTGAGGATTCATTCCAATTTCGTTAAAACTTTCTGTATTTCAAAACCTTAAAGCATGTTCATCCCTATACGTATCACAGGGATAATCGCTGTAAAGCAAACTAAGGTTTTTATCTTTACGTCCGCAAGGCGGTAAAGTGTAAAGATACGGTGTAAAACGCCCTTGATAATACATATAAATATTTAAAAATCTGTTAGTTAAAACGTTTTCATAAAGTGTAATTGCAGTATTTTTGCCCTCACTAACAAAAATCGTTTACACATTATGAAGATACAATTTTTATTTCTGCAAAGCGTTAACGCCGTGACGGTTATGCCTTGCACTGCAACCTTTGAAACCTTGGTCAAAAAACTCACCGTACCTGCCGACACCGAAGAAAAGGGTGCTGCGGGTGCGTTGATTTTTGCTCTGCCCAAGGATGTTAACCAAGTAAAACGTCCGAAACTGACCGACCTTCAGGCCGTGACAATGCTCAAGGCGGACGTTGACGGAGTGAGTCAGGTGAAGTTTTATCAGTTGATAAAGCGTTGTTTTGCAAGCGGTTTGGATTTTATCATGGCTTCGTCGGCATCGGACTTTAAAGACGGAATGCGTAAGGTGCATGTGCTGTTCCCCGTTCTCCGTCCCGTCGGCGTGGATATGGCCAAGGAAGCCTTTTTTCAGTTGATGCACCGCTTGGGCATAAGCCGCTGTGAAGATTTTGCCATTGACGTCAAAGCCAGCATTAACCCCTGTCAGATGTTGTTCAACCCCGTCAAATGCGTGTACGGAGAATTTTTCTCGCTGTTCAGAATGACGGGCAATGTGTTTGAAGTAAAAGATGATTTAAATATTGCAACGTATTATCAATCATCTGATAACAATACGGCAAAGCCTATGCAAAAACCCGTTGACGCTTCTGCCCGCAGGCAATATATTGACATGTATTCCCACCAAGGCACGATTGAAAAATTTAACACTATGTACAGTGCCGAGTATGTGCTGGACACATGGCTTGCGGACGTTTACAAAAAACAATCGCACAAGCGTTATGCCTATAAATCAAGCAATTCGCAGGCAGGTGCTGTCATTTTGTCAGACGGAAAGTTCTATTCCCATCACAACAATTCCGACCCTTTGGCAGACAACCGTTCGCATTCGCCCTTTGATTTGCTGTGCATTCACAGGTTTGCGGGCGACAAACCAAGGACTTTGCAATGGATAAAAGACAATCGCTTGATATAGCGGTAAATATTTAATTATTAACGTTTTAAAAACAGATTTCAAAACAATGAAAGACAAAGAACAAATTGCCGCCATGCTTGAAAAATCGGGCGGAAAGACGGTGAACAGTATCAACAATTTCGTCACCGTGTTGCAAAACTACATGTGGTTCAAGGAAAGTTTCCGTTACAACGAACTGTCGCAGAAAATAGTCATCGCCAACCCTTTGCCGTGGAACAACGAAGTCAACCGCGAGTATTGCGACGCCGACGCCGCCAACTTGCGTAAGTACATGCAGGACACGTATTTCCTTGTGTCCAAGTCCAACCTTGACGATGCGGTGCTGATAGTGAGTGACAATCAGAGGTTTTCGCCCGTTGAGGACTACCTTTTGGGCTTGGAAAAATGGGACGGCACCGAACGTATCAAGGATGTGTTCAGGGATTTTTTCGGCTGCGAGGACTGTTCGTATCACTCGCTGGTGCTGCGTAAGATGATGGTCGCTGCGGTCAAACGTACTTTCCATCCGGGCGTGAAATGGGACTATGTACCTATAATTGTAGGTGAGCAGGGCATAGGCAAAAGCCTTTTTGCCAGACGTTTAGCACGCAGTAACGAATGGTTTGACGACGGTTTTGTCATCAGCAACGACAGCAAACAAAACGCCGAGCAGATTATAGGCAATTGGATAGTGGAGTTCGGCGAATTGGCGGGCATGCACAAGGCCGACATCAACAAGTTGAAGAGTTTTATCACCGCCCAATCGGACAAGGTGAGGCTGGCGTACAGGGCTAATACAGTGTCGTTTCCGCGGCGTTGCGTGTTTATCGGAACAACCAACGAAACCGAGTTTTTGACCGACAAATCGGGCAACCGCCGCTTTTGGATTGTGGAAACGCATATTGAAAAAGCGACGAAAAATATCTATGAAGAGTTTAATTATCAGTTGGTTGACAAACTGTGGGCGGAGGCTTACCATTACAGCGAGGTGATGAACGAGCCGTTGTTTGACCGCAACCCGAATTTCTGGCATACGGCCAAGATTAAACAAGAGCAACACGAAACCCAAGACCCTTGGACTGACGAGGTTACGGCGTTTGTTGACAGCCGTTTGGCGTACAATCCCGACTCGCATTTCACCGCTTCCGACATTTTTAAATTGAAATTTGAACGCAATATCGGCACTATGACCCGGGCCGATGCCATTCGTATCAAGAACATTTTGCGTGCCTATCCGAAACTGAAGGAAGGTTTTTACCGTGTTAACGGTAGACATTTGAGATGTTTCAAAATATCTAATTCATAGTTAGTTACAATACAGTGGCACACATGGCACACATTGACACACTTATTTTCTATTAAAGATTTTTTATCAAAATAGATTTATATAGAAATAGTGTGTCAATGTGTGCCACTTTATATAAATAATTGAAAAATAACTGTTTATAAAAAATAGAAGTGTGCCAGATATGTGCCATCTAAAAAACGTGGAAAAAAAATAAAAAACGGATAAAAATAGATTCAGAAAAGAAAAAATCCTTTTCAGAAAAGAAAAAATTGTTTTCTGAAAAGGATTTCGGTTATTTGCGGTCTTTTTTTACGGCGATTAAACGGTTTGCAAGTGGGGTGAGAATTGGCTTTGAAGCCTTTGTTGCAATCCTGCATTGTCAAACTTGTAGGAAAAGGTGTAATCGCCGTTCAAAAACCAATCGGGGTAAGGGTTTTGCAGCTGCGGGCTGAGTACGGAGGTTTCGCTTACGGTTGTCAGCATGTCGTTGTAAGCCTCTTCCAACGTGTCGCCCACGCCGAAAACGTAAAGGTTTTCGTCTTCGGCATATATGCTGTATTGGTCTTTATTGCCTGATACAATTAATGTTACATTATGTTTCATAAAGTTATCTTATATTTAGGTTTTTCATTATCTTTTTGCGTATCGGCTCGCTTATTTCTTTGCTGCCGTGATACGGTACGGGTTCACTTTTTACTCCGTCTTTTTCGTAAAAATAGTGGCTTCCTCTTGCGTATAGGAATTTCCATCCTGCTTTTACTATCAGTCGGTGCAATTCGGTGTATTTCATGTATATTTTTATATTGAATTTGCAAAAATACATAAAAAATGAAAAAAAATAAAAAATAAACTGAAAAAATGAGTAAAAAATTGGGTTGGTGTCGGAAAAATTAATAATTTTGCATGCTTTGGGGATTATGAAAAAGATTATAAATGCGTTGATTTCCCATTCGGGTAAGAATTTTTGCGTTCAAAGCGATAGTGTTGCGGGCTGTTATGCCACTGCCAAAACGGCGGAACAAGCAAAGCAGGAGTTTATACAAGCTGTTGATTTTTATTTAGATACGCTTTCTGTGGACGGCGAGCAGTTGCCTTTTGAAAAGGGTGATTATACGATGGAATTTTCGTATACAACCGAAGCATTGTCTTTTTTTTTCTGACCGGGTTTCATCAGATAGGGTCGGAGTTGTGTTCGGTTAGGTGATATTGCGTTGAATATCTTTGTGTTATACGGAGTGATAACCGTTTTTGAAAAAATAAAAAATAATAAAAAAAAGAAGTAAAAAACGGTTGTTATGTCGTAGATTTTTTGTAATTTTGCAATATGAAAAGTAAAACAAAGTGAGGGGGATTGGCGGTGAGAGTTAAAGTTTTACTTTAGCATGAAAAGGGAGTAAAAAAGAGGGCAAAAAAGGAAGTAACAAGAGTGATAAAAACAGTATAAAAAGAGGAAGAGGGAATACTGGAAAAGGTAGGTAAGAGAGTAAGAGGAAGAGAGAAGAAATAAAAAAAAGAAATAAAAAAAACCGGTTTTATTAAATAAATTTTTTAACAAACAAACAATTAATTATTAATCAATTAAAAAAAAAGAACTCAGGTGAAAGAGGATAACAGGACACACCCAATTATTATGATAAACTTTGTAAAAGCAAAACGCAGTCTGAAGATAGACGGCACTAAAACGGACATGTATGTAGCGAAGATTTACCGCGCCCCTGACACTTCGTTGGACACTGTGGCACAGGAGATATCGCATGCAACGACCTTGGCTTACCCCGATGTGATGGCAGCCTTGAAAGCCTTTGAAATCCATGTTGCCAACCATGTTATGGAGGGTTCGGCGGTGAAATTCGGCACCTTGGGAGCGTTCATTCCCGCAATCCACAGCAAAGCAGTGAAAAACAGCGAAGACGTTGACGCTTCGATAGTTAAAAGAGTGGCGTGCAGGTTCTTCCCGTCCCGCAACTTTTACCGTCAGTTGAAGAAAGCATCGTTGGAATACAAGGACTTAAGCAAGATAAAACATGTCTAATCCCAATTTTAACAAAGAAATGGTTTTCATATTTTTTGTAGTGTTAACCTACTTGCTGTTAGGATTTTGTATCTATATACTGATAAATTTGGGTAATTAGGTATTTTAAGTCAGATTATCTACTGAAAAGATGATGTTTTGCAGCGGCATATTTTGAATAATATGCCGCCTTTTTTATTGAAAAGTGCCTCATAAAAATGTAAAATTCCGAAAAAAGTGCCTCATAAAAATGTAAAATTCCGAAAAAAGTGCCTCATAAAAATGTGAAATTTCAAGAAAAGTGCCTCATAAAAATGTAAAATTTCAAGAAAAGTGCCTCATAAAAATGTAATGTGTAAAAATTAATCCGTTGTTTTATAGTATTTTAATGTTAAAAACTGCAAAAAATTAAAATTTTCTTTGGGGGGGGGGATTTTTTTGCTACTTTTGCAGGGCGGAAAAGATAAAAAAATGAGGAGAAAAAGTTTTTTCTGCGGATTGATGATTTATTAATAATTAAAAAGTAAAAAAAAACTGGAGGAAAAAAGTATGAAAAGAGTAAAAACAATGATGTGGGCAGCGGTTGCTGTGTTTTTGACGGCGTCAATGACGGCAAACGCTCAATAACTTTTCGTTTGTTTACCAATATAATATCAACAGTCATTTTAATTTGGGTACGGGGTTGACATACAGATTGACATACAGTGCTTTGCAGGCAGGAAAAACCGCTGCGGTAACTAAACTGTACATGCACGACATAGATGTGCCGTTGTATGCCGATTACAAGTTTAACATATTGGGTAACACTTCGTTGATAACGGGTGCGGGATTCAGCGGAATGTTTAACCTTTCGGTTGACGAAGATTACATAAGCAAGGACATTTTTACTCCGTATTTGCTTTTGCGTACGGGCTTTGAGGTAAGGGCTTCGCACAAGATGCAGTTTTTGTTGCAGTACCGTTGGAGCATGAGCGAAAATGCGGAATATCCGTGGGACAAAAGTTACCCGAGACTTGACGAAAAACCGTTCCGTATGAATATTTTTGAGGCAGGGGTGACGTTTTTCTTTTAAATTTTCATCTTTATTATATAATATAAGCACGCAAGGGCAAAAACCTATTGCGTGTTTTTGTTTTTTACGGCGTTTTGTGCAGAAAACAAAGAAAAAATACGTAACTTTGCAATATGGAAAAATGGGTTACAAGCGTTGACAAAAGCGAAAAAGAAAACAGTGTTACGGACAGTTATGGCGTTGAGTACTCAAAGGATGGCTTGAGGCTGTTGAGTGCAAGGCATTTGACGCAGAGCGATTACAGAGTGAAAGACGGCGTAAAGGTTATATGCGAAGCGGCGTTTATGGGTGTTATCATATTGAAACACATCTCTTTGCCCGATTCAGTTGAAGTGATAGGCAGGGGTGCGTTTTACCACAGCGAAGAGTTGGAAAAAATAGACATGAACCACGGGCTGAAGCTGATAGAAAGCTGGGCGTTCAGCGGTTGCAAGAAATTGGATAACGTAGTGTTGGTTTCAACGTTGGAAAAGATAGAATTCCCTGCCTTTTCCCGTGACAATGTAATGCATTTGACCTGTAAGACCGATAGATATGTGTATTACAAACGGGCGTTGTATACGCCGGACAGAAAGACCTTGTGCGAGTGTTTTACAAGGGGTACAAGGTTTGTCATTCCCGAGGGAACGGAGAGGATGGAAAGGTACTCTTTGTTTTCGTGCAAAAGGTTGAAAAAGATTTATTTGCCGCATTCACTTAAACATATAGCGGGTCATTGTGTTTTGGATTTTCATTCCAAAGTGGACGAAGTGTACACGGCACCCAATATGAAACGGCGTGCTGAACAGTTGTTAATAGATATGACGCACGATTGGGGCAAAAAAGAGTACAAAATATACGTTGCCAAGGATAAAAACAAGCCTTTTGAGGCGGATAAAAATAATTTTCGTAAATTTGCATTCAGAAAAGATTTTTTGGGATTCAGAATATAAAAACTTAATTTCATATGGATTACGATATAATAGTAATAGGTGCAGGTCCGGGAGGATATGTTGCAGCAGAAAAAGCAGCCAAAGCAGGCAAGAAAACATTGTTGGTTGAAAGGGAAAGATTGGGCGGAATATGCTTGAATTGGGGTTGTATACCGACCAAAGCCCTGTTGAAATCGGCACAGGCATACCATTATGCCGCAAAAGCCGAAGAATACGGCGTAAGCATTGCGGGAGAAGTAAAACCGGATTTCAATAAAATGGTGCAGCGTTCAAGGAACGTGGCTGACATGATGAACAAAGGCGTGGAGTTTTTGATGAACAAAAGCGGTGTTCAGGTGTTGAAAGGTACGGCTTCGTTGACTGCGGACAAAAAAGTGGAAGTGATGACCGAAAGCGGCGAAAAACAGTTGTTCTCTGCGGAACACATAATCCTTGCCGTAGGTGCTTCAAGCCGTCAGTTGCCCTCCTTGCCGCAGGACGGAAAGTATATAATAGGTTACCGTCAGGCTATGACCTTGGAACAACAGCCCAAGAGCATGGTCGTTGTGGGTTCGGGTGCCATAGGAAGCGAGTTCGCACATTTTTACCAAAGCATAGGAACGCAGGTGACGTTGGTTGAGTTTATGCCGACGATAGTTCCTAACGAAGACAAGGAAACGGCTTCTACGTTGCAGCGTTGTTTTAAGAAAAACGGAATGAAAGTCTACACCTCCACATCGGTTGAAAAGGTTGACGTAAAGGACGGCAAATGCGTTGTGACGTTAAGCGGCAAAAAGACCGAAACGGTTGAGTGCGACGTGGTTTTGTCGGCAGTGGGCGTTCAGACCAATTTGCAGGGCTTGGGATTGGAACAGGCAGGCATTCAAACGGAAAAAGGCAAGGTGATTGTTGACGATTATTACCGTACAAACGTTCAGGGCGTGTACGCAATAGGCGACATAGTACACGGTCCGGCGTTGGCACATGTGGCAAGTGCGGAAGCAACGGTTTGCGTTGAAAACATATTGGGCAAAGACCCTCAAAAGATAGATTATTCAAACATTCCGGGTTGTACGTATACAACGCCCGAGATAGCATCGGTGGGTTTGACCGAAGACAAAGCCAAAGAGCAGGGCTTTGACGTTAAGACGGGCAAATTCATGTTCATGGCTTCGGGTAAGGCTACGGCTGCGGGCAACCGCGACGGTTTTGTAAAAATAGTGGCTGACAGGGCTACGGACAAAATATTGGGTTGTTCAATGATAGGCGACAACGTTACCGAGATGATAGAAGAAATAGTTGTGGCAAGACAGAACAATTTGACGGTCAAACAAATACTGTCCGCCGTACATCCTCACCCTACGATGAGCGAAGGCGTTATGGAAGCCTTGGCTGCAATGCAATAAAAACGCATTACAAAATGGAAGTAAAGCAGACGTTTATTGAAGGGTTGAAGGTAATCATACCCGATGTTTTCGGCGACAAAAGGGGTTATTTCTTTGAAGCGTACAGTTTACGCAAATTCAAAGACATGGGCATAGACACCGTATTCGTACAGGACAACGAAAGCATGAGTTCAAAGAATGTGTTGCGGGGACTGCATTTCCAAAAGCCTCCTTATGCACAGGACAAATTGGTGCGGGTTGTCAGCGGTGCGGTGTATGACGTGGCTGTTGATTTGAGAAAAGATTCCCCTACGTACGGAAAACATTTTGCAGCCGTGTTGAGCGGTGAAAACAAACACATGCTTTACATTCCCAAAGGTTTTGCACACGGATTTCTGACGTTGGAAGACAACACGGTGTTTGCTTACAAGTGTTCGGAGTTTTACAACAAACAAAGCGAAGGGGGAATAATGTGGAACGATAAGGATTTGAACATTGATTGGCATGCTGACAACCCCGTCATATCGGAAAAAGACACAAAGAACATAAGTTTCAAAGACTTTGTTTCGCCGTTCTGACGTTTTTTATTCATTACTACATTGCTTTCAAGCAGGGAAATACTGAAAAAATATTGGGGATATGATTCTTTCCGTAACAATCAGGAGGAAATCATATCCTCGGTTTTGAACAAAAAAGACACCTTGGCGGTATTGCCTACGGGTGCGGGCAAAAGCATTATATACCAAGTGCCTGCCATGATGCAGCAAGGCATCTGTCTGGTAGTGGAACCGTTGATTTCGCTTATCAAAGACCAGATAGACAATTTAGCCAAAGCAGGCATAAAAGCCGTGACTGTCAACTCGTTTCAGGGTTCGGACAAAAACTCTTCGGCATTGAACCAATGCTATCAAGGCAGGGCGAAATTTCTTTTCGTTTCGGCCGAAAGGATTACCAACACTGACTTTCATTATCATTTACGCAGTTTGAAACTGTCATTGGTTGTCGTGGACGAAGCCCATTGCATATCGCAGTGGGGGCATGATTTCCGTCCGTCATACAGCCGTTTGGGCATAATCAAAGAACTGTTGCCCGGTATAACGGTGTTGGCTCTGACGGCAACGGCTACATTGCAGGTAAGACAGGATATAATCAGCGTCATGCAGATGAAAAATCCCGCCGTTTATACGGGCGATTTTTTCAGAAAAAACATTTTTATCCGCACCGAAGAGTGTTCGGGCAAAGAAGAATACATAGCACGGTTTATAAAAACCAATGAAAAACGGTTTGAAGGCGGCAGCGGAATAGTTTATTGTCTGAAACGGGCTGATACGGAGTTGGTTGCCCGCAGGTTGAACGGCACTTACAACATATCTGCCGAAGCATACCACGCCATGATGACGCCTTATAAAAGACAAAAAGTGCAGGATATGTGGGTTAACGGCAAAGTGCAGGTAATTGTTGCAACAACTGCCTTCGGAATGGGTATAAACAAGCCTGACGTAAGGTATGTTATCCATTACGACATACCCGCCAACATAGAAGATTACTACCAGCAGGCAGGCCGTGCGGGACGTGACGGCAAGCCTTCGTACAGCATAGTGCTTTACAATCAGGACGACGTCTTTCTGCACGCCGTACGCTCGGCAGGGGCATACCCCGAAAGAGATGTTGTGAGCAAGGTTTATCTTTTGCTTTGCAATCAGTATCACATCTCAATGGGAAGCGGCAGGGGAGTGAAAGCGGAATTTGATTTTGATGCCTTGGTACGCTCCGCCCGCGAGAAAGATATAGTGGTCAGAAGTGCGTTGAAGGTGTTGAAAAACGACGGTTGGGTGAATTTCGGACGCGACGCCAACCCGCAGAGTACGGTTAGGATATTGGTAAGCAACGGGCAGTTGAACGCTTTTGTCCAGCAATACGACCAATATTGGTATGTGTTTGAAGTTTTGTTGCGAATGTACCCCGAGATACGCAGCGAGGAAGTGTTTATCAACGAAACCGTCATGGCACGGCACGGTTATACCACTGTGGCACAGACGGAAAAAGATTTGAAAATGCTTTCGCAGAAAAACATAATATCTTACCAACCCAAGATTACGGGCGATTACGTGGTGTTTTGCAAGGACCGTCCGTTTACAACCCTGGGAATGTTGTCGCAAAAGATGTACGACATACCAAAGAAAGCATGCCTTGAGAAATCCAAACAGATGACACAGTGGTTGTTGGGCGGAAAGTGCAGGTGGAAAGTGATAAAAGAATATTTTTCACAGACAATGCAAAATTGCAATATGTGTGACAACTGTTGCAAAGAACATGGCGAAATGCCTGATTATGAACGTTCGGCAAAATAAACTGAACTTAAATGTACAAAAAATTTTCAATAAATACACAAAAATAAAGAGGATATTCACATTATTTTATTATCTTTGCACAATAAATTGAGTAAAACGCTGCGGATAAACACTATACACGCCAGCGGATAAGTATAAAATAAAGACCAAAACTATGAGGCAACCGTTAGTATCAATAATAACAGTTTGTTACAATGCAAAAGACACAATAGAAGCAACTATAAATTCCGTCCGTAACCAGATTTACGAAAACATAGAGTACATAGTCGTAGACGGAGCGTCAACCGACGGAACCAAAGAGATAATAGAACAAAACCGTGACGCAGTGAGCAAATTCGTTTCCGAACCCGACCGCGGACTATACTTTGCGATGAACAAAGGTTTGGACATGGCAACTGGCGAATATGTATGGTTTTTGAATGCAGGCGACCGTATACCTCACAGCAACACATTGTTCAAAGTGATGGATTCTTCTTATATTTTGCAGGATATATATTACGGACAAACAAAGATTATTGATAAAAGCGGTCATACCAAAGGCAGCCGCAGGCTTAAACCGCCTCACCATCTTACAGCGGATTCTTTCAAATGTGGAATGCTTGTCTGCCATCAGGCTGCGATAGTTAAGAAAAGCCTTACCAAACATTACGACACACGTTACAAGATTTGTGCGGATTACGATTGGCTTTTGTCCGCAATAGAAAAAGCAGACCCTACGCTTATGCGTCACTCCACAAGGACTTATGTCAAATTCCTTGAAGGCGGAATATCGTCCAAACGCATGAACGAATCCAACAGGGAACGTTACCGTATAATGATAAAACATTACGGCTTTGTTAAGGCAACGTTTTACAACTTTTTGCTTACGTTCAGATTCTTAAAATCAAAAATAAAAGGAGAACTATAATAATATAGAAACCATGAATTTACCTGAAAATAAGAAAAACATGAATTTACTTGAGAATAAAGTGGCTCTTGTTACGGGAGCGTCAAAAGGTATAGGCCGCTGCATTGCATTGGCTTATGCAAAAGAAGGATGCCAAGTGGCATTCACGGATTTGAACCGTGATGAGATGATGGAAAATACCGAAAAAGAGTTGACGGCATTGGGCGTAAAAGCCAAAGGATATGCCTCAAACGCAGCTTCATTTGAGGACAGCGAAAGAGTTGTGGCTCAGGTGATAGAAGATTTCGGAAGAATAGATATTTTGGTTAACAACGCCGGTATCACCAAGGACAATTTGCTTATGCGTATGAGCGAAAAAGATTGGGACGCAGTGATTGCCGTTAACTTGAAATCAGTGTTCAACCTTACCCATGCGGTGCAGAAATATATGTTGAAGCAAAAATCAGGCTCAATAATCAACATGTCAAGCGTTGTCGGAGTAAGCGGAAACGCAGGACAGTCAAACTATTCGGCGTCAAAGGCGGGAATAATAGGTTTTACCAAATCAATAGCCAAGGAGTTGGGTTCACGCAACATACGTTCCAACGCCATAGCACCGGGATTTATCATCACCGACATGACAGCCCAAATACCCGAAGAGGCACGCAAGGCTTGGGAAGCAACCATACCTATGCGAAGAGGCGGACAACCCGAAGAGGTGGCAAAGGTAGCGGTATTTTTGGCAAGCGATTTGGCTTCGTATGTAAGCGGACAGGTTATCCATGTCTGCGGAGCGATGAACTGTTAAAGAATTATGCGGCACTTGGCAACTTATAAAAACGTCGTATTAATTAATTGTTTTCAGAAAACAATCCGCCAAAATGCCGCTTTATTTTATTTAAAACGCCCTTTTACATCGGGAGAATAAAACAGTTTAACAAAAGTATAAAGCATTATAAACTAAAAAGATAACATAATTTAAATCTGAAATATAAAACCTTTTTTTAACATAAAAAGATAATAAAACAGCGGTAAAATGTGTTTTATATAAAGGTATAAAAAAGCGGAGTAAGAAACCGTTAATAAAAAAATATATAAAAATGAATAATACAAAATTTGACCCTGCAATGGCTATCAACAGCGTGCAGGAAATTTCATCAGAAAAAGGTGTAAACGTAAACATCAATGATTCGGCTACATTTTGTTTTCCTAAAGGACAATTGATGACCGACACGTTCCACGGCGAAACCGAAGGATATTTCCTTTATTCACGTCATTGGAACCCGTCAAACATGGCATTGTGCAAAGCATTGGCAGCAATGGAAGGCACACAGGCAGCATGGTGTACAGGCTCGGGAATGGCAGCTATCACATGCACGTTGATGGAGTTGGCAAAAGCAGGCGACCATATAGTTGCTTCCATGACAGTTTACGGCGGAACGTTCGCATTCTTAAAGAATTACATCGTTAAATACGGCGTTGAAGTTACGTTCGTTGACACTACCAACTTGGAAGAGGTCAAAGCAGCTTGCAAACCTAACACCAAAGTTATATATACAGAAACTATGTCCAATCCGTTGTTGAGAATATCCAACATAAAGGAATTGAGAAAGATAGCAGACGGTTGCGGTGCTAAATTGGTTGTTGACAACACGTTCACCCCGATGATATTCTCGCCTTACAGATTGGGAGCTCATATCGTTGTTTACTCCATGACCAAGTACGTTAACGGAAAGAACGACTGCGTTGCAGGTGCTATATGCGGCGATGCGGACTTTATCAACGGATTGATAGACGTAAACTGCGGAACGGCAATGTTGTTGGGACCTGTTTTGGATTCGTTCCGTTCAACCAGCATATTGAAGAATTTGTACGACTTGCACATCCGTATGAAAAAACATTCGGAAAACGCAATGTATTTGGCAAAACGTTTCAACGAAATAGGCATCAAAGCCAATTATCCTGGATTGGAAGAACATGTTGACCACAAATTGATGGTTGAACAATACAACGAACAATTCGGATTCGGCGGAATGATAGCAATAGATTTGGGTACTGCAGAACGTGCAAACGCATTCATGGAAAAAATGCAGGAAAAAGGCGTAGGCTATTTGGCTGTATCGTTAGGATATTTCCGTACGTTGTTCTCATGCTCGGGCAAATCAACGTCAAGCGAAGTGCCTGAAGACGTACAAAAGAAAATGGGTATGAGTGAAGGTTTGGTACGTTATTCCGTTGGTTTGGACAACGATATGGAGATGACGTTCCAAAAGATTGAAGAAGCATTGAAAGAATTGAAATTTATTTAACATTGTGCTATTCAGGTGCGGCATACATCGCTTTATGCCGTACCTGTTTTTTATTAAAATTTCCGTTGTTATTCATATAAATATCAGCGGCATAAAGAGGAAAAGAAAACAGTTAAAGTAATAAGTAATAATAATTTAAAAACAAAAAATTAAACAGTTATGAAGAAAATATTTTTATCTTTAGCGGCAATGTTTGCAATGGTAAATATTGCACAGTCGCAGGTGGTTTACACCGATTTGAACAACAATCCCGTGATAGTCAGTTCGCAGAATATGGAGTACGGACTCAACTTCATGGGCGGCGAAGCGGAGTTTATGATTCAGAATTACAGTGCAGAAGGTGAAGCGATATACTTTGCAAGTTTCCTTCCGGGAACGGCGGTCGTATCCACCCAAGCGGATTACAATGCCAATGTGGACGTGCTTGTGCAGGGTACGGTGATAGGAGAGAATTCAACGTTTTTCGGTTGTGAAGACGGAAGCCCTTATTTCAACGTGTTCTATTTGCCAGGTACATACACCAAATGGGCGGATTTGGAAGAGCCGCAGTTCATAGGATTTAAGTTCAAAAACGGAAACAATACGTATTACGGTTGGGCTGAAGTTTCGTTGGAAACAGATTACGATATGGAATTCGTATTGTACGGATATGCTTATCAATCGACGCCTAACACGGCGATAAAAGCGGGTGATAAAGGCACTAATGCGTTGGTTTTGACGGAAAATGACGTTAAGATAAGCGTTTATCCTAACCCTGCAAGTGAAAGCATAAGCATAGCAACGCAGCAACAAATTGACAGAGCGAAAATCGTCAACGCTTTGGGACAGAAAGTATTGGACGTAAAGGGTAATACGCAAAGCATAGACATTTCTTCATTGGAAAGAGGTGTGTACACGGTGGGGATATATACCCAAAACGGATGCAACAGATATAAATTTATTAAAAAATAATTAATTAAATAAACTGCTCAATCCCTATTTCATAAGCAAGTAGGGATTTTTTTTGGGAATTAAAAAAATGAAAACGACACATACACTTGTAAACGGTGACAGCAGGGCAATGTCTTTGATAGCCGACAAGTCGGTGCATTTAATTGTAACTTCACCGCCTTATTGGCAATTAAAAGATTACGGCACAGAAAACCAAATAGGATTTAATGATACGTATGAGCAATATATCAACAATTTAAATCTTGTTTGGAAAGAATGTTACAGAGTGTTGCATGACGGATGCAGGTTGTGTGTTAATATAGGCGACCAATTTGCACGCAGTGTTTACTACGGACGCTATAAAGTAATACCTATACGGGAAGAGATTATACGTTTTTGCGAAACAATCGGATTTGATTATATGGGGGCGGTTATTTGGCAAAAACAAACTACAATGAACACCACCGGGGGCGGTGCGGTTATGGGCAGTTTTCCGTATCCCCGTAACGGAATAATGAAAATTGATTATGAATTCATTTTGATATTTAAAAAACAGGGTACAGCTCCTTTGGTGACAAAGCAGCAAAAGTTGCAATCCGAAATGACAAAAGAGGAATGGAATAAATATTTTTCGTCACATTGGAATTTCAACGGTGTAAAACAGGACGGTCACATTGCAATGTTTCCCGAAGAATTGCCGCATAGATTGATAAAGATGTTTTCTTTTGTCGGTGAAACAATATTGGACCCTTTTATGGGCAGCGGTACAACGGCTTTGGCTGCAAAAAATCTTTTCAGAAACTCAATCGGTTATGAAATTAATTCGGACTTTAAATCTATATATGCAAAAAAAGTCGGAGAACTGTCATTGTATTCTGATTTTGCAGTAAATTATGAAACAGACAGCAGTGTTATTGATTTAAAATCAGAATTTAAAAAGTTGCCTTATCTATTTAAAGACCCGTTATTGTTTAATAATAAAATAGATGTAAAGAAATTGCAGTTCGGTTCCAAATTGGATAAAAACAGCGTAAAAAAGGAAGAAATGTTTTCCGTGAAATCCGTTATAAATCCCAATAAACTTTTGTTGAGTAACGGACTTATGATTAGATTGTTAGGAATAAAAGAAAATGATTCAAAGGCAGAGAAAGCCGTTGATTATCTTGTTAATGCAACAAAAGGAAAAAAAGTTTTTTTACGATACGATAATGTTAAATACGATGACAATAACACCCTTTTGTGCTATTTGTATTTGGAAAACAAAACTTTTATCAATGCCCATCTTATAAAAAACGGACTCACTTATGTAGACGATGTTATTGATTTTAAGTATAAAGGGAAATTTTTAAACATTCAAAAAAGTATTTCATAAATATGGCAAAAGAATGGATTTTGAACAATGCGACTAACCGTTTTCAGCTTAATTTTAAACGGAATGTCGGTGCAACATCCGCTTCAATCAGAGAATGTTCTCCCAAAACTATGGAACAATGGAGGGAATATTATTATACAAATGTCCGTTCCGAGCAGCAAATTGAAGAACTCGGCAGAATATTGTATGTGAAGATAACCGAAGTTTTGCAAGCCGAAATTGAAGAAATAACGGAACAAGATTGCATAGATTATATAAAACAGCTTGTAATAGACAGAACTTATGACGGTTATACAACGGAAATAAAAACCATATACGGACAATTACAAAAAGATATACCTGATTACAAAATAGAACCTGCATGCGATGAGTGGGACAGACTTTACAATGTTGATTTCTTTATAAAGGTTAACAAATCTTATATAGGCTTACAGATAAAACCTGTTAACCAAGGTATTCAGTTATCGGAAATTTTTAAAGAAAAGAATATTCAAAAGCATACACACAAAAAATTTACGGAGAAATATAACGGCAATGTATTTTATATTTTTTCTTCCAAAAAGGAAGGAGGCAGTAATGCTAAAGAGATTGTGAATAAAGAAGTTGTGTATGCAATTAAAGAAGAAATAAAAAGATTGGAAAAAATATACTGAAATCATGTTATTATTGGCGGACAGCGGGGCAACGAAAGTGGATTGGTGCGTGGCAGACAAACAAGGCGTGAAGGCGTCGTTTCAATCCATGGGAATGAACCCTTACAATATTTCGGCCGAAAGGTTGCACGGCGAGATTGAACAAAAGGTTATGCCCAATGTTCAGGGTTTTGATATTGAACGGATGTATTTTTACGGAAGCGGTTGTTCTTCCGTGCAGAAAAAGAAAGAGATGACGGACGTTTTCGCTCAATATCTGCCCGGCACAAAAATATATATTGAAGACGATTTGTTGGGTGCAGCCCGTGCAGCATGCGGACACAACAAAGGCGTGGCGGCTATCTTGGGTACGGGTTCTAATTCGTGTCTGTACGACGGCAATAGGATTACGGAAAACTTGCCTTCGTTGGGCTATGTTTTGTGCGACGAAGGTGCGGGAACGAACATCGGTAAGTTGGTGTTGAGGAATTATTTACGCAGACAGTTCCCAGAAGATTTGCATGAGGAGTTCCGCAATGAAAACCCCGGTGAAGAATCGGACTTTTTAGACCGTTTGTACAAAGGCGAAGTGCCGAACTATTATCTGGCATCGTTTGCAAAATTTGCCATAATGCGTCAAAACCATCCTTATTGCAGGGCATTGATTGAAGAAGCTTTTGACGGATTTTTCCGAATGCAGGTTACACAATACAAAGATTACAACCTGTTGCCTATAAGCGTTGTAGGCAGTGTGGGCTATCATGCAAGAGAGGTTTTTAAAGCCGTTGCAAAGAAATATGGCATGAAAGTGGATAAGATAATAAAAGCACCGATGGAAGAATTGTTAAAATTCCATCTCGGGGAATAAATCGGAATGTATAAAATGATAAACGTTAGGTGATTATGTGCAGATTGTTGTTAAAAGATTACATAGATAAGGATTCGGTTTTGAAGGATTATCCCGTTAAAGGCGTTAACTTTTTGGATATTATGCCATTGCTGCAAACAAAAAGTAATATTGTGTTGCTGCAAAAAGAGTTATCCGCAGCCATACAAACGCCTGTCATTGCGTTGGCTGAAGCAAGGGGATTTTTGTTCGGCGGATTGGTATTGAACGGTGTTTCGCCTGTGGAATGTATGATTCCGTTCAGAAAGACGGGCAAATTGCCTCCTATAGGCAGGGTATACAATGCCGAAATTGAAAAGGAATACGGATTGGATGTGTTGCAATACAGGGAAACGGACATGCTCAACGCCAAAAAGATAAGCAACCGCATAACCGTTTTTGACGATGTGTTGGCAACGGGAGGCACTGCCAGACAGATGGCTTTGTCACTGAAAGAACACGGTTTTGTGGTGGAAAAATTTGTTTTTGTGACCAAAATCAACGGTTTACAAGGCATGGAACAATTGAAAGACATTGCCCCTGCGGAGATTATTTTTGACAACAATCTGTGATGAAGAAAAGGGACGGGAAAATTTTTTGACAAAATCCGAATAAATTGAAGATTTTATTGTATTTTTGTAAATTCAATAAAAAAGACATATAGATACAATGAATAATATAGACGTATTGTTAGGATTGCAATGGGGCGACGAAGGCAAAGGCAAGGTGGTGGACGTACTGACGCCTCATTATGATATTATAGCAAGGTTCAACGGCGGTCCGAACGCAGGCCATACGCTTGAATTCAACGGAATGAAACATGTATTGCGTACCATACCTTCGGGCATATGCCACAAGGACAAAACCAATGTCATAGGCAACGGAGTGTTGATAGAACCCAATATATTCATGCAGGAAATAAAATCTTTGCAGGACAAAGGTTTTAATCCGCAGGACAATCTTCTGATTTCAAGGAAAGCACATTTGATATTGCCTACCCACAGACTGACCGATGCGGCTAACGAAAAGTCAAAAGGCGACCGCAAAATAGGTTCAACACTCAAAGGCATAGGACCGGCTTATACGGACAAGATAGCAAGAACGGGTTTGAGAGTGGGGGATTTGTCCGCAAAAGATTTTGACGCTAAATACAATGCTTTGAAAAACCTGCACATACGCCATATAGAATCATTGGGTTACAAGGCAGAGGATTTCCTTATAGAAGAAAAAACGCTTGCACAGTACGAACAGTTGTGGATGCAGGCCGCAGAGGAATTGAAAAAATTACAGATAATTGACACCGAATATTTTATAAACGAGAACCTGCAACAAGGGAAAAAGATTTTGGCAGAAGGAGCTCAAGGAACAATGTTGGACATAGACTTCGGGTCATATCCTTTTGTTACTTCGTCTTCCACGGTTACGGCGGGAGTTTGCTCGGGTTTGGGCGTAGCACCGCAGAACATAGGCAGGGTTTTCGGCATAGTCAAAGCATACTGCACCAGAGTGGGTTCGGGTCCGTTCCCTACGGAGTTGTTTGACAAAACGGGCGAAGAATTGTGCGAAAAAGGACATGAATTCGGTTCGGTTACGGGAAGAAAAAGACGTTGCGGATGGTTGGACATGCCTGCATTGAAATATGCTTGTATGATAAACGGTGTTACAGACCTGATGTTGATGAAAATAGACGTCATGGACAGTTTTGACAAAGTTAAAATTTGTACGGGATACATCATGGAGGGTAACAAAACGGAAAAACTTCCGTATAATATGGAACGGGAGATTGTGCCGGTGTTTGAAGAGTTTGACGGTTGGAAGCAGGATGTAAGCAAGACAAAACACTACGAAGACTTGCCGTTACAAATGCAGACCTATATACAAGCAATAGAGAGGATGACATCGTTGCCTGTGTCCATGGTTTCGGTATCTCCCGACAGAAATGACACGATAATAAGAAACTAAAAAAAACATTATATAATATGAAACGTTTGGTTTTGACAATATTGCTGGCAACATGTGTTTTGTCTGCCAATGCACAGCAGAAACTCCGCAAAAGCGAAGTTCCGCAGGAAGTACGCATGGGATTGGAAAACACATATACTGACTATAAATTGGAAGGTTGGTATTTTGAAACCGGACAATATGTAGCCCAAATAAATATTGATAACAACACGGGCAGAGTGTTCTTCACCGCTACGGGCAATTGGCAGTACACAATCTTTGACATCAAAGAAGAAGAGTTGCCTACCTTGGTTGACAATTATTTTATAAACAATTATCCGGGTTACAGGGTAAAGAAATCGCAGTATATTGAGGATGCAAGCGGTGACAATTACTACCGTTTGATAATAGCGATGAAAGGCATCGGACAGACGGAATACGAAATGGTGTTTGACCCGAGGGGACGTCTGACCAAGACCAATGCTCCCGACCCTAACTATGTAAAGAAAGATTATATAGAAAGACTTAACCCAGAAGCCATAGAATACCGCCAGCAAAAGATGGCAAAACGAGAGGGTATACAGGGCGAAGGCGTTCAGGTAAACGTTGAAAAAGAATTGGCAAAAGAGAAGAGTAGCAAAGAGGTTAAACTGTCAACCCAAGACGCTGTAGAAGAGCCTAAAATACCTGAAGAAGTAACCAAAGCCTTTAAGAAAAAATACGCAAGGGCTGAAGTGAAACAATGGAAAGAAGTTGACGGAAACTATTGTGCGGTATATGACAACAGAGGTTCGGAATCGGAAATGCTGTTGCAAAAAGACGGAACCATAATATCTACGACCGTTAACTTGGAAAAAGCACGTTATCCGCGTAAAGCCATTAAGGATTTGGAGATAAGATACCCTAAAGCAAAGATAAAGAAATTTCAGAAAGTTGATTACGATATGAAATACAAGAAATCTGTTACCGACAGAAAACTTGACACATATTTTTATGTAGAACTTGAAGAAAAAATCAAAGGTAAGAAAGACAAAAAAACAATCAAACTTACTTACGATAAGAACGGCGTATATCAAGGTCTTGCAGGCAGTGATGACGAATATGCCGATGAAGATTAATCCTGTATGAAGCGGATAAGAGGGGCTGTTTTAATATTTTTATCTTTATTTACTGCAGAACTTTATTCGCAAAATCAGATAGAATATCGTTCGGACTTCGGGTATGTTTACCCTGAAAGTCCGGACGAAATTGTTTTGACACGCAACGTTGTTTTTACCCACAAAGGTATGGTAATGTATTGCGACAGTGCCGTGTATAATCAAAAGGAAAACTATTTCTTTGCGTATTATAATATACATATGTACCAAGATGACACCGTGCATCTTACGGGCGATATGCTGCAATATTTCGGTAATGACAAAACTGGTATGTTGAGCGGAAATAACAACAAGGTAACCCTTGAAGACGGCGACATCACCATGCAGACCGATTATCTGTTGCTTGACCGCAATGACAACACAGTCCGTTATTTGAGCGGGGCTGATATTTGGGACAAAGAAAACACGCTTACAAGCAAGACGGGTATATATTTCATTGATGATAAATATTTTAACTTTGTCAATCAGGTGGAGATGACGTCCAAAGACGGTAACATGTTGACCGATACTTTGTTTTACTATACCAAAACAAAAGAAGCGGAATTTTTCGGTCCGACAACTATCCTTGACAATGATTCTACAAAGATAGAAGCCTTGCAGGGAAAATATAATTCAAAGACCGAAGAGTTTTCGTCATATTCTTCGGCAAACATTTATACCAAAGACAAATACATGAAAGCCGATACCGTTTATTACCACAAAAAAGACAAAAACGGTTATGCCTACGGACAGGTTTATGTGCAGGATACTGTCAACGATATGTATTTAAACTGCGATTCAGTGGTTTTGCAAACCGTAGACACCGTATCTTCGGCTTTTATAACGGGACGGCTGACAATACGTCAGGTTGACGGAAAGGACACTTTGTATTTTCATTCCGATACGGTTAATGTCATAATGGATACAAGTTTTGACGTTAAACGGATATATGCTTACAAGCATTGCAAATTTTACCGTGAAGACATGCAGGGAGCATGCGAACATGCCGTTTACGACCGCAGCGATTCTTCGTTGACGATGACTTTACGTCCTGTGCTGTGGGCTGAACAGGCTCAACTTACGTCAGACACCATTATAATGTATACCGACGAAAAGGAAGTGAAAACCCTTTACATGCAACCCAACACCTTTATAGTTCAGAATTCCGATACCAATACCGAAGAGTTTTTCAATCAGGTGAGCGGAGGCAACCTTATAGGTTATTTCAATAAGAACAAATTGTACTATGCCGAGATTTACGGCAATACCAAAAGTATCTATTTCCTTTGGGACGAGAACAAAAAAAGCAAGATAAAGAAACTGACGGGAGTAAACATAGGAACAAGCAAAAACCTGCATCTTTATTTCAAAAGAGGCAAGCTGACAAAGATGTCAGCCATAAAAGACCCTGAATTTTTTATGGACAGTTATCAAAATACAGACGAAAACGAACGGCGTTTAAAAGGGTTTATATATTCTGAAAGTGACAGACCTGTCACACCGTATGACATATATGTCCACCGTAAATGACACCTTGTCATAAAATATATTTCATGGAATGATTTTTGGCTATGGCACAACTAAATTTTAAAATATTTAAAAAGATGAAAGATAAGAACATAAAAGAGAATACAGACAAACAAGCACAGCAAACGCAAAACATTGAAACCGAAGAAACGCAACAAACTCAAACACCGCAAGACCAACCTGCAGAACAAGAAACCCAAGAGGACAAAGTAGAATCCATGGGAGTAAAACTTGCGGAAATCAACGAGAAATACTTACGTTTGTATTCAGAATTTGAAAATTACAGAAAACGTACTTCAAAAGAAAAGATAGAACTTATATCCAATGCAAGCGAAGAGATGATAAAAGATTTGCTGCCTGTTTTGGACGATTATCAAAGGGCGTTGGACGCAATTGATAAGATGGAAAACCAACAGGACAAACAGACTTTTGAGGGTTTGACACTGATATATAAAAAGTTCTATTCTGTATTGGAAAACAGAGGTTTGAAACCTATAAACGCAATAGGTGAGGTATTTGACGAAAATCTTCACGACGCCATAGCACAACTGCCTGCACCTAAACCCGAAGACAAAGGCAAGGTTTTAGACGAAACCACCAAGGGATATTATTTGAATGACAAGGTTATAAGGTATTCAAAAGTTGTTGTGGCGATATAAATACGGTAAATGATTGATTATGGCTAAAAGAGATTATTATGAAGTCTTGGGTGTAAGCAAGAATGCATCCGAAGATGAATTGAAGAAAGCGTATAGGAAGTTAGCATTGAAATACCATCCCGACCGCAATCCGGGAGATAAGGAAGCGGAAGAAAAATTCAAGGAAGCGGCGGAAGCCTATAGTGTTTTAAGTGATAAGGACAAGAGGGCAAGATATGACCAATTCGGCGAAGCGGGATTAGGCGACAACGGAGGCTTCGGCGGAGCGGGAATGAATATGGACGACATATTCTCTATGTTCGGCGATTTGTTCGGCGGACACGGAGGAGGTTTCGGTGGTTTCGGCGGATTTGACTTCGGCGGATTCGGAGGCTCTTCCCGTTCTTCGCAACGGCGGCGTGTAAACAAAGGTTCCAACCTGCGGATAAGGTTGAAGATGACTTTGGAAGATATAGCCAACGGTGTTGAAAAGAAAATAAAAGTCAATAAATACATTCCTTGCAAAGACTGCGGCGGCTCTGGGGCAAGACAAGGCAGCGGCATGGACACATGTCCTCAATGTCACGGCAGCGGAGTGGTTATACAGACCCAACGCACCATCTTGGGACAGATGCAGACACAAAGCGTTTGCCCTACATGTGCAGGAGAGGGAAAGATAATCAAGGACAAATGTCCTAATTGCCACGGCGACGGAATAGTAAAAGGCGAAGAAATCATCTCCATCAACATTCCTGCGGGAGTACAGGACGGAATGCAGTTGTCGTTCTCGGGCAAAGGCAACGCTGGGGCAAGAAACGGAGTTGCAGGCGATTTGATTGTTTCCATAGAAGAAGTTAAGCACGACCAATTCGAACGCAACGGCAACGATTTGTGCTTGCAGACCTATATAACATTCCCTCAGGCAGTGGAAGGAACAACCATTGAAGTACCGACGCTTTCGGGCAAGGTTAAGTTCAAAATAGAACAAGGTATGCCTTCGGGTAAGATATACAGATTAAGAGGTAAAGGATTGCCCGATTTCAACAATCCGTACAGCAAAGGCGACTTACTGGTAAGGGTTGACGTATGGGTACCGAAGAATACGACTAAACAGGAGAGGGAAGTGCTGGACAAATTGGAAACCTTTGACAATTTTAAACCGAACCCTACGCAAAAAGACAAATCATTCTTTGATAAGATGAAGGATATATTCAGTTAAGAAACTCATTTTTTTTCATTTTTTTTATTATTTTAACATATATTTATTTGGATTTGCGGTATGAACAATGCCGCAAATTTTTTTACTATGAATTTTTATTGTCATGAACTCAAACTTTAATTTCCGTCAAAATAATACCTGTTATTACGTAAAATTAAAAGTATTTGATAATAAATCAATTACGCAAGACTGACACACATGACACACATTGGCACACTTATTTTCTATTAAAGATTTTTTATCAAAATAGATTTATATAAAAATAGTGTGTCAATGTGTGCCACTTTTGTAAAATATTAATTGACAATATATTATAAAAAACAGATGTGTGTCAGAAATGTGTCAGCAAAAAACCGACAAAAAATCCCAACCTCTCAAAAATAAATTCAGAAAACAAAAAATCCTTTTCAGAAAAGAAAAAATTGTTTTCTGAAAAGAGAAAAACGTAATGTCTTTGGACTACGGTAAAGTGAAAAAAAAAACGAAAATGAAATACTGTTAGGCAGTGGTGATGTGATTGGGGGCAGTGGTGATGTTCAGTGTTGTAAGGATAAAATGGGATTGGGGAGGAAGTAAATGTATTAGTAGCGGTGGTGGATTGGCTTAAAACGTTGTATGTGTCTGACGGAAAGAAAGAAAATATATATGCGGATTGTGTTTTTGCAAAAACGAAAATTGGGAAAATGGATTAAAATTTAAAGAATTTCGGCTTATATGTCTGAAAATTCAAAAATAATTTGTAATTTTGTGGTTGCAATTGTGCAGGCATAACTTTAGGCATTTGATTATTTTCAATCTTTTAATCATTTGCCGTACAAATAAACTGATATTAGATGAGATGCAATAACTGCGGATGGAACAATCCGGATACAAGTGCGGTCTGCGAAAAATGCAAGGCACCGCTTACACCACAAAACAATTACAATGCGGATTTAAACAGCCCGAACGCCGAAAATTATAGGGGGGGGGAATTCCGCAACAACTAAACGGAACTGTCAATGAGTTAAGTTCATTCAGCGAACCGCACATAGCGGACAAGACAGTTAACGAAGATTTTGCCGAAAATACTTCTGACAGATGTCCGAAATGCGGATACAAATTAAGAAGCGGTGTGACTATATGTCCTAATTGCCGCACCGTGATTTCGGAAAGTAAAAACAAGCAGCCAAAACCGCAGCAGGAGGTTAAAAATCCCTTCGCATCACCTGCAAATAACGGCTCTTCGCAACCGTTGCAAAGAAACAAAACGGTCACACCTTGGCAACAAACAGGTAAAAAATTTTCTTTAAAGATGATACCCCATGAAAATGAGGGTGAGTATGATTCTATTACGTATCAGGGAGAACAAACCGTATTGAACCGAGCCAATACCGAGCATAATAACATGTACATAACCTCCAAACAACAGGCGGTTATAGTCAATGAAAACGGCAAATGGTACATAGAAGATAAGAGCGAATTGCAGACAACTTATCTTTATGTAAGCGGCAAAAGGGAAATTCATTCCGGCGATATAATCTTGTTAGGCAACAGAAGGTTTATCTTTGAAGAGTAGGACATATGCCTGAAAGGATTGTCAACAGATGTGATTTTGCAAAGGGAGATTATATCAACGAATATTTTATAGACAAGACCTTGGGAGAGGGGTCTTTCGGTAAAGTATTCAAAGTAAAAGATAAGCATAATCAGTTTTATGCTTTGAAATTGCTTAAACTGTGGGAAGTACACCCCGATATACGCGGCTCTTTGTTGGACAGGTTTGAAATGGAATTTGAAACAGGAAAAATACAAAGTGATTATCTTGTCCATTCCTACAGTTATGGCTATGCGGAAGGCAATCCTTATATAATTATGGAGTTCTGTCCGAACGGCGATTTGATAAATATGTCGCAAAAACGGCGTTTGGATTATGTCAAAGTGGCACGTCAGGTGCTTTACGGGTTGAACGATTTACACAAATGCGGAAAAGTCCACCGTGATTTAAAGCCCGAAAACGTGTTGGTTAAGCAGGACGGCAATTTTGCGTTGACGGATTTCGGCATATCGGGTGACAGAAACAAACGGATGACCGAAAGAAACATATTGGGCAAGCCCCAGCAAATTTTCGGTACCTATGCATACATGCCGCCCGAGCAGGTAAACCCGAAGAAAAATGCAACGGTTCTGCCGACAACGGATATATTTTCGTTCGGAGTTATGATGTATCAGTTGATTGCAGGAAAATTGCCATTCGGAACACTTAACGACGACAACGATTTGGCGGTATACCTAAAGAACGGTAAGACGGGAAATTGGGATAGAAACGCATTGCGGAGCGGAAGTAATACTGCGGAATGGGAAAAAATCATATCGGGTTGTCTTGTACCTGATTTCAGAAACAGACTGCAAACAACCAACGATGTTATTTCTCTGTTGCCTGCGGCGTCTTATGCAGAAAACCGCAATGTTTACGGCAATGCTAACATCAATATAGACAATATTAAAAACGGACTGATGCTCCGTGTGATGCAGGGCGAGGAATACGGCAAAGTGTACAGGTTGGACGACATTGCAAAGGCAAATGACAGATGTGTTTTGAGAGTGGGACGTGACGATGTGGGAGTTGATAACGACATAACCATAACAGAACACCAAAGTTGTTATATATCACGCAAACATTGCACCTTGGAATTGGATGAATTTACGGGTCTTTGGTATATAAGGGACGGACAATGGGACGGATATTCATCGTCCAATTGGAAATTGTCAATGAACGGCACTTATTTAAACTCAAGGGAAGTGTCTTCTGATGGCTTGTGTATAACCGTAGGTGATATAATTTCCATAGGTGACACCAAATTAAGAGTAGAAGGATATTAATATAAAAACAAAAACAATTAACATATGCAAACACAGGCATACAAGAGAACGGTTTCGGGTTCAATAGGAGCGGGTGTAGGTTCGCTGTTCGCTCCAAACGGAAGAACATATTATATCTTGGAACACAGGGTTTCAAGCAAGTATCATAAGGCGGGTGAAAGCCAGCAGATAATTGTCAACCAAATAGAGTTGGGACGTGCAGCTGAATGTCAGGTGCGTTTTGACGAAAGTTTTGCAACGGTTTCACGGCGTCATGCCGCAATAGTTAAAGACGGCAACAATTGGAAATTGGTTCAGTTATCCAAGACGAATTCTACGTTTTTGAACGGTCAGAAGATAAGTACGGAATGGTATCTGCAGAACGGAGATGAGATACAATTGTCGGTAAACGGACCTAAATTAGGATTCATTGTTCCGACAGGCAAACAGGCATCGGTAGGAAGCATAGGTTTGTCAAGACGTTTAAGTCTTTTCAGGCAACAAGCGTTGCGTCCTTACAGAAGAGCGTTGACGGCATTGAGTATTTTACTGGTTTTGGCTATCGGTTGCGGTATAGGATATTCCATATATTTCAGCAACGACTTTACAAACAAACTTGCCAAAGTGGATAAAAGGTATGTGGAATTGTTTAAACATGTAAAATTGCAGGATAAAAAGATAGATGCTTGGAAAAAGAACGCACCGCGAATCAGCGGAGGCTCAAGCGGAACCGTAGTAAACGGTGTTAATTTGGACGAAGCGAAGAAAGATATATATTTTTTGATGGCTGCTGCATATATAGAGTTAGACGGAGAGAAAAAACAGTTCACCGGATGGACAGGCACGGGATTTTTGCTTAACGACGGCAGCTTTGTGACGGCACGTCATTGTGTTGAAGGTTGGTTTTATGATTTTTCGGACAATGAAATTATGGCAGCCAATGTGTTGACAACTACATACCCTGATAACGTTAAAGTTTATTCTGAAATAAGAGCTATGAATATGGAAGGCAAGGAAATACGTCTTACAAGCAAACAATTCAAAATAGACAGAAGCCGCGATTCCAAACAAGTGGCACAGACAGACGAAAACGGTAATCCTCTTTATATCCGTGTAGTTGTGCCTGACAAAACGGCTTGGGGCGGAGATTGGGCTGTAGCAAAAACATCATTGAAAGGCAGATTGACCGCTGACTATGAATTGAGTGCTAACTTGAAAGCAGGAACCAAACTTATATTGTTAGGATTTCCTAGAACATTGGGAGTCGGTGACGGTCAACAGAGCATAATAGAACCTATATATAATTCATTGGAAGTTGCAAGAAACGGATTGAACGAATCAAGATGTATAATGACAACATCGGGTTCGGACCACGGTAACAGCGGCGGACCTGTATTAGTTTCGGGCAAAAGCGGAAAACTTTCCGTTGTTGGAATCGTATCACGCGGTGATGCAAAAAGCGAACATTATAATCATATGGTACCTGTGTATAACATACAAAAATAAAAAAAATGAAGAAGATAATAGTTTTAATGGTGTCGGCATTCGTTGCATTTAATGCACAAAGCCAATTTGATTTGTCAAAGATTACTGCAAGCAGTGGTTCTCAAGATATGGTTAAACAGGCAATACATGACGGTTTTTATATAGTCCGAACTGATTTTGCTCTGCACGATGCAAACGGTGAGGAATTCGTATACCCTGACAAAAATTATTGGGGAAGGTCGTATTCACTTGCAATCAAAACAGAATTGGGATTGGTTTTGACAGACCATATCAAGCAACCGTGGTTATATAATAAGGAATCGGTATTTGATGCAGGACGTTATACTCCGTTTGTTCAATCGATTCAGTATATTGCATTGGGAGATTCCATTTACAAAGAATTGCACATGGATAATTTGGCAACGATTGAAAATCTTTATACAATAAAGTACGGCAGCGATGATAAATTTGTAATAAACCACAACAAAGAAAATCAAAAAGGATGGATAGTTTGGTTTTTGTCCAATGAGGATTTGTCAAATTTGCCTGATACTTCCGTCGTACCGACACAGATTTCCACTTATATAAAGGAGTTGGATTTTTCAAAAGATACTGTATTTACTTTATCCAAGAATGATAAAGATTTGATTAAAGATAAAACCGTGTTGGGCGGATGTTATTTTGAACCTGTTGTAACGGGAGTCGGACAGTTGTCTTTTAAGTTGTCGGGCGTTTTATATATGAACAGCAATGAACAATGGCAGATGCAATCAATGATAAAAGACAAAAAACATAAAGCACGTCCTGTTATAGTTCCACAACAAGTAAAACCCGTTGCACCTGCAGCACCTGTTGCTCCTCAACCGGTGAGCAGAGATAACAAGAATAGAAAGAATTAATTATGGAAAAGATAAAATTCATAATGGCCGCCAAGACCGATGTGGGATTGGAAAGGACCAACAATGAAGACAATTTTCAGGTTACAAGCAACCTTGAAGACAATCAATGGACATGGCTTAACGATGAACAGTGTACATTGTCCGAAAAAGGAATTTTGTTGGCAGTTGCCGACGGAATGGGAGGCATGAATGCGGGGGAAGTAGCCTCGGAAATTGCCATCAATACTATAAAAGATTATTTTAAAGAGGACAAGCTGACAAAGGATGTCTTAAAAAATACAGACAGTATTAACAAATACATGAAGACGGCTATTGTTGCAGCCGATTTGTGTATAAAACAAGCAGGACATCACAACCCAGACTTAAGCGGTATGGGTACAACCATTGTTTTGGCATGGATAATAAAAGATAATCTTTATGTTGCATGGTGTGGTGACAGCAGAGCCTATGTTTACAACCCGGAGATAGGTTTGAACCAATTGAGCAAAGACCATTCTTATGTTCAGAAATTGGTTGACGAGGGTAAACTTTCAAAAGAAAATGCCTTTGACCATCCGAACAGCAATATTATAACCCGCAGTTTAGGTGATGTAAACCATACGGCAGTTCCTGATTGCTTAAACACTCCTTATAAATTGTGCAAGGACGACATTGTCATGCTTTGTACCGACGGTTTGAGCGGGATGATTCGCGATGAGCAAATACAATCAATCATTGAAGAAAACCAAAGCAGTATGTCAAATTGTATTGACGCATTGATACAAGGTGCGTACGGCGGAGGAGGAGCTGACAACATAACCATAGCATTGTGCAAAATATTAACCGATACAAGCAATAAACCTGTAATGTTAAAACAAACGGCAAGCATAAAGCAGCCGAAGAAAAGTAAAGTTAAATTGTGGGTAATACTTGCTTGTTTGGTTGGGGTATTAGTCGGATTGGCAGTAGGTTATATTTATTTCAGCCAAATGTCTACACCGAAACAACCGAGTAAACCTTTGCAGGAGAAAACCAATACCGCAACTAAACATTTCGGACATACCAAAGAAGCAAACAGTACTGACAGGAAAAACACTTCCGTAAAGACAGCGGATAAACAAAAACTCAATACCGCAAACAAACAAAAAACTGTTACAGGCGGTAAATCCGCAATAAAAGTTACTAAACCTGCATCCGTAAATACGGACAATAACACGGAAAATGCTTCACAGCAGGAAAATACATCCAAAACCGTAACCCCTGTACCTGCAACCAAGAAAGTTACGACTACGGTTCAGCAGGGTGCAACGCAAAATACAAACAAAAAAACTACAACACCTGTTAAGAAGAAACAATAATGAGATTGGAAGAAAACAAACTAATAAGCGGAAGATATGAACTAATCAGAAGATTAGGCTACGGAGGATATTCCGAAGTTTGGCTTGCGGAAGACAAACAGATAGAGAAAAAAGTTGTAATCAAGTTCTATGCGGCAGGCAGCGGATTGGACAATGACGGAAAAAACATGTTTAAAGACGAATTCGTCAAAATGTTTGAACTTAACCACACCAACTTGTTGAAACCTGTATTTTTTGATATTACGGAAGACACTCCTTTTTTAATTCTTCCTTATTGTGCCAACGGGTCATGCAAAAACAAAATCGGTAACATGAGCGAAGATGAGATATGGCAATTTATCAAAGACGTTTCATCGGGGTTGTCGTACTTGCATTCCCGCGAACAACCGATAATACACCAAGATATAAAGCCCGACAATATCTTAATAGACGAAAACGGAAATTATCTTATATCCGATTTCGGCATAAGTACCCGTGCGAGAGCAACATTGAGAAAAAGCGTTGACATGAAACAAAGCACGGGAACGTTGGCTTACATGGCACCCGAACGGTTTTCACAGCAGCGTGACGCCATTATGGCAAGTGATATTTGGTCTTTGGGAGCAACCATATATGAGTTGATGGAAGGCGATGTACCTTATTCCGACCAAGGAGGATTGTTGCAAAAAGGCGGAGCGGATTTCAAAGGATTTTACAATGAAGACTATTCCAAACAATTGCAAAATGTAGTGTTGGCATGTTTGAACCAAGAACCGTGGGACAGACCTAAAGCCGAAGATTTGTACGAATATGCTTGTTTTGCATTGGACGGTAAACTCAACAAAATCGTCATCAAACTTCCGTCCGAGAAAGAAAAAAAGCCTTCTTTGTTCAAATTCAAAAAGAAACATGCCTTGATAACAGCGGCAATATTGCTTATTGTCGCGGGCGGAATACTTTTGTACATATTTAAACCCGAACCTAAACCTATTGAACCAATACCTGCCGTCGTGTCTGCATATCCTATAATAATAGACAGCATAGACATTGCCAATTTAGATGAAGACAGTTTGGTTTATACTGAATACGGCGAAGACATATATTCAATCAATTCCATGTTTTTGAAACCCCGCATAACGTATAAGTACGGCAACCCCGACAAAGATACGGTTGTGTTGAACATCAAGTGGTTTTTGAATGACAAGATGTACCCTGAACCAACAAAATCGGGTTATTCGTACAGCGATACTATATTTAAGAAAAGCATAAACCCCGACAGCGTGACAGTGCAATCGTTTACGGCTTATCTTACCTCGTGGGGTTCGGCTGAAGCGGGGTCGTGGGATGCAGGAACGGCAAGATTGGAAATTTGGTATAACGATACCTGTTTGAAAACCAAGTCTTTTGAAATCCACAAAGGCGAAGTACCCAAACATTTGGAAGAATTACCGGACATGATAGAAACACCGACATTTTAAACATTGAAAATTATTATGTACAATAAGTTAAAGATAATATTATTTGCAGCAAGTTTGGCGTGTTGTACGATAGTTAAAGCACACGACCATGAAGAAATTACGCGAGGAGTTAAAATTTTCTACAACATAACTTCGTCCACCAACAAAACAGTGGAAGTTACATACCGGGGAACCGACACTTCCATGTACCAAGACAGATATACGGGCAAGGTTTTTATACCGCCTTCGGTTACCATTGACGGCTTTAAATACAAGGTTACCGCAGTCGGTAAAAATGCTTTTGTCAATTGCGGTCAATTGCAGGAAGTTGTTCTGCCTGCAACGGTGGAAGAAATCAAAGAACAGGCGTTTTTGTCATCGGGATTGACTACTGTCACTTTGCCGAAGAATGTTACTTCCATCGGACAATATGCTTTTGCGGGGTGCATAAACTTGCAATCGGTCAAATTACCCAAATCTTTGAACCAACTGTCAAGCGATGCGTTTTATATGTGCAGAAATTTGTCCGATATAGCGATAGACAAAAGCAATAAAAACTTTTCCGTTGACGACAAAGTGTTGTATACCTACACAAAAGATACGTTGTTGTTGTTTCCCTCCAACCATGAAAAAACCGTGTTTGACATTCCTGCAACGGTAAAAGTTATATCCCGCAATGCTTTTGTGGAATCCAAACTTGCGACAGTATTGTTCCCTTATACTTTGACCGAGATTCAGGACTATGCTTTTGTGTCCTGTATGAATTTAACCGCCTTGACACTGTCCGGCAATATCAGTAAACTGACAGGGTATTCATTTGTCAGTTGTCAGAATATAAATAAGATAGAAGTTGAATCTGGTAACAGAAATTTTGTTACATACAACGATATTTTGTATTCGTCTGACAGAAAAACATTGGTATACTATGCACCAGGAAAGAGCAGCACTATGTTCAATATACCGTCGTATGTACGGACAATAGGCAACGGAGCATTTCATTGTTGTCAGAATTTAAAAACGGTAGTAATGCCGAGTTCGGTAGTGTATATAGGTTACGGTGCATTTGAAAGTTGCGTGGCATTGAGCAGCGTAACCCTGTCCGACTCATTGTCGGTAATAGGAGAGTATGCTTTTGCCAATTGCGACAAATTGGAGAAGATTCATCTGCCTATAAAGTTGTTGACCTTGAGAAATGATGTGTTCTACGATTGCGACAGATTGCAAAACGTGGAAATTTTTGAGGACACAAAATACACAAAAGCAAAAACATTCAGCAATTGCAGCAAGAACTTGGTTATAGAAACATACAGCCGTCCTAAAGAAACGGAATACAAACCTGCAATAGAACCTGTTACGGTCAAAGAACCTGTAAACAAGAAACGAAACAAGCCTGCCGCTCCGGCAAAAGAGAAAAAGACGGGCAAACAGTTTAAAAAAGGCCGTTAACGGATAGATATTTTAATCATTTGTTTTCAGAAAACAAAAAATCCTTTTCTGCAAACAAAACATCCTTTTCACAAAAGAAATTTTTGAATTCAGAAAACAATTTGTTTTGGACGGTTTAAAACTATATTTCAGACCGTCCAAAATCAATTTTTGAACCGTCCGAAACTTACTTTCAGACGGTCTGAAAAAAATTATTTTCTCAAAAGAGAAAAATCCTTTTCTGAATTGAATTTTTTATTCTTTGATGCAGTGTTTTTAATAAAATGTACGGCGTTTGCAATAAACGGTATGCGAATTGCGTTATATAGTATTCAATGTCTTTAATTGCAAAGGCACGAAGAAAAAATAACAAACAACAAAACAATTTTATTCTAATGAAAAAAATATTATTAACAATCAGCAAATTACTGACAGTTGTCGTAGTGTCGGCAGGTATTGCGGCATGCGGCGATTCGTCAGATGAAAAAAAGGACAACTCTTTTGCGGCCGTTGATGAAACGCCTTCGGGCAATACGTCGTTGATATCCGCTTCGGACAACGGCTATTACGTACTTTGCGAGGGTACTTACCCGCAGTACAACGCTTCGTTGGATTTCATCAATTCGGACAATCTTACCGAGTATACCAATGCTTTCAGCACCATAAACGGAATGGGAATAGGAGGTACGGCCAACGATATGATTCAGGTAGGGGAGTATATCTTTGTGGCGGTAACCGACGATGCTATGGTGCGGGTTTTGAATGCCAAAGATATGACTGTTTACAAGCGTTTTTCGCTTTTAAACAACTCTGGGGTTAACCGTGAACCGCGTCATTTGGTTTACTATCAGGGCGATGTGTATGTGACCTGTTTTGACGGCAATGTGGTAAGAATCAATGTCAATCAGATGAAAATCACGGGCGTTTTACCGACGCAGGGTGCTAACCCCGAGGGTATAGCAGAATGTAACGGCAGACTTTATGTGGCAAACAGCGGCGGCAAATCGTATCCTAATTACGACAAAACCGTATCGGTTATTGACCCTGTGTCGTTCAGCGTTGAAAAAATTATAACCGTCGAGGATAATCCGCAGATAGTCAAGGCATACAACGGCAAAGTGTACACGGTTTCTACGGGAGATTATACTTCGGATTACAGACTTACGGTCATAGAGGGTACGCAAAAGGTGGATTCGTTGGATATAAACATGACAGATTTTGATTTCTGCGGCGGTTATCTTTACTATGTTTACAAGCCGTGGGGCAGCGGAAATGCAGTTTTGAACAAAATAAATCTTAACGATTTGCATTCGCAGCCGCAAAGTTTTGCTTCGGCACCGGATAATTTGGCAACGCCTTACCGTATTCAGATTTTGCCGACAAAATTCGGGGATTCTTCAATATTCGTTTTTGATACCAAGAACGCCGTAGTGTCGGGTCAGGTGTTTGAATTCGTGTTAAACGGGCAGTTGTTCCGCACTTTCAACACGTCGGTCGGCCCTAACAAAATATTAATCAAAACAGGTGTAAAGGCAATTTAATGGGTTATTTGATTTGCAAGTACCGAAAAATTGCGTAACTTTGCAACCCGGTTGGTTTAAACCGAAAGAGAAAAATATTTACTAACAATTTAAAATATAACAAGTAATCATGCAGAAAAAAGGAAACAAATACGGTACTCACCGTGTCATAGAGCCTAAAGGTGTTTTGCCTCAACCGGCAAACAAGATTGATAACAACATGGATGAAATCTATGATAATGAAATTCTTATTGACGTTCAAACCCTTAACATAGACTCCGCTTCTTTTACGGACATACATAACTATGCCAAACAGCAGGCAGGCGAGGGTGCAAGCGAAGCAAAAATAGAAGAAGAGATAAAAAAAGAAATGCTTTTGAACGTTGAATTGCAAGGCAAACACCGCAACCGCAGAACAGGTTCTGGAGGTATGCTTTTGGGACGCGTAGAGAAGATAGGCGATGCGTTGAAAGGCAAAATTGATTTGAAAGAAGGCGACCGTATAGCAACATTGGTTTCCCTTTCGTTGACCCCTTTGCGTATAGACGAGATACTTAAGATAAAGGCAGACGTAGACCAAGTGGACATAAAAGGTAAAGCTATATTGTTCGAAAGCGGTATATATGCAAAAATTCCTGATGATATGCCTGAAAAACTTGCTTTGTCGGCATTGGATGTAGCAGGCGCACCTGCACAAACTGCAAAACTTTGCCAATACGGACAAAACGTTGTCATATTGGGTGCAGGCGGCAAGAGCGGAATGCTTTGTTGCTACGAGGCAAAGAAACGTGTCGGCGTTACAGGTAAGGTTATCGGTTTGACAAACAGTCCTAAATCTACTAACAGATTGAAAGATTTGGAGTTTTGCGACGTCGTAGTGTCGGTAGCAGGCAAGACACCTGTTGAAGTATACGAATTGGTAAGCGAACTTACCAACGGACAGATGGCAGATGTTACAATCAACTGCGTAAACGTACCAGACCAGGAAATGACTGCAGTGCTTTGCACCAAAGATGACGGAGTTGTTTACTTCTTCTCAATGGCTACAAGCTTTACAAAAGCGTCTTTGGGCGCTGAAGGTATAGGTTCGGACGTTAACATGATAATGGGTAACGGTTATACCAAAGGACACGCAGAATTTACATTGCAAGAGTTGAGGGAAAGCCCTAAACTACGCAAGATTTTTGAAGAATTGTACGCTTAATTTCATATAATTCATAAACTTAAGGCGGTAATTTTTAAAGAATTACCGCCTTTTTTTATTTCAATAAAATACAATCAACTATAATTGAATTCTATTTTAACTTTAACTTCTTTACCTTGTTTTTTATACATTCTTATTCTATTCCTGCCCAATTTTATTCCACCACTGCCTTTTCGCACTCTTCCGCCGCCCTTTGAGAAAGTAAAAGCAAAAAAATCTGATTTTTTGCCATAAAAAACCACATTTTTTGACCGAAAAAATCTATTTTTTTTGAAAATCTTTTCAGAAAAGGCAACGGTAAAGTGCGAAAAGGCAAAAATGGAATGTCTTTGGGGAGTTGTGAAGCGGGATTGAACGAAAATAAGAACTAAAAGAGTGACAATAAAGTAAAGAATAAATAAAGAAGAATGCGGACAGAAGAAAAAGATTAGTGATTTTCGTTGCGGCGGTTAGCGGTAATTAAAAATTTATTCGTACTTTTGCAATTGTGATATGCAAATATCACAAAATGTTTTGTTACGGAAGCGTTTGTGCTTTATAACTTGTTCATAAAAATGCCTGAGAAACATTTGTACACAAGTTTAGCATAATAGTTTGTTATACGCCTTTGCCGGCGTGTTATCAACTATAGTTATATCTTTGTACAGTGGTAATTATTTCTCAGGAACCTTTATGAAAGGATATAAATAGCATGGTGATTTCACGCCTTCTTTGTATTACTGAATAAAGGGTTGATAAGGCAATCCGTTCCTTTTTGAAATCACGGAGGATAAATACTAAAAACAATGAAAAAGCGGAATATTTTTGCAACGGTTGTGGTTTTGTTATCTGTGTTAGTAACCGTATCTTCATGTTCCAAAAGAAACGACGCAAATTTAAACATTGATTATATTCCTTTCAAGTTGGATAAGGATGACAATTGGGGAATGTTGAAACGGGACGGCACTCCGCTGTTTAAAGATGAGTTTGAGGGTACTCCGTCACTGTGTATTAACAATGTTTTTACCGTTGCAGACAAAAACGGAATTACTGTTTACACCGCTTCGGAGAAACCTAAAGCCATTAAAGACTGCGAGAATTTGGTTGATGCGGGTGTGATGTCCGAAGGTATTATACCTGTTGTCAAAAAAGGCGAAAGAATAAAATTCGTGGATGTTAACGGAAAAGTGAAATTTATCTTGCAACCGTATAAAAATAAAGAGATAGAAGCCGTTTGTTCATATTTCAGTGACGGACTTGCATGGTTTAAGACTTCGGACGGTAAATATGGTTTTATAAACACATCGGGCAAGGTAGTTATAGAACCTAAATATGACGGCGTGAATGCAAGATTTTCCGACGGATTGGCAGTAGTGTATAAGGTAGAAAAGAATAAAGACGATGAAGATAAGGTTTTCAATTATATAATCAACAAATCTGGAAAAGAAATTAAGAAACTGAAAGAGGATATAGAGATATTATCTGATTATGAGGATAATCATTTTATTGCTACAATAGGTTCTGATGACAACAAGCGATATGTTTTGTTGGATAAAAACGGAGAAATAACCAAGAAATTTCCATCAAAAGTCAAAGGTATTACCGATATGAAAGACGGAAAATATATTTACCGCGACGCAAATGACAAATACGGTGTTAACAATATGAAAGACGAAACCGTAATCCGTGCTAAATATGAATCAATGAGGTTTTTAGGCTCTACGGGAAATTATATTGCAGAAAAAGGCAGTGGTAAATTAGTTATCGTAAATGATAAGGACGACAAGATAAAGGAATTTTATGAATATGAAGAACTGGCTTATTTTAAAGATTGGGATGTTATACTTGCCCTAAATGAAGATTACGACTGTGAAATACTGAATTTAAAAGGTGAAACCGTTTCAAAAGAAGCGTATATTATTAATTTTGACAACCCTAAAAGTGTGAAATCGGATTATTTTAACGCCGAGGCACTAGCAAAAACCATTGCAGATAATATTTCCGACAAAGGAATGGGAAATATACATTTAGGCGACGGTATAGTCGGGTTATTGTCAAATTATAGTCCTAATGAATACAAAAACGAAACAATGTTTGTAATCTATGATAACGATAAAACAGGTATTAAAGACGGCAGTAAATACTACTGTGGGATGACAGTAGTATCTGATACGGTTATAGTAAAAGAAAAATATGTAAACAAAGATTTTTACGGATATACCTATGAAAGTTATGACGGTTTGGAATTTAACAATTCGGCAAAGATTACAAGCTTGTACTTGCATGTAATTTTGAATACAGATGATAAATCAAACAGAATAGAAAGTTTGGCAAAATTAGTTAAAAATGAACTTGTTAAACAAGGGTATAAACTGACGGAAAGCAGAAAATACTCTTTTGAATTGTCAAAAGGCAACAACAGAGTTATTGTCACGCCTGAAACCTACAGACTAATGGTTATATTGACAACAAATAAATACCGGCAGGGATTAAAGTCCTTGAAAGAAATGGATAATATGTATTTGGACAAGAAGAATAATAAAAATGAAACCGAAAACGGTGACAACAATGATTATGATTACTATTCAGAACCGACTACAGAACCCAATGTAGAAGAAGTAGCGGAAGATGACGAGATTTGAGATTCTCTTCTGCCGTCCTTTATTTGTTAACATCAACGACATACCGCCTGATAATATTTTTATTCATACATACGATATATTGTTTGATTGTTAATTAAAACCTGTCTTTTATTGTTTTTGTATATAGTTATAATACATTTGATTGTTACATTTTAACAATTAAATTGTAGGTTAAAATCATTCTATCCCCGCCCAATTTTATTTCTCCGCTGCCTTTTCGCACTATGCTGTTGCCTTTTCTGAAAGTAAAAGCAAAAAAATGTGATTTTTTGCCATAAAAAACCACATTTTTTGACCGAAAAAATCTATTTTTTTTGAAAATCTTTTCAGAAAAGGCAGCAGTGAGGTGTGAAAAGGCGAAAACTTAGTGTCATTGGGCAGTGGTAATATGAATTTTAGTGAGGGTGAAAAGGTAAAAACAGGTAAAATTTAGGTGGATTTACAGGCAGTAATCCGAAAATTAATGTTAAAATTTTGGATTGTAATCCAAAAAATATATTATAAAATTTGGATTATATTCCGAAAAGTTGTAATTTTGCAACATCAAAATCTAACGTATTATGGATATAAAGCGTACAATTCAACCTTTGATAGAATCAAAACTGTTTAAGCATAAAGTGATTGTGATTATAGGTGCAAGACAAGTAGGGAAAAGCACTTTGCTTCGGCAGATAACCAAACAAAGAACGGAATCGGTATTGTTTATGGAGTGTGACGACCCTGTAACACGCCAAACGTTGACCGATATAAACCTTTCTGAAATTAAAACAGTGATAGGCAACAACGAAATAGTGGTGATTGACGAAGCACAGTTGGTACCTAATATCGGCCGTTCGTTGAAATTGATTGTTGACAACATGAAAAACGTACAGTTGATTGTTTCCGGGTCGTCGGCTTTTGAGTTGCAAAACCGTTTGAATGAGCCTTTGACAGGACGTAAGTTTGAATATAGCTTGTATTCAATCTCAACGGAAGAACTTGTTAACTACGGCGGATTGTTGAATGTTAAGCAAAATTTGGAACAACGGCTTATTTTCGGTTCGTACCCCGACATTATAATGAACAAAGACGATGCAAAAGATGTGTTGATGAACATAACCGAGAGTTATTTGTATAAAGATGTTCTGACCGTTGACAATTTGCGTAAACCCGTTCTTATAACTAAATTATTGACAGCCCTTGCATTGCAGTTGGGAAGCGAAGTTTCGTACAATGAACTTGCCAAAACCATAGGTTCGGACAGCAAAACGGTTGAAAAATATATTGATTTGCTGGAAAAATGTTGCGTAGTGTTCCGCCTCAATGCTTTCAGCAGAAATCTTCGCAGCGAACTGAAGAAAAGCAAAAAGATTTATTTTTATGACAACGGAGTACGCAATGCCATAATCAGAAATTTCGCTCCCTTGGAACTCCGTACTGATGTAGGTGCATTGTGGGAAAACTTTTTTGTTACGGAACGTATTAAATACAATCACTATCATAATCATTATGTTAACTGTTATTTTTGGCGTACAACCCAACAACAAGAAATAGATTTTGTAGAAGAAACGGACGGCAAATTCAATCTGTTTGAGATGAAATGGAATCCTAAAAAAGCAAAGGCTACGCTTCCGAAAATTTTCGGACAAACATACGATGTAAGGGAGTTTAACATCGTAACTCCGTTGAATTATTTAGAGTTTGTAATGTAGACATAGATGGTGAAATTAATAAACTTTATATTTAATATTGTAATCAAAAACGCTGGTTTTTGAAAAAGTAGTTTTTTTGTTGTTTGAAATTGTTATATCTTTGCAGGTGCAATCATGTAAAATAAAGAACATTATGCGTAAGTTATTTTGTATATTGGCAATGTGCATAAGCGTGTTTAGCGTTGAGGCACAGGTATTGCGTACGGAGGATTTGGAAAAGTATGCAAAGGAGAATTACGGCAGCAATTGGACTGATGCAGCCGAAAACTTGTCAAAGCAACTGACTTTGGACAAGAATGATGCCCTTACTTTCACGGAAGTTACCGAGTGTAAGGGACAAACCAAGGAGCAGTTGTATACCAAGTTGAATTATTGGTTTGCTTCAACGTTCAATGACGCCAATTCAGTCATTCAGTTGAATGACAAAGAGAGCGGAACGCTTATCGGAGTCGGTTTTGTGGAAGCCGTAGCCTCGCATACGGGAGGATTCAATCAGTATACGGTGCATATCCGTCCTGTTATCAAGGTTGACATCAAGGATGACAAAATCCGTGTAACCTATTCCGTACAATATTACCATGTTTCCAAAATCGTGGGCGGCGGATGGATAAGCGGCGTTGAGCAGGAAGACCAACTTTACACTGAACAGAAATGGCCGTTGAACACTTGCTGGCCTTTTGCCGCCAAGGACACACATCATGCAAAGAAAACCTCTGCCAAATCGCTTGTTATGACATATGCTTATTCCAATGTCATAATGGACAAAATCAAAGAGGCGGCGTTGAACGGTGTTGTGGGCAACGAAAACGACGAATGGTAGAAGACATTCGGCAAAACGCAGGATAAGGGACAAAAAACAGTTAAGATAATGCCAACTGTTTGAAAAAGTCGCCCCTGTGTTCAAAGTTTTTGAATTTGTCGTACGAACTTGCAGCAGGGGAGAGCAGGACATTGGTGTTTTCTTCGGCGTTTTGACGGCAAAAATCCATGATTTCGTTCCAATCGTCAGTGATTATGAATTTGTTATCCGAATGTTTGATGTCAAATTCTTCCGCCATTCTCTTGCCAGCAAGCCCTGTAAACGCAATGCACAGACCTTTGTTTTTCTTCAGTTCCTCTTTTAACGGACTGTAATCAATGCCACGGTCCATTCCTCCGAGAATCAATACCGACACATTGTCAACTGCGTGCAGTGCGGCGATGGTTGCCTGAGGCACGGTGCTGATACTGTCATCGTAATAACCCACACCGTTGTGTTTGCCTATGAATTCTATTCTGTGCGGCAGGCTTTTGAACTCCAAGGCATCTGCAACGGCTTGGTTGTAATCAATATCCGCCGTTTTTGCACATGCAAGCGAAGCCATTATATTCAGACGGTTATGGTTACCTAACAGGTATTTGCTGTCATCAATATTATATTCATCAATATGAAGCGGAACGTATCGGCGGGTCAAACCGAAATATTTTACCCAATGATTGATTCTTTCATCATCTGCGTTGTATATAAATATGTCGTTTTCACAACCTTTGGTCAGTAGGTTGACCTTTGCCAATTGGTAATCCTCAAAACTGTAGTAGTGGTCAAGGTGTTCTTCGTAGAGATTAAGCAATACGGAAACATGGGGCGAGCGGTGGATAAGTTGCAATTGGTGGCATGACAGTTCAAGCACTATCTTTGATTGGCAGGTTATGCTTTCCAATATATCCAAAACAGGTATGCCTATGTTGCCTGCAAGAACGGTGTCAGGCAGTTGTTGTTTCAGTACGGTGTAAGTAAGTGAACTTACGGTGGACTTGCCTTTGGTTCCCGATATGCCTATGGTTTGCGGGGCGAAAACGTTTAAAAACAAGTCGCATTGGTTGGTCAGTTTCGTTTCGTTCAGTTGCGTGAAATCTTTTTTCGCCATTGCGGGCGACAGAAATATCATTGAACACAGCGAATCAATGGTCGGTAAGTCTTTTTTTTCGGTAAAAACACGGCAACCTGACAATAAATCCTTATATTTTTCCGCAGTGTCGCGGTTTTGTTCAAAAACAACGCAACTCTTTTTACCGTGCAATTCTTTTATAAGTTTAAGCGTTGCAACGCCTTCACGTCCCAATCCCATTACGGCAATGCTTTCATCTTGCAAGGTGCGTGATATTTCCGCTTTTTTTATATAACAGTACGGATTTTTAAGCACGTGCTGCAAATCTTCGGGTATATTGTAAGGATGTTTTGAAGAACCAAGCAGTTTTTGAGAGTTTGTGTCGGAATATTTTCGGCTTAAATCAGTTGAAAGCCAATATTTCAACAGAATTTCATCATCTTTTACGCCGAAATTTTTTATCCTTAATGCTATTGCGGCGTTGACTTCTTCCACCGTACCCACACATTCAAACGGTTTAACCTTTTCCAATCCCGTCAATTGTTTGAAATACGTCATCAGGTTCGGGTCTGAATAAAGGTTTTTGCCCGAAAAAACATTCAGAAGTTTGTCCTGCGGGGCAAAAGGCGACAGAATGATGAATGCAAAAAGACATTTCGGGCAGTTGCCGCACCAAATATCCTGTTTGGAACCTACGTTGCAACTTCTGAAGACTTCAAAACAATTGCACCAAGAGAACATACGTGCAATTTCCAACTCACAAAACGGTCTTAAAAGCGAGAAATAGCAAAAACTGTCCGAGATATACTCTTGGCAATATGCACGAAAATCGTTTTCAAACTCCAAACTCTTGCTGTATTGGTGGTTTACGCCGCTGTCAATGTCGGTGGCTTCGTTGGCGGACAACTCATTGCTCAAAGCAATGTACTTCCTGCCGCTTAAAGCTGCGGTCAAAAGTGTGGTGAAAGCCAACATGGCCGAAAAAGGAGTGTGTCCGTTAAGAAAACCTTCGCCGTTTAGTTTTATAAGGTTTGCATCTATTGTCCGCAAAACACGGACTTGTTGTTTGTAACCCGTCTGAATGATGCAACCTTGTGTGGCTTTGTTCGGATTTATCACCATAGGCAGAACGTCTTTGCCCGCTCCGCGTAAAAGTTCCAACGATACAACGCTGTCTTTTCCCCCTCCGACAGGCACAAGATAGTTATCCTCAAGTTGAAAATTCTGTTTATGTAAACAGACCGTGCTTTGACATTCAACGGTCATAAATTCATTGATGTCTGTTGTTATATTGTTCAGATAGAAAAACTCTCCCAAGCCGTTGAAATATATTTTCTTCCAAAAACTTATCTGTCCGTCGGTAAGGTTTGCCGCTTTTATTACAACCGTAGGCGAACAAAAGGCTTTCCAATAGGAAACCAACTCAATCATTCCTATATTGAAAACAAGCAAACGCAGTTGTTCTGAACTTAACTGCAAATTAAAACACTCATTGTGTTCAATTACATGCGTAGGACGGAATGTGATATCATTGCAAGTGAAGCAAAATTCAGATTTAATATCGTTATTGTCCGTAAAAGAATAGGAAAAACTTTCGTAGGTGAACACCGGATATTGTTGTCTTAATATTTCAAACTTTTTGGAATTGTCTTGGTATTCTGTCATAACTGTTTTTGTTAAAAATATTTGCGAAATTACAAAAACTTTTTCGGAATATATTATCTTTGCAGCATGAAAAAGATTAGCACAACAGCTCAAACGGACAATTTGGAAGGTTTGGAAAAAAGAATATTGTCCGTTTTTGCGAACAATACCAATAAAGATTATTCCATCAAACAGGTATACGGAATCTTGGGATATAAGGACCGTGCCGTCAAACTGAAAGTCAAAGAAATCATTATGGACATGATGCAGCAAAACATTCTGATTAAATCGGGTACGCGTTTTGTTTTGCATCCGCAATATGTCAGCAAAGACACTTCGCCCAAGCATTATGTGACGGGTATTACGGAGTTTGCCCGCTCGGGTAGGATTTCGGTCATACCAGACGACGCATCGGAAGAAATCCATATAGCTTCGGGCAACGCTTCGTCCGCTCTTGACGGCGACAAAGTAAAGGTTTACCTGTTTCCAAAGAAGAGAGGACGCAAACGTGAGGGACAGATAGTGGATATAATTGAGAGAAAACGGGTTTGTTTTGCGGGAATACTCAACAAAAAGAAATATTTTGCACTTGTAACATGCAACGAAAACGAAATACCTTATGATATTATCGTCCATTCTTATGACAATACGATAGAAGACAAGACAAAGGTTATAGTCAAAATCACCGATTGGAAACAGGCAAGCAACAATCCCGTGGGCGTAATCACCAAAGTGCTTGGCCAACCGGGCGATAACGACGTGGAAATGGAAACCATACTCGTTGAAAACGATTTTTCAATAGATTTTCCACCGCAAGTATTGAAACAAGCCGAAGCTATTGCGACAGTTATACCGCAAAAAGAGATTGACAAAAGAAAAGATTACCGCAAAATAACCACATTTACCATAGACCCGAAAGACGCCAAAGATTTTGACGATGCCATATCGTTCAAACTTTTGGACAATAACAACTATCAGATAGGCGTTCACATTGCCGACGTTTCGCACTATGTCCGCCCCGATACCCCTATTGACCAAGAAGCGTTTAACCGTGCGACGAGCGTTTACTTGGTTGACAGATGCATACCTATGTTGCCCGAAAAACTGTGCAACGAAGTTTGTTCTTTGCGTGAAAACGAGGACTCGCTTACTTATTCGGTTATGTTTGAAATCTCGCCCGATGCCCAAGTGGTGTCGTACAGCATAGACAAAAGTATAATACATTCCGACAAACGCTTCACTTACGAACAGGTACAGGCTATTATAGACGCTTCGGAATACGGTGCATTCCACCAACCTTCCGAATTTTCGCCGCAGATAACTCTTTTGTGGAAAATAGCAAAGCAACTGAGGGAAAAACGTTTTGCTGCGGGGGCAATACAATTTGAATCGCCCGAATTTGTTTTTGATTTGGATGAAGCCAAATACCCGATTGCCGTACACGTAAAACAATCCACGCCTGCCAATTGGTTGGTGGAAGAGTTTATGTTGCTTGCCAACAAAACCGTTGCACAAACCATAGGCAAGGTAAGCAAAGACAAAGCCAAGACTTTTGTTTACCGTGTACACGACGAGCCGAACAAAGAAAAGGTGGAAACGTTTAAAACCTTTGCATCCAAACTCGGCTACAAGATAAGCAATTCTTCACGCAGCAAATTGGTAAAATCTTACAACGATATATTTGAAAAAGTACGCGGCAAGGCTGAACAAACCCTTATAACCAACATTGCCTTAAGGACAATGAGCAAGGCGTACTATTCAACGGACAATATAGGCCATTACGGTTTGGCTTTTGACTATTACACCCACTTTACTTCGCCCATAAGACGTTACCCTGATTTGATGGTTCACCGCTTGCTTGATGCATATCTGTCGGGCGGACAAAGCGAAGACAAAGATTTTTACGAGCAATGCTGCGAACATTGTTCGGTTATGGAACGCAAGGCCGCCGATGCAGAACATGAAAGCATTAAATACAAACAGGCGGAATTTCTTGCAGACCGTATAGGCAAAATATTTGCAGGTGAAATCAGCGGAGTAAGCAAATGGGGCTTTTATGTAATGCTTGATGACAACAAATGCGAAGGATTGGTTAAGATGACGTCATTGAAAGACGATTTTTACCAATTGGACGAAGACAATTACCGTATAGTAGGGGAGGAACACGGCAATACCTATCAGTTGGGACAGAAACTGTACGTACGGGTTGTGAGTGTCAACATGCAGAAAAAGCAGATAAATTTCCAACTTGCAGAATAGACTGAATTGTTTTCACAAAACAAAATTGCAAAATCACATTCCGCCGTTGCCTTTTCAGAAAACAATCTTGAAAAAAGGGGGTTTTTTACACGGAAAAACCCCCTTTTTTGATGTAAAAAACCCCTTTTTTTGAAACTCTTTTCAGAAAAGGCAACAGCAAAATGCAGAAAGGCGGAAGTAAGGGGTTGTTTTGTGAAAAATAAAAAGACATTACGTGAAAATTTACCGAATGGTAAAAATATTTCTTTGCAATAAAAGCCGCCGTTTTTCTTTTAATTTCTTGGGGCTATAAGTATTAATTCAAAAATTATTCGTACTTTTGCAGTTGCAATAGTGCTTAAAAACTTAAAGTAACTATTATTTCACCTCCAAATAAGACCTGGGAAATCTGTTTTTGGAGTTTTAGGGGAATAATAATTCGGAGTTAAGTTTTAGGAAAGAGAAATCCACATGTATTAGTTATGTTTGCACCGCTTTCGGTGTAGGCTTTCTATGTGGACAATGGGTTTCTTATTTTTCCTAGGTCTTAACCCGGAGGTGAGTAGAAGAGTTTACACCTCTTTTATTTGCACAATCCGAAAATGAAATCTTGGTTACAATTCAGTAACAAGCCTTTTGCACGGTTTATTAACATATTTATTAATCTTTAAATCTTAAAAAAAGATGGAAGAAAAGAAAAACAAACAGGAAGAATTGCAGACAAGACGCGAATTTTTCAAAAAAGCAGCAAAAGGTGTATTGCCTGTATTAGGTGCAATCGCATTAGCAAATGTTCCGTTGTTATCTCACGCAATGGAAGAAGGAAAAACTCCTAACGGATGTAACTATGGATGTATGGGTAGTTGCTATGGTTCTTGTAATGGCGGATGTATGGGTTGTTCAGGGACATGTACTGGAGGATGTTCAGGATGTGGCGGTAATTGTTTTGCAACTTGCGAGGGTTCTTGTTCAAGGGCTTGTGATAGTAGTTCAATAATTTAATAGATACTATAATTATGATTAATTTTGAAGATTTAGCCCTTGCATTTGAACATTTAGTACAAGATTATACTGGTTGCAATTATCTTAGGGCAGATTTATTTAGGGCTTGTCCAGATATAGACATTTCAAAAAGTAAAGATTTGAAACAAGCTAAACATTTAGGTGAAATTTTAGCTTATGTTGAAATTGCTTTATGTAATCTTATGGCAAAATATGAGAAATCTGATAGCGAAAAGTACCATATAATTGAACAATGTAAAGATAATCTGTCAGACAATCCTAATTATCAATGCCTGTATGAGACAATTGAGACGTTAAAAGAAAACAAGATTATTGTTTAACCATGTACAAAGACAATAATATTCAATGGCAAGAAGGTATGTATAAAAGTATTACCTTTATTGTTACGAAAGATTGTCAGTTGGCTTGTAAATATTGCTACCTTGTGGGGAAAAACGAAAAAGAACGTATGACCTTTGAGGTAGCAAAACAAGCCATAGACTATATTTTAGCCAGAGAAGAGGAATTTACCGAACAGTCGGTAACGTGGGATTTTATCGGAGGCGAACCTTTCTTGGAAATAGAGTTGATAGATAAGATTTGCGACTACTTAAAACTGCGGATGTTTGAGTTAAACCACCATTGGTTCAATTCTTACCGCTTCAACTTCTCCACAAACGGCATAAACTACTCCACCAAAGCCGTACAAGATTACATAAAGAAGAATTTTACACATTTGAGTATAGGAATAACCATTGACGGAACTGAACTTAAGCACGATTTAAACCGTGTCTATAAGGTAACAGGCAAAGGCTCTTATCAGGATGTGGTGAAAAATATTCCTTTATGGCTGAAACAGTTCCTAAATGCAGGCACCAAGGTAACGATTTCCTCTGCCGACATACCTTATATCAAAGAAAGTGTACTGCATCTGTATTCTCTTGGAATAAAGCAGGTGAATATCAACGTGGTATTCGAAGACGTTTGGCAGGAAGGCGATGACAAGAGATTCGAGGAGCAATTGATTAGTCTGGCAGATGAAATCATTGACAAGGGATATTATAAGGATTATGCGTGTTCATTTTTCAGCGAACGTTTAGGCAAACCTTTGGATAAGGTGTTGATGAATCAAAACTGGTGCGGGGCAGGAAAAATGCTCAGTGTGGATGCTCACGGCAATTTTTACCCATGTACGCGTTTTGCACAGTATTCTCTGCGGGACAAAAAGGCATGGATTATCGGCAATATCAAAGACGGTATTGATAAAAACAAGTTGCGTCCTTTCCTTTGCTTAGACCGTTGTACTCAAAGTAAACAAGAATGTATTGACTGCGAAGTTGCCGAAGGTTGTGCGTGGTGTCAAGGCGAAAACTACGATGCCGCCGAAACTCCTACCATATATCAGCGTTCTACGGCTATATGTAAGATGCACAAGGCGAGAGTTCGGGCGAATAACTACTATTGGAACAAACTTTACCGCAAACTTGAGTTAGAGGGTGAGCGTGAAGAGTTTGAGAAGAACAAAAAAGAAGTTAAACATCAAATTTGTTAAGGTTATGTTACAATATTTAGTTATATTATTAAGTAAGGACAGCGTTTCCTATTGCCACTATGACGCAAGGTTTTCGGACAGTAACGCTGTTAATAGCGATAAGCAGACGGAATGGGCGGAAAACAATTTGATAAGTAAAGAAGATTTGAAAGCAGGTATTCTTTTCGCTATGAAAGAAAATCTGAACATTCAATTTGTTTATCCGAAAAAGGAGCTGCCGCAGGATTATAAGGACATAATACATACTATTGACCATACGGATATACGCCATATTTCAGCAAAAACTAATCCTGCCGCAAAAGGATCTGACCAAACGGAAGTGCTTTTGCAGGATACGGTATGGATTGCGGACAGTATAAAGGAATTTACTCAAAGTAATCTGACGGATAAGAAAGTTGCGGTTATAAGGTGTGATAAGGAAGAATTATTATCGCATTTCAGAAAAATCTCTTGCGAAGAGACTGAAATCTCATGCGAAGAGACGGCCGTCCCATGCGAAGAGATTTTCGGGATAAATGAAAAGACTTCTTTGGAAAGGATAAATATCGTAATAAAAGATATTGATACTTTTACAGATAGCGATTTTACGGAATACAAGTCGGTGCTTAGCAAGATTTCTTTGGCTCTTGAAAGAATTTATAAGCAAGGAAAATTCCTGCAAATCAATATTCTGACTGACAGAATTATGCTTGACAAGATGAATAACTGCAATGCAGGGGATAATAACTTAACATTGGCTCCTGACGGCAGATTTTATATTTGTCCTGCGTTTTACTATTCGGGTGAGGAGGCTGTCGGCGATTTGCAGACGGGAATTGATATAAAAAATCCGCAACTTTACCGCTTGGAGTACGCTCCTTTGTGCCGTGAGTGCGACAGTTATCATTGCAAAAGGTGTGTTTGGCTGAATAAGAAAACAACATTGGAAGTCAATACCCCGTCTCATGAGCAGTGTGTGGTAAGTCATTTGGAAAGGAACGCATCAAGGGAATTTCTTTTGAGAACAAAGATTTTTGACAAGGAAATAAAGGAAATTGATTACTTAGACCCGTTTGACGTTAGGAAACAATGGTAAAATTTTTTAAATATTTATTGCAATGAAAAGAAAAGTAGGACAGGTAACAACAGAAGAGAAGAATGCAATCCAACAACTCTTTGAACGCAGAAACGGACTTAGCGAATTGTCTAAAGTTTTGACGGCAGACAATACGGAATTGTACGAAAAGTTAGTAAAAGATATGGGCTTTACTTCCGCAAAATTTCAGCAGTGGTGGAATGATACGTCTGCCAAATATAAATGGGAAGGAGCGGAAAACGGCAATTGGGAAATAAATTTTGAAACTTGTGAAATCTTTTTAAATTGTTAGAGGCTTATGATACATATACCTTTATTGATGATAGGCACTACCGAATTGTTAGTTATAGGCGGTGCGGTGTTGTTGCTTTTCGGCGGAAAGAAAATCCCAGAACTTATGCGTTCTTTGGGTAGCGGTGTCAAGGAATTTAAACAAGGAATGAACGAAGTTACCAATCCTGACACTGACAAGCAAAAAGAAGAAACCAAAGAGGAAGATTCTTCAAAGGAAAACCAACAACCGCAGCAGGAAACCGCAACCGATGACGGCAAAGAGGGATAACAAGGTGCAGAAGCTTACATTCTCGGGGCATCTTGACGTATTTCGTAAGATGCTCTTGAGAATTATTGCCGTCAGTGGCGTATTGTCTGCATTGATATTTATAAATAAGCAGACGACATTTGATATTCTCTTCGCTCCGAGGGAATGGAATTTCATTACTTACCGATTAATAGAAAGTCTTTTGCAAACTTGCGGCATTGACTTTCATTTTCAGCCTTACCATGTCAAGATGATAAGTACTGATTTGTCCGCTCAATTTATGATGCACCTGTCTACATCGCTTTATCTCGGACTTTTGCTGTCTTCTCCTTACATAATGTTTGAGTTATTCCGCTTCGTACTGCCTGCATTATACGAAAAAGAGAAGAAATCTTCGGTATTGGTTGCCGTAAGTATGTACATGCTGTTCGCAATGGGCGTTTTGATGAATTATTTTGTAATCTTCCCCGTGTCTTTTCGGTTCTTGGGGACTTACAGTGTGGATCCGTCGGTGGAAAGTACGATAACGCTGGCATCATATATCAAAACATTTTCCACTCTTACCTTTGTGCTTGGACTGATATTCCAATTGCCGATAGTGTCTTATATCCTTGCGAAAATGAATGTAATTCAGGCGGAATTTCTTTCGCACTACCGCAAACACGCATTCATAATTATTTTGGTAGTGTCCGCAATCATCACTCCGCCTGACCTATTCACGTTGTTTTTAGTAACAATCCCGATGTATTTGTTATATGAAATTTGCATAATCATCGCAAAACGGGTACGCAAAACAGAAGAGTAGGGGCTAAGATGTGCTAGTAATTTACGAATATTAGAAATAAAATATTTATATTTTTAATAAAAATTTGCAATGTATTGCAAATTTTTATTAAAAATGTCGTAAATTTGCAGTCTAATTCAAATTTATTATAATATGATATTACGACAGGAATATTTGCAAACACTTGACAGATGGCGTGATAAAAAGGTTATAAAAGTGATAACTGGCATCAGAAGATGCGGAAAGAGTTATTTGATGAACAGTTTTATAGATACGCTTCTTAAAGACGGTGTAAGTAAAAAGCAAATTCAGCACTTTAATTTGGAAGATCTAGATAATGAAAAGTATTTAGATTATCATAATTTGTATTCAAACATCAAGAAAAACTTACTTGACGGCAAGATGAACTATATTTTTCTGGACGAAGTTCAACTTGTAAAAGATTTTCAGCGATGTGTGGACAGTCTTTTTTTACTTGACAATATTGACATATATCTTACAGGTTCTAATGCTTATTTACTTTCGGGTGAGATAGCAACTCTGTTATCGGGAAGGTATATTGAAATCAATATGTTGCCGTTTTCTTTCAAGGAATATTCACTTGCCTTTGACAGTATAACAAAAGAAAACCTTTACAGGCAATATACCGAATACACTTCCTTTCCTTATGCCGTGCAGTTGCAGGATGATTTGTATCAGGTCAGGGAGTACTTGAACGGTATTTATAATACAATAGTTTTAAAGGATATTGTGTCCCGTAAAAAGATAAATGACGTACTTCTGTTGGAAAGTGTGATAAGGTTTTTGGCAGATAACGTCGGTAATGTTACATCTGTAAAGCGTATAAGTGACACTCTGTCTTCCAATGGCAGAAAAATATCTTCCCATACGACAGAAAGTTATATTGAAGCCTTAATTGAAAGCTATGTTTTCTATCCTGTGAGGCGTTATGACATAAAAGGATTGCAGTTTTTGAAAACAGGACAAAAGTATTACTTAACTGATGTCGGCCTTAGGAATATTCTGCTATCCCAAAAGACAGTTGATTTGGGTAGAATGCTGGAAAATATCGTGTTTTTGGAACTTTACCGCAGGGGTCTTACTGTTTATGTCGGTAAAAACGATAAACAGGAGATTGATTTCATAACACTCAAAGGCAATAACAGAGCTTACTATCAGGTTGCCTTATCTGTGAGAGACGAAAACACATTGCAAAGGGAACTTTTGCCGCTTTCGGAAATTAATGACCATTATCCCAAATATCTTCTTACAATGGATAACGATATGGTGCAAAATTTCGACGGTATAAAGAAACTTTATGTCCTTGATTGGTTAATGGGGAAGATTTAAATTTGATTAGTTGGGCTTTTCACCCCGTCTGACCTTTTCAGTAAAGTGCAGAAAGGCGGAAGCGGAATATGATTTTATTTTTAATGAAACGCATTTTTAATAGAATAAGGTGAAAGATATTGGTAATTGCGGTGATATTTTCGTATTTTGATTATATTGAAAATTTCTGATACAAGGAAATAACTTTGATAATAATGTGTTATAATAATGTATTATCAGCAAAACTGAAAATTATACTTAGAGGTGTTAGACTTTAAAGTGTAATTTTTATTATACTTTTGTTGGCTGTTAAAATAATTCTGTGTACTTTTGCTTAACTTTTTGCAATTAGTACAATACAATATGGTTATGACAAGAGAAGACAGAATCAATGTTTACAGGCAGACGATCGCAGTTTGCAATCAAGGATGGTATATTGACGCCAACGGCAACAGAATTGATTTGCCCGATGATACACAAATAGCGGAGAATACGCAGTTTTATGACAAAGAATTTACGGTTGATGACATTAAAGCGAATAATCAACCGACAGAAATCACAGTTATCAATACCGATACCATAAATGCAGCACACAATTTATTGCTTGACGGATATAATCCCGTTGCTTTGAACTTTGCAAACAGACATAATCCCGGCGGAGGGGTGATTGGCGGAAGCAGAGCCCAGGAAGAAAGTCTTTTCCGTGCGACTAATCTCTTCCGTTCGTTATATCAATACATCTATTACGCAGAAGAGTACGGTGTGAAAAGAAATCCCGACCGTCAATACCCAATGGACAGACATTTCGGGGGAATTTACACTCCTAATGCCACGGTTTTCAGAGATTCCAACAAAGATTATGTGTTTATAAGCAAGCCTTATCAAATTTCTTTCATTGCTGTTGCTGCTTTGAACCGACCCCGTTTGATTGATGACAAATTTCTTAATGACAAAGATGCACAAACAACCAAGGATAAGATAAGAACAATCCTTCGAATCGGACTTAAAAACAGTCATGACGCAATTGTCTTGGGTGCTTTCGGATGCGGTGCTTTCCATAATCCGCCTGCACATCTTGCAAAGATATTTCATCAGGTTATAGAGGAAAAAGAATTTAAGGATAAATACAAAAAGATTGTTTTTGCTATAATTGAAGACCATAATTCCACAAACGGCAATTTTAAACCGTTTTATGATGAATTTAATAACTCATTATTTGATACGGAAAATACAAAAGAGAATAACAGACCTAAATTTACGCCGAATCATATCAATTCTTTGAAAGACGATGAAGTGTTTGTTTTCGGCAGTAACTTACAAGGAATGCATGCAGGCGGTGCTGCACGGGCTGCGGTAGTAAAATTCGGAGCCATAATGGGACAAGGCGTCGGTATGCAGGGACAATCCTACGCTATTCCTACAATGCACGGCGGCGTTGAAACCATTAAACCCTACGTTGATGAGTTTATAGAATACGCAAAACAGCATAAAGACAAGTTTTTCTATGTAACACGTATCGGATGCGGGATAGCGGGTTTCTTGGATGAGGAGATAGCACCGTTATTTGTAAAGGCAGTCGGAGAAAGTAACATCTGCCTGCCGCAAAGTTTCGCCGATATTTTGTATAATGATAAATAATTTTCATAATCCGTTATTTACCAACAATAGATAGAGGCCTAACTTAATACAGAGGAATAAAATATAACCATCAAAAACCAATACGACATCACACAAAATTAAAGTCGCACTTTATTTCAATAATGTCGGATATTATTTCAGTAAAGTGCGGTTTGGTTTTTGCCTTTTCAGAAAACAATTTTGAAAAAAGGGGGTTTTTTACACGAAAAAAACCCCCTTTTTTGATGTAAAAAACCCCCTTTTTTTGAAACTCTTTTCTGAAAAGGCAACAGCAAAGTACAGAAAGGCGGAAGTAAATGGTTGTTTTGTAAAAAATAAAAAAACATTACGTAAAAATAAAACTTCAAAATATAAAAATTATCGGTATTTAAAACGGTATTATTTATTGATTTTGGATTAATACATCTTGTTATTCAAAAATTTATTCGTACTTTTGCAGTCGGTAATAACAGATAAGAACAACAGGCAAATGAACAGTGTGAGTGTATGATTGGATGTTCCCCGTTCGGAATTGCGTTTTTTGAAGAAATTTGCTAAAGGTATGGGTTGGAAATGCAATGACATTGTTGTAGGTGACAGTCTTTATGATTCCGAAAGCGGATTGTATCTCAACGAAGAAACTATGCAGACTGTCAGGGAGATAGAAGACGGTACGGCAGAATTGTATTATGCAAAAGATGCAGCGGATTTAATTGCACAATGTTTGAAATGATATGGGGTACACTTTAGTTTATACCGATGAATTTAAGACTCAAATAGAAAACAATTGGGTAAAACTTTTTACAAGTAAAGAAATTGTAGAAAAAGACGGGTTATATATTTTTGCATGTAGATATGATAATCATCTTGATTATGAGGCGTATTTTCTAAATAAAGGTGAAAAATATTGGAAATACTTCATAGATGAATTTTCTCATAGTGATGGATGGATGACAATAGACCCTCTTGCAGTACATTATATTCCTCCTTATGATAAAGACAATAATACGGGCTGGGCAAACATATCTCAAGGTTGTTATGACCGCAGAACTAATTTGTGCATAGTCGCATATACATTGGATAATCAAATAAAATATGCATTTTATCATTATGATTTGGACCCTATAGAAGATGATGAATTTAATAAAAAGTATAAAGATATAAACGAGAGAATAAGTTATTTATCAAGTATAAGACATAAAATAAGTTTAGAAGGAATGTATTTATTTCATAAATGCAACGAGGGTGACCATATCAGACATTGGAATCAAGTATTTCAAGAGCCTAAAATTCCGTTTCTGAAAAGAATTTTCAGAAGGGTAGGTCGGGGTAAATAAAAGCGTAATATAGTATTTTCTTAAACGTGCATTTTGCAGATACGGATAATTTGATTAACTTTGCACACGTGTTTTAGTATTGCATTGTGTGCAGTGCTGAAAAATTGCAGGCAACTTTTATAGGTTTTAAAGCATGATTCGGTTTTCTTTAACTGTAAACCAAACATGCAAGAAACTGAAAAAAGAAATTTAAGAATGAATATAAACACAGATAAATCAACACGATATAAACGTATAACACTTCATTTGGGAAAGGACAAGTCGTTGTCAAGGCTTCATCCGTGGGTTTTTTCCGGTGCAATTGAGAATAAAGACAAAAATATTGCGGAAGGAGATATTACCGAAGTGTACACGCATGACGGACAATACATAGCAACGGGATTTTTTCAAAACGGAACCATCGCCGTTAAGATACTGACTTTTGAAAGGGAAAAGATAGACTTTGATTTTTTTGACCGCCGCATCCGTTCTGCCGTCAATTACCGCAAGACAATGGGAATGTTCGGCAATGAAAACAACAATATTTTCCGTGTAGTGAACGCCGAAGGCGATTTTATGCCGGGATTTATTGCCGATTATTATGCAGGCAGATTGGTGGTTCAGTTTCACTCCGCAGGAATGTATCTTATGCGTGGAGAAATAGTTTCAGCGTTGAGAAACAATCTGAAAGACATTGAGTTTATCTTCTCAAAATCTTCGTCAACCTTACCAAAAAGCAAAGATATTGAGCCTAAAGATGAGTTTTTGTTCGGTTGTAGTGACCAAGAAACTTTTGTTGCAAAAGAAAATTCAATACAATACCTTATAGACTATAAGCAAGGACAAAAGACTGGCTTCTTTGTAGACCAGCAAAGCAACAGAGAATTGCTTTGCAAATTGAGTTACGGCAAAAAAGTACTGAATTGTTTCGGCTACACGGGCGGATTTTCGCTTTCGGCTCTAAAAGGCGGGGCTTTAAGTGTGGAAACGTTGGATATATCCAAGCGTGCGTTGGAGATTTGTACGGAAAACGCAAAGATAAATGCTTTTGCCGACCGTCACGTTTCACAGTGTGAAGACGTAGTAAGGTTTATTGACAATATTCCGAAAGATGTTTATGATATTATAGTGTTGGACCCGCCCGCTTTTGCAAAGCATCAACGTGATTTGCAACAGGCTTTGAAAGGCTACCGCACCATAAACAAAAAAGCAATGGAGAAAATAAAAAGCGGAGGGTTGATATTTACCTTTTCTTGTTCACAGGCTGTGTCAAAAGAAGATTTTCTTACCATGTTGTTTTCATGTGCCGTCACCGCAAAGAGAAAAGTGCGTATAGTAAGGCGGCTGCCACACAATGTAGACCACCCTCAAAGCATATTCCATCCTGAAGGCGAATATCTGAAAGGCTTTTTGCTTTATGTTGAATAGTAGAAATAATTTATTGGAAAACAATCCGAAAACGGTTTTATGATGAAAAAAGAAGAACGGACATTTATAACACTCAAAGGCATACGTGTTAACAATCTGAAGAATATAGATATAAAAATACCTCAAAATACTCTTACCGTAATAACGGGTGTATCGGGTTCGGGTAAATCGTCGTTGGCATTTGACACTTTGTTTGCCGAAGGTCAACGGCGTTACATTGAATCCCTTTCGTCCTATGCCCGTCAGTTTATAGGCAGAATGAAAAAGCCTGAAGTGGATTTTATAGAAAATATTCCGCCTGCCATAGCCGTTCAACAGCGGACTATGAACCGTAATCCCCGCAGTACAGTGGGAACAACTACCGAAATATATGAATATTTAAAGCTTTTGTTTGCAAAGATTGGGCGGACTTATTCCCCTATAAGCGGCAAAGAAGTCAAAAGAGATTCGGTTTCCAATGTCGTGGATACGCTTTTGAACAATTACGACGGCAAAAAAATTTATATATTGTGTCCTGTAAAAGAGTCGGATTCGGAAACATTGGAAGACAAACTTAACATACTTTTGCAGAACGGTTATACGCGTTTGTTTTACAAAGAAGAAATTGTTCAGATAGAGGATTATCTGTCAAACAAAAAGAAGAAAAGCAAGGACGATATTCTGTTGTTGATAGATAGGTTGACAGTCAGAGGTGACGATGAGGAGAATTATCTGCGTTTAAGCGAAAGCGTGCATACGGCATTCAGCGAATCGGACGGTGATTGCGTGATATGGTCGGAGCAAAAGCAGGAAAAATTTTCCAACCGTTTTGAATGTGACGGCATGACTTTCGTTAAACCGTCGGAAAACTTCTTTTCGTTCAACAATTCTTACGGTGCGTGTCCTACATGCAAGGGTTTGGGACAGATAGAAGGCATAAGCGAAGATTTGGTTATCACCAAGCCGTATTTAAGTGTATACGAAGATGTGGTGAATTGTTGGAAAGGGGTGATGATGAGCAAATTCAAAGAGGATTTTATCAAAAAAGCCCATAAAAAATTTCCTGTTCACAAACCTTACAACGAACTTACGGAAGAACAAAAACACTTGCTGTGGTACGGCGACGGCAATATTATAGGAATATATCCTTTCTTTGACTTGATGCGTAAAGAAAGTTACAAGATTCAATTCCGTGTGCTTATATCAAGGTATACAGGCCGCACGGTGTGTCCTGACTGTCACGGAACAAGATTAAGAAAAGACGTTGCATATGTAAAAATCAACGGCAAAAGTATTGTAGACCTTTTGGTAATGCCTGTAAACGAGTTGGCGGAATTCTTTGATAATTTGACTTTGACGGACTATCAGACGAAAATAGCCGAAAGAATAATCAAAGAAATCAAATCGCGTTTGCATTATTTGTTGGAAGTAGGATTGAATTACCTTAATTTAAACCGTCAATGTTCCACTCTGTCGGGCGGGGAAAGCCAAAGAATAGTATTGGCAACATCAATAGGTTCGCCGTTAGTGGGAAGTATGTATATTTTGGACGAACCTACGATAGGTCTTCATACAATGGATACCGACAGATTGATAGGAGTGTTGAAGGATTTGCGTGACGAGGGCAACACGGTCATAGTTGTTGAACACGATGAGGACGTTATACGCAATGCAGATTACATCATAGACATAGGACCGCTGGCCGGAATACACGGAGGTGAAGTGGTGTTTGCTGGAACGGTGAAAGAATTGATAAAGGACGGCAAATCGCTGACGGCGGCATATCTTTGCAACAAAAAGAAAATAGCAATACCCGTACGACATATACATTCCAAAGAATTTTTATCAATAGAAAACGTTTATGCAAACAATTTGCAAAACGTTACGTTCAAAGTTCCGCTGAATGAAAAGGTGGTTGTATGCGGTGTATCGGGTTCTGGCAAGAGTACATTGGTGAACAAAGTTTTCGTAAATGCGGTCAGAATGCATTTTGACATCCCTGTAGAGATACAGCCTCACTGTTCGGAGTTGAAAGGTTCGCTTTCGCTGATAAAAGACGTGCAAGTGGTTGACCAAAATCCTATAGGACGTTCCTCAAGGAGCAATCCTGCACTGTATATAGGGGCGTTTGATGACATCAGGGACTTGTATGCAGCACAACCGTTAGCTAAAACACGGGGAATAAAAGCAGGATATTTTTCGTTCAATGTTGAAGGCGGACGGTGCGAAGTGTGCAAAGGCGAAGGCAAAGTGGATATACACATGCAGTTTATGGCCGATGTTACTTTAGAATGCGAAGAGTGTCACGGTAAACGTTACAGGGAAGACGTTTTGGAGATAAAATACAAGGACAAAAACATATCCGACGTATTGGCGATGACCGTTGACGAAGCCATAGAGTTTTTTAACGACAAGACCGATGCCGTTTGCGGAAAGATAATTCACAAACTGTCCGTTTTGCAACGCACGGGATTGGGCTATTTGCAGTTGGGACAGACGTTGAGTACTGTATCGGGCGGAGAAGCACAGCGTATCAAACTTGCCACATATCTTGCCAAAGAACACGATTCCAAACCTACTTTGTTTGTTTTTGACGAACCGACAACGGGATTGCATTTGGACGACATCAACAAGTTGAATACATGTTTTGACGATTTGATTCGTTTCGGTCACAGCGTGCTTATAATAGAACACCATTTGGATATAATCAAAACAGCCGATTGGTTGATTGAACTCGGACCTGAAGGCGGAAAGAACGGAGGCAAGATTATCTTTGAAGGAACGCCCGAACAATTGGCTGCAAGCAATACTCCGACAAGCAAATACTTAAAACAAAAACTTGAAACCAATTGATACTGCAATCAAAAGCACAAATGGAAAAGACAAAAACATACAATACGGCAAAGGTTTTGCATTTGTGCTTTTTGATAATTGCAACCATTGTTTTTTCTTCGTGCAACCATCGGCTTACGTCTGCATATAAACACCGTACAAGTGCGGATACATATGCACAAAACACGCAACCGAGCATTGCAATTAACAATTGTTCAATACCTTTTGATATTTCTTCGGGCTATATACTCATTTCCTCCGTTGTAAACGGCACAAACGATACGCTTATCTTTGACACCGGGTTCAACGGAGAAGTGTTGCAACGCAAAGACAAGCAGTTTTTGAATAAAGATTCGTGCCGGGTGATATGTCAATGCACATTACAAAAGCCGTCAAAGGCAATACATTAAACCGATACTTAATTCCTTCTTGACAAATCAATTGATGACAATCAGTGGTTTCACTGTTAATGAATATTACCTTGAACAAACATGCTCCGATTTGACATATTCCCTTTTGGGAAACAAGCCTTTGAAAAACCGTATTCTCACTTTGGATTTTGACAATCAGAAAATAGGGTTGTATGATACGGATTCGCTTGTGGATTATGGCGGATATACCAAAGCTTATGCTGTTTTGGACTCGCTGACAGGCTTCTTTTTCGTTTATATAACGGTTGACGGAGAAAAGAAATTGATGCTTTTTGATACGGGAGCCCCCGATAATGCCTTTACGATGAAAGAGTACAGGTACTGCAAAGACGACAGAGTATTGTACGGCAAATTGTTTGACGATTTAAATCAGAGCAAAGTAAAAGACAAACTGATTATAGGAAAACGTGGCTTGAGTATAGATGAAGCAAATTATAATATAACCCGTGTAAGTTACTCTGAAATAAGACGCAATGTGTTAGGACTTGCGTTTATATCGCAATACAATTGGATATTGGATTACAAAAATACAAGGGTTTATTACCGCAAGGCCGTAAACAGTAATTACAACGGTGCGGACACTGACTTTGATACGGTTAAAAACCGCGTCACAACAGTTGACGGCAAACTTGTGGTGTGTTTAAATCAAAAAGAACAAAAGCGAAAGTATAAACTGTATAAACAAATTGAATCCGTAGACGGACAAAACGTCACGGATTCAAATATATGTCACTTCAAACAATTGCTCAACACTGAAAGTTGGGACAACCACACCGTAAAACTTCGTTAGTGTTGGTTAACGGGTTGGTCTTTGTATTCTCTTTGTCGGTTGGTAGTCTTAATATTTTCGTCACGAATCACGCGTTTGGTGTCGTAATCTTTCAAATCTTCGTAGAAATGCGTCTTGTCGTAATATTCAATACTTCTTATTTCGGTGTATTTAACCGCCCATGAATCGTACATTATGCGTTTTGTCCAATTGAAAAACTTGTCTTTTTTGTATTCGTACGAATAGTCAATGGATTTAACCTTGCGGTTGTCAACGGCTGTTTCGCTTATAAGGTTGAAATGTTCGTCGTAAGTGTATTTGTATGTGAGAAGTTTTTGGTTTTTATTGCTGTACACTTCTTTGTCGGTCAACATGCCGTCGTTGTTGTAATCGTACGTTTCCCTGCGTGTCATCTTGTCGTTGCGATACCAAATCTTTTCCATAGCCAAGTTGTTGAAAGCACGCTTTACGGTTAGTTTGTCAACATTGGAATTGTAACCGTAAGTGGTTATCGTTGAGATTAAACTGTCGGCAGGGCCGTAGTAGTACTTTATGTTCTTATTGCCGTATTGGTTGTCGCTGCGTATGTCTTTTTCAACCAACAATCCCCTTGAGTCGTAGGTGTAAACTTCGGTTCTTTCCGTGCGGTTGGCACCCCCGCGGCTGTTAGGATACGAAACTTCGGTAAGGGTTGCCAAACGACCTATGTTGTTGTATGTGTATTCGGTTGTGCTTGCTATGGTGTTATCCGCCTCAACGATGGTTTCTTTTACGAGTTGGCGTTTGTTGTTGTACTCATATTTGGTGGTACGGTTCCTGTTGCCGTCTATGAAATTTATTCTTTCCGTCAGCAAACGGTTGTCATCAAAATTGAGTTGGTAATCTTCTATATATGAAGTACGTTGTTTTTTCAACGAAGAGTCGGATTCAAATTTCATGTACCGAACTGTTTTGGGGTATCCCTGCAAGTTGTAATCAACGGTTGTACACGGACTTACCTGAGCATTTGAAACATAAGCCCAAAGCAGCAGAATGCTTAAAATAAAAAGAGGTTTCGTGTTCATTTTATTCGGATAAATATTAATCAACGTACAAATTTACGATAAAATTTAATATTACAACATATTTTTGTCATAAAATTAAAACATTGCGGCGGCTTTTTCCAAACTTGCTTTCTTGCCTGCGTCCAACCACAATCCGTTGTATATATACGGTTTGATAATGTTTTCGGCGGAAAGTTGCAGATACATGTCCGTAACGGAGAATTTGCCCGAAAGGTTTATCTTTTCAAAGATATCTTTGCTTATTATGTGAACGCCCGAAAAGGCAAACAAATGTTCCTTACGGCATTTGCGGGTAATGATTTTTTGATTTGTGGCGGTATTCACCCAACCCGAAAGTTCAAGGTTTTCGTTGAAAATCAGATAACGTGATGTTTGCCGTTGTTGAACACAGAGCAGTGCCAAACAATTGCTCTGAACAAAGGCTTTTTTCATGTCGTTGAAATCAATATTGCTCAACACGTCTACATTGTGCAACAGTATGCAATTTTCATCATCTGATTCTGTAAAATTGTTTTCAGAAAAGAAAAAATCCTTTTCTGAAAACAATTTTTTCTTTTCTGAAAAGAATTTTCGTGCATACAGAAGTCCTCCTCCCGTATCCAAAAGCATGTTTCTTTCGTCCGAAATATTTATGCGGCAGTTGTATTTTTCGGCTAAAGCATTAAGGTTTTCAACCATCATATCGGGGAAATGATGGATATTGACCGTGATTGTGCGTATGCCAAACGACACCATCTTGCTGACAATGCGTTCAAGCAACGTTGTGCCGTTTACTTCCATCAAGGCTTTTGGTTTAAAGTCGGTCAAAGGCCGCAGCCTTGTTCCCAATCCGGCTGCAAAAATCATTGCCTCCATTATGTGTTTGTTTATTTAGAGTGTCTTTGCTGTCTGATTGACAGGATATTCTATTCTTACGTGATATATGCTTTGCAGTTTTTTCTTCAGAATGATTTTTATTCTTTCAACGTCTGCAAAGGTTATGTTTGCATTTGAAAACTGATTGTCCTGAATTTGTGCGTCTATGATGCCGTCCACAAGATTTGAAACCGATTGTTCGGAATGTTCTTTCATACTCCGTGACGCCGCTTCCACACTGTCAACCATCATAAGCACCGCCGTTTCCCTTGAAAACGGTTTAGGTCCGGGATAAGTGTACAATGCTGTGTCAATATGTGTGTCAGGGTGTTCGTTGCATTCCTTGTTGTAGAAATATTTTGTCTTTGAAGTGCCATGGTGCGTGCGGATAAAATCAACTATCGGCTCGGGTATTTTGTAGCGGTGTGCCAATTTTATTCCGTTGGTCACATGCGATATTATCACTTGGGCTGATTCTTCGTTGCTCAACTCGTTGTGCGGATTGATACCCGTGTTTTGATTTTCTATAAAATAAATAGGGGAGGACAGTTTGCCTATGTCGTGGTACAAACTTCCCGCTCTGACCAAAAGGGCGTTACCTCCTATTTCGTGTATCAAGTCTTCGGCAATATTGGCTACCTGTATGCAGTGTTGGAATGTTCCCGGAGCCTTGACAGAGAGTTCCCTCAACAGCTTGGAATCCGTATTGGAATATTCCATAAGCGACATCTCACTTACCATTGAGAAGATTTTTTCCAGCACAAACACAATAGGAAAGGCAAAAAGCACCATCGCCGCATTTACGGCAAAGTATATGAAACGGTAGATGTCCAATTGTTTCAGGTTGTTGTCCTGTATAAGCGTCATAGCCAAGTAAATAGCGGAGTAAGTGCAGAAGACAATGGCGGCGGTTTTGAAAAATTCAACGCGTTTTTCCAAATGTTCAACCGAAAGTATTGCCATCATTCCCGCTATGAGTTGATAGAATACAAATTCAAAACTGTTTGGTACAGAAAAGCCTATAATGATTATTGATACAAGGAATACATAAAGTGATACTTTAGTGTCAAAAAACGTTCTGACAAGTATCGGTGTAAGGCAAAGCGGAACTACATAAAGGTATTTTGCATCTATATGCAGCACACCTACCGTCATACCGACCATCATCAATATTATAAAAAAGATAAGTATAATTTTTTTGTTGTTCAAAAATATATCTTTGTCCGTATTGTATATAAACAACACCATAGCTCCGAGGGCAATGATGATTAACAGATATTGTCCAACCCAAGACAATATTTTTGAATATCTTTCGCTTTGATTGTTTACGCCTTCGTACTCGTTTTTAAGCGATGAAAGTATTTGGTATTTTTCCGCAGTGATAAGTTCGCCCTTTGAAATTATTTCCTGATTTTTCGAAATCAAACCCTTGGTCATGGAAATGTCATCTGTCTGCGAAGCAAGTATATCTTCGGTTTTGGCGTTGTTGTATATAATATTAGGTACAGTGATTTTAACCAAAATATCCGCTATTGCATCGGTTTCCGACGATGAAAGTTTGGCTGCGGAAGCAATGTTTTCTTTGATTATCTGTTCGGTTTGCTTGGTTGTATAAAACTCTCCGGTTTCGTGTTCTTGGGCTTGGTTGTTATTGATTATGATTATTGAGTTGTCGTCACGCTTTGTACCCGGGTAATCTGATATTATACCGTGTTGGATTATGTTTTGCAGTATTTTTTCTGCGGCATACTGCAGTTGTTGTGCGTTTTTGGTTGCAATGTTGTTGCGTTGTATGTATGAAGACAGTGCGTTTTGCAGATTGTCTTCCATCTTGGTGTTTATGCTGTTGTTGTAATCAAAGTAAAGTTTTTTGTTTGCAATGATTTCGTTTTTCTCTTCACTGATTTCTCGTTCGGTTTTTTGTATTGCAAAATCAAAAGGGGATGTGAGGGTTTCGTGTTTCCAATAGTGGCCTTGTTGAAATTCGTATTTAAACGACGATTTGGCGGGAGTTATCATCACTATGATTGCTGCGGCAATCAGCACCTGAAGTATCCTGTTTGCCAACAAAAAGATTTGTTGTTTGGTATGGTCGGAAAAATTCTTCTTATCAAAAATCATATATTATCTTTCTTTTATTTTTTTTGTCAATGCCGAACAAAATATAAAGTCATTCAACTCTTTGTTGTCCGATTCCAACACGTTGTGTTTGTCACCCTGCCAATGCAATTTGCCTTCGTATATAAATATAATGTTATCCCCGATTTCCATTACCGAGTTCATATCATGGGTATTTACGATAGTTGTCATGTTGAATTCTTTGGTAATGTCCATTATCAGATTGTCTATAAGAATGGAAGTTTGAGGGTCAAGTCCCGAGTTGGGTTCATCGCAAAACAAATACTTGGGTCTTGCCGATATAGCGCGTGCTATCGCCACTCTTTTTCGCATTCCTCCGCTCAATTGCGAAGGAAACATCTTGTTTATCCCTTTTAGATTGACTCTTTCCAAACAATAATTAACTCTTTCCGCACGTGCTTTGCGTTTCATTGAGGAAAACATTCTCAAAGGAAACATAATATTTTCTTCAACGGTCATAGAATCAAACAAAGCTCCTTCTTGGAAAATAAACCCTATGTCTTTGCGTACGTCTATCTTCTGTTCCCGTGACATGTTTGCCAATATTCTGTCGTCATAAGACACGAATCCTTCTTCGGGTTGGTACAATCCTGCAATGGTACGCAGCAATACGGTTTTTCCGCTGCCCGATTTACCGATGATAAGGTTGCATTTGCCCGGAAAAAATTCCGTATTAATGTTATCCAAAACCTTTTTACCCTGAAAATATTTTGAAACAGCGGAAACTTTAATCATAAGGCAAGGCTGCGGTTAGTTGAACAATTCGGTTATAAGAATATTGAAAATCATTATCACTATGGAACTTTGGACTACGGCTTTGGTTGATTGTTGTCCGACTTCAACGCTGCCGCCTTTTATGGTGTATCCCCTGAAACAGGAAACGGTTGAAATAATTACGGCATTGACAATAATTTTAACCATTGCGTACCATAAGTCGCCCATCTCAAATTCCAATCGCAATCCTTCCACATAGTCAAACATTGTAAGCGTGCCTAACAACAATCCTCCCAACGCTCCTCCGATTAAAGCTACGAATATACTTTGTACGGCAAGGATAGGGAAAAATATTACGCAGGCAAGTATCTTGGGCATTATAAGATAAGAAGCGGTGTTTACACCCATTATCTCAAGGGCGTCTATTTGCTCGGTTATACGTTGCGTTCCCAATTCGCTGGCTATACGTGAGGCACATTTGCCGGCAAGTATCAATGAAATGATTGTAGGGGAGAATTCCAGCATCATAGCTTTGCGTGACACAAATCCGTAAATCCATTTAGGATACATAGGGTTGTCCAAATTCAAAAGTATTTGCATCACCACGGCAGCACCGACGAATATACTTATAATAAGAACTATGACAATACTGTCAACACCCAAGGCTTTCATCTCAAAGATAATCCGCCGTGAAAAAACCTTCCAATTCTGAGGTTTTTTACATGCATCTTTCATAAGTAAAAGATACTGTCCGAAAGCAGTTATAAATCTTTTCAATGCCCCCACGTGCTTAACTTATTTCAAATTTCAGTTTTTTGGTTTTGCCTGAAGATTGTTTTACGGTTATGTGTTTTTTGTCTGAATTCAGATTTTCAAGCAACAATTCACTCAACGGGTCTTCTATTTCTTTTTGAATTGCCCGTTTAATAGGACGCGCTCCGAATTCATGTTTGTCATCCATATCCAAGATATGTTGTTTTGCTCCGTTGGTTACAGTCAGTGTAAAGCCCATTGCTTCGGTACGTGAGCGTAAAACCTGTAACTCCGTATCCACAATGTTAAACAAGTCTTTTTCGGTCAGAGAATTGAAGAACACAATATCGTCTATTCTGTTCAGAAATTCGGGTGCAAAAGTTTTTTGTATGTCTTTGTCAATTACATTTTGCTCAAGATGGCGGTTATTGTCCTGCCTTACCGACGTGGAAAAACCTACTCCCGTTCCGAAATCCTGCAAAGTGCGGCTGCCTACGTTGGATGTCATCACTATTATAGTATTGCGGAAATCCACCGTACGTCCCATGGAATCAGTAAGCCGTCCTTCGTCCAAGACTTGCAAAAGTAAGTTGAATACATCTTTGTGTGCTTTCTCTATTTCGTCAAACAACACTATTGAATACGGATGCAAACGCACTTGTTCCGTAAGTTGACCCGATTCTTCATAGCCTACATAACCCGGAGCGGCACCTATAAGACGGGAAACATTTATCTTGTCCATGTATTCGCTCATATCAATCCGTATAATGCTGTCCGCACTTGAGAAAAGATACTCCGCAATGGTTTTGGCAAGATATGTTTTGCCCACACCTGTAGGACCTACGAAGATAAACGAGCCTATCGGACGGTTAGGGTCTTTCAATCCGGTACGGGAACGGCGTATGGCCTTGCAGATTTTGCTTATTGCCTCGTCCTGTCCTATAACTTTCTTTTTGATTACAGACTCCATGTCCAACAGTTTCTTTCTTTCGTCTTTTGAAACGCTGTCCACCGGAATTCCTGTCATGGAAGAAATAACTCCTGCTATATCGTCTTCGGTCACAAGTACGGGATTTGACTTTAAATGTTGTTCCCAATTTTGTTTCATCACATTGTACGAATCCTGCAACGCCGCAATCTGATTTTTTACTGCGTTTGCCTGTTCGTATTGCTGTGCATTGACGAATTTTTGTTTGTCCTTTTCGGCACGTTCTATCCTTTGGGACAAATCAACCATCTCTTCTGGCAGGGCAATATTCTTTACATGCGAGCGTGAACCCGCTTCGTCCATAGCGTCTATGGCTTTGTCGGGAAGAAACTTGTCGTTGATGTAACGGTCGGTGAAAGTAACGCAGGCTTTTACCGCTTCATCGGTATATTTCACCTTATGATATTGCTCGTAACAGTCTTTGATGTTGTGAAGTATCTCTATGGTTTGCTCCACAGTGGTAGGTTCTATCAATACTTTCTGAAAACGGCGTTCCAAAGCCGAATCCTTCTCAAAATATTTTCTGTATTCGCTGTTGGTGGTTGCACCTATGCACTGTATTTCACCGCGTGCCAATGCAGGTTTGAGTATGTTTGAGGCATCCAATCCGCCTTCTGCATTGCCCGCACCTATCATTGTGTGGATTTCGTCTATAAACAATATAAGGTCTTTGTTCTTTTGCAGTTCGTTCAATATGCCTTTAAGCCTTTCTTCAAACTGTCCGCGGTATTTTGTGCCTGCAACAACGGACGCAATGTCAAGGGTAAAGATACGTTTGCCTGCCAAAGTGTAAGGAACTTTCTTTTGGGCTATGTGCAATGCCAATCCTTCGGCTATGGCACTTTTTCCTACGCCCGCTTCTCCTACTAATATAGGATTGTTTTTCTTTCTGCGGGAAAGTATCTGGGCAACGCGTTCTATTATGTCTTCCCTTCCGACGATAGGGTCCAATTCTCCTTTTTCCGCAGCCAAGGATAAGTCCTTGCCGAAGTTGTCCAAATATCTTGTTTGCGACTCTTCTTCGGTTTCTTTACGGCTTTGACGTGATTTAGACGAAGCACCGACGGAAGAAAATCCCGAGAATTTCTCCAACAATTCGGGAGCGTCGCCCTGCATGTATATTTCTATGCTTGCAGTGCTTATATCGGGTTGAATGCGTTTGTCGCTTTCGGTTTCAAAGTTGCGTATGTTTTCAAGCGTTATGTTGTTTTGCTCCAAAAAGTCGCGTATTGTATTACCCGGTTCAAGCCGCAATATGCCTGCAAGCAGATGTCTTGTGCCGACTTTAGGGTGATGACGTGAAAGCGATTCCAAAAATGCCAGCTGCAAAACCCTTGCCGCATTGTTGCTCATAGGGGTTACCGTCATTTGATTGACAGGCGAGGACGATGATGCGTCTTCGCTTTTTATTATATTGTCCACACGGTCTTTGAATTCCGATAAATCGTTGACATATTTGCTTATTATCTGAGTGGCAGTACATGATTTGATTCTCAACATTCCCAGCACCAAATGGCCTGTATCTATGGCCGTGCTTTGCAAACGCAATGCTTCGTTGGAACCGTTTGTGAGTACTTGCTTTGCGTAATCAGTTAAGTTGTTGTTCATATCACAAGTTTTATTAAAGAATGCAAAAATACAAAATTCATTTTATTTTTCCGTTTACCTTATAACAATAGTTTTCAACACCTGAATATTAATATTTAACGGTCAAATCACTATTCGCACATGACAAACAAATCATCTCTTTGGTTTAAGTACAACACGGGGACATTGTCCATGCGTTTCAACACTTTTCTTTCCGCAAGCCCGGTAAACAGTTCTATAATACTTTTGGTTTTAGTGGTCTGAAAAATACATATACCGCAATTGTTTTTTGCCGCATATTGCGAAGCCTGAACGTCCAACGCAGTGTATTTGTCCATAGAGCGTGCGTTACGGGTTTCAATGTTGAATTTGCGGAACATTTTTCTTAAAAAACCAATGTTTAAGTTGAGTTGCTTTTGAAGATATTGGTCTGCATAGCGGTGGTAATATATATGGGTGATGCTGTGTGCAAACCTCCCCAAGTACGAAGCCCACAATATTTTTTCCTTACACTCTTTTAATGCGTTCATTGTCACCACGCAATCGGAGAAATTGTTGTTTGCGTCAAATTTTTTGAACACAAAATAAGCCAAACGGCATGTATAAAAATTGTTCAACAGATTGTTGACGCTTACGGGATTTGTCTTGGAGGTGTCATTGCTTACCTGCGTTACGACCATCACACCGTTGAGCAAATCGCCCAAGTTGTTTATTATTTCCTTTGTCTTACCTCCCAAAGCGGCATACGAATGTACATAATTCAGGTTCAACCCTTCATTGATGGTTTTCAGTTTTTGCTGTGCCTGCGAAGTGGATATGCAGTTGTATTTGCTGTCTGAAATATACAGAAGTATCAATCCTTTTTGCAAAATGTTGCAAAATTTTTCAGCCCATTGTATAATGCTCTGACAATTGTCCAAATCCGTTATATATGCTATGACGAATTGGTCCCTGTATTCGCCTTTTTTGTATCTGTGCATTATATTTCAAACCTTTTTTGCCACAGCCTTACGAGGAAAAATCCCGCCAATGCTCCGCCCAAATGGGCAAAATGTGCCACTCCGTCCGAGGTATAAAAGATACCGTTGAGCAGTTCCAACACGCAATATCCTATAACGAACCATTTGGTTTTGATAGGAAACAGGAAGTAAAGGTAAATGTATTGGTTGGGAAACATCATTCCGAAAGCCAAAAGCACGCCGAAACAAATTCCGCTCGCACCTATGGTGTTCAGATGGTTGAGAAACTGTTCTTTGCTTACGGTTACAGAGCCGTTGATTTGCACTTGCATATAATCGCCGAACACTAAATCGCGGTACATGAACAAATAAGTCAACTCCTGCATAAGAGCTGCACCCAATGCAGTGACAAGGCAATAAATCAAAAAGCGTTTGCCGCCCCATTGGTTTTCAAGCGTGTAGCCGAACATCCAAATGGCAAACATGTTGAAAAACAAATGGGAAAAACTTCCGTGCAGAAAAGCGTAAGAAATCAACTGCCAGATATGGAAATTTGAGGCTGCAAAAAAATGCAATCCGAAAACCGATTCCAAATCTATTCCCCTGAGTTTTAAGACTACTGTAAGCAAGTATGCTATGGCGTTGATTATGATTAAATTTTTACACACCGGAGGCAATATGGAGAAATTTCTCGGTGAATATTGGTCGCTGTTGGTATACATATATTATATATAGTGTTTTATTTTCATGCAAAGGTACGAAAATTTTCCGTACATACTCCGCCCCCTGTTCAAAATTTGAACGCAGATACATATACCGACGGTTAAATATTTGAATTACAATAATCTAATGAGTATATACGGTACATTATTATATAAAAATACTTACAACTTTTTATGAATTAAATAATGGTAAATGTGCATTGAAAAAATTGTTTTGTGAAAAGAAAAATAAAAAACATATGTTTTTGAAGAAAAAAACATATGTTTTTTGATTAAAATTCATATGTTTTTTTATAAAAATACATATGTTTTTTTGAAACGTTTTCTCAAAAGAGATATTTGCAGCAATGTTTTGCGGCGGTATAGAACGGAAAGACCGTTAAAATGCAGTTTTATTCCGAAGTGTTTTCCGAATTCTGAATAAAATGATTAACTTTGCAATACAAAAACAAATGCCGTTTACCGCCGTAAAAGCGGATACAAAGGCAACAAAATCTTAAAAGACATGGATTTGCACAGGGAAGACAAACCGCATATAGGCTTTTTCGGCCGATGCAATACGGGCAAAAGCACATTGGTCAACATGTTGGCAGGGCAAAATGTGTCAATAGTTTCCCAAACCAAAGGTACGACCACCGATACAGTCAAAAAAACAATGGAATTGTTCGGTGCAGGAAGCGTAGTTCTGATTGACACGGCGGGTATTGACGATGCAAGCCAGTTAGGCGAAAAAAGAGTGGAAAAAACCATGCAGGCGTTCAACCTGACGGATGTTTCGGTTGTAATCATAAGCCAAAATCTTGCAGGCAGTTATGAACAAGATTTGCTTCAAAAGTCAAAAGAAAGGAATATTCCCTGCATTTTGGTTTACAACAAAAATGATGAATGCCCCGTAAATGAACAAACGCTGCGTTTTATGCAACAATCCGAGGCGGATTTTCTCATCCTTTCGGCATTGGACAAGACAGATGTAAAGCAATTGTCGGAACTTATCGCCGCAAAGTTAAACCAAAGGGAAAGGGAAACGGAAAATGTGTTGCAAAACATAGTAAAACAAGGCGATACAGTGGTGATGGTGACCCCCATAGACACTTCCGCACCCAAGGGAAGATTGATTTTGCCGCAGGTGAAGATGATTAGACAGGCATTGGATTGCCATGCAATGTGCTTAACGGTGCAACCCGATGAACTGCAACAGGCTTTAAACTCTTTGAACCGTCCGCCCAAATTGGTAATAACTGATTCGCAGGCGTTTGAATATGTAAACAAAATAGTTCCCCGCAGTGTTTATCTTACAAGTTTTTCGCTTCTTTTGGCTAAACAGAAAGGCAACTTTAACCTTTACGCCAAGGGATTGGGGCAAATAGACCGATTGTGCGACGGGGATACGGTTTTGATGTTGGAAAGTTGTACCCACCAACCTACATGTGAAGATATAGGACGGGTAAAATTGCCTGCAATGTTGAAAAAATATACTTCCAAACAGTTGAATTGCAAAGCCGTGGCAGGTCTTACCGACAACGAAAAGGACATAAGCAAAGTTAAACTTGTCATTCAGTGCGGCGGATGCGTTGCAAGCATGCAGCAGTTGAAAAACCGTCTGCAACCTTTTGTCAGCATGAACATTCCCGTTACCAACTATGGCATGGCAATAGCATATATGAACGGTATATTCAAACGTTGTTCGGAAATATTTTTTACAAACGGGTAGCATTTTGCAGGAAAAATATATATCTTTGCACTTTAATATGTTATGAATATGAAACAATTGATTTTGATTATCGGTGCAGCGGCACTTGTGTTGCTTGCTTCTTGTACCAAACCTCTTTATAAATACAACAATTACGACGAAGCGGCATTTAAATACGCCGTGGCTTACGATGAAAAAGACGTAAAGAGCGTTGCCAAGAGTTATAAGTCAATGGTGGGGGCTGACAAGAAGAAAAGCAAACAGAAAAAAGACGATAAAAAGAAAAATACCATACCTCCGGGAATGTGTGCCGACTACGGATATTTGTTGTTTTTACAAAAAGATACGGTTAAAGCCAACGCATTTTTTGACAAAGAGATAAGGCTTTACCCCGAAAGCAAGACATATGTTACTAATCTGAAAAAGAAACTCGGTATATGAAACGTTACATAATATATTTGTCCGTTTTGTGTTTGTTGTTTGCTTCCTGCCGGAGTTCAAAGCAGGAACAATCTTCGGGACAAACTGATTTGAAGCGTCAGGTTGAGCAGGAGATAGCCCGTAACAAACAATTGGAAAAAGAAAACAAGCAAAAAAAGAAAGCAAAAGCCAAAGAGGACAAGAAAAAGCAAAGAGAAGAAGCCAAACTTATAGAACAGGCTTCCAAAGACGAACGCCGCAGAATAGAGCAGGAGCGAAAGAAAGAAAAAGAAGAGTTGGTTAATTCCCTGAAAAACCAAAACGCTTTGACCAATCAGCAGGAAGAATCCCTGAAAGAAGAGGAAGCACTGTTGCAACAGGAAATTGAAACCAAAGATTCCGTAGCCATAGACAATGAATTGTTGGCTCTTTTGTCGCAAAGCGAAAATTTTCAGCAGGATTCTTCGCTTTCCTCAAATTCGGATTCCGCTTCAGCAGTTGTCAAAGAAGAAGAAAAGCCGATGAGTGATATGGAAAAAGTCATAGCATTGGCACAAGGTAAGGATTTGAACGAGAAAAAGCCCGCCGCAACGCAGCGTCAAAGCGTTGACATCACCAAGATGACTGAAAAAGAGAAAAAAGATTTGTTGAAACAACTCAAAAAAGAAGAACGCAAAAAGAACGGCAGTTTCATCAAACGGCAATGGCAGGAAGCATTTCCCGAACATGTTGACAGGGATATTCCTTACAACAATTGGTACAAGGAATTGCCACGCAGTATAATGATACTTTGGCCTTGGAACCGTTCGTCTTACAGCCATGCGGACGAAATGCTTTACGTTTCGGCAGCCAAAGAACTGTCTTCAAAAGGCTATTACGTTCCGCCCGTTCTCTCAACAATAGACCAGCACAAGCAGGATACCGTATTTTCTTCGCAATATATAAAGGTCAATGACCTGCCTTCTATAAGCAAACAGTACGGTGCGGACGCCGTGATGTTCGTTACAATCTACCGTTTTGACAATCCTTATTGGTCAAGTTCCACAAAAGCATCGGTACATTATACTTTGGTTTCCGCAAAAACGATGGATACCTTGTTTATGCGTCAGATAGAATTTGACTACGATACTCCGCTTCCGCCGAAAACTAACAAGGACAGGGAATTAGACCTTGACGAACAGCAAAGACATGATTTGGGCGTAATGCAACAGATACAGACCTATGCTTTTACCGATATTCCTTACGGTCCGTACCACAAAAAATACAACACGGACAGAAAGAAATTTTCCCGTAAGCAACAAGTCAAACACAAAATCAACGTAAGACCGAGCTGATAATGGCAAAAGAGAAAAGCGTTTACGTTTGCAGCAACTGCAGTTATCAATCTTCGGCCTATATAGGCAAATGTCCGCAATGCGGAGCGTGGGGTTCGTTTGAGCAGAAGACCTTCAACGCCCAACCGCAAGCCAAACACGCTCATTCTGCTGGACAGGTATTGGTGCAACCCATAACCCAAATAACGTACAACGACACCCAACGCTTAAATCTTAAGGATACGGAGTTGAACCGTGTGTTAGGAGGCGGATTGGTTACGGGAAGCGTGGTTTTGATAGGAGGAGAGCCGGGAATAGGTAAGAGTACTTTGTTGTTGCAGATAGCATTGATGTGCAGCGAATGCAAGGTGCTTTACGTTTCGGCCGAAGAATCCGCCCAACAAATCAAATTGCGTCAGATGAGAATGAATATCTCGTCCGACAATTGCCTTATAATGTCAACCGACAGTGCGGAACAAATAGTGCAGACAGCCTGTCAGGAAAAACCGCAACTGCTTATCGTTGATTCGGTTCAAACCATTACCACTTCGCAATCCGATTCTTTTGCAGGCAGTATAACACAGGTCAGGGCATGTGCCGATATTTTGACCGAATATGCCAAAACCAACAATGTTCCCGTCATACTTGTGGGGCATATAACCAAGGACGGAATGATTGCAGGACCTAAAATATTGGAACATATGGTGGATACGGTGCTGCAGTTTGAGGGTGATAAGAACTACGGTTACCGTATATTGCGTTCGGTTAAGAACCGTTTCGGAGCAACCAATGAATTGGGTATCTACGAGATGACTTCTTACGGATTGCAAGGCGTGGAAAATCCGTCCAAAGTGTTGCTTTCGGGCAGGGAAGAGCATTTGAGCGGGGTGGCTATATGTGCCGCAACCGAAGGAAGACGCACATTGTTGACCGAAACGCAGGCATTGGTGTCGCCGTCTTACTATTCCTCTCCGCAGCGTATAAGCAACGGCTTTGACATACGCCGTTTGAACATGCTTTTGGCTGTTTTGGAGAAAAAAGCTGGCGTAAAAGTAAGCAACAAAGACGTATTTCTGAATATTGCGGGAGGATTGAAAATCAATGACCCTGCGGTTGATTTGGCTATTTTGGCATGTATAATTTCTTCACATCAGGATATAGCCGTAAGCGATAAGTTTTGCTTTGCCGCCGAAGCGGGTTTGTCGGGCGAAATTCGCCCCGTGCCTTACATAGACCGCCGCATGAAAGAAGCACAGGCTATGGGTTTTGAAAAGATATTCTTAAGCAAATACAACAAAGACTCCGTTACGGAAAAATATTCCATACGACCCGTCTTTATTGCGGGTATTAACGACTTGATAGAGCAACTTATAAAGTAATCTATCTCAACTTTATAAGTTCGTTTTCGTCTTTTATCAGATATATGTCCGAACTTTTGCCGGAGGATTTTTCCTTACGCATGTATTGCGACACATAATCCGCTTGTTTTAACAACTCTTTGTCAATATCATCAAAGCATTGGGGCGAAGGTTGTCCGCTGAAATTGGCGGAAGTGGAAACAATCGGGCGGTCAAATTCATTGAAAAGTTGTTGCAAATAGGAGTTTTGTGCTATTCTTATACCTATAGAGCCGTTGAAAGACAGATGTTCTATGGGCAGGTTGCGGCTTTGGGGATAGATGATTGTGACAGGGGAGGACGCTTGTAGGATAATCTGCATTGCACCCTCGGGTATACGCTCAACATAACGGCTTAACATCTGCACGTCTTTTACCAAAAGAATAAAACTCTTGGTATTGTCCCTGCCCTTGATTTGCTTTATGCGTTCCACTGCGTTGACATTCTGTGCGTCGCAGCCTATTCCCCAGATTGTGTCCGTAGGATAAATCAGTACTTTGCCTTGTTTTAAAATCTCACTGTCTTTCATCCAATATCCTTTTCTGAAAACAATTTTTTCTTTTCTGAAAAGAGTAAAAGTAAAGCGGCACCTTTATTCTGATGTTTCTTATTTATTGAAAAATGAACAAAGATGACGCTTTATCAAAAACAGATTTCTTTTATTGCATTAAGAAATTGATGTCGTCGTTAAGGTCGTATTCTTTGACAGGCATGCCGTAATGAAATACTTTCATCTTGTTGTCCCGTCCGGTAAGCGACAGTTTGCCGTCTTTCAATCTCAACGCCGTTGCCTCGCGGATAGCAGCTACATAAGTGTTTTGATTGGCTGCGATGAATTCGTTGATACGGTCGTCGCGCGTTTCGCCGCCGTGTTTCGGGTCAACGAAATCCGTATAGTGCGGATTGATTTGGAACGGTACCAAAGCCATAGTGTCAAAGCTTTCAGGCTCTGCAATAGGCATGTCGTTGGTTGTTTTAAGTGACAATCCTGCGACATTGCTGCCTGCACTCCAACCCATGTACGGCGTGGAATCCAGTACTTTTTCCCTGATTGCGTTCATTATGCCCGTCATCTGCATTTGTTTTACAAGATAAAAAGTGTTTCCTCCGCCTACGGCTATACACTGTGCCTGCATAACGGCTTTTACGGGATATTGTTCACGGTGTATGCTTTTGATTTTTACGCCGAAAGTCTGATAAACCGCAGCAACCTTTTGTTCATATACATCATAGCCTTGTGCAAAGCCTGCATACGGCACGAACAATACTTCCTTTACGTTGTTTTCTTTGCAAAAACCCTCAATCATAGTTTTGCACCAATCCAAATATTTTTCGCCTGCATTGGTGGAATTGCTTATAAGCAATAAATTTCTTCCGTCCATAATAAAAATACGTTGTGTTTTAAGTTATTACATTGCAAGACCGATAAGCACCGAAGCAACTATGGTGATAAAATATACGAACAACATCACTACGGTTATAATACCTGCCAATTGCATAAAACGTTTCAATCCGTGCATTCCTGCAGCTAAAAGATCCTGATTGTTTTTCTCCAATCCTTTAAGCGTGTTTTGCGTTGTCTTCCACAGCAAATAGCCGAAAACAACATAGATTACGGCTCCTATGAAACACAAAACCGCAGTCACAGTTGACAATACGGTTGAAACAGCGTCGTATTCTTCGGTTTTGCCTACTGCTAAAAATATTATAACGCCGAGCATTACAACGGCCAACACATACAAAAGTATTGCAAAAAATCTGCCCCATTTGGCCGATACCGTTATATCTTCTTTTACCGTAGGGGTAAGTTCTATGGTTTGAACGGTTTCGGTCTGTGAAATGTTATTTTCTTCCATTTTTCTTTTAATTTATAATGTTAATAAGTGCAAAGGTATGAATATTTTTTGTAATTTCGCATTGGTTTTTTAAGAAAAAGATTTTTTGATGGGCTTTTTACATCCGTGGTTTTTGCTGTTGGGATTGGGAGCGTTAATTCCTGTAATAATACATTTGTTTAATTTTCACAGATTTAAACAAGTGTTGTTCACCAACGTGCAGTTTTTGGAAGAAATATTTACGGTTAAAAAGCAACAAAACAAATTGTACGAACGGTTGTTGTTGGCATTGCGGTGTTTGATGGTTGTGTTGTTGGCATTGGTTTTCGCACAACCTTACATCAAAAACGACGAAAACAAACTTGTAAACGCTTCGGGCAACGCCGTAGTGGTGATTGTGGACAATTCGTTTTCAATGCAAAACGCTTCAAACAACGGTTCGGTGCTGGACAATGCCAAAGCCAAAGCACTGCAAGTGATTAACCAATATTCGGACAACGACGTGTTTTGTTTGCTTACGCAGGATACGGAGGGCAGGCACAAACATTTTGTGACGAAAAAAACTTTTACCGAGTTTTTAAACCAAGTAAGCATCACTTCGGCAAGCAAACCCTATTCAGAATTGCTGAACACTGCGGGCAAACTGCTTTCTTTGCGTAACGAAGCGGGCAAACGCATATTTTTTATCTCCGATTTTCAGAAAGAAAGCTTTGACGTAAACAATTTCAAACAGGATTCAACTCTTACAACGGCGTTTTTAAAGATAAACACCGAAAACATTGACAACGTATTCATAGATTCATTATATATAGGTAAGAATATTTTTCTTCAAGGACAGAAAGCGGAATTGAAAGTTTACATCCGCAACGCATCGGATACGCCCGCAGAAAAGTTAACGGTCAAACTGTTTATCAACGGCAAGCAACAAAACTTGGTAACCTGCGACATTGCAGCACAGAGTTCGGCCGAAATACCTATGTCTTTCACCGTTGAGCAACAGGGAACGGCGTTGGGAAGAATACAGATAATGGATTCACCCGTCACTTACGACGACGATTTTTATTTTACACTCAATGCAGGCGAGAGTATAAACGTATTGTCGCTCAATTCTTCGGGCGGCAACAAATATTTGCACCGCTTGTTTGACAGCTCTTCTGAAGTAAAACTGACAGATGTCAACGCCGAAGCATTGGATTACTCAACCCTTTTGCATTACAACGCCGTAATAATCAATTCCCCCGACCGTATACCGTCGGGATTGGCAATACAATTGGAACAACTGCGTCAAAAAGGTATCACTTTGATAGTTTTCCCGGGCAAAGATTGGCAGGAATATGCCAAAGCAATGCAGACAATGCATATGCCGTTCTACTCCGCAAAGGCCGAAACCAAGATTCAGGCTTCAAAAATAGACACTGACAACAGATTGTTTGACGGTGTGTTTACGTCCGTTACCGACAATACGGAGATGCCTTCGGCAGAAGAGTATTACAAAATAAGTTCCGCTGCGGGAACGGCACGCCAAGACATAATAACCTACGTCAACAACGACGCTTTTCTTTCGGAAAACGTTTACCAAGGCTCGTCGGCTTATATTTTTTCCGTACCGTTGGATGAAAAAATCACGGACTTTGTGTCGCAAAGCCTGTTTGTACCTGTTTTGTGGAACATGGTGCTGTATTCCACCGTTGCAGTGCAGCCTTATTTGTTTATGAACAAACAAACCATGGTTGATTTGTCGCTGTTGAACGATACGCTTTCGTCCAATCCGGTGACGCTTACCGATGAGAAAAAAAGCCTTTCCGTAATACCGCACATGCACATCTCGCCTATGCACTGTGGTTTTACGCTTGACGGACAAATAAACAAGGCAGGATTTTACTATATCAACCAAGCCGACAGAGTATTGGGCTGCATTGCCGTCAACTATCCGAGGGAAGAATCGGTACTGAGCTTCCTTTCGGCTTCGGATATAGAAAAGACATTGAAAAAATGCGGAATGAAAAACTATACAGTGTTCAACAGCCGCAAGACTGTCAGCACTTATTTTGAGCAAAGCGACAAGGGAACGGATTTCACTCTGTGGTTAACCTTGTTGATATTGCTTTCAATAGCAGGTGAAACATTGATTATATACAAGATAAAGAATAATGATAAATTAAAAAACCAAGTAAAATGAGAAGATTCGTTATTACATTGACATTGTTGTCCGTAGTTATGAGTTCATATGCGGGCAACGTCCAAGACGGCAATCCGTCCGACACCGCAAAGGCAGTACCTGAAAAACATTGGACTCTGAAAAACAACCTTATTCTGACGATGGAACAGACCCAAATCAGCAATTGGGCTGCGGGAGGATACTCCAGTTTCGCTTTCGGAGGATTGTTCAAAGGATTTTACAACTACAAGAACAAAAAACACAAAGTAGACAACACCGCCGAACTTGCTTACGGCCGCACGCGTCAGGATGTTACGGGCGAGGGTATATGGGACGAGAGCAACGATTGGATAAAATCGGAGGACAAAATAGAACTCAACTCCATATACGGCTACGAAGCGGTAAAACATTGGAACTATTCGGCATTGCTGAACTTGAAAACGCAGTTTGACAACGGTTACGACAAAGACAAAAACATAATCTCCGCCGGTCTGTCGCCTGCCGTGCTTACTTCGTCGGTCGGAATGGAATACAAAATACCGGGATTTTCAGCCCTGTTTTCGTTCCTTACGGATAAGACCACATATTGCGAAGACGCAAGGAAAAAAATACGGGAAAGCGTGTTCGGAGCGGACGATTGGGACCGCACATGGAAGTTCTCATTGGGTTCGTATATCAAATTGTTTTATCAAAAGGACATATGGTCCAATGTCAATCTGTTGGCAAAACTTGACTTTTTCTGGGATTACGAGAAACCTTTGATAGATACTGATATAACGGGCGAAATATTTGTAAGCATGAAACTGACAAAATACTTCAACGCATTTGTCAACATTCAGGCCGCAATAGACAAGGATTTCTCAACGAAACTGCAATACAAAGAAAGATTCGGAATATCCATTCCTCTTAGTTGGTAAAATCAAATATATCAGTTTCCCGGGGAGTGAACAAATCCAATTGATTGCCGCTTACTTCTTCGGGCATGGTGACATTGGCTGCAAGGAAATCGTGAAGGATTTTTTTTGCAGCCGTTTTTTTGGTCAAATCATTGAGTTTGGCATATTTATCCAACAATATACTGTCCTTTGAGGACAAAGAAAATTTTACGGACTGTTGTTTTTTTTTCTTTATATGAGATTTTTTTTGCATTTTTGCACTTTAAAATAGTTGTTGTAACGTGTTTTAAATTTTTACTTTTGCCAAAAGTAATATAAAAAATTGATATGCAACACTGTTTTGTGCTAAAAATTAATAACCGAAAATTGTCAACAAAGATGGATTTATACAATAAACTGAAATCGGACAAACAAAATTTCTTCCTTATGGCAGGTCCGTGCGTGATAGAGAACGAAACCATGCCCTTTGAAATCGCAGAACAACTCAAAAAGATAACCTCCGAACTTGATATTCCTTTTATTTTCAAGGCTTCGTACCGCAAAGCCAACCGTTCACGGATAGATTCGTTTACGGGTATAGGCGACGAAAAAGCGTTGAAAGTGCTTCAACAGGTAGGCAAAACCTTTGACGTTCCCGTGGTTACGGACATACACGAAACCAATCAGGTACAAGTGGTTGCACAATATGCCGATATATTGCAGATTCCGGCTTTTTTGTGCCGTCAGACAGATTTGATTTTAGCCGCTGCCAAGACGGGCAAAATAGTCAATATAAAGAAAGGACAGTTTCTGTCGGCCCAAAGCATGAAATTCACCTGCGATAAGGCTCTGTCTGCTGGCAATGACCGTATAATGCTGACCGACAGAGGTACGTTTTTCGGTTATCAGGATTTGGTTGTGGACGTGAGAAGCATTCCCGTGATGCAGCAAAACAACGTTCCCGTAATAATGGATATAACCCACTGTCTGCAACAACCCAATCAGACGCAAGGCGTGTCGGGCGGCAATCCGCAGATGATAGAAACCATAGCACGTGCAGCAGTTGCGGCGGGAGCGGACGGATTGTTCATGGAAACGCACCCCGATTGTGCCAATGCCAAAAGCGACGGCAAAAATATGCTGCCGTTAGACCAAGTTGAGCCGTTGTTAAGAAAACTTAAAATACTCAAACAAGCGGTCAACCAAATCAATAAACTGTAATTTTACGCCATACTACAAAAAGGCAGGAGAAAGACGTCTTTTCATTAAAACTCTTTTCAGAAAAGGATTTTTTCTTTTCTGAAAACAATTTTTTCTTTTCTGAAAAGAGTTTTGATGTTTTCGGAATATGTTTTTGCAGACCGTGTGATTTTTATTTTTTTTCGTGGCACACATAGTGGCACACTTCTGTTTTTTATAAAAAATTAGCAATCAATTGTTTACAAAGGTGGCACACATTGGCACACTTTTTTTATATAAACTTTTTTTGATTAAAAATCTTTAATAGAAAATAAGTGTGCCAATGTGTGCCATGTGTGCCAAAGGATTTTTAAACGCTTGTTTTACAATATTTTCCGCAGATTTACACCGAACAGATAATAATCCCAAGTTTTCAAGCATGAATCAAAAAAGAAAAAAATTAAAAACAATACATGGTTTTGTATATTCGGGTAATATTAGTAATTTTGCATTTTAATTTTATACCTATATATAATATATAAGGCTATGCGTTGGGGATTGGTTTTGCAATACAACGGAAAAAATTATCACGGCTGGCAACGCCAAAACGGCCAGACAACCGTTCAGGGTACGCTTTGCAAGGTGTTTTCCGACGTTTTGAGCGAACAGATATTGGTTTTGGGCTGCGGAAGAACGGATACGGGAGTGCATGCAAAGAACTATGTGGCATATTTTGACAGTTTGAACCTGACGGAAGACAAAACCTCACAGGTGCTTTGGAAAGTCAATTCCTATCTTCCCTACGACATAAGGATTAACCATATAATCAAAGTGCCTGCGGAGTTTAACGCCCGCTTCGATGCCTTAAGCCGCACGTACCGATACTACATAGCCACCGCCAAACAGCCTTTTGACAACGATTTTTCGTGGTATCTGCCCTGTGAGTTGGATATACGCAACATGAACACCGCCGCCCGTATTTTGTATCAATACGATGATTTCACCTCCTTTGCCAAACTCAATACCCAGACCCTTACCAACAATTGCAGAATATTGTACGCCCATTGGAAAAAAGAGGGCGAAAGATTGATTTTTACCGTAAAAGCCAACCGTTTTTTGCGGAACATGGTACGCAGCATTGTGGGAACGTTGGTTGAAGTGGGCAAGGGCAAACTTACAACCGACGGTTTTTCGGCCGTTATAGCCGCCCGCAACCGTTCGGCGGCAGGTCCTTCGGCACCTGCACAGGGTTTGTTTTTGGAGCATATTGAATACGATAAATCAATTTTTCCCGAAAAATTATTCGCAAATTGAATAATTTGTCGTAAGTTTGCAAAAATTTAAAACGCAAGTAACAATTTAATATTAAAAAATATAAATCAAAAATGGAAAATATAGATTGGGGTAGCCTTGGATTCGGTTACTACAAAACGGATTACAACGTACGCTGTTACTACCGTGACGGCAAATGGGGCGAATTGGAAGTATCTTCTTCTGAAGAGATAACTATGCACATGGCTGCAACCGTACTGCACTACGGACAGGCTGCTTTTGAAGGTATGAAAGCCTTCAGAGGCGTTGACGGTAAGGTCCGCATGTTCCGTCCTTACGAAAACGCAAAACGTATGATTTCTTCGGCAAAAGGAGTTATGATGGCAGAACCGCCTGAGGAATTGTTCGTAGAAGCATGCAAGAAATGCGTGAAATTGAATGAGAAATATATCCCGCCTTACGGCTCGGGAGCATCATTGTATTTGCGTCCTATATTGGTAGGTACGGGAGCTCAGGTCGGCGTTCACCCTGCTAAAGAGTATTTGTTCATGGTTTTCGCATGTCCTGTAGGCCCTTACTTCAAATCGGGCTTCAAACCGGTAAGATTCCAAATAGCCAAAGATTACGACCGTGCAGCTCCGTTCGGAACGGGTAAGTATAAAGTGGGCGGAAACTACGCAGCATCTTTGGTATCGGGCGAAAGAGCAGTGAAAGAAGGTTATTCCAACTGTATTTATTTGAATGCCGCTACGCACGAATTCATAGACGAAGCCGGTGCAGCTAACTTCTTCGGAATTAAAAACAACACTTACTGCACACCTGAAAGCACTTCAATACTTCCTTCCATAACCAATATGTCATTATGTCAGATTGCAGAAGATTTGGGTATGAAGGTGGAAAGAAGAAAGATAGCCGTAGAAGAATTGTCAGAGTTTGAAGAGGTGGCAGCATGCGGAACGGCAGCCGTTGTATCGCCTATCAACGAAATCGTAGACAGAGAAACAGGCCATAAATACACATGGGGAGCGGAACCGGGTCCTGTTTCAACCAAATTGTACGAAACATTGAAAGGTATACAAGACGGAACAATTGAAGACAAACACAATTGGAATGTTTTCGTTGACTGATAATTAGTGAAATGTTTTTTTTCGGCGGAAATTCTTTTCCTGTTTGGATTGGGATTTCTGCCGTTTGTTTTTATGCATTCGGACAAAATAATCATAGGGTTTGATGCCAAGCGGGCGTTGTGCAACTCTACGGGATTGGGGTCGTATTCGCGTACGCTGATTAATGATTTGGTTCTTGCCGGCAGGGCAGAGCAGAGGTTTGCTTTCAATCTTTATTCGCCAGATGAGGGCAAAGCGGAGTTACGCAACCAATTGCTCAAGGATGGAAATCTGAACTTTATGTATCCGAAACATAAAAACATAAAACTTTGGGGCAGTCTGTGGCGTGAAAAATACGTTGTTAACACTTTGAAACAAGATGGTGTGCGTATCTTTCACGGATTGAGCGGACAACTGCCCGCAGGCATAAAAGGCAAGGGCGGAATAAAAAGCATTGTAACCATACATGACGTGATTTTTCTTATCCATCCCGAGTTTTACAATCCCGTTGACGTTTGCATATACAGACAAAAATTTTTTTCGGCATTGAAACAAGCGGACAAAATCATTGCCGTAAGCCAATGCACCAAGCGTGACATATTGCGTTTTGGCAATATGAACGCATCAAAACCGATAGTTACGGAAGACAAAATAGAAGTTATCTATCAGTCGTATAACAAGGTGTATGACAATGCAGTAAGCCGTGAAAAACAAAGAGAATTGAAACAACGGTTGTCATTGCCTGACAAATTTATTTTGAACGTCGGAACCATTGAACGCCGAAAAAACATACTTTTGGGCGTAAAAGCCTTGAACGGAGTGAACAAAGACATTCATTTGGTCATCGTCGGCAGAAGCACTCCGTACGCAAAAGAGATAGAAACCTACGCACAAAAGCACGGCCTTGCCGACAGGGTACATATATATAACAATGTGAACAATGAGGATTTGAACGTCATTTATTCGCTTGCCCTGATGTTTGTCTATCCCTCGCTTTACGAAGGGTTCGGCATACCGATAATAGAAGCCGTTGCACACAATCTGCCCGTCATTGCGGCAAAAGGTTCGTGTTTGGAAGAAGCGGCGGGGCAAAGTGCGTACTATGTCAATGCCTGCGACGGCAAAGAACTTGCGGACGTTGTCAACATGCTATGCGAAAACGAAGACAAACGCCTGCTGTCCGTCAACGGCAGCAAAAAGTATATAGAACGGTTTAAAGGCAATAATATAACCGACAGATTGTTTGATATTTATACCCATATCATCTGAAGTATTACTTTACCTTAAATTTTGTTTTAAAAACTTTTGCATAAAACATAAAACCACAAAGTAAACTTTTGAAAAACGCCGTATAAAAACCGCTTCGGCAATTTATTTTTCAATATTAATACAATCATTTTTCACCGAAACTCTTTTCAGAAAACAAAAAATTCTTTTCTGAAAACAATTTTTTCTTTTCTGAAAAGGATTTTGAAATTTTTGCAACTTATTTTCCGCAAGACTTAAAATTTTTGTGTTTTTTGTCCGCCACACATCCGCCACACTTCTGTTTTTTATAAAATTTTATTAATCAACAGTTTATAAAAAACGCCACACATTACAACACTATTTCTATATAAATCTATTTTGATAAAATATCTTTAATAGAAAATAAGTGTAGCAATGTGTGGCAGTGTGTAGCGAAAAGTTGTAAGGCGTTATTAATTAACGTTTTATCAAAAACACTTTGGTAACACAATAAAAAGCGGTTTTGAAAAAAGCATTCAAAAAAGTGCGGTGCAAAGAAGAGGGTGAAAAAGTGCGGTATTGAAAAAACGTGTTGATAATATTTCGGTAAAAATATGCTGTAAGGGCTGCATTTAACAAAAAATTTATTACCTTTGCAAATTGAAACAATATAACGATAGTTAATATAAATGGTAAACCGTCATTTTTTGCGACAGAAAGCATTACAATCATTGTATGCATACTTTTCCACAGGGGAGGAAAGTATAGAAAAGCAGGAGAAATTCATGTACGACAATATCTCCAAACTCTATGAACTTGAGATAAATTTGCTGGCTTCATTGTTTGAAATACGGGATTTGGAACTTATAAGGATTGAAGAAGCTAAAAACAAGTTTTATCCTACCGAACAGGAACGCAATCCTGACTTGAGTTTTGTTAACAACTCTTTTTTCAAACGCCTTGACGGACACACGGAACTGAAAAAATCCATTGAGAGATTTCACGTAAATTTCGTCAACCAAAAAGAATTGTTCAGAAATATGATGGCACGTTTCCGCAAAAGCGATTCTTACGCAGAGTTTATGGCATTGGAAACCAAGACTTACGAAGACGAAAGGAAAGTGGTTGCCCAACTGTTCAAAAACTATGTGATAAGGGACGAAAACCTTTACGATTTGCTGTGCGAGAAAGGCTTTACATGGGAGTGCGATTATGAATACGTATGCCAAATAGCGTTGCAATTCTTAAAAACTTGGGGCATTGACGAAAGTTTACAGAAGCCTTTGCCTTATCCGTTTGACAAAACGGACGAATCGGCCGAAGAAACGGACAGGGAATTTTTACGGAATATTTTCCGCAACACCATCAACCATTACCCTGAATACGAACCGTATATAGAGAAAAGGATTCAAAATTGGGACCGCGACAGATTGGCTTTCATTGACGTGATAATTATCCGTATGGCAATGAGTGAATTTATCTATTGTCCTACAATCCCTTTGCGTGTGACGCTCAACGAATACATAGAATTGGCAAAAGAGTTTTCTACGGACAAAAGCCGTCTGTTTGTCAACGGAGTTTTGGACCGCGTTATCACGGATTTGCGTATTGACAACAAGATTCACAAGACCGAAGCCGAAGACCCGCTTTATTTTGAGAACACCGAACAAACGGCGGAGTACTATACCCACAGATTTAAAATAGATTAAGCGATGAAAAGGTCTGTATATACTTTGCTTTTTGCAGTTTCGGCGGTACTGTTTTTTACATCCTGCTCTAAAAAAGCGGCGGACGATTTGGACGTATCGCTTATCGGCAAAAGTGCGGTGATAAAGTTTGACAACGACGTGTTGGATTTCCATACCATAAACGAAGGAGAAAAGGTTACGGGCAGCTTTAAGTTCAAAAATACAGGCAAAAACGATTTGATAATATCGGAAGTGAGTGCCAACTGCGGCTGTACCGTGGCGGATTATCCGCACAACGCCGTCAAACCCGGTGAAACGGGTATGATTTCAGTCACATACGATTCCAAAGGTTCGCAGGGAATGAGGATTGAAAAGATGATTACCGTGCTTGCAAACACCGAACCCTCGCGTACGGTTCTGAAAATAACGGCAACGGTTCAGTAAACAAAAAGACAAATAACATTAAAACAATAATAATTATAAAAACTTAACAAAAGATGAATATGCTTAACTTTATGCTTATGGCAGGCGGCAACGCTGCGGGAGGAAACGCAGGCGGACAGGGAATATTGATGTTCGTGTTGATTATCGTAATATTTTATTTCTTTTTAATCCGTCCGCAAACCAAACGTCAAAAAGAAGAAAAGAAATTCCGTGAATCGTTGACCAAAGGACAGGAGATTGTAACCGTAGGCGGATTGCACGGCAAAATAAAAGAAGTTAAAGAAAGTACGGTGTTGGCCGAGATAGCACACGACGTAGTTGTGGAGGTTGAAAAATCGTCCGTAATGATGAACGTTGCCTCTGCACCTGCACCCGAAAAGAAACAGTGAAATCTTTTTTTGAAAGTATAACCTCATTTTTCACAAAGCACAGGCAGATAAGTTCGTTCATTCTCTGCCTGTGCGTGAGTTTATTTCTCTGGTTCTTCATTACTTACGGCAAGGACTACCAGCACACAATCAGTTATACGGTTAAATTCGTTGACAGCAGCAACCGCGTTGAATACCGCACCCAAGACACCGTCTTAACGGTAGGAATACGCACCAACGGCTTTGAATTTTTGGCACGGTTGAACGCCAAACGCAAACAAAATATAGTTATAGACATTGACAAGTTGGACATCAACCTTTCCAAAGGCAAGGCTACGGTTCAGACTTCACGGTTGAAAACGCAGATAATGCAGTCTGCGGGGTTGAGGGGTATGGATATAAGCATATCTCCCGCAACGGTTGACTTAACATGGAACAAACTTTACTCCAAACAAGTAACGGTGGTAAACAGGGGAGTGTTTAAATTCAAAAAACCTTACGCCCAATATGCCGAACCCGAACTGTTGGCGGACAAAGTGACGATAGAAGGCCCTGAAGATGAATTGCGTAAAACGGATACGGTATATACGTGCAGCACGGTGTTTAACAATATCGACCGTAACTGCATTTTTTTGTTGCCTTTGGACTTAAGCTCGCTGGGCAGCGGCGTTACGTGCAGGTTGAAAAACATTCCCGTCAAAGTACTTACCGAAAAATATACGGAAAACGTAATAAGCATTCCCGTCAAAGTGGTCAGGTATGAAGATTACCGCAACATAAAAGTGTTGCCCGCCAACGTGAAAGTGCGTTACCGCATAGCGATAAAAGATTTCAACAAGATAAACCAAAAAGATATAACCGCATACGTATTGTGTTCCAATCAGGCAATGGAAAACCATTCCAAATTGAAAATCAATCTTAACAATGTCCCCGACTATATAGACGTGGTTAACATATACCCCGAAAAAGCGGAATATATATTGTACAAATAGCGTTAAAACGATGGACACTCACGCCGTAGCATTGACAGGAGGAATAGGTACGGGCAAGACTTTGACAGCACAGGTGTTTTTGCATTTGGGCGTACCGGTGTACAATGCCGACAAAGAGGCAAAACGCTTGTACGGAAACGAAGATGTAATTGGTGACATTGTCCGTATGTTCGGCCAAGGCGTTGTAACCGACGGACGCATTGACACCAAACGTTTGGCTGATGTGGTTTTCAACGACAGACAAAGGCTGAAAACTCTGTCGGATTATATTCACCCTAAAGTCAGTGAGCATTTCAAACAATGGCTTTCGCAGTGCAATACAGTATATGCCGTGTTGGAAAGTGCCATAGTGTTTGAAAGCGGTTGGGACAGTATGTTTGATAGGATTATATGCGTGTCAACGCCCAAGGAATTGGTTTTGCAACGCACTATGCTGCGTGACGGACAAAGCCTGGCGGAAGTTGAAAAACGCATAAACAGCCAAACCGATACGCAATACAAAATACTCCGCAGCGATTACGTAATCAACAACGACAATGTGCAGGCGGTGATTCCGCAGGTGTTGGAAATACACCGGCAGTTGCTGCAGGAATTCAACGGTAAAGGAATATAAAAAACATTAAAACGCATAATATTATGAAAAAGAAGTTGTTTTTTCTTTTGCAAAGCATTGCTCTGTGTATGTGTTTGAATGCACAGATAAGCACAAATCAAAATCCGAAATCATTTTCCTTGGACAATCTGAATTTAAACACGGTTAACACCGTTCAACTGACGCCTCCTGACATGAGAGAGATAGATTCCGTTGACGCAGAGCGTGACGCCATGTTCAAAATGCAGGCATGCGGAGTGAGAATACCCGTAGACAAAGATTTCTTTGATTATGCCACCGTGATACCTTTGCAAGACGCTGATTTGTATCTTTTGCGTGTGACTTCGCAATATGCTTTGGCGTTGAATTTGTATTGCGACGATTTCTTTATGCCCGAAGGCACGCAATTGCATGTATACAACCCTATGCACACGCGTTGCTTGGGTGCGTTTACAGATAGAAACAATTCGTCCGACGGATATTTTGCCACCGATTACGTGTACAACGACACCATGGTAATAGAATACTATTGTCCTAAAAACGTAACCGACAGGGCTAAAATACATATCCAAAGCATTGGATACTTTTACCGTGACGTTCAATATGAGGACGGCACGGACGTAAAGGCGGGGCTGAACACTTCAGGTCCGTGCAACGTCAACATCAATTGCAGCGAGGGCGACAATTACCGCGACGTGCAACGCAGCGTTGTCAAACTGATGATACCAATCAACGCTTACCAGATAGGTTACTGCACGGGAACAATACTGAACAATACGCAGGAAGACAAAAAACCTTATGTCATCACTGCCGCACACTGCATACAGGACGTCACCAACCAATCGTACTATTCGCAGATAGTGGTTGTGTTTAATTACGAAACCCAAGGATGTAGCAGGTCAAAGCAAGAACCGAAAGTACAATCACTTACGGGTTGCAATGTTTTGGCTTATGACAAATCTTTCAGTCAAAACGGCGGCGATTACTTGTTTGTTGAACTCAAAGAAAACATACCCGAAGATTACAATCCGTATTTCTGCGGCTGGACAACTACGCATGACAAAGCACCTTCGGCAGTTTGCATCCATCATCCGTCGGGTGACGTGAAGAAAATATCCGTTTCAACACAACAAATCAAAGAAACCCAGATATCAAGTCCCGATGAAGGTTGGGACCCTAACACGCATTGGACGGCTACATGGTCGGCTACCGACAACGGATACGGAATAACCGAAGGCGGTTCGTCGGGTTCGGGGCTTTTCAACCCGCAGGGAATGTTGATAGGGGTGCTTTCGGGCGGAGCGTCGTCGTGCTACACACAAGACAAATACAAAGTGGATTGGTTCGGTAAGTTTTACGTTGCATACGACAGCATAAAACAATGGTTAGACCCTGCAAACACTGGTGCGGAAGAGTTGAACGGCAATTCTTTTACGGCTTCGCTGACGGAAACTTTAAGCAAGGACAACAATGATTTTACGCTTTATCCCGTTCCTGCCGAAGACTATATAATTATAAACGCATCGGAAAACATCAACAACGCCGTTGTAACCGTTTTTGACATAAACGGCAGAAAACATTTGACAATGCAATGCAACATAATGTCTTACGGCTTTAAGATAAACTTACCGTCCTTGCCTGCGGGTACATATTATATAAATGTAAAGTCGCAGCATTTTAACAAAACCCAATCTTTTACCGTCAGATAATGAAAACAAAATTTTTGAATAAAGCAAAACTGTGTTTGATTGTCATTGCGGCGGCAACACTGTGTCTGACCGTCAGTTCATGTTCGTCGTCTTCGACAATGATGCCCAAACACCGCTCCTCCAAATGCGATTGTCCGCATTGGTAGACCATTTTTTATTTCAGCCCTACAACAAAACCTTTTTGCCGAAAGCGAAAAGGTTTTTGCCTTTTGTGAAAACAATCCCGAAAAAACCTATTTTTTTAAGGCAAAAAAATAGGTTTTTTGAGTAAAAAAATCTGATTTTTTTCAAATCCTTTTCTGAAAAGGCGGAAACAAGGCAGCGAAAAGCAAAATTCTTTTAATTAAAAGCATTGTCAAACGGAAAAAATAACTTAACTTTGTAAGTTGAAACAAGAGCAAAGAGTAAATTTTTTAAATCATGCAAACCGATAAAAACAATTATTGCGTTATTATGGCGGGGGGAATAGGTTCAAGGTTTTGGCCTATGAGCCGTATGGATAAACCCAAACAGTTTTTGGACGTTTTGGGTACGGGCGAAAGCCTTATCCAAATGACTTACAACAGGTTTAAAAACATTTGCCCCGTTGACAACATATACATAGTAACCAACAAAATATATAAAGACCAAGTAAAACAGCAACTCAAAGGCATCAAAGACGACCGCATACTGTGCGAACCAGCACGCCGCAACACTGCACCGTGCATAGCCTTTGCCAATTTCAAAATATTGAAAGAAAATCCTTCGGCAAACATTATCGTAGCACCGTCAGACCATTTGATTTTGAAAGAAGACAAGTTCTGCGAAGTGGTAAACGAAGCGTTGAAAGCGGCAAAGGAAAATGAAATTTTGATAACTTTGGGTATCAAACCCTCATATCCGAACACCGGATACGGATACATACAGTACGACAAGGTGGACGGATTGGCGTCGGACAACAACTTAAAGAAAGTCAAACTCTTTACCGAAAAACCCGATTTGGCTATGGCGGAGAAATTTATTCAAAGCGGCGACTTTTTGTGGAATGCGGGCATATTCATATGGTCGTTGAAAGCCATAAACAACGCTCTGCAACAATATCTGCCCGATATTTACAACGCCTTTAACGAGGGTCTGCAGTTTTTCAATACGGACAACGAACAGGATTTCATCAACGAAGCCTACACTTCGTCGCAGTCCATATCCATTGACTACGGCGTGATGGAAAAAGCAACCAATGTCTATGTGATGCCGAGCGATTTCGGTTGGAGCGACGTAGGAACGTGGAAAGCCTTGTATGACGTGCGTGAAAAGGATTCGCAGTCAAACAGCGTAAAGGGTAAAAACGTTATGCTTTATTCGTCAAGAGAAAACATTATAACGGTTGACGACAACAAGTTGGCGGTAATTCAGGGCTTGAACGATTACATAGTGGTTGATTCACAGAACGTTTTGCTTATCTGTAAGAAGAGCGAAGAACAGCGTATCAAACAGTTTTTGACCGACGTTGAAGTTCAAAAAGGCAAGGAATACCTGTAAACAAAAAGATAACGGCAGTTAATATAAACTAAATATTTACAATAAATTACACACTCGGATAATGAGAAGAACAGAGATAAAAGATTTATTTTGTGACAAGGCATTGCAAGCGGTCAACACCGATGTCTGTGTCAAAGGTTGGGTAAGAACGAAGAGGGGAAACAAAAACGTGGCTTTCATAGCGTTGAACGACGGCAGTACGATTAAAAACATTCAGGTTGTTGCCGACGTTGAAAAGTTTGACGAGCAGCTTTTAAAGCAGATAACCACGGGTGCATGCCTTTGCGTTGAGGGATTGTTGGTTGAATCCATGGGCAAAGGACAGAGCGTTGAGATTCAAGCCAAAAAAATTGAACTTTACGGCACGGCGGACAGCGAAACCTATCCTTTGCAAAAGAAAGGACATACTTTGGAATTCTTACGCGAGATAGCCCATCTGCGTCCGCGTACCAATACCTTCGGAGCAGTGCTGCGTATAAGGCACAACATGGCTTATGCCATTCACAAATATTTCAACGACAGAGGCTTTTTCTATTGGCATTCACCGCTTATAACGGCAAGCGATTGCGAAGGTGCGGGCGAAATGTTCCAAGTAACAACATTGGATTTGGAAAATACGCCGACAAACGAAGCAGGCAAAACCGATTACACCAAAGATTTCTTCGGACAGAGTACGTTTTTGACCGTTTCGGGTCAATTGGAAGGCGAGTTGGGTGCAACTTCAATAGGCAAGATTTATACTTTCGGCCCAACGTTCCGTGCAGAGAACAGCAACACTCCGCGTCATTTGGCCGAGTTTTGGATGATAGAACCCGAGATGGCGTTTTACGACATCAACGACAACATGGATTTGGCGGAAGATTTCATAAAATATCTTGTCCGCTACGCATTGGAAAACTGCAAAGACGACATTGAATTCCTTAACAACATGTACGACAAAGCCCTTACAGAGCGTTTGCAGGGCGTTTTGCAACAGGAGTTCGTCCGTTTGCCGTATACCCAAGCCATAGACATACTTGCCGGCAGCAAACAGAAGTTTGAGATGCCTGTAAGCTGGGGTATGGATTTGCAGAGCGAACACGAACGCTATTTGGTTGAGAAACACTTCAAACGTCCGGTAATATTGACCGATTGGCCTAAAGAGATTAAATCTTTTTATATGAAACAAAACGACGACGGCAAGACGGTTAGAGGCATGGACGTGTTGTTCCCGCAGATAGGGGAGATAATAGGCGGAAGCGAAAGGGAAGCCGATTACAACAAATTGGTGACCCGTATGCAGGAGTTGAACATGAACATGGAGCATTATCAGTGGTATTTGGACACAAGACGCTTCGGCTCGGCTCCGCACAGCGGTTTCGGATTGGGATTTGAACGTTTGTTGTTGTTTGTCACGGGAATGAGCAACATAAGAGATGTAATACCGTTCCCGCGTTTTCCTAAAAATGCAGCGTTTTAAACATTATTGCATATGATTTCCAATTCTTTGACAACAAAAATGCAACAGAAATTTGCCCCGTCGCAAATTCAATACATGAAATTGTTGCAGTTGCCCTCACAATCACTTGAAGACAGAATCAAAGAGGAGATTGAGAAAAATCCGTTGCTTGAAGAAGAGGATAAAAAAGAAATTCCCGTAGAGATTCCGCACATCAAGACGGATTCTTCGGGAAGAGTACGCAGTAAGAACAGCGAAAAACATGCGGAGAAATTCAAAACCGACCCCGGTTCTTTCAATTCGCAGGAAGCATCCATGTACGAAAACCTTATGGAACAGATAGGGTTGGTCAATCTTACGCAACAACAGTATCTTATAGGCAAAGAAATCATCGGCAATATCAACGACAACGGCTATTTGACCCGCAATACCGAAGCCATTGCAGACGATATGTATTTTGCTTCGGGTAAGGAAGTGTCAGAACAGGAAGTTGAAAAAGTGCTGCACGTAATTCAACAGTTTGAACCTGCGGGCGTAGGAGCCAGAAACTTGCAGGAATGCCTTAACTTGCAGATAAAACGGCTGAACGTTAAGGACAAAAGCATTGAAACGGCCAAACGCATAATAGACGACAACAATTTGTTTGACATGTTTAAGAACAAACAATACCAACTTTTGTTGTCAAAACTTGCGTGTTCAAAAGATGAGTTGCAGGCTGCCGAAAAAATTATAAAACAACTAAATCCCAAACCTTATTCAGGCAGTGAAGGCATATACGAAAATGTCTATGTAACCCCCGATTTTTATATTTGGAACAACGAAGGCAAGATAGAGTTTCAGTTAAGCCGTACGTTTAACAAAGTCTTAAAACTTTCCCCGCATTATACTAACATGCTTGAGTCTTTGAAAAAGGACAAAAGCAAGGAGAACAAAGAGGCCATCAACTTTATCAAAGAACGTATGGATTCGGCCAATGAGTTTATCACGGCACTCAACCGCAGGGACGAAACTTTAACTTCGGTAATGGCTGCCATCATAAAGTTCAACTACGCTTATTTTTTGGACGGAGATATTGAAAAACTCAAACCCATGCGGTTGGTGGACATAGCCACGATGACGGACAATGACATTTCAACAATCTCAAGGGTGGCAAGAAACAAGTATGCCCAGACACATTTCGGATTGTTTCAGTTAAAACAATTCTTTTCCAACGCCGTAGAAGACGAACAAGGCAACCAAATATCTTCCGATACGATAAAAAGTGCCATAGCCAAGCACATAGAAAAAGAAGACAAGAGCAAGCCTTTGACGGACGATAAACTTGTAGCCCTGTTACGAAGTGAAGGTTATGTTTTGGCACGGCGTACCATAGCCAAATACAGGGACAGTATGAATATACCGGTTGCACGGTTGAGAAAGAAAATCACTTAACAGACATGACTGACGTTTATCCTTTTGAAAAAATACTCTGCACTGTTGCCCGTTGGCTTTTCAATCCTTTTATATTGCCTGCTTATATCTTTATTGCTGCGGTATGGACAAATCCGTTCTGCAAACTGTATTTTCTTTTGTACCCAAAACTGTTTTTCATTATACTTGTAATGGATATATTGGCCGTTTCGCTTATACCTTTAATATATATACAATACTCCAAGCGGCAAAAAATAGATTTGAACGAGCGGGAAATATTGATATTGTACCTTATCATCAATCTGATAAACATATTGCTGTTCAACAAAATCTTTTCTTCCGCCGTTTTTATCCCGTTGAAAACCTCGCTAATCATCACTGCGTTGACTGCAGCAACGGCAATAGCGGTAAGTTTTGTTACAGATATCAACCTGCATTGCACAACCGTCGGACTTATACTTATGATTGCTTTTAAAATGTTTACAAACAGTTTTGTCGCAATCAGCATTGCTTTGTTGTTGACGGGCATTGTGTTTTCGCTTTATCTTGTCAACGGCAAAACAAATATAAAACAAGAAGCAGCGGGATTGGTTACGGGTTTTTGTTCCGTTGAATTATACAGTCTGTTTGTATGAAAACATATTCATTGAGAGTAATCACGTTTTTTTTAATTGCGTTTGTGCTTTGCCATAATGCCGCAGGGCAACCTGCACAACAGGAAAGCAAAAGTAAAAACCGCAGGATTGCCGACTCATTGTACTATGTCCATACGGTGAAAAAACAACAGGACAGTATAAAACAACAAGCCGTCAACGATATAAAGATAACCGTTGACACTAAAAACCGCACAAATACACCTGCAACACAAAACAAAACCGTTCCGAGTGCTACTTTGTACCAAAATTCTTGGTTCAGCGAAAGGGTGAAATCGCAGACGGTGTCTTTGAAAGATATTCCCGACCAAGTAACATTGCGGTTGCTCGGCAGCAAAGGCGACGGAGATTTTTGTTTTCCTTACAAAGGCAAAAAAACTTCGGGTTACGGTTGGCGTTGGGGCAGACCTCACACGGGTATAGATATAGCTTTGAATACAGGCGATAAGATTTACGCAGCCTTTGACGGCGTGGTACGGGTGGCACGTTTCAACGGAGGTTACGGCAACATGGTTTTGATAAGACATTACAACAATTTGGAAACCCTTTACGGCCATATGTCCGAAATCAAAGTCAAACCCGGGCAAACTGTAAAGGCGGGTGACGTTATCGGTTTGGGAGGCTCTACCGGCAATTCCACGGGTCCGCATCTGCATTTTGAGTGCCGTCTGTTGTATGCTTGCTTTGACCCCGAGTGGATTGTGGACATGAACACCTATACTCTGAAAACAAAATTGGTAAGAATAGACAGGTCTTATTTTGGCATACCTGCATCGCAAGCGGCTTCTGATAAAAAGAACAGCGTATCAAAACTGGTTAAAGTGGATAAATGTCTTGCTGGTACGAATTATATTCCGACGCATGAACTGAACAAGATGATTGCGGCAAAAGAACAGGAAAAATCAAGACCTGCGAAAATAAACAACAACGACAAGAAAACATGGCGTTATTATAAGATTCAGGACGGTGACAGTGTGGAATCTATAAGCAAACGTTTCAACATAAGCAAAGAAGATTTGATTGCAATAAACAATTTAAAAGAAAACCCGATAAAAACAGGGCAAAGAATAAGAGTCAGATAATAAAAAACAATAAACATATAAACTATGGCAAGTGAATTAAAAAATCTTTCATCATACAATAAAGATGAAATTCCTTCGGGTGAAAAGTTCAGTTTCGGTATTGTAGTGTCGGATTGGAATGACGAGATAACGTACAAATTGTTGGAAGGGGCAGTAAACACACTGATAGAGAACGGAACGGACGAAAAAGACATTCTTATAGAACATGTACCGGGTGCATACGAATTGCCATACGGAGCAAAAGCATTGTATAACAGAAAGAAATTTGACGCAATAATATGTTTGGGTTGTATAATTCAAGGACAGACGCGTCATTTTGACTTTATAGCGGACGCAGTTGCCAACGGAATAATGAAAGTTTCGTTGGATGAAGACATACCTGTTATATTCGGCGTTTTGACAACCAACAATATAGAGCAGGCAAAGGAACGCAGCGGAGGCAGATTGGGCAACAAAGGCGTGGAAGCCGCCGTCACCGCTCTGAAAATGGCCGACATGTAAGACGGAAGTGTTAAATAAAATTAAAAACACTATGACTAAAAACTTCTGTAAAAAGAAAAATATTAGGTATATATGGCAAGTAAAAAGAAAGAAGTTTTAGAAGAATTGTACAAACTATGCTCTGCTAAAAACAATTTTGTATTTCATAATGATGATGTCAAAAAAATTTCATCATCAGTAGGATTCGGCAATCCGTTTGATGTAACTAAACTGGATAATAAAGACAAATTACCTGATAGTTTTATTAAAAATGATATAGCCGTTATTCATTTAGGAAACGGGCAACATAAGTTTGTAAACGGCATAAATAAAATATATCATACTTTTGAACCTATAAAAGATTGTATTGACTGGAATTATCACAAAAGTTTACTTAATCAATACAACTCAAGTGAAAGTAATATTTTATCTGTTGCCAATAATCAAAGAATTCTTCATCACTTTTTATTCAATGAAGACAGGGAATTTTTAAATGAAGAAATAATAAACAGACCTAAAACCTATTTTCCGCACAGAACCAAAACTTCTTTCAGTTATAATTTCGGACAAGATAATGAAATACATCTGCACAATATTCAGATAGAAATAGATTTAACCATAGAATACAAAGGAATTGTCGGAGTTTTTGAATGTAAGAACGGAACGCCTGACAGTTTTTCCGTTTATCAACTGTACCATCCTTTCTTATATTATTATAATGCTAATTTTGATAATTCAGTCAACGGCAATATAAAAGGTATTTACGGTGTATATGTTGTGAGAAACAAAGACGGAAAAGCAAACGATATTTTGTCTTTGTGGCAATATACATTTGAACAACCGTTAGATATAACCTCAATAAAATTGGTGAAATCCTGTCAGTATAGATTGATAAAAGCGAATTAATATCATGTTGGAAGAATTTAGGAATAAAGTTTTTAATGAGGATGTATTGAAAGTTTTGCGTAGAATTCCCGACAATTCATTGGATATGGTATACGGTGACCCCGATTATAATGTCGGAATAAATTACAACGGAACAAAATATACACAAAAGTGGAATGATTATATTGATTGGTACATTGAATTAACTAAAGAATGTTTGAGAGTTTTAAAACCTACGGGCAATTTATTTATGATGAATTATCCGAAGCAAAATTCTTATCTCCGTGTTAAGTATTTAGACGATAATGCTTACGAAGTAAAAGACTATGTTTGGGTATATAATACGAATGTCGGACATTCGCCTAAACGGTTTACCACTGCCCATAGAAGCATTCTGCATGCAACAAAAACAAAAAATAATAATTTTTACAAAGACAATGTTGCCGTACCGTATCAAAACCCGACTGATAAAAGAATTAAAAGTTTGATTGCTGCCGGCAATGCAGGAAGAATGCCGTACGATTGGTTTTATTTTGATTTAGTTAAAAATGTAAGCAAGGACAAGACTGTGCATGCTTGCCAAATTCCTGTAAAGTTAGTGGAAATGCTTATCAAATCCTGTACACAGGAAAATGATGATGTGTTTATTCTTTTCGGCGGAAGCGGAAGTGAACTGTTTGCCTGTCAAAATTTGAAGCGAAATTTTATAAGTTGTGAATTGCATGCTGAATATTATAAAATGATATTGGATAGATTGCAACATAACGGCGATATAGATCTAAAATACAGATTGAATTTTATTCAACAGAAAATGAAAAAAGAATCTTCCGTTCCGCAATACAATGTTGCAACTTTATTTTAATCTAAAAACACGTATCATTTTATCATCAACTAAAGAGAATGCTTGGGTATTAGACCCGTTTTCAGGCAGTGCTACAACAGGGATAGCGGCAAATCTTTTAAACAGAAAATATTTAGGAACGGAACAGGAAAAATCATATTTGGAGTTAAGTGTTTTGAGATATAAACAAATACAAGACAAACAAATCAGACAAAGTTTTTTAGATAAAATATTTTAATATCACTATGAACGGGAAGGATTTACGGATAGTTTTTTTCGGAACGCCGGAGATTGCAGCCATAGAGTTGGAACATTTGGTTCAAAACGGTTACAATGTCGTCGGCGTTGTCACCAATGAAGACAAACCGCAGGGAAGAGGCAAGCATGTGGCTGCATGTGAAGTCAAGGTAACTGCAGATAGTTTGGGTTTAAAGGTATTGCAACCCCACAGCATGAAAGATGCGGAGTTTTTAAACACGCTTCAATCCCTTAATGCCGACATTCAAATAGTTGTAGCGTTCAGAATGTTGCCCAAAGAGGTGTATGCCATGCCGCCGATGGGTACTTTTAATCTGCACACATCGCTTCTGCCCGAGTACAGAGGTGCTGCTCCGATAAACAGGGCGATAATCAACGGCGATAAACTGACGGGTATTACCACATTTTTGCTTAATGACAAGACGGATTGCGGGGAAATATTGTTGCAACGCAAAATAGAAATAACCGATGATATGAATGCGGGAATGCTTTACGATATAATGGCTGACAAAGGGCGGGAGTTGATAACCGATACACTGGAACTTATCGCCAAAGGCAACTTTACTACTGTACAACAAGATATGAATGCACAGTACCGTCCCGCTCCGAAGATTTTTAAACAAGACACTTTCATCAATTGTGACGATAAGGCGGAAAACGTACGCAATTTTATACGCGGAATGTCGCCTTACCCTACGGCAAAGATTGCTTTTAAAGATTTGATGCAAGACAAAATATATGAATTTAAGGTTTTTGAATCAAGGATTTACGGTTCGGAAATAAAAAATTCAATAGGGGATTGTTGGATTGAGAATAAATCATCAATATTGTTGCAATGTGCCGACGGTATATTGGAATTAACTGATTTACAACTCAATGGAAAGAAGCGAATGCCTGCATCCGAGTTAATAAAGGGGTTGCGGACGGAAGGTATATTGAAGAAAATTTAAATAAAAATGAATTTTTTTTGCTAAAAACTTGTCTTACAATAAAAAAAATTTATAAATTTGCAACCGTAAAAACATTTTAAACATTATAGCATTATGACAAAGAAAGAATTTGCAGACATGATGTCTGAAAAATGCGGTCTTACTAAGACTGATTCAATGAAAGCTTACGATGCTTTCTTGGCAACGACACAAGATTATCTTGTAAAAGGTGAAAGAGTTACGTTCATGGGATTCGGTACATTCGCTATTCAGGACAAACCTGCAAGAACGGCAAGAAACCCTCGTACGGGAAAACAAATTAAAGTTGCTGCTAAAAGAGTTGTAAAATTCAAAGCAGGTAAAGATCTTAGCGAAACAGTTGCTAAAAAGAAAAAATAAGAAAATCTTTACTTTACTTTAAAGTAACGGCTGTCCTCTTGGGGACGGCCGTTATTTGTTTTAATAAATTGTAAAGTCAAAAAACAATTCCGCAAAACCGTTTTACAAACTCTGCAAAACCGTCTTGCAGGCATTGCAAAACCGTTTTGCAACCATTGCAAGACGGTTTTGCAGAAAATTGATTCTAAAATAAATTCGAAGAAATAAGTTTTTACATCATTAGTTTGCGGTTTTGAATTGTTGGTTTCACACAAAGACTGCATTTTTTTAGTAAATATATAGGATTTGCCATTGCCCTGTGGAAAAAATTTCGTAATTTTGTGACTTAATTAGTGCATCTGATTTGATAAAGAATAGTAATAATTAAATAACTAATAATATAAAGTAATGGATTTCAACTTAACAAAACAAGAAAATCTGTTTTTGCAAATGGTAAGGGAATTTGCAGAAAACGAAGTTAAGCCATTGGCTGCCGAGATTGACGAGCAGGAGAGATTTCCAATGGAAACCGTAGAAAAAATGCGGAAAATAGGATTGTTGGGCATTCCTATCCCTGAACAATACGGCGGACAGGGCGGAACAACCCAGATGTATTCCATGGCAGTTGAAGAATTGAGCCGTGTATGTGCTACAACGGGCGTAGTTGTTTCTGCCCACACTTCTTTGTGTGCCGAACCTATCTTGATGTTCGGTACGGAAGAACAGAAAATGAAATATTTACCGAAACTTGCAAGCGGAGAGTGGATAGGAGCTTTCGGTTTGACCGAACCCAATGCAGGTACTGACGCAGCAATGCAGCAAACCACTGCCGTAGACGCAGGCGACAAATGGATATTGAACGGTAACAAGATATTTATCACCAATGCTTCTTATGCAAACGTATACGTCGTTTTCGCAATGACCGACAAAAGTTTGGGAACCAAAGGTATAAGTGCTTTCATTGTAGAACGTGATTTCAAAGGATTCTCAATAGGAAAGAAAGAAAAGAAATTGGGTATAAGAGGTTCGGCAACATGCGAGCTTATATTTGAAAACTGCGAAGTGCCTAAAGAGAACTTGTTGGGCAAAGAAGGCAAAGGATTCAAAATAGCCATGATGACCTTGGACGGAGGCAGACTCGGAATTGCTTCGCAGGCGTTGGGTATAGCACAGGGTGCTATGGACGAAACGGTTAAATATGTAAAAGAGAGAAAACAATTCGGAAAAGCCATCGGTCAATTCCAAAACACGCAGTTCCAATTGGCTGACATGGAAACGAAAATCAATGCCGCAAGATTATTGGTACGCAGTGCAGCGGCAAGAATAGACGCAGGATTGCCGCACAGCAAAGATGCATCCATGGCAAAACTGTTTGCAGCCGAAACGGCAATGGAGATGACAACCAAAGCCATACAATTCCACGGCGGATACGGCTATACAAGGGAGTATCCGGTTGAAAGAATGTTCCGCGATGCTAAAATCACCGAAATCTATGAGGGAACGTCGGAAGTTCAGCGTATGGTCATAGCAGCAAACTTATTAAAATAACTTTGAAAAACAAATTTGAACAATGAATATAGTAGTTTGTATAAAACAGGTTCCGGATACTACGGAAGTAAAAATAGACCCTAAAACCGGTACATTGATAAGGGAAGGTGTTCCGAGTATAATGAATCCCGATGATAAAGGAGGTTTGGAGTTGGCATTGCAGTTGAAAGATAAATTCAATGCCAAAGTAACCGTCATAACCATGGGATTGCCGCAAGCGGAAGCCATTTTAAGGGAATCGTTGGCTATGGGTGCAGACCGTGCAATACTTTTGACCGACAGAAGATTGGGAGGTGCCGACACGTTGGCTACATCTTACGCTTTGGCAGGAGCATTGAAAGAATTAGGTTATGATTTGGTTATAACGGGACGTCAGGCCATTGACGGTGATACCGCACAGGTAGGACCTGAAATAGCCGAACATTTGGATATACCGCAGGTTACATACTTGGAAGACTGTCAATTTGACGGCAACAAGACCCTTACAATCAAAAAACAGTTGGAAGACGGATACCAAACCGTACAGGTGGATATGCCGTGTTTGGTAAGTGTGTTGGCATCTTCTTACAAACCGAGATACATGTCGGTAAAAGGTATAGTTAATTGCTTTAAACAAGAGATAGAAACGTGGACGGTGGACGATATAAAGGTAGAAGAAGAGAAATTAGGTAAGAAAGGTTCGCCGACAAACGTTAAAAAATCGTTTGCAAAAGGACTTAAAGCAAAAGGAGAGGTGTTTGAAACAGAACCCGAAGAGGCTGTAAACATCATAATCAACAAATTGAAAGAAAAGCATATAATTTAATTGACGGAGGAAACAACAATGAATAAAGCAGATTATAAAGATATATTTGTATTTGTTGAACAAAGGGAAGGCAAAATACAAAATGTAGGATTGGAATTGTTGGGCAAAGCCCGTGAATTGGCTGATGTATTAGGTCAGCAGGTATATGCTATGTTCTTGGGTCACAACATAAAACCGCAGGCAGAGAGTTTGATAGCTTACGGTGCCGACAAAGTGCTTTTGGTTGAGGACGAAAGTTTGGCTGTTTACACTACCGAGCCATACACCCAAGCCATAGCACAGATAATCAACACCAGAAAACCGTCAATAGTGCTTATAGGTTCAACGACAATAGGAAGGGATTTGGGTCCGAGAGTTTCGGCAAGAGTTACCACGGGTTTGACGGCAGACTGTACTAAATTGGAGATAAACGAAGAAGACAAGGAACTTTGGAGTACACGTCCTGCATTCGGCGGCAACCTTATGGCAACCATCGTTTGCCCTAACCACCGTCCTCAAATGAGTACCGTACGTCCGGGAGTAATGCAGAAAATGGCTGAAGATAAATCCCGCAAAGGCGAAGTTATAGAAGAAAAGATTTCGTTCAACAGGGACAAATTCAAAGTTAAAGTCTTGGAAACCGTAAAGAAAGAAGCCAAAGTTGACATCACCGAAGCCAAAGTTTTGGTGTCGGGCGGAAGAGGCGTTGCCAATAAAGAAGGCTTCAAAAAGTTGGAAGAATTGGCTGAAGTATTGAAAGGCGAAGTTTCGTCCTCAAGGGCAATGGTTGATGCCGGCGTTATAGACCACGAACGCCAAGTAGGACAAACAGGAAAAACCGTCCGCCCTGATTTGTATATGGCATGCGGTATATCGGGTGCAATCCAGCACATTGCGGGTATGGAATCAAGTGAATTTATAGTTGCAATAAACAAAGACAAATTCGCTCCTATAATGCAGGTTGCAGACTTGGGTATTGTCGGAGATTTGCACAAAATAGTTCCTATGCTTACCGAAAGACTGAAAAGCGAAATAAAATAAATTAAAAACTGAATTCAAACAATCGGATGTTCACTTTGCCGCCGCCCTTTCTGAAAAGAAAGTCAAAAAAATCAGATTTTTTGCCGTAAAAAAATAGGTTTTTTGCTTAAAAAAATCACATTTTTTTGAAATTAAAACCGCAAGGGGCGGAAATTAAATCAGACGGGGCAGTAGCGTAACAAACAAAGGCATTGAACGTCCGATTGTTAAAAATGATAAATTAATGAAAGACATTAAGCAATTACAGGACATAGCAACGCAGATAAGACGCGACGTGTTGCGTATGGTCAACTCGTGTGCATCGGGACATCCGGGAGGAAGTTTAGGATGTGCAGATTTGTTTACAGCGTTGTATTTCAATACAATGAATGTAAATCCTGAAAATTTCACAAAAGAAGGCAACAACGAAGACGTATTCTTTCTGTCAATAGGGCATATAGCACCCGTTTGGTACAGTGCATTGGCACGCAGAGGATATTTTCCTGTCAATGAATTGTCTACCTTGCGTCAGTTAGGTTCACGTTTGCAGGGACACCCTTCGGCTCACGCCGAATTGCCGGGAGTGCGTGCCGCTTCAGGTTCGTTGGGGCAGGGCATGAGTGTAGGTATCGGTACTGCGTTGGCTAAAAAAATGGACGGCGATACTAATTTGGTCTACACCTTGCACGGTGACGGCGAAATAGAAGAAGGTCAGATTTGGGAAGCCGCTATGTTTGCAGGAGCCAAACACGTTGACAATCTTGTATCTATAATAGACGTCAACGGCGTTCAAATAGACGGAAGAACCGATGATGTATGCTCTTCGGCCGACCTTAAAGACAAATTTACGGCGTTCGGTTGGGACGTTTTGACGTGCAACGGCAACGACATGCAAGAGTTGGTCAACACCCTTGAAACATGTAAACAACACGCTCACAAGGGAAAACCCGTCATGCTTTTGATGAATACCAAGATGGGATTCGGCGTCGACTTTATGTATGACAACAACTCTTGGCACGGAAAAGCACCTAACGACGAACAAACCGCACAAGCTTTAGCACAACTTGAGCAAACACTTGGAGATTATTAATAATCAACATTATAATGTTTAGATTTCCGTACATTAAAATATTGTTTTTATTGTTGGCATTGCCCTTTGTCTGTTCTTCGCAGCCTTCAGGGGTTAAGATAACCAAGCAAAAGTATGACTCGGAGAAGACAAGAATACTTTTCATCGTTGATTGCTCGTACAGCATGAACGAAAGATGGCAGAGCAATACCAAAATAAAAATAGCACAATCACTCATTTCCAACATTGTTGACACGCTTGCGTTGTATTCCGACGTGGAAACGGCTCTGCGGGTATTCGGAAACGAAAAAAATTACTCGGACGGCAACTGCGACGATACGCAATTGCTTACACCGTTTTACCGTTTGAATGCAGACAATATGAAAGCCAAGCTGAAAACTCTTATTCCCAAAGGCACGTCTGCCGTTGCCAAATCATTGCAAAAAGCAGCGGACGATTTTCCTTCGGATAAGAATTGCCGCAATATTGTAATAATGATAGTGGACAATATAGACAAATGCGACGGAGATGTTTCCGCCGTATCGCAAATGATGCAAAAGCAAGGCAAATATATACGTCCGTTCATCATAGGCACAAGCCGTGGAATGAAAAACATATACGAAAACTGCGGAAACTATTATGAAGTAAAAGGAGAGGTGGAATTTTCCAAAGTATTGAACAACACAATCAAACAAGCACTGCACAGCACGACGCTTCAAGTGAATTTGCTTGATGTAAACATGGAAGCAACCGAAACCAATGTACCTATAACTTTCTACGATTCCGAAAGCCATAACTTACGGTACAGTTTCATTCACTCGTTTTCGGCAAACGGAGCGAGCGATACCGTATCGGTTGACCCGTTAGTGAAATACGACATAGTGGTTCATACCATACCTCCGGTAAAGAAAGAAAACACTACTCTCAATGCAGGAACACACAACGTAATCCCCGTACTTGCTCCGCAAGGGGCTATGGTTGTCAGGTATACAAGTGCGTCCAAGACTTATTCTCCCGTGATGTATCCTGTCATAGTCCGCAAAAGCGGCGGCAGGGAAACGATAAACGTCCAACAACTTAACGCAAAAGAAAAATATCTTGTCGGTAAATACGATTTGGAAGTGTTATCCGAACCGCGTTTGGTGATTGAAAACGTGGAAGTGGGCCAAAGCTCAACGACAACCATAGAAATACCCGAACCGGGAGTGTTAAGGTTGGAAAAACAAGGCGGAGAAATGACGGTAAGTCTGTTTTCAAAAACTTCACAACAGACCCAATGGGTGAAAAACATTAATGACGAAGCGTCTAAACTGATGATGAATCTTATGCCCGGCGAATATATGATAGTGTCAAAAGGAAAAAATTCATCGCAAATGCAAAAAACAATTGTACAAGAAGTAAAAATTGAGTCCAATAAGACGACAAACGTCGTTTTATCGTTGAAAAAATAAATTATAAACAAAATGACAGAATATCCGATATTAGGAGAAAAAGATACAAGGAGCGGATTTGCCGAAGGTCTTGTGATTGCAGGAGAGGAAAACGAGAATGTAGTGGCATTGTGTGCGGACTTAACTCCGAGCGTACGCATGGATTTGTTTGCCAAAGCCTATCCCGAGAGATTTTTTCAGGTAGGAATAGCCGAAAGCAATATGATTGGAATAGCTTCGGGTATGGCCTTGAAAGGCAAGGTTCCGTTTGTAGGCTCGTTTGCCGCCTTTGCAACGGGCAGAACATACGACCAAATCAGACAAAGCGTTTCTTACACGGGGGCGAATGTAAAGATTGCCGGTTCACATGCAGGTATTACTTTGGGCGAAGACGGTGCTACGCACCAGATATTGGAAGATATAGGTCTTATGAAGATGCTTCCCGACATGGTTGTCATCAATCCGTGCGATTTCAATCAAACAAAACAGGCAACCATTGCGGCTGCACGGCATCAAGGTCCCGTTTATTTAAGGTTCGGACGCCCGAAAGTTCCGGTATTTATACCAGAAGACATGCCCTTTGAGATAGGTAAAGCCGTTCAACTAACGCAAGGCAGCGATGTATCCGTATTTGCAACGGGTCATTTGGTATTCCCCGCTTTGCAGGCGTGCAAACAACTTGAGCAAGAGGGTATAAGTACCGAAGTAATCAACATCCACACCGTTAAACCGTTGGATAAACAGGCTGTATTGGCATCCGCAGCGAAGACAAAGTGCGTTGTAAGTTGCGAAGAGCATATGTTCAACGGCGGATTGGGCGATTCAATAGCACAACTGTTGGCTTTGAATCTTCCGTTGCCGATGGAATACGTGGCAATAGACGATAAGTTCGGTCAATCGGGCAAACCAATGCAGTTGATGGAGCATTACGGGCTGACATCGGCTAATATTGTCAACGCAGTAAAGAAAGTCATTGCAAGAAAATAAATGCAGGACAACACGGAACTGCGGCTTGCCGAACAATATCTGCAATTTACGGACAAAAATATATTTTTGACGGGAAAGGCAGGTACAGGTAAGACAACATTTTTAAAAAATTTAAAACACAAACTGTCAAAACGTTTCATTGTGGTAGCACCGACGGGCGTTGCGGCACTGCAAGCCGGCGGTGTTACCATACATTCTTTTTTCCAACTGCCGTTCCACCTGTACATTCCGGGTACCAAACCGCAGACAAGAAAGTTTTCAAAGCAGAAAATCAACCTTATACGTTCGTTGGATTTGATTGTCATAGACGAAATATCCATGGTACGCTGCGACGTTATGGATCAAATAGACTACATTCTGCGTCACATACGGTACAATTCATACAACAAACCCTTCGGAGGCGTGCAGATGTTGATGATAGGCGATTTGAACCAATTGCCGCCTGTTGTCAGCGAAACGGAAGCAGAGCAACTCTCTGAATATTACCCCAATTTCTATTTCTTCTCATCTTTGGCTTTAACACAATCGGACTATAAAACCATTACTCTCAAACATATCTACCGCCAAAGTGATTTGAATTTTATCTCCGTTCTCAATTCCGTCAGGGAAAACAACATTTCGCCGCAGGTAATTCAAACTTTGAACCGATGCTATGTGCCTGATATTTTGAACAATATCCCCGACGGATATATCGTCTTATGCACTCACAACACGCAAGCCGACGCCATAAACGCCGAAAAACTTGACGCTTTGCAATCAAAACCCAAGATATATCAAGCGGAAGTGGATGGCGACTTTCCTCAAAACATTTTTCCGACCGCAGAACAACTGTTGATAAAGAAAGGGGAGCAGGTTATGTTTTTGAAAAACGATTATTCTGCGGGCGAAGGTCGTAAAAAACGCTATTACAACGGAAAAATTGGGACTGTTGAGCGGTGTGAAGACGATTATATCGTGGTTTCTTCGCCCGGAGAAGACGACATATTCGTGGAAAAATATACTTGGGAAAACGTAAAATATACATTAGATGCTAAAACCAAAGCAATTACGGAAGAAATTACTGGTACTTTCCGGCAGTTTCCGCTGCGTGCGGCATGGGCGGTGACCATTCACAAATCGCAGGGGCTGACTTTTGACAAAGTAATCATAAACTCCAACCGCGCATTCTCACACGGGCAGGTGTATGTAGCCCTTTCGCGTTGCAGAACGCTGGAGGGAATAATTTTGACCGAACAATTTGCATCCTCGTCCGTCATTTCCGACATGCAGGTACGGCAATTCACTGACGAGCAACAGCTTAATGCTCCGACCGAACAATCTTTCAATATAGCAAAACAGCAATATTTCATTGAAAATATCATATCCGTTTTTGATTTTTCGCTGCTTACCCGCCATATAACGCATCTTTCAAATTATTTAAAGGAGATTCTGTCAAAAGTTTTTCCAAAAAAAAGCGAACGCAATATAGTTTTGTGCGAACAGTACAACACTGAAATACATTTAGTTGCACAAAAATTCATACGTTTTATCACATCTACTGCCGCTGCGGACAACAGTGCGGAAGAGATAAACACAACCATTCTTCAGCGTAGCCTCAAGGCACGGGATTATTTCTTGGACAAACTTTGTTGTATTGACGAAATAATATTGGATTTAGTTGATACAGAATTGGATAACAGCGACGACAACGATGAATTGAATCAATTGATTATTGACATTGCAATAGAGAAAGAGATAAAACATCGCTTGCTTAATTTCGTGTCAATAGATTTTTCAAGCCAAACCTACATCAAACTCCGCAACAGTATATTGGCGGAGGGTAACTCGTTGGAATTAAAGTCAATAAAGGCTGAAAAGAAAAAGAGGAATGAAGAACAGAAAGCGGAAAATACAGAATTGTTCAACATATTACGGCAATGGCGAAAGGAAAAAGCAGAGCAGCTGCAAGTGCCTGCATATTGTGTAATATCGCAAAAAGCCCTTATCGCCGTATCTTCAGAAATGCCGAAAAGCCCTCGTGATATGCTCAAACTCAAAGGAGTAGGGAAGAAGACCGTTGAGAAATACGCCGATGAAATATTACAAATAATAGCAAATTATTGCGGAGAATAAAATTTTAATTTTTCGTTTTAATTTTGCCGATTGCCGTTTCAGCAGTAAAAAAAGCGGCTTTTTTCACCGAAAAAAAGTGGTTTTTTGCATCAAAAAAGCAGGTTTTTTCAGTCAAAAAAAGTGCTTTTTTTATCAGTAAAAGGCCGTTCGGCAAATTTTTTTTCTGTAAATAAAAATTTTAAGTCAACATTTAGCAATTATACTCTGCAATAACTGTATCAATCAAATGTACAATCATATGTACTCAAGTTTGCAGACAAATCATGTTTATTTGAATATTATTACTCTGACAATGAATTAGATTCAAAGAAATCTGCATTCGTATTAGTTTAGGCGATTTTGAAGGACTTACAATGATACGTAAATTATGTTAAAGCAAATAACTAATAAACTGAATTGACGGATAAATCAAACGGAATCAAAACAAAGAAAAATTTTTTCAAATAATACGGTGGTAAATACAGAACATGAAAAAAAATTTTGTGAAAGCATATCCGTGCGGTATATATTAAATAAGGTGAAAAATATTTTGTATACGGTACAAAACATATTATGTACGGTTCAAAATAAATTATATAACGGTAAAAATATATTATATAAATGTACGGACTGAATATATTTACAGTATTTTGAGGGTTAATTCTTGTAAAGCACAATTTAAACATAATTGATATTATGTAAACTATAATATTAAAAAGAAGTAAAAATAAAGAAACGGAGTTTTTGTATCACCCCGTTTCTAACAAAAACAAAAATATGGTTAGATTAAGTTTTATTTCTGCAGTAAGGCATTCAGTTTAGCGTTAACTGAATCCAATTCTTTTTTGTATTCGGCTTTTTTGTCTGCAGGTGCAGTTGCGCTGCCTCCCAAACGTGAGTAGATTGTTTTCAATGCTTTCAATGAATTGAAGTCATTGTCTTTTATCTTCAATGCGTTTTGGAAATAAGGAATGGCGTCTTCCATATATTTATATGCTTCCGCAATCTTTTTATCGTACGCTGCCTGTTGGTCAGGAGGAATATTGTTGGCTTCGGTTATCAAGTCAACTGCTTTGTTGAAGTTTGCAAGACCTATACCCCGCTGTGCATCCAATTGGTTGTTATCTATTGCAAGCGATTTTTTGTACAATTCGGTTGCTTTCTCCACTTGGCTTTGGTCAACGTATATTCCGGCAATGCTGTTCAACGTTCTGGTGTCGTTTGCACCCTTTGCAAGCAAATCGTCCAACAATTTGTCAGCTTCCTGCTGCTTTCCTGCCCAAATATATGCACTTGCAAGCGACGATTTCATAATAACGTTGTTTGCAGCATCCTTTTCAGTCATCTTAACACCCTTTTTCAACGCATTCAACGCCTTGGTGGTATCCCCTGCCTGCTTGTTTGCGGCATAAATCTTCAAATACACGTCGGCTTTGGTAGTGTTGCGTTTGGCCATATCACGGTACAATGCCATTTCTTTCTCGGGTTGTTTCAACATACGGTAACAATCTGCCTGATAGTACAACGCATCGTCCAACAATTCCGAATGCTTTGCTATCTCGGCATCTTCAGCTACTTTGGCAAACATAGGTGCTGCCTTTTCGTATTGACCGTCGTTGTAAACGTTTCCTGCAAACATGTACTCATATCCGCACAAAACTTTCAAAGCTTCTATTGACGAATTCACATATTCGTGAGTGCCTGCTTTTTCTTCCAATTCCAAACATTTTCTCAGGCTTGCTATACCCGTAGCACACAATTCCTCTATCGGAGTGTCTATCTTCTGTTTTTTAAACAGTTTTTTGTTGTTGTTGGAAGCGTCAACGATTTGTGCATAAATAAGGCCTGAATAGTTCCAAGTCTTAGGGTCGTTCATCGTTTTCTCGTTCTGACAAGCCTCGTCTATATTCTTTTTGGCGTTGGCAAGTCTTTCGTTCTTCATATCAGAATATGCACTCTGAACTTTCATTGATTGGGCATTGACACCCAATGCCACAGCCAACAAAGATACCAATACAATGCTTTTTTTCATCTCTTGATTTTTGTTTTTTATTGTTTATAATCTGTTTTTATTCTTCTGTTTGGTTTTCATTTGCTTGTTTATCGGTATCAACAACCGTTCCGTTTTCGTCAACTGTATCATTGTCAACGATTTCTTCGTGTTGAACTTTTGCAACCGCTGCAATAACGTCTTTCTTTTTAAGGTTTATCAACTTCACACCTTGCGTTGCTCGTCCCATAACCCTCAAAGAATTTATTGCCAATCGGATTGTGATTCCCGAACGGTTCATTATCATCAAATCATCGTCGTCATTAACGTCTTTAATTGCTATAAGGCTACCCGTTTTATCGGTTATGTTGATGGTTTTTACACCCTTGGTTCCGCGGTTTGTCTTTCTGTATTCATCGCTGTCACTCCTTTTGCCGTATCCGTTCTCTGATACAACCATTATGTTTTGCGATAAATCGTTTATACATACCATTCCGATTACTTCGTCCTCTTCACCTGCCAACGTAACGCCTTTTACGCCTGATGCACCGCGACCCATAGGCCGTATAAGTTCTTCGTTGAACCTTACACAGCGACCTGCTTTGGTTCCGATGTATATTTCGTTTTTGCCGTCAGTAAGTTTGGCTTCAAGCAATTCATCTCCTTCGCGGATAGTCAGTGCAATTATTCCCTTGGTTCTAGGACGTGAATAAGCCTCAAGCGAAGTTTTCTTTATTATACCGTTCTTTGTGCAAAGTATGATATAGTTCTGATTTACGTAATCCGCATCTTTCAAATCGCGGGTGTTGACAAAGGCTTTGATTTGTTCGCCTTCCTCAATCTGAAGCATGTTCTGAATGGCACGACCCTTGGATGTTTTGTTGCCTTCGGGTATTTCGTAAACACGCATCCAATATACCTTGCCTTTGTTAGTGAACATAAGAAGATAATCGTGCGTTGAAGCCACGTAGACATGCTCTATAAAGTCTTCATCTCTTGTCGAAGAACCTTTGGAACCCATTCCGCCGCGGTTCTGTGTCTTGTATTCCGAAAGCGGAGTGCGTTTTATATAACCCAAATGCGAAACCGAAATAACCACTTCCTGATTCGGAATCATGTCTTCTATAACAAAATCTTTGGAAGAGTATTCTATTTCGCTTCTTCTCGCATCGCCGTATTTTTCTTTTATTGCAATAAGTTCGTCTTTCACCACTTGCAACAAAACATTTATGTCCGAAAGAATTTCTTTGCACCTTGCGATGAATTCAGCCAACTTGTCGTGTTCGTCCTGCAACTTATTGCGTTCCAAACCCGTCAATTGACGAAGACGCATTTCAACGATGGCCGATGCCTGTAAGTCGGAAAACTGCCAACGTTCTATCATCGTATCCTTTGCCATCTGAACCGTCTGGGAAGAACGTATAACGTTGATGATTTCGTCTATAATATCCAAAGCCTTTAACAATCCTTCCACTATGTGCATCCGCTCTTCGGCTTTTTTCAACTCGTAACGCGTACGGCGTTCCACCACTTGTTTGCGGTGTTCTACGAAATTAAAGATAATGTCTTTCAGATTCAACAGTTTGGGTTTGCCTCCGACAAGGGCTATATTGTTTATGGAAAACGACGATTGCAATTCGCTGTACTGATAAAGTTTGTTCAAAACAACACGGCTTATTGCGTCTTTTTTCAACTTATAAACAATACGTATTCCGTCCTTATTACTTTCGTCTTTGATGTCCGCCAATCCTTCTATTTTCTTTTCCGCCATGAGCATTGCCTGATGTTCAATCATCTCGCTCTTGCATACTTCGTAAGGAATGGAGGTTACAACTATTTGTTCCCTGTCTGTTTTGTCGTTGTGTTCTATATTGGCATGCCCTCTGATGACCACCCTGCCCTTTCCCGTGTGATAGGCTTCTTTCACTCCGTCGTAACCGTAGATTATACCTCCTGTCGGAAAATCCGGAGCTTTGATGTACTGCATCAACTCGTCTATTGTGATGTCCGGGTTGTCAATATATGCCACTATACCGTCTATTGACTCGCTCAAATTGTGGGGAGCCATGTTTGTAGCCATACCTACGGCTATTCCGTTGGTACCGTTGACCAGCAAGTTGGGTATACGCGTAGGCAACACCGTCGGTTCACGCAACGAATCGTCAAAATTGTTTTGAAAATCAACCGTGTCCTTGTCTATATCGGCCAACAGTTCGGCTGCTATTTTGGACATTCTGGCTTCGGTGTAACGCATGGCTGCGGGCGAGTCCCTGTCTATTGAACCGAAATTGCCCTGACCGTCAACCAAAGGGTATCTCAAAGCCCAGTGTTGTGCCAAACGCACCATTGCAAAATATACGGACGAATCTCCGTGCGGATGATATTTACCCAGCACCTCTCCTACTATTCTTGCCGATTTCTTGTGTTTAGTATTGTAAGTCATGCCCATATCGCCCATTGCGAACATTATTCGGCGTTGAACGGGTTTCATTCCGTCACGGGCGTCGGGCAAAGCTCTTGCGACTATAACGCTCATCGCATAGTCTATATAAGCTTGTTTCATTTGAGTTTCAATATCAACTCTTTGTATTCTTCCGTTTAACTGCTCCATAGTCTAATCCAAAAATAATATGCAAATTTAGTCATTTTTTTCCATTTGACAATGAAAATTCCGCAAAAAAATACTTGCAATACCTTATTAATATATGTAAAGCGTGAAAACAAATCAGTGGATTTTGAAAGCAAATTTGTGTTTTCAGAAAAGAAATTGATTTGAACCGTCCGAAAGTTAGTTTCAGACCGTCCAAAATATACTTTTGGACGGTTCAAAAGTTGATTTCAAACGGTTCAAAACAAAACCATTTCTGAATTCAACAAAAAAAATACAGGAAAAAACAAAATTATCCTGCAATTTGCCGCCGTTTAAAATCTATTTACTATCTTTGCATAACAAAATACTAACGATTAATTATGGGAATAGTTTTTAATGTCCGCAAGCCGCGTCAGTTCAACTACAAGCCGCGTTTTTACGACCCGAAAAAAGATGAACTTGAGCAACTTAAAGCCAAATACGGACCTATCGGCGATAAATACAAACGCAAGATTGATTTCCGTGCGGCGATGAACAAAAAAAAGGAAGAGAAGTTAAGCAAACCTTTTCCCGTAACCAAGATATTGCTCTTTGCCTGTGTGGTGGTTATGTTGGTCTATGTGTTGATTTATTTTGTTGAAAAATGGCAATAAACATACTTGACCAAAGCATAGCCAACCAAATAGCCGCAGGAGAAGTAGTAAACCGCCCCGCAAGTGTAGTTAAAGAGTTGGTGGAAAATGCAATAGATGCAGGCAGTTCATCAATCACTTTATCCGTTACAGATGCGGGACGCACACTTATAGAAGTCATTGACGACGGGTGCGGCATGGACGAAGCGGATGCACAAAAGTGTTTCCTGCCCCATGCAACGAGCAAAATACAGACTGAAAGCGATTTAAGAAATCTTACTACTATGGGCTTCCGCGGCGAAGCTCTTGCTTCAATTGCTGCAATAGCCCAAGTGGAACTGCGTACCAAGACCGAGAGTGAAGACCTTGCCAATGAGGTTATTATAGAGGGCGGAGTAATCAAGTCGGTGAGTAAGACAACAGCCCGTAAAGGTACCGATATCAAGGTAAAAAACATATTTTTCAACGTACCCGCCCGCCGCAATTTCTTAAAAAGCGACCAAGTGGAGTTGTCGCACATCAACGAAGCATTGATACGTATAGCTTTAATCAACAACCATGTGTCTTTCACCTACATACAAGATTCGCACACGGTGTTTAAATTGGAAAAAGCCAATTTCAAAAAACGTATAACCGACCTTTTCGGTCAAAGTTTCAACAAAGGATTGTTGCCGATAAGTGAAAAAATTGATTTAGTGGAGATAAGCGGATTTATATCAACCGTTGATTTAACACGAAAGAACAAAAACGACCAATATTTTTTCGTAAACAACCGTTTTATGCGTAACCCTTATTTTGCCAATGCAGTTGAAAGGGCTTACCAAAACTTGATTGCTCCGAAAAACTATCCCGTCTTTTTCATTCATTTAAAGGTAAATCCGAAAGATATTGACGTTAACATCCACCCGACGAAGACCGAGATAAAATTCGTTGACGACAAAATAATTTACAGTGTGATTAATTCGGCGGTAAGAAAGGTTTTGGGACAGACAACGCTGGCTTCAACACTTGATTTTGAGAAAAAACCGATAGATTTTCCCCTTGCCGACAAATCGTACATACCTTCCGTGCCGACAATTTCGGACAACCGCTCGTTCAACCCGTTTTCCAATACCTCATTCAACAAATCTTTTGATTCTTCAAACGGAGTTAACAACGTCAAAGTGCAGACCGAAATATCTTTTTCCTCTTCCGCCTCGGATTTTAAGCCACGGGAGGAACAATCTTCCGACACTTCAAACAGCCACTTCCCTACCGTACAATTTTTAAACAAATATATTATAACACAGTTACATGACTCACTTTTGCTAATCAATCAGTTTAAGGCGTCAAAGAAGATTTATTACGAACAACTAACGCACAATGCCGTCGCAATCAAGCAAGGTGAAAAACTGCTTATACCTTACGAACACAAATTCTCGCAACTTGAGATAATGAACCTTAAAGATAAAGCGTCACTGTTGCAATCCGTCGGCTTTGAATTTGAAATCAAGGACGATAACACTGTAAGTTTCACCTGTTTTCCGCAAAACATCACCTCATTGGAAGCAATGAATGCCGTAGAAGACATCATCAACGAAACGGATTCACGTAACGAACGGCTGCTTGCCGTATCCGAACGGCTTGCAATCAAGGAAGGACGCCGTCTTACCCAGCAACAAATTGTCAGCCTTGTACAACAATTGTTCAAAACCCCTAACCCGGAGTTTTTACCTATGAACGAAAGGGTTTTTCTGCGTATAGACGAAGGCTTTTTAAACAAATTTTTCTTCTAAAGTAATTACATAAAACAATTAAATACAAAATAAAAGATGTTGAATTTTATTTTCAACATCTTTTATTGCTTATTGTCTGTTTTTATTTTCAGCCTTGAATCCTAATTATTATGGTTTTACTTTTCCCAATACTTTATTGATGATTTCGGTTTGAACTTGCGGCAAAAATTCTTCATAAAATGTTGCAGCCCTTATATTAGTAAGTTTACCGTCATCAGGGTGTATTGTGATTTTAAATTCATCTTTATAAACCCAAGCAACGTTTATCTTTAATAAATTTCGGTTTTGACTTGCCGTATTTGCCGTTTTGTTTTCAAATAAATTCTGTATAACACTTCCCGTTACAATTCCTATTCCTTTGACTGTAATTGTACGTGAACCGGGCTGATTACTTTTCAGATAAATAATATCTCCTACTTTAACGGAACTTAATGCACTGTATAAATCTTCTGCATCTGCATAACCCCAACCAATCCAATAAGCCGATTTTTTAAAAAACTCTTCTTTCTTTTCTACTTGCGGGTCGCCTATTTTAGACCCTGCTCCGTAAATTGCCATAATTCTTTTGTTTTAAATGTAAAATTAAATACTGTTTTTTGCTTTTCATCTGTGCAATATTCTAATTCCTGCACAGAACAACTACAAAATTACTGAATTTTTGTTACTACAAATCAATTTGCAGTGAATATTTGCACTGTTTATTTAATAAAGGTGCAGATTTATTTCCTGCACCTTTTTTTTTCTAACTCTTGTTTTACTTGTCCGTAAGTTGAATTTTTTGTTATTTAATTATGAATTTACCTGAATTATTTCCGTAACGGTAAACATAAACTCCCTTTTTGTAGTTGGAAGTGTTGATTTTGACCTGTTTTTGTGACGGGTCAAGCAAGTAAGAAGCTACAACTCTGCCCTGCATATCAACAATCTGCATTTCTTGCATCTGTCCTTGAATATTATATTCCAAAGTAACGGAGTTTCTTGCAGGATTTGGATATAGTTTAGAGGAGTTTACGTCTTGTTGTACAGAAGTAACTGAACTGGTATTGTTTCCCGTAAGATTGTAAACTTTGGTGTAATAATGGTCATTTTCATCGTACATTTCTTTTACGGGTGTTTTTCCGCTTTTCTTCTTGTCATCATAAGTATCAACAGATACAAACAATTTATTGAATTTAACGAACGGATTGAACCATTCGTTGTCATCGCTTTCAGAGAAGTAGCCCAAATCAAACAGAAGCTGACCGTCTTCGTTATATATTCCGTAACCATAAGAATAGTCATAGAAATAGAACCATACTGTATCGGTAATAGGTTCTCCGGTTTGCTCATCATATCCTGCATATTCTAAATTGTAAGTTAAAGTAGAATCTTGGCCGGTTATAACATTTGCAACGAATTCATACTTACCGCTGGTGGTAAATAAATTCTTTGCCACGCAGAAAACATTAAGCATATCGTGGTCCAGCGATATTTCCAAGTTATTTACTTTCTTTATTGTATTAAGGTTGTTGTCGTAAATAACCAAGTGTTTTTCGCCGTCATGCCCGTAAAGGATTTCGGAATCATACGGAGATTGGTGAATAACGCCCGGCAATTCTCCGAATTTCATTATTTGTGCCGTAGCGCTGCCGCCAACAAACACCATTGCAGCAAGAGTTAAAAGTTTGATTGTTCTTTTGAACATGATTTTTGTTGCTTTGTTATCCCATCAAGCCCCTCGGTTTTGTGATGCAATCATTTTGAATTTTATTTTGATTGCATCTGATTAATAATTTATTTAACGTGGATACAAAAAAGAACGTGAACTTTATTAATCTTATTTGTTCTGTTGAAGGTCCTAGACTACCGTATAATAATTCAAATAAGTAAAGCTCACGAATATATACATACCGTAAGCACTTACCGCTTTCTATTTTTGAATTATTGGTTGAAAGTGTCTAGGTTTCAACAGACCAAAAACAAAGCGTAACGCCTTAATTATATCAAAGGATTGACTTGCATCGTCAATCACATTTGCAAAAGTACAAAGAAAATCTGAATTAACAAGAAAAACAATAAAATAAACGGCAAAGAATTTGTTTTCCCTGCCGTTTTATTTTCCGCTAATTATAATATTGCTACTTTTTATTGTTCGTTCTCATCCCCGTCCAACAACTTTACATCATTATCGGATATAAGATAATCACTTGCTTTTGCTGAAGAAATAACACTTTTACCTAAATCTTTTTCAAGTTCTTTGCGTGCCGTGTTTGCTATCTCTCCGCCACGCATTGCAATATTGCGGTGTTGAGATATTCTCTTCGGATTCTTTTGTTTTGACAATTCCGTCGCAGATACTTCCGCCAAAGTGTTTAACGCTATCTCTATGTTTGTCATATTATCCCGCAGACTTTCTTTGTGCAATCCTTTATAATCCTTGTATTCCCTTGTCGTCAAACCGCTCCATGTCCGAAGCATCAAATCAGTAAGCATTGCAAACGCCTGTCCTGTCTTTACGCCACCTCTCTGCCATTCGTCCGTCAATTCCTTTCTTGCTTCTATTGAACGTATGCGTTGAGTTATCCACTTATCACTATACCCCAACCGTTTATAATCTTTGACTGCTTGGTCAATAGATTTCTCTGGGTCTTGCAACTGTTCCAACCTTGCATTTGCAACCTGCGACATCCAAATCTTAAACGGCTCTGCTTTTGGTGACGGAATAGACTGTATAATACGGAATAACTGCTCAGTATCAGCCACATCAGTTAATCTTTTCTTACCGTCTGCAGCCGTCAATTTGAAACCGTGACAATTTGTCACGGTTTGATTACCTTCTTCTATTAACCGCTGCTTTAATTTTCTCCAATAAGCCCGTGGATTTACGCTGTCAGTCAGTACAGCGACAACATCCACGATGGCAAAATACCATTTCTCTTTTTCGTTATCCCAAACGGTGCGGACTTTCTTTGTTTCAAATAGTTTTAATGCTTCTTGCTGCGACATAATATTATCACCTTGTTTATTATAAACTTCTGCAAAGTTACAATTTTTTAATATCTTTAAATAATAAAAGAAGCAAGATTTAATTTCAACACCTTTTATTTTTAACTCTTGCTTTGCTTGTCCGTAAATTGAATTTTTTATTACTTAATTATGAATTTACCCGAATTATTTCCGTAACGGTAAACATAAACACCCTTTTTGTAGTTGGAAGTGTTTTATTTTTTTGTAATTTTGCAGGCGTTAAATTAAACATAATTAAAAAATGAAGAAAAAACTTTTAATAACATCAATGCTTATGGCTACAACATTATTATCAGCACAGATGTCAAAACAGGAAATGGACGAGATAAAATCTTCCAATCCATTAGTTATGCAGTGGAATACACCGCATCAAACACCGCCTTTTGATTTAATCAAAACAGAACATTACAAACCTGCAATGCTTTACGCAATAGAGAAAGCAAAGGATGATGTCAATAAAATTATTTCCAATACCGCCGAGCCGACATTTGAAAACACTATCGTGGCTTACGAACAGAGCGGCAAGATATTGGATAAAGTGTCTTCCATTCTGTTTAATATGAACGAGGCATGCACATCGGAAGAAATGCAACAAGTAGCCCAAGAACTAACTCCGATACTTACCAAATACAGCAACGATGTCAGTATGAATCCGCAGTTGTTTGCCAAAATCAAAATGGTCTACGATAACCGCGATTTCATTAAACTGACAACCGAAGACCGTATGCTTTTAGACAAAGTCTATAAAGGATTTATCAAAAACGGAGCGTTATTAACCGGGGACGCCAAAGAAGAATTCCGTAAGGCAAGCGAAGAACTCAGTGTGTTGTCTTTGAAATTCAATCAGAATGTTTTGAACGACCAAAACGCATTTGTTTTAAACGTTACCAACAAAAAAGACGTTGAAGGTATGCCTGCCTACGCTTTGGAGGCTGCACAGCAAGAGGCAAAGGCAAGAGGTATGAAGGGTTACGCATTTACGCTTGACCAACCGTCATACGTTGCCGTTATGTCTTACTGTCCTAACCGTGAGATAAGGGAAAAAATCTGGCGTGCGTACAATTCCATGGGTAATCACGGCGATACCAACGACAATAAGCAGGTAATAAAAGATATAGTCAATCTCCGCTTAAAGATTGCCAACCTTTTGGGTTATCAATCCTACGCTGAATATGAATTGGAGGACAAGATGGCGGAAACACCTGCCAAAGTAAATGATTTCCTTAACGATTTATTAAACACAAGTATGCCTTACGCAAAGCGGGATTTGAAAGCCGTACAGGAATATGCCAGCAATCACGGTTTTGAAGGCATGTTGAACCGTTGGGATTTCTCTTATTGGAGCGAGAAACTGCAAAAAGAAAAATATGACATCTCTCCCGAACTGTTGAAACCGTATTTCAATTTGGAATATGTGAAAAAAGGTATCTTTGAATTGGCAGGAAAACTTTACAACCTTGAGTTCCGCGAAAACAAATCCATACCTGTTTATCACAAAGACGTACAAGTGTATGAGGTTTGGGACAAAACAAGCAATAAATTCATGGCTGTGCTTTATATGGACTTCTTCCCGAGAGACAATAAGCGTCAGGGTGCGTGGATGACGTCATTCCGTGAAGAGAGTAAGGTAAATAACAACGAGATTCGTCCGTTAATCCAACTTGTAACCAATTTTTCAAAACCTACAAGCAAAACTCCTTCCCTACTTACTTTTGATGAAGTAACTACATTCCTGCATGAATTCGGCCATTGCCTGCACGGCATAGTTACGGAATGCACCTACCAATCTCTTTCTGGAACGAGCGTTGCCCATGACTTCGTTGAGGGAATGAGTCAGTTCATGGAAAACTACGCATACGAAAAAGAATTCCTTGATATGTTTGCCGTTAATTACAAGACAGGCGACAAGATTCCGCAAAAGTACATTGACCGTATTCGAGAGGCTCAACAATACAACGCAGGCTGGCTTTCCATCCGTCAGTTGTTTTTCGGAATCCTTGACATGACATGGCATTCCATTGAGAAACCGTTTAACGGTAACGTCTTGGTTGTTGAACAATCGGCAAGCAGGAAAGCCGAACTTATGCCTATGATTGACGGCTGTATGATGAGCACTCAGTTCTCCCATATCTTCGGCGGCGGATACGCAGCAGGCTATTACGGATATAAATGGAGCGAAGTTATTGCCGCAGACGCCTATCAAGCATTCACAGAACAAGGAATCTTTAACCCGGCTGTCAGTTCGTCATTCCGTAAGAACGTTTTATCTCGCGGAGGAAGCAAAAAACCGATGGAACTTTACAAAGCATTCCGCGGACACGAACCAACCAACGAAGCATTCCTAAAACAACAAGGTTTTGTTAAGTAAAACCGATACTAAAACCAATAAAAAACAAAGCGGACTGAGGAAATAAAATCTTCAGTCCGCTTATTTATCTGTTTATTTAGTTTAGCGTTGCGTATCTGACGGCTCTGACTTCGTTTATTATTTCTTCGTCTGTTAATGGGGAAACTTCATTGCGGGAAAATATAAATCCGTCCAATAATTCTTCTTTTGTTTATGCTTTCCAACCCATTTAACAATCAACTCTTTAAAGAAATTCCAATCTTTTACGGGTACGTTCAAATAAACTCCTTGCATTAACGCATCGCTTGTAATCATTGCTGTATTGTTTTTATTTACCGTGCAAAGATACAAAGTTTTCTTTTATTACAAAAAGCAGGGGTGCAAAATTTGCGTCCCTGCTTTAGCAGAGCAGAAACTCTTTTTAATCATTAGTTCCAATCTCCATACGTATATATTCGTCATGATAAAAACCAACACGTGTATGGAAAGAATTATATTCAAATTCCAGACTCGCATTGATATACGAATTTCTGTCCATACAGAATTTCATAATTTTTTGTATTCCTTCATTTTTATCCGTTCCGATGTTATCGTCATCAGAATTTTCTATTATAGAAAATCTATACTTAGGATTTTCACCTGCAATTTTATTTTCAGAATTAAAAATTGCATCAAGTAAGGATTTTAATGTGTTCATTGATATTATTGCTTTGGGTAATCCAATTTCTATATATGCATAGATATGAGGCTGAACAGCACAACTATATGGTATATAATTAATAGTTTTAGAGCCTTTAACATAATTATCTAAAGTATCGTAATGTACGTCAGTAAAGCCGTCCTTTGTCAATTTATCCGTTATATCCTGCACAGAAGACATTTTGTAGAGGTTGTTTAGGTACACAAAATCATACTGCAGAACTTCACTTTCTATTACGTTACCATCTTCGTCGTTATCGTCCGAGCAACTGGTAAAGGTAAATGTTCCGAATACCATTACTGCCAAATATAGCAGGTGTTTGAATTTGAATTTTTTCATTTTCTATCTCTTTTTTATTTGTTAATAACTAATTTAATTTTCCGATAATAAACGCAAAAACGCAGACAAGTTTTTACACTTATCTGCGTTTTTATATTAATACTTATAATATATGCTTTTACAACAATTACATGCTATATTGCAAAATTCCCCCCCCCATAAATTTTTCAAATGGGAAGATTAACGTATTGCTTTGTGCAATTGTATGTAATTTTTCTCCGTTCATAAAATTAAAATTCTCTTTATTTGATTTTGCAAAGATACAAAATGTTTTTTGAATTGAGAAGAAATCAAATTATAATTTGGCATCTAAACTATGTAATAATTCTTTAGGACCCATTACTTTTATATAGGAAATACCTCTGAATCCTTCTGTATCTCTTGTAACTATGCAATCAGCCTTACATCTCACAGCACAAAAACATTGTGCTGCATCTTCAAAATCTTCCGCCTGTATATTTATTGCTTTTTTGACGGATTGACTTCCGATACTTACAACCGTAACAAACTTTGTCAATTTCGCCAATGCAGAATATATCTGTTGTTTTGTAAAATTCTTTCTGCAAATATAAGCAACGTTTATCAAAGACAAATCCGACACCAATAAACTATAACCCTGTCGTTGCGATAACTGAAAGATTTTTATTGCGTCTTCAACAAACGGTTGTCTGCCGGTAAGAAAATCAATTACTATATTTGTATCTAAAAAGATTTTCATAGACTAAGGTATTTTGATTTCAAGTATTCCTCTTTTTCTTCTTGCCAATCAAAATCTTCATTCATTGCAAGTATTCCTGCCAATGACAAAATTTCATCGGATATTTGGGATTTGTCCTGCCGTTGCTCCGTTACGTTTCGTTGGGAATTGACAACCCAACCTCTTTCAAGTGCAATCTTATCAAAAAACGACAAGTCTTGAACCGGTAAATTAAAATTGATATTTAACGCTGATGTCTGCATAATCTTATTTCTTAAATTAGTTTTTACGGTTGCAAAAGTACGAAATGTTTTTTGAATAGCAATAATTTAACCAAAAACTACGCCTTACCGATTTCGTAAAGAAACTCCGGAGCAAAACCTATCTCGTTATTCCAATCAATTGTAAAGGGGTCTAATCTGAAAGATTTGAAATAATTGATGTCTTTCAACTTAACGCAGATACCTTTGGCTTGCTCAATAATAGAAGTGAAATCCAAAAGTTTCGTTTCACCGTTATTAAATGTCGCCATTATCTTGTAACCGTCAAGATATTCCGCCTTGTCTATCGTCAGTAAGTTATTCATTATTGTAAAGGTTCTATTTTGTCAGGTTTTTCAAAATTAACTAACTTATTCCAATTGTTCATCAATTCATCTTTGTGCAAATCCAACCATTCATACACAAGATTTAATGCACGTCTTGGCAATGTACCTGTAATTATACCGTCTTCAATTGTAATCTCCGCTTTGTAGTTCTCGTACCAAACATGAAAATGCGGCGGGTTGTGTTCGCTGACGTACATATATATGATTATTCCGTAAAATCTGCTTATCTCAGGCATAAGTTTCTGTGTTTTACTTTTGCAAAAGTACGAAATGTTTTTTGAAATATCAAGTAAAACTGAATTTTTACGTAATTTTGCAGTTAAAGTTTTGGGGGTTAATTAATATTTAATTGTGATGAAAGAAAATTTAAAGATAACAGTCGTTGAACCAAATGAACAATAATAATGATGAAGAAAATATTTTCGTGCTTACTTTTTGTTTTTTCCATATTTGTATTTGCAACATGGCAATATAGACTGTCGTGTTTACTCTTGGCAATATTGATTAACCGCCAACGGATACGGATTAAATGGCCTAAAGCGTATGCTTTGACTGTATCTATTATATTAATTGCCATATTTATATCAATACCGAACTATTTCCAACACGGAAAAACCCAGTTAATTTATCTAAACAACAAAGGTGAACGAATCCATACGCCTATACATGTCTATCTGGTGAACGCAGTTTTTCCAGAGGAAGAACTTATGAATGCAGGCATGAAAATCTCTGCCGTATTTCCTCCCACTTCTTTAAGTCCAGTCTTCAAAAATCTTGGTAACAGGTTTATACGTGAAGCACAACATGATTTTTGGCACGGAAAGGCTTTAACATTCTATGCTCCTTATAACAGGTTATCCTTATACGGAAGCAATCCCGGATCTTTTGCCATCGCACAAACAATGAACAAAAAGTTAGGAACGGACTATGACGGAATCTATATAACAAGACCGCAACATTACGACCGTAACAAAAAATATCCCGTTGTATTCTTTGCACACGGTTATTTAGGAAGTTGGGAGATGTATCAAGGTCTTTTTTGTAGGTTGAATGATTGTATTATTGTAAGTGTAGGCACAAACGACCTTTCCGGTATATTTTAAATACAATGACATAAAACGGATTTTCAACAAATATATTCCGTATTTGAAATCCATTGGCTATAATATAGAAAAAAAACAATATTCATCTAATAGGATTAAGCAACGGAGGTTCTGCTTCAAACATCGCATTGAAAAACTTTTCGGACAGATTCAAGTCTATCACCTATATCTCCACACCTTGTAACATTATCAAAAAATCCAATTCCCATGTCATTTTGATAGGCGGAGGAAATGACGCAAGTGCGTATGATATACCAAATGCAGCACAACATTTACGCAATCGTGGTACAAATGTTTCAATACTGTTTGATGACAGTGAAAATCATTACATGTTGACACATCAAGCAAAACGTGTTTTTGATTTTTTAAATAATGAGATGTTCTTCAATTAACAAGAAATTATTTTGCAAAAAAATGTCGGAGTGCGAGTTTGCACTTTGTTTTTACAATTGCAAAGACAGGAATAAATTCAAAAATAATACAAGCAAATGTTATGCAAAAAATGTTATAGGTACAATTTTACAGTTGGCAATATGTTCTATTTCCAACAAATCTTTATCTCCAGTAATCAAATAATCTGCATCGGAAACAACAGCCAATTCCAACAAATAATCATCTTTTGAATCCCTGCACCTCTGCGGAATATCCCCTATTATAAAATCCGTACTGTATTTATCAATGAAAGAAGAAAGTTTTTCCACACTTTCCGCAGAAAAATACTTTTTGAATTTATCCCTTGAAGCAACGGTTAGCAATTCCTGCTTCAGTCTTTCTGTCATCACAAGAACAATATTTCGGTCTGTAATAATATTACGTAAGATTACAGAAGACTTTGATTTAATAAGAAAACTTATCCAAAGATTTGCATCAATAATAACCTTGATGTTATTTTGCATGATAAATTTCCTCTCTTACCTTTTCGCACTCTGCGTCTAATTCCCGTTGCGTGATTTCATCATTATTAAACATATGCAACAATTCGTCCAAATCCTGCTCAACGCCTTGCTTATTGTCCGTTGCATTACTACTTTGCCGCAACCTCTTAATATAATTCAAAACTTTTATTACATAGTTTTCATTGTCCGCTATGTAACTCAATTCTTTGAATAATTCCGCATTTAATTGTAAAGCCGTCATATGTTTTTCTTTGTTTCTTTTTTGCAAAAGTACGAAATGTTTTTTGAATTATCAAGTAAAACTGAATTTTTACGTAATTTTGCAGTCAAAGTTTAAGATTTTAACAACAATAACTGTAATGAAAGAAAATTTAAAGATAACAGCCGTTGAACCTATCGGCATAAACGAAAAAAAAGAACTGGAGTTAAAAGAATTATTTGCGAAATACAATTGCACTTTTACACTTTACAAAGACAGAAATGAAGACACTGCAGTGCTTACTGAACGTATTGCGGACAGCGATGTGGTAATTATCTCAAATATTCCGCTGAAGAAGGAAGTTTTGCAGCAATGCCCTAACGTCAAGTTGCTTGCCGTTGCATTCACAGGCATAGACCACATTGACGTTGCTTATTGCAAGGAACGCAATATTGAAATTATCAACGCAGCAGGCTATGCGACCGAAGCCGTCAGTGAGTTGGCGATAGGTTTGATGCTTGACGTTATGCGTAAGTTAAGCGAAATGAATTGTAATATAAGAGATAACGGCACGAGAAATAATTTCTTGGGAACGGAACTGAAAGGCAAAACCGTAGGTATCGTTGGTATGGGAGCAATAGGCAAACGTACGGCGTTGTTACTGAAAGCCTTTGGTTGCAATGTGTTGGCTTATTCACGCAAAGAGCATCTGCAATACACCAGACAGGGAATACAGTACGTGGATTTGCCGACTTTGATGCAGGAAAGCGACATCGTTTCGCTGCACGTGCCGTTGACGGAAGAAACTTATCATCTTATTGACACAAAGATGCTTTCGCTTTGCAAATCTTCGGCAATCATCATCAACACTGCACGCGGAAATGTGGTGGATATAGACGCACTTGCCGATATGCTTAACAACGGAAAATTGGCGGGAGCAGGCATTGACGTGTACGAAAAAGAGCCGCCGCTATGCAAAGACCATGCTTTGTTGAATGCGAAAAACTGTGTCTGCGTTCCTCATATCGCCTTTGCAACACGCGAAAGTTTTGACGCCAGAATAGAAATCGTTAAAAACAATATAGTTTCGTGGTTGGAAAAGTAAAAAGTTGAGAAATATTTTTTCACACAATAAAAGCACTGTAATACAACCAAGTTTTACAGTGTTTTGTTTTTCTTTTGTCTATTTATTACAGCTTAAAATGTATCGGCAAATTAAATTGTTGCCTTACAGCTTTACCTCTTTGCTTACCGGGTTGCCACTTCGGCATCTTTTTTACTACATCCACCGCAGCCTTTCCGCAACCGTACCCAATATCATCACGTAGAATTTTTATATCGGAAATACTTCCGTCCTTTTCAACAATAAATGTTACGAAAACATTACCTTGAACTTTGTTATTTTTTGCTTGTTTGGGGTACACTAAATTGTTACGTATAAACTTATCCAATTCCCAATTTCCGCCGGGAAACGTTGCTTGTTGCTCAACAACCGCAACTATTTCATCGTCATTTGTAACCGTACTGTCCTGTTGTGCATTAACGCTACCGCAAAACATAAACAAGGCAATAAAATTCAACAATAAAACTGCTTTTTTCATATCCGTTAAAATATATAAACCTACAAAATAATAACGCACTGCACGGTTTGATTATTATATACATTGCTATATAAAAGATTCTTTTGCGAAAAGAAAAATAAAAAACATATGTTTTTGAAGAAAAAAACATATGTTTTTTGATTAAAATTCATATGTTTTTTTTCAAAAATACATATGTTTTTTTGAAATGCTTTCAGAAAAGGATTTTTAATGATTTTGTTTTAAAATAAAATTTTTATCTTTTTATATCTTATGTTTCAATAAAATATTTGTAAATTTGCATATTGTATTAATCAAAACAGAAGTTATGGCTACCAAAGACTATAATCACTCCCCTATTTACAAAACGTATGAGGATTTATGCGGAATCATTGACATAGAACACCACGAAGATGAATTTTTAGAAGGTTATCTTTCTGAAAAATACAGTATTGAATTAAATACAAACCAATCATCAATTTCAGATTCAGACATTTAATCACTGTCTTTTTGACAACACTGTTGTCGGATAAAGGCAATTAAACAAAAATAAATGCAGATAAAAATCCGCAGGTTTTTGTTTTAAAATAAATTAAAGGGCGGGGAAATTATTAGAGGATTGATTTTTTTTCGTAAATTTGCAACTTAATTTCTAATTCTTTTAAATTTTGATAAACTATGGCAGAGATTGAGTCTAAATATGTAGCAAAAAACGTTGAGCAGAAATGGTATGACAGATGGATTGACAACAATCTGTTCCATTCCGATCCCGATGACAGAGAACCTTATACCATTGTAATCCCGCCGCCTAACGTTACGGGGGTGCTGCATATGGGTCATATGCTTAACGAAACCATTCAGGACGTGCTTTGCCGTAAAGAAAGAATGAACGGTAAGAATGTTTGCTGGGTTCCGGGAACAGACCATGCAAGTATTGCTACCGAAGCCAAAGTGGTAAACCTTTTGAAAGAAAAAGGAATCAACAAATCAGACCTTACGCGTGAAGAGTTTTTGAAGTACGCTTGGCAATGGAAAGAAGAAAAAGGCGGCATCATTCTTCAACAGTTAAGAAAGTTGGGTTGCTGTTGTGATTGGCAACGTACCAAGTTCACTATGGACGAGGACATGAGCGAAGCGGTTACCGACGTTTTCTGCCGTTTGTACGACAAAGGATTGATATACCGCGGCGTACGTATGGTCAACTGGGACCCTAAAGCCTTGACGGCGGTAAGCGACGAAGAGGTCATATACAAAGAACAGCACAGCAAACTGTATTATCTGCGTTACCGTTTGGCAGACAACGAAAGCCAATACATAGTAGTGGCAACCACACGTCCCGAAACCATAATGGGCGACACCGCGGTGTGCGTCAACCCGCAGGATGAAAGGTTTGCACACCTGAAAGGCAAAAAAGTCATAGTTCCGCATGTGAACCGCACTGTTCCCGTTATCTTTGACGAATACGTAGACATGGCTTTCGGAACGGGAGCGTTAAAGATAACGCCTTGCCATGACATAAACGATTACAATATAGGCAACAAACACAAACTTGATGCAATAAATATTTTCAACGATGACGGAACTCTCAACGCCAACGGCATGCAATACCAAGGCATGGACCGCTTTGAGTGCCGCAAAGCCATAGTTAAGGACTTGGAAAACGAAGGTTTGCTTGAAAAAACCGAAGATTACGACAACAAAATAGGTTTGAGTGAAAGGACCAATGTGCCTATTGAGCCAAAGTTAAGCATGCAATGGTTCTGCCGTATGGGCGACATGGCAGTACCCGCATTGGATGCAGTGGAAACTGACACCATAAAGTTTTGGCCTGATAAGTTTAAAAACACTTACCGTCATTGGATGGAAAACGTTAAGGATTGGTGTATTTCGCGTCAGTTGTGGTGGGGTCACCGCATACCTGCATACTACTTGCCTAACAAGGAAATAGTTGTCGGCAGAACCAAACAGGAGGCATACAACAAAGCACTTGAACTTTATCCGACGGAAAACTACACCGTTGAAGACTTAATTCAGGACGAAGATGTGTTGGATACTTGGTTTTCGTCATGGCTTTGGCCTATGAGTTGCTTTAACGGAATACGCGACCCGAAGAACAAAGAGATTGAATACTACTACCCTACCAACGATTTGATAACCGCACCCGATATAATGTTTTTCTGGGTTGCCCGGATGATAATGGCAGGCTTGGAATACAGAGATGAGATTCCGTTTAAAAACGTTTATTTCACCGGAACGGTAAGGGACAAGTTGGGAAGAAAGATGTCAAAATCGTTGGGCAACTCTCCAGACCCGTTGGAATTGATAGAAAAATACGGAGCCGACGGTGTACGTATGGGTATGCTGATGGTATCGCCTGCGGGCGGCGACTTGTTGTTTGACGATGTGTATTGCGAACAGGGGCGCAACTTCTCAAACAAGATATGGAACGCATTGCGTTTGGTCAAAGGTTTTTCGGTTGCAAAGACCAATCAACCCGAACATTCAAAACTTGCTCTTGCATGGTTTAGACAACGTATGAACGTAATGATTGCAAGCATCAACGACGATTTTTCCAAATACCGCTTGAGCGAAAGTTTGAAAAACATCTACACTTTCATATGGGACGATTTTTGTTCATGGCTTTTGGAGATTGTAAAGCCCGAATACCAGCAGCCTATTGACGTTGATACCTATGAGCAGTTGATTGACATCTTTGAAGACTTAATGAAAATACTTCATCCGTTTATGCCGTTTGTCACGGAAGAGATATACCACAACCTAAGGCAAAGACAGGAGAACGATTTCATAATGAACGCCGCTTATCCTACGGTTTCCGATAATGACAACCCGATGGATGCCGAGTTTACGTTCATCAAAGAGATTATAACCGCCGTACGCAGCCTGCGAAACTCCAAAGGCATATCGCCGAAACAGGTTTTGCAGTGTTATGTCAAGGTTTCCGACAGCAAAGATTTGATTTCCAAATACGAAAGTATAATAATAAAAGCTGCGAATACGGAAAAAATCGCTTTTGTTGAAGAAAAACAAGACGGCACAGTGTCTTTGATGGTCAGAACCACCGAGATGTTTATACCGATTGCACAAAACGTCAACAAAGACGAAGAGATAAAGAAGATAAACGAGCAAATAAAATATTACGAAGGCTTTTATGCTTCCGTTCAACGCAAACTATCCAACGAAAAATTCGTATCCAACGCTCCTGCCAACGTAGTGGAATTGGAGCGAAAGAAGCTTGCGGACTGTGAAAGCAAACTTACCGCACTGAAATCCGAACTTCAATCCCTTCAATAAACCACCGACATCAAACAATTCCCCGCCGATAGAAATCCTTTTATTAAAGAATGATTTCTATCGGTGAGGGAAAAAGAATAAAAATTGGTTTAATGAACAAAAAAAAGAGCCTAAAAAGACCGTAATTAGTTAAATATGTTATTAGATATATCACAATTAGAATTAGATATGTTTTGCTATTATTGTATAGATTTATTATACTATTTAGGAAATTTTACAGGTTTGGGCTATGCTGGGATTAATATCCTGTTATTTGTAATAGTACAGCCTTTTTTAATACTTGCTTTAGGGATAATTGCAATAATAGGAATGCGTCTAAAAAACAATAGACATAAAACTATAATTAAAGGTGTTATAATAGCAACGTTATCATTGTGTATTGTATTCGGTACTATGTGTGTTGCTGGATATGTAGTAGCAGATAAATGTATGTTAGAATTTGAAGCAAAAGAATATCCTTTAAAAAGAAACTAATTCATTAAACTGTTTTTTATTTGGTGTTTTACATTCATGCAATATTGAGCAAATAAAAATTCTAATGCTGTTTTATATTCGTCTGTTATATCTTGATTATAGTTAACAAAAAGCGAATATATGTCTTTAATCGTATCAATTGCATTGTCTATTACAGACTCTTTAATAGGATACGAAAAGTTTGATTCCATCCATTTATTAAATTCTACTACATTAGATAGTTTTAAGACTATCTTTAATCTATCACAATCTTCTTTTTTCATCATCAAATTTTTTTTGTCTTCTGTCATATTTATTTTTTTGCAAAATTAGTTATTCTCTATTTTAATAAAAGAAAGTCTAATAATTTATTAACTTGCTTTTACAATTGTTATGACCATTTTACATTATTTAACTATTTCTAATCTTTTTTATATCTAAAAGCTATAAGATAAATCGATATTATAGTTATAACTGTTAAGGATATACCCCAACGTTTCCAAATTTTAATTCGGTCAAGTTGCTTCGGGCTTTCTCCATAATCATTTCGCATTTTTATTAAATATGTATACGGTTCTGTGCCTAATTTTAAATAAACATTATAGAAATTAGTCAGTCGTGCATATGTATCAATACCGACAATTTCACAACCAATCTTTGGAACTCTTTGCAATTTAAAATATTCATTACTACTTGATGTTTCTAGCTCGTCTACAATATTATTAATTTGAGGATAAAAATATGGCAATGAGTCTACAAAAAAATCATAAGATGATAATATAGCTTGTTTGATATTTATATCTACATAATTATTTTTTTTAATTTCAATAGAAGAAGGGCTCATTACACAAGCATAATAACCAACTGAAGTTTTAAATTTACCTGTACCGTCACCTTCATATATGTACACCTTGTTCATATAAATCATATCCCATCCTACTACATTATTGTAATTGTACGACACTAAATTATATCTTTCAACATCTCGATTACCATCATCCTCTTTATGTAATATATAACCATTATAATAATATTTAGCTTTAAAATACACAAAATCATTTTCATGAAATAAATCATTGGCATTTGGCTTATTCAAAACGCCTATAATAGGATGTTTTTCTTCTATAAATTTGTCTGCCTGTCCGCCTATACTTTGTATATTACTTTTTCTTATTTTTTGTTGAATATATTTATACCAAGTTGTTTCAAAATTACCTTCAGCCTCATGTAATAAACGCTTTTCTTTATTATTCAAATACAATTCTCCTAATAAAAACATTGCTCCAATAGATATAATATAAGACGAAGTAATAATTAAAATTATTTTCTTTTTTCTCTTATCTCCTTTAATCTTATTTTTTATTGTATAAATATACCATCCTAATAAAAGTAACAGAATAGACATTATTCCCGTATACTTTGCCGTATTTATAAGTCCATCTTTAAAATGCTCTCTTCTCCTAAAATTAATATCTTCTATATTATAAAAACGAGTATCATATTTATCATATTTAGAAGTTCCGAAACCTTTTATCTTTACACTCGTTGGTAAATTATTTTTAAACTGACCGTATGTCATAACATACCAATCGTAACATAATTCTTCTACAGTCTTTGCTCTAATAGATCTTTTCCTATAATTTATATCAAAATATTTTCTATCACAGTATGCAGACACAGGTTCACTCAAATGTGCTTCTATATATCTTTTGTATTCTGGTATTTTTTTCTTGTTTTCTTCAACGATAGGAAGTATTGCATCATAAAATCCTACTTCTTTTGCTTTTTCAATAGCTAACGCAGTATTTTCCTTTCTATTTTTATTTTCTAAACTTTTAACTTTTGCTTGAAATTCTTTTTCAGTTTGCTCTAATGGTTTAGAATCCTCAACAGATACTATATAATATATACCTGTTGCTAAAACAGTAATAACAATTGATATTACCATCAATATTCCTAATACTTTCAAATTCTTTTTTACCATTTTCATTTTACTTTACTTTTTCCTTTTGTGAATTCTATAAAGGAACGGATTGCCTTTTTCAATCCAGATTAATTAATAAAAGAAAAGCGTGAATCCACTAATATATTAATTTGCATTACATCTCCATTTAAGGTGCATGAGAATAAACCCGAATCAAAAAGATATAACCATAGCAGAAACACGCCGAAGCAGGCGTAGTCCGACCGGTATTATAACTTGATTGATTCTAAAAAGGTTCTCATGCTTTTAATTGCAAGCTATAATATATTACGCTTTTGCCTATCCCCTGATAAGCAACTGCAAAAGTACAAAACTTTTTTCAATTAGCAATATCTTCAAAAATAAAACACCTTTTCATTTTTATTAAAGTAATGCCTTATAAAATCTTTTCCTGAATTAAATCTTCTCTTTTGTGAAAAGAATTTTTTTTAGACCGTCCAAAAGTAAGTTTCAGACGGGTTAAAAGTTGGTTTTGGACGGTCTGAAATATAATTTTGAACCGTCCAAAAAAATCTCTTTTCTGAAAACAATTTTTTCTTTTCTGAAAAGGATTTTTTGTTTTCTGAAAAGAGTTTCGGTGGGTTGTTGTTCTTTTTTGGTATCTTATGGCGTTTTGTCCATTTTTTTGCTGACACATTTCTGACACATATCTGTTTTTCAGAATATATTGTCAATTAATGTTTTACAAAAGTGGCACACATTGACACACATTTTTTATATAAACTTATTTTGATAAAAAATCTTTAATAGAAAATAAGTGTGCCAATGTGTGTCATGTGTGTCAGCATTTTGTAATTAATTTATTATCAACTACTTTTAATTTTTCGCAATAACAGGTATTATTTTGACGAAAAATTAAAGCAGAACATATTTTTTTGTTTTCTGCAAAAAAGGAAAAAAGTAAAACAAGGTGCAATTTGTAACGGACAAATAAAAAAATCCGTTGCAGAGTTTAAATTGATTTTTGGGGGTTATGTATAATTTATTTTATACCTCTTGCGTTCAGGGCTTTTCTGTAACGGATTGCGTTCTGAATGTGTTCCTTGTCAGTGGCTGCAAAATTGTGGTAACCCGAAAAGTCTTCTTTGGCACAGAAGTACAGATAGTCGTGTTTTTTATATTTCAGTACCGCATTGATTGAAGACAGCGACGGCAGGCATATAGGCGAGGGCGGCAAGCCGAGGTTTTTGTATGTATTAAACGGCGATTCCGTCTTAAGATGTTGAGCCGTAATGCGTTTAACGGTGAAATCACCGACGGCGAATCTGACCGTAGGGTCGGCCTGCAACATCATGCCCTTGTGCAATCTGTTCAAATACACGCCCGCAATGACAGGTTTTTCGTCATTTTTGTTCGTTTCCTCGTTAACTATGCTTGCAAGGATAACTATCTCTTTTCTTGTCAGTTGGGTAAGTTTTGCTTTTTGTTTGTTATCAGTCCAAAACCTGTCGCTTTCCGATTTCAACCGCTCCAAAAACTTTTTCGGGCTTACATTCCAATAAAATTGATATGTGTCAGGGATAACGAACTCAAACACATCATTATCATACTGATAACCTTTGGCTTTGATTTCCGCCATAAGCTCATCTTCGGTCATCATAAGCAAAGAGGCCGCCTTTTTGGAAAAATCTTCAGCCGTACGTACGCTGTTTATAACGACGTTAACGGGCGTTTGGTTACCGTTTTTTAATTTGCGTACCATTCTGAAAACCGAAGTCTTGGGTTTTATCACATAATGTCCCGCTTTAATATGGCGGTCATACGAAAGCAATTTGCAATAAGCCGCAAAGGAAGTGTTTTTTGAGGATATTATTCCTTCGTTTTGCAATGTTTGCTTTATGTTTACGTACTTATCACCCGGGTAAATATATATGTCTTTAGCCTGCATATTATCCGTTTTTGAGGACAAAAGCGTAATCAAGCAAATACATATCAAGGCAACACAACCTAAAACTATGATGTACTTTGGTTTAAGTCTTATTTTTTCTTGGATTTTGCTGATTGTAGTCAAAGAATTTTTCTTCATTATCGTTATACAGTTCAAATAAATAATTGCAAAGATAGTCGTTTTTTCCCGTTTACCGCCTCTGTATTACGTAATAATTACAGAAAAAAGACATGAAAACATGTACGGAATTAACCGCAATGTCTTCATATCCTGTTTTACACCCAACCGCACCGCACAATGTTTAAAAACAAAATATGCCGTGAGTGAGCAAGTAATTATTTAATGCTTATACGATTGCTTAACGTTTCATATCTACGGTAGGGAACAATCCGTTTTCAAACGAACGGTTTAAAGTTTCCTTATCTATAGATTTGAAGTTTTTGTATTTAGCAGGATAGCCCGTAACGGTAATCTTGTCTATTTTCTTTTTGAACAATCCTCTGTACTCTACCACTTCTTGCTGGCACTCAACCAATACATCGCCTCCGCCGTTTACACGCAATGCTTCGGCTATTGCCATATTTTTTACGTTTCTGTATCCGCCTCTGGCAACCTCGCGTGAAGGAACATAGGTGTATGTAATTTTAACTTCCGATACATCCAAATCGGCAGTTGTGGCTGCAACTATCGGAGCTGCAACATTTCTGTCCGCAGCCGTCTTGTGAACGGTAGTGCATGAGGCCATGCACAATGCAATTGCAATACTTAATAAAACTTTTTTCATAGTGTAATTTGATTTTTAATAAAAAACTTCTGACAATCAAATATGCTTTTGGGATTTTCCTTATGGTTTACATTTATGTTTTTTGACTTTGCAACGTCATATTGCCACAATTGGCGTACAAAAAACATTATTAAACCGTTCAATCACTCATATTTGATTATCAGAAGTTACGAACGTTTATTTAAATACTGATTCTTATCTGTTAACTTGGAATTTGGTTACTCCGTTTTTGATAAAATCAACTATCTGACGGGCTGCTGCCAAACCTGCATTCATATTTGCTTCTTTTGTCTGGGCACCCATCTTTTTAGGAGTTGCAAAATAACGCGGAGCAAATTTCTTCAACTCCTCATCATTTGTTGCTGCGATGTCGGTAACGTATTTAAAATCTTCTCTTTCTGCCAACAATTTAGCCATGTCTGCTTCGTTTATCACTTCTTTTCTTGCAGTGTTAACCAAACATGCACCTTTCGGCATAGAAGAAAGCAATTCGTAGTTGATTGAATTCTTTGTCTGTTCGTTTGCAGGGATATGCAAAGAAACGTAATCGCATGAAGAATACAAATCTTTTACGTCTTTGGCAACTTTAACTCCGTCTTTCTCTATTGCTTCTGCAGGAACAAACGGGTCTAATGCCATAACCGACATACCCATTGCCTTTGCTTTTTCGGCAACCAAACGTCCTACGTTTCCGTAAGCATGGATACCCAAAACTTTTCCTTTCAACTCAGTTCCTGCAACAGGAGTAAAGTTCGTTCTTGCCATGTAAATCATAAGACCGAGTGCCAACTCCGCAACTGCATTTGAGTTTTGACCCGGAGTATTCATCGCTACTATGTTCTTTGCAGTGCATGCTTCCAAATCCAAATTGTCAAATCCTGCACCTGCACGTACAACTATCTTAAGATTTTTTGCGTGGTCAACAACTTCTTTGGTGACTTTATCCGAACGTACTATCAAAGCGTCGGCATCTTCCACTGCTTTGTAAAAATCGTTTACGTCCGTGTATTTTTCCAACAAAGACAACTCAAAGCCGGCTTTGTCTACAATTTCTCTGATTCCGTCAACGGCAGCCTTAGCAAAAGGTTTCTCCGTTGCAACTAATACTTTTGTCATATGCTTTTCTAAATTCTTATGCGTTCTTTGCTTCAAATTCTTTCATACAATCAACAAGAGCCTGAACATCTTCCAATGTACATGCATTGTACAAAGATGCACGGAAACCGCCTACACTTCTGTGTCCTTTTATTCCTATCATGCCCTGTGATTTTGCAAATTCCATGAATTCTTTTTCTTTGTCTTCATAGCCTTTTGCCATAACAAAGCAAACATTCATCAACGAACGGTCTTCTTTTTCAACTGTTCCGACAAACATCTTGTTGCGGTCTATTTCACCGTAAAGCAAATCTGCTTTTTGTTGGTTAACTTTCTGTATCCATTCAACGCCGCCGTTTTCTTTCAACCACTTCAATGTTTCGTGCATAACGAAGATTGAGAATACAGGAGGTGTGTTGAACATGCTTTCTTTGTCTATATGGTTTCTGTAATCCACCATTGTAGGCAATACAGGAAGATTTGCTCTGTCGGTTATTTTGCCTAAAACGTCTTCCCTTACTATAACGAATGTAACGCCTGCAGGACCTACGTTCTTTTGAGCGCCGCCGTAAATCAAAGCATATTTGGTTACGTCAACAGGACGGCTCATTATATCCGAAGACATGTCGGCAACCAAGTTAACAGGACAGTCCATGTCGTATTTGATTTCCGTTCCGTAGATGGTATTGTTGGTTGTGATGTGGAAATAGTCAGCATCTTTAGGAATTTCATATCCTTTAGGAATGTAAGAATAGTTCTTGTCTTCCGATGAAGCGACAACTACGGTTTCGCCGAACAATTTTGCTTCTTTTACAGCTTTCTTTGCCCAAACTCCTGTCTGAAGATATGCTGCTTTTTTGTTAAGCAAGTTTGCAGGAACCGTAAAAAATTGTGTTGAAGCACCGCCTCCAAGGAACAATATTTTATAATTTTCAGGTATGTTAAGCAAATCTCTCCACAATTGAACCGTTTCGCTCATTATTCTCTCCCAACCAGGAGTACGGTGTGATATTTCCAACACTCCCACTCCCGTGTTGTCAAAGTTAAGGATTGCTTCTCTTGCAGCTTCTGTTGCTTGTTTTGGTAAAACGCAAGGACCTGCGTTAAAGATATGTACTTTTGCCATGTTTGTTTTTAATTTAAATGTTATTTTAATAAATTTTCACTTCAATTGCAAAAGAAATGCCGTCTGTAAAACCGCATATTCTTCCGATTGTGGTTGCAAATTTATTACTTTTTTTTAGATTGTACGCTAATTTAATCAAAATTTTTCACAATAATGCGTAAAAACACAAAAATTAAACGTCTGTTAACAACCGCAAAAACAAAAAGTGATGCCTTTCAAACCACACAAAAGGCATCACAAAATAAAAAGAATACAAAAAAAATAAAGTATTACTATCTCATAAGCATGAATGTACCTTGGTCGGACAAATTTTTACCGTCCGCATCGGTACATTTATACATATATATATATACTCCGGCTTCGGCATTGCCTGAATTTATACGTCCGTCCCACCCTTTGGTTATATCGGTTGTGGTGAACAGGCACTTGCCGTTGCGTGAGAATATTTTCATTTCATAAGACGCAACGTCACGGTACGCAGGTTTGAACGTATTTATACGTTCGTCAGGCGAGGACGGTTGGAATGCGTTGGGCAAAACAAGTTTAGCCATGACAACATCTGAAACTTGTCCCGTAGAACCTGCTTTTGCAGGCACGGTATTGCTTTTCGGATTAACGCCCGGCTGTTTAACGGAAGTATTTTCTTCTTTTGCCGCAGGCAAAACTTCCGTTTGTTGCACGGAAGTAAGGTTTTGTTCCGATGGTTTGACGTTTTCCGCCGTCGATTCTGCAACTGAAGATTCTTCTTTGTAATTTATATTTTCTTTAATATCCGTTTTTGGCGTTTGTTGCAACGGTTTTTCTTCGTCAATTATGCTTACGGTATTATCTGTAAGTGCTTGTAAAGAATTATCCGCAGCGTTTGCAGTATTTGCCGCTGTTTTTACAACCGAGTTTTCAGTTTTGTTGACCGCAGGAGCCAAAACCAATGCCGCAACACCTGCAACTATAATCAAGGAACCCGTAACGGCTGCCAAACATATATATTTGGTTTTGTCCGAATGCAGTTTGTCGTTTATGTTCTGCCACAACTCTTGCTTTGGTTGTTCGCTGTAATTAAACATACGGTCTTTAAATTCCCTGAAAATTTTCTCTTCGTTGTTCATATTATATAATATAGGTATATGTTCTTTAAATTTTGAAAAAATAGTTCAACAATTTCTTTTTCGTCCTTGAGTTCATAGAACGTATGGTTACTTCTTTCAATCCCGTCTGAAGTGCAATGGTTTGCAAATCCACGTCTTCCACTTCACTCATTACGAACACCATCCGTTCTTTATCGCCCAATTGTTCCAACGCCCACACAAGCTGTTCGTTTGAAAACTTATCCAACACCATGTTTTCCACGCCCGTGTTCAGTGTATCGGTGATTTCTGTTTTCGGATACTTGTCTTTTTTGTCCCTGTAATAATTCCACGCAACCCGCATGAAGAATATACGCAGCCAACCCTCAAAACTCCCTGCAAAAGAGTACTTGTGTAAAGAAGAAAACAACTTGATAAACCCGTCTTGGAATATATCTTCAGCGTCTTCTTTGCTTCTGGCGTTTTTTCTGCATATTCCGAAAATCTGCGGAGAGTATTTGTCGTACAAAAGACGCTGAAATTTCTCCTCCTTGCGTATACAACCTTCTATTATCTCCCTTTCCGTGAAATTCATTTCATATATAATGACACTTTTTGCAATGTTTTTTTGCAAACAAATACGGAAAATAACCCGAAAAAAAACTTTATTTAAGAATATCCTGCGGCGTTATGACGATTTCCGGCGGCAACAAAAAAGAAACATCCTTGCCGAAAACCAACAATTCTCTGACAACGGAAGAACTGATTGTTGACATCTCGCTGTCGGAGGGTAAAAACACGGTGGTGATGCCGCCGTTGAGCTGTTTGTTCACTCGTGCCGTTTCCGTTTCGTATTGAAAATCCGTTGTATTGCGTACTCCCCTGATTATAAATCCGGCATCTTGCTGTTTGCAATAGTCAACCGTCAGACCCGTATATGAATCCACGCTGACCGAATCATATTTGCCAAAAACCGTATGCAACCACTGCAAACGCTGTTGTAAAGAAAACATGTGGCGTTTAGAAGTATTTTCGCCCAAAGCTACGATAATTCTGTCAAACAACGGCATTGCCGAGAGTACCGTCTGCAAATGTCCCAAGGTAACGGGGTCAAACGAACCAGGAAATACGGCTGTACGTTTCATTGTTCTGATTGTTTAGTTTTTAAAACTTGATTTACCTGCGGCGTTTTGAATATTTTGACGCATTGTCATCGGGTTCGTTGATTACATATATAAATTTAAAGGTAACGTAATTGCTTTTAAAATCCCTTGTCCAATGTTTGTATTCAAGTGCGGTTTCGGAAAACGAGTTGAAATACTCAAAATCTTTGCGGATAGGTATCAATGAATATTGCCATCTGACGTCAAACTTAAGTTTTTTCCACACATTGAATCGGAAATCGGCTACAAAACTCAAATCGTTCTTATCAAACGAATGGTTGTTTGTGACAACTGGGCGGCACATATCCAAAATCATGGTGTCCCAAAGCTTCCAACGCTCCGTGGTTTTGATTAAACGGCCGTATTGCAACCCCACTCCCAAGGCAACTCCCGCCCTTTTGTCCATATAATGCACCATCAGCGGAATGTCTATATAGTTCAAATCGGCTTTGTACCAAAACGGGTCATATATATTTGAATTCTTTGCTCCTCTTTGGGTGAAAAGCAACTCCAAAGACAATTGAAATCCGTCGTCGGCCTTTTCCGGATTGAACGGCATCATCACCCCCAAACCTCCAGTGAAGCCTACATGCTTGAAACCGTAGACTTCGTCGCCGTCAAGCTGCGATATAACCGCTCCTGCCGACACTGCACCGCGAAACAGTTGTGCCTTGGCGGTATTGACAGTGAAAAATACTGCCGCCGTCAATACAACCGTCCTTATTATATTATTGTATAATCCCATCTTCTTTCGCATTTGATAAAAGTAAAACGCAATAAACTCCCTTTTATTTTAAATCCTTCAAAGGTTTAAAATCTTTTCAACAATTCCTTTTCTATCTTGTCCTTGGTTTTTATGCCCGACAACGCCCAATGAATCAACGTATCAATACGTTTTTCTTCGCTTAAATGCCAATTCACTGCGGAGTTACGCAGTTTGTCGGTCAAATAATGCAAGGTTATCGCTGCACAGACGGAAATGTTAAAACTTTCAGTAAATCCGTACATAGGAATCTTCATAAAACCGTCTGCATTGGCTTCTGCCTGAGGGCTTATGCCGTCCACTTCGCTGCCGAAAACCAAAGCATATTTCTGATTTATGTCCAAGTTTTGCAAATCCGTATCATTTTTATGGGGCATGGTCACCACTATTTTGTAACCCTGCTTACGCAAATCGTCAAAGCATTGCACGGTGTTGTTTTCCGACGAATGATACTTGGTGATGTTGAGCCATTTGTTAGCCCCCAAAGAAATATCGTCCGTAACCGAAAACCTGTTGTTGTTCTCTATAACAAACACATCCTGCAATCCCAAACAATCGCACGTACGCAATACCGCCGAAGCATTCTGTGCTTTGTGTATGTTTTCTATAACGGGGACTATCCTGTCGGTTCTTAAATCAATTATCTTCTCTATCAACTCTTTGCGTTGGGGCATTATAAAGCCGCACAACATATCGTAGAATAGTTTTTTCTGCTCTGTATTGAGATTTTTGTATGTCATTGCCGTGTTGAATATGATTTGCAAAAATACAAAATATCAATCAAAATCAATACAACCTCACTTAATTAATATTCAAACGCCGTTTTAATACCGAAAAAATCACATTTTTAATACAAAAAAGTCACACTTTTAATCATTAAAAATCACACTTTTCACTATCAAAAATCACATTTTTTATAATTAAAAGTCACATTTTTCAACATAAAAAGTCACACTTTTCACATATTAAAAGGCCGCTTTATTATCGGTAAAATCAGAAAAAAATTGATTTCAACCTCTGTATCAAAATTTTTTCTTAACTTTGCAATCTTAAAATTTTTAGTACAATTTTTATAAACTAAAAAAATAACATAATGAGTTTAAGAATAGTTGTATTGGCAAAACAAGTACCTGACACAAGAAATGTAGGTAAAGATGCCATGACTGCAGAAGGCACCGTCAACAGACAGGCCTTGCCTGCAATATTCAATCCCGAGGATTTGAATGCATTGGAAATGGCTTTGCAAATCAAAGACCGTATAAAAGATACACATATAACCATCGTTACCATGGGACCCGACAGGGCTGCCGAAGTAATCAGGGACGCCATGTTCAGAGGTGCCGACGACGGCATAGTGGTTTCCGACCGCAAATTGGGCGGAAGCGACACTTTGGCAACATCTTACGCCATATCACAGGCCGTAAAAAAATTAGGACATTTTGATATAGTTTTCGCAGGCCGCCAAGCCATTGACGGCGATACGGCACAGGTAGGTCCGCAAACGGCGGAAAAACTTGAAATACCGCAGATAACATATGCCGAAAGCATAGTTGACGCCAGCGAAAACAACATAACTATCAAGCGGAGGTTAGAACGCGGAGTTGAAACCGTAAGAGCGTCTTATCCGGTTTTGATAACCGTGCATTCTTCCGCACAGAAGTGCCGTTTTTACAACGCAAAACGTTTGATGGCATATAAAAATGCAGACATTCAGATGTGGAATGCCGCCGACATAGAAGCCGACGATTTGCGTTTGGGCTTGACCGGTTCGCCTACAAAGGTAAAAAAGATAGACAGCGTTGTGCTTACACACAAAGACAATGTTGCTTTGGAACCGACGGATGAGAATATGGATTCATTGATAAAAGAACTTATTAACGCACATATAATAGGATAAAGAGATGAATAATGTATTTGTTTATTGCGAAATAACGGAAGAAAACCGTATAGCCGACGTAAGTTTGGAACTTATAAGCAAAGCCAGAAAGTTGGCAGACGGCTTGAAAGTGCAACTTGAAGCAGTGGTTGCAGGTTATCAGGTTCAACAATTGGAAAGCAGCCTTTATCCGTACGGCGTTGATATTATAAACTATGCCGATGACGAAAAACTGTTCCCTTATCAGACTTTGCCTCATTTTTCAATAGTTACAAAACTCATTGAAGAGAAAAAACCGCAGATATGTCTGTTCGGAGCAACGTCGGTGGGCAGGGATTTGGCACCGAGAGTGGCTTCTTATCTGCGTTGCGGCTTGACGGCGGATTGCACTTCGCTTGAGATAGGCCAATACGAAGACAAAAAGGAAAACAAAACCATAGACAATCTTTTGTATCAAATACGTCCCGCTTTCGGAGGCAACATCATTGCCACCATTGTCAACCCTTACACCCGTCCGCAGATGGCAACGGTAAGGGAAGGCGTGATGAAAAAAGAAATATACGACCCTAACCACACGGGCGAATTCGTAAGAATAGACACTAAAAACTACGTTAAACAAAGTGACTATTGCATTGAAATCCTTTCACGCGAGATTGAGAAACAAAAAATCAAAATCAAATCAGCCCAAATCATAGTTTGCGGCGGATACGGCATGAATTCCAAACCGGGAGGATTTGAACTGTTGCAACAGTTGGCTGACACACTCGGAGCGGAAGTGGGTGCAACCCGTGCGGCAGTGGACGGAGGTCTTGCAGAACACGAAAGACAGATCGGACAAACGGGTGTAACCGTCCGTCCTAAACTTTACATAGGCTGCGGCGTATCGGGAGCGGTACAGCACCGTGCAGGTATGGACCAAAGCAGCAAGATTATAAGCATAAACACCGACCCTAATGCACCTTTGAACGCAATAGCCGATTACACAATCACAGGCGATGCGTTTGAGGTTATACCTAAATTGATTCAATATTATAAGAAAAACAGTAAATAAAGAATTTAAAGCAATCAAAATAATATGGCTAATTTTTTTGATGACAACAAAGCCTTACGGTTTCAGATAGACAATCCTTTAATGGACGAAATCATAAGACTGAAAGAAAGAGATTTCAGAGATTACGGCAAAGAAACTTACGCACCAAAAGATACGGAAGACGCAAAAGATTCATACAACCGCGTGCTTTCGCTTATAGGCGAGATAACTGCGGAAGTTTTGGACGTAAATGCAGAAAGTGTGGACAACCAAGGCGTAAGAATTGAAGACAATGCTATCATCTATGCCGACGGAACCAAAGAAAACCACAAGGCATTGACCGATGCAGGCGTGTACGGACTGTCTTTGCCAAGACAATACGGCGGATTGAACTTTTCTTATGTGCCTTACGTGATGGCAGCCGAGATTGTATCACGCGGCGATTGCGGTTTTGCAAACATATGGGGCTTGCAGGACTGTGCCGAAACCATATATGAGTTTGGTTCACAAGAGCAGAAAGAAACTTATCTTCCGCTTATAAACCAAGGATACACCTGTTCAATGGATTTAACCGAACCTGATGCAGGCAGCGATTTGCAATCAGTGAGATTGAAAGCCACTTTTGACGAAAAAGAGAATTGTTGGAGGTTGAACGGAGTAAAAAGGTTTATAACCAACGGTGATGCCGACATAAAATTAGTGCTTGCACGAAGCGAGGAAGGCACAACGGACGGAAGGGGTTTGTCATATTTCATCCACGACCGCCGCGACGGCGGAGTTACAATCAGACGTACCGAGAACAAACTCGGAATCCACGGCTCCCCTACCGCAGAACTTGTCTTCACGGACGCAAAAGCTTTTCTTGTAGGCGAAAGACGTTTGGGTCTTATCAAATACACCATGTCTTTAATGAACGGTGCCAGACTCGGAGTGAGCGCCCAAAGCGTCGGATTGTCGGAAGCGGCTTACAGACAGGCATTGCAATACGCTAAAGAGCGTCAACAATACGGCAAACCTATAATTGAGTTTTTCCAAGTAAGGGAAATGTTGGCTGTAATGCGTGCCAAAACCGATGCAACGAGAGCGTTGTTGTACGAAAACGCACGTGCCGTTGACATGTACAAGGTTTACGAAGATATTTCCAAGGAAAGAACTCTTACGGCGGAAGAAAAACAAACGTTAAAGAAGTATTCACGTCTTGCGGATATACTTACGCCGTTGTTAAAATTGTTTTCGTCCGAGTATGCCAACCAAAACACTTACGATTGTATACAAGTATACGGCGGTTCGGGCTTTATGAAAGATTATCCTTGCGAAAGAATGTACCGCGATGCGAGAATATTGACAATATATGAAGGAACTTCGCAATTGCAAGTAGTTGCTGCAATACGCGGTGTGGTTTCCGGCGGTTATCTTGCAAGAATAAAAGAATACGAAGCAACGGAAGTTTCCTCTGAATTCGCACAAATGCGTAACACTCTTGTGGATTTACGGAAAGATTTTGAGGCTTGCGTAGAAAAAATCAACGCTTTCGGTTCAACAAGCCAAGCCCACGAGTTCAACTCTCGCCGCTTGGTAGAGATAGCAGGTTACTTGATTATGGCACATTTGCTTATCATAGATGCAAACCGTGACAGTATGTTCACCGATTCGGCAAAACTGTTCACCAAACATGCACAGGAAAAGATTGCGGAGAGAAAATCGTTCATAGAGAACTTCAATCAACAAGACCTTGAAGCATATAAAAATTTGACGGAATAACATCCGATAACTTTGTAATATATAAATAAAGGTATGAAAAAAGCATATGTATTTCCCGGACAGGGAGCTCAGTTTATCGGAATGGGCAAAGACCTTTACGATAACAACACAGAATGCAGACAAATGTTTGAAAAAGCCAACGGAATACTTGGTTTTGACATAACGGAAATAATGTTCAACGGAACGGAAGAAGATTTGAAACAAACCAAAGTCACCCAACCTGCCGTATTTTTACATTCGGTCATCTTGGCACATGCACTTGGCAATAGTTTTCAGCCTGATATGGTTGCAGGACATTCGTTGGGAGAATTTTCAGCGTTGGTTGCAAGCAAGGCTATGCGTTTTGAAGACGGTTTGAAATTGGTTTCAATCCGTGCAAACGCCATGCAGAAAGCATGCGAAGCCAATCCGAGTACGATGGCAGCCATTATAGGACTGGACGATAAGACAATAGAAGACGTTTGTGCCTCTATAACCGACGAGGTGGTAGTTCCGGCAAATTACAACAACCCCGGACAATTGGTTATTTCGGGTTCCGTTGCAGGAATAGAACATGCCTGTGCAATATTGAAAGAAAAAGGAGCAAAGAGAGCTTTGCCTTTGAAAGTGGGAGGAGCATTCCACTCACCGCTTATGGAAAGTGCAAGAGTGGAATTGGCAAAAGGAATAGAACAGGCAGAAATCGCCGCACCTGTTTGCCCGATTTATCAGGACGTTAATGCGTTGCCGATGACCGATGCCAAACTTATCAAAGAAAATCTTATCAAACAGTTGACCTCTCCTGTAAAATGGACGCAGATTGTTAAAAACATGATAGCCGACGGTGCAACTGCGTTTGTTGAAGTAGGTCCGGGTACGGCATTGCAAGGAATGATTAAAAAAGTTTCTGCAGACGTTGAATTGATGTCAGCAAGCATTTAAACAAATATCACAACTGAAAGGACTTATAAAGTAAAAACACTGCTTTATAAGTCCTTTTTTCATAAAATAAAACCATGAAAAGAATTGTCATAATAGGTGCTTCGTCGGGTATGGGGCGTAAATGTGCGGAGATTTTTGCACAAAAAGGTTACAAAGTTGCAATTGCCGCCCGCAGAGAGGAAAATTTGAAAGAACTTTGCGGACAATACCCCGGCAATATCGTGTATCTGCCCATTGATATTACAAAAGACAATGCCGCCGACAGGCTTTACGAACTTATAAACTTAAACGGCGGCATGGATATATATCTTCACGCTTCTGGCATCGGGTTTCACAACGAAGAATTGAATTATGACAAAGAACTGTCCACCCTTGAAGTCAACGGATTGGGATTTACCCGTATGGTTACCGCAGCTTTCAACTATTTCAGGGCAAACAAAATCAACGGACATATAGCCTGCATCACTTCAATTGCAGGAACCAAAGGTCTTGGGGCTGCTGCGGCATATTCTTCAACGAAACGTTTTCAAAACACCTACATTGAATGCCTTGACCAGTTGTCCCGCATGAATAAATTGGGAATTACCTTTACTGACATCCGTCCCGGATTTGTCAAAACGGCACTTTTGGACAGCAAAAAGAATTATCCTTTGCTTATGGACGCAGATAAAGTCAGCCGAACGATAGTTAAAGCCGTTGAAAACAAAAAACGCAAAAAAGTTATCAATAACCTTTATGCGTTAATCACATTCTTCTGGTCGCTTATCCCCTCTTGGCTTTGGGTAAGGTTAAAAATACGGAACTAAAACTCGTATTGCAACCGCATTATCAGATGGTTGTCCTTTCTGTCGTATGAATACGACGGTATATATTGGTTCTTCTCGTTGAAATTCATGTTAAACATAGTTGTAAACCGTAATCCCTTGGCTATGTTCCACTGACAGCCTATGCCGAATGTGCTGTAAGTGATGTCGGCCGAAGAAAGATAAAACTTTTTGTCCGCCTCAACGTTAGGATTCATCAACGTATACTTCAAAAGCAAGCGAAAAGGCGATTGCCATAAGTCTTGGAAAGCATAAACATAGCCTCCGAAGAACATTCTTTCCGTGTTAAACGCATTGGATGCGTCATATTCGTTGTTGTCGGGCGAACGCAGGGAAAGCAACTGCGAAGGTTGTGTACCCAATACCCATTCCGTTTTTAGCTCCGTACATCCCATGGCGGTAAAAAACTTGATTTGGGCGTCCAAACCGTAATAAAATCTTGTGTTTTTGGTGTTTGCCTCTTTGTTATGCACCCACAGGGAATCGTTTATATAGTTCAGCCAAACGCTGTCTGCATTGTTCACCTTGCCGTAATAAAACGACGCACCCAATGCAGCATATACCCTGTTTATATCAGTAGAATATTTAACCCTTCCCACTAAATTCATCTTGCCGTCGGGAACGCGGTTGATATTGTTTCCGCTTACAAAGCCCAAATCCAATTTCCAACCTTTTAGACGTGATGTTTCAGGGGCTTTTAATGACAATCTCAAACCCAAATCCCTATCCAAAAAGAAGATATTACGCAACAAATCGCAATGTTCCAACACCTCTTGTCTTGGTGTTGAATAGGGCGTTTCCTCTCCGAACCATATGGTTTGCAAACCTGCATTAATCTCAATCCAATCAGCAGGTTTTACGTTTATCATCGCTGCCTTTGGTACTATTCCGCCGTCGTTCAAATCCAACTCAAACACTCCCTGCGTTATGCCCTCGCTGTACGCCAAACGTATGCCTCCACGCCGTACGCCGTAACGGATAAAATAATCTTTGTCCGCTCCGTCGCGGTCGGCATTGTACAATTGATGCGACCCCGTATTGCTTTTGCCCTCGTATTGCAACCATTCAAAATCCGTCTGTATGAATCCGCCTATTTGCAGTTTGTCTTTAAATCCGTCCTGTGCTTTTGCAAAAAAACATGTCAACAACGCAAAAGCCAACAATGTAACTGTGTTTCTTTTCATTATAATATCATTGATTTACGGTTTGCAAAGATACATATTTTTTCCCATCTGATAAATGCCCTTTGTGTTTTTATGAATGCCTTACACCGTTTGGTTTTTGCCTTTTCTGAAAACAATTGCAAAAAAATCACATTTTTTGCCTTAAAAAACCTATTTTTTTGACCCAAAAAACCTATTTTTTTCAGGATTACTTTCGCAAAGGGCGGAAACTAAAACGCATAAGGCGGCATTTTTTTGTTGTAAAGCGGCGGTATTTATAAATTTTGTAGTAATTTTGCAAGCCTTAATAGTTGTCAAAAACGGTTTACAATGCCGTTTACAAAGATTAAATAATGGAAAATCAAAGCTTTATAGCGAATATAGAACAAAGTATTATTAATCATTGGGACCGTCCTTGCCTTAGTGACTACAAAAAAGGACCTATAACTTACGCCGAAGTCGGACGGAGAATAGCAAGACTGCATATATTATACGAACATTGCGGAATAAAACAGGGTGACCACATAGCACTGTGCGGAAGAAACTGTGCTGCGTGGGCGATAGCCTATTTTTCGGTGTTGTCCTACGGTGCGGTAGCCGTGCCTTTGCTGCACGAATTCAAACCGCAAAACGTTGAACACTTGGTCAACCACTCGGATTGCAAATTGCTTATCGTCGGTGACGTGGTCTGGGAAGGCATAGACGCATACAACATGCCCGAAGTCAATGCGGTGTTGCAGATGCAGGACTTTAGTTTGGTTTATTGCAAAAACGAACATTACCGACACGCTTACAACAACTTGGATACGCTGTTTGAAGAAAAGTATCCGCAGGGCTTTTCCGCCAAGGACGTGCATTACCGCCGCGAAGACCCCGAATCTTTGGCTCTTATCAACTATACTTCGGGTACGACCTCAATGAGCAAGGGTGTGATGATACCCTACCGTGCCATAATGGGCAACCTCAATTTTGCTTCAAGGGTTATAACCAACCTTGACGAGCATTCCAACTCTATATGTATGTTGCCTATGGCACATATGTATTCCATGTCTTTTGAACTGTTGTACGAATTTATGTGCGGCACGCATGTCCACTTCCTTACCCGCTTGCCTTCGCCCAAAGTGGTGGCACAGGCTTTTGAAGAGGTAAAACCCGACATCATCATATCCGTTCCTTTGATTATAGAGAAGATTTACAAATCCAAACTCAAACCCATACTTGACAAACGGTTGACCAAAACGCTTTTGCGGACACCTTTCATTGACAAGATGTTGCTTAAACGCATCCAAACCGAGTTACACACTGCTTTCGGGGAGAAGTTTTACGAGGTAATCATAGGCGGTGCCGCTATGAACCAGGAAGTAGAGGCGTTTTTGAAGAAAATCGGTTTCAGGTACACCATCGGTTACGGTATGACCGAATGCGCCCCGATTATATGCTATGCCGATTGGAAAGAAACCAAACTTTTCTCCTGCGGCAAGGCAGTTGAAGAGATGGAAGTAAAGATTGACTCCCCTGACCCGCAGCATGTTCCGGGCGAAATACTTGTCCGCGGTTCCAACGTTATGCTTGGATATTACAAAAACGAGCAAGCCACCAAGGAATGCATAATTGACGGTTGGTTACATACGGGTGATTTGGGCATAATGGACAAAGAAGGTTACCTTTTCATAAAAGGCAGAAAGAAAAACATGATTCTTTCTTCCAACGGGCAGAACATCTACCCCGAAGAGATAGAAGACAAACTCAATTCCATGGAATATGTCAACGAAGCCTTGGTTTTGGAGAAAGACGACAAGATTATGGCGTTGGTAAATTTAGACCAGGACAAATTGGACCGTGACCATATCACAAGGGAACAATACGAAGATATATTGGAACAGATAAGAAAAGACACCAACAAAGAACTGCCCGCTTACGAACAGATAACCAAACTGTTCATCCAGCCCGAAGAATTTGAGAAAACGCCTAAACGTTCCATCAAAAGATACATGTACACCCACAAAATGTTCTGATAAAAATTATTAAACCATATTTCACTAAAAGCAATCCGCCGCTTGACTTTAGCAAAGCGGCGGATTAATGTTTTGTATTGTGCAAAGGTTTATTGCAATTCAGTTAACAGTTTTTTGTTTACATCAATCAGTTCAACTTTTATTCTGTTGAACTTAACTTTGCATTGTCTAAAGTCCGTTGCATCCGCAGAATTCACCAACGTTCCCTGAAAATAACCCGACACATACTCACCGTCGTTGTGCGTAATGACGACCTGTCCTTGTTTAGAGGTCAAACGCAGCGAAAATTCTACGTGTTCGCTCTGCGTAGTCTTGTTTTCGTAATACAGAACGGTTATTCCCTCGTTGTAAACCGTAGTGTCGGCGGATTCAAACGCTTTTACGCTTTGCGGCAAGCGTACCCGCATATAAAAATAATTCCTTATCAACAAAGTATTGGGTGAATTGATGTCATCGTTTGCAAGAACTACGTCAAACCATTGCGGATTGTCACTATCGGGAATGTTAAACCACGCCGTCATAAGTGTACTGTCTGCCCACAGACTGCCGTCCAAGTCGGCCAAAACATAGGTGTCGCTGTCCGAGAAATTGATTTTTTCAGTCCAATCCCTGTCTTTGCCCTCATTATCCTTGTTGTCATCGCTGCTGTCTTTGCAAGACACTAAACCAAAAACAAGCAATGCTGCAAAGGTTAAACAAAATATTGATTTTTTCATATGCATACATTTTTGTTATTTGAAAAAAAGACGGCGGAATATTGCACACCGCCGTCTTTTTTTATGAATAAAATTATTGTAATTCGTGGATTACCAAACCGCTTCTCAACTTCGGTTCAAACCAAGTTGATTTCGGAGGCATGATATTGCCCGTATCAGCGATACTCATCAACTGGTTCATTGAAACAGGATACAGTGCAAATGCCACTTTCATCTCACCGCTGTCCACTCTTTTCTTCAATTCGCCCAATCCTCTTATACCTCCGACAAAGTCAATTCTCTTATCGGTTCTCAAATCTTTTATTCCCAGAACTTTGTCAAGTACATTGTTTGAAAGTATGCTTACGTCCAATACTCCGATAGGGTCGTTTGCATTGAATGTACCCTCTTTTGCACGCAAACGGTACCACTCTCCGTCAAGGTACATTGAGAATTCGTGCAATGCTGCAGGCTTGTAAATATCTTTACCCATGTTTTCGACGGTGAAAGTTTGCTCAACGGCTTTGATGAATTCGTCTTTGCCCAAACCGTTCAAGTCTTTTACCACGCGATTGTAGTCAATTATATGCAACTGTGTAGCAGGGAAAATAACCGCCATGAAGTAATTGTATTCTTCTTCGCCCGTATGATTAGGGTTCTTTGCTCTTCTCTCCTGTCCCACTCTTGCTGCGGCTGCGGTACGGTGGTGTCCGTCGGCTACATAAAGATATTTGATGTCGTTAGCAAATATTTCTTCTATTCTCTTTACTTTAGCTGCGTCATTGATAACCCAGAATTTGTGACCGAAGCCGTCTTCTTTGGCAACGAAATCATAAATCGGTTTTTCGTTGTTAACAACCGAAGCAACTATTTCGTCTATTTCTTTGTTGTCAGGGTAAGCGAAGAAAACAGGTTCTACATTTGCATTGGTAATGTTGACATGTACCATACGTCCGTCTTCTTTGTCCTTGCGTGTAAGTTCGTGTTTTTTGATTATACCGTTGAAATAATCGTCAACATGCGTACAACCTACAATACCGTATTGCGTACGGCCGTCCATTGTCTGGGCATAGATATAAAGTTTAGCCTCTTTGTCTTGAACCAACCAGCCTTGTTTTTTGAAGTTAGCATAGTTTTCAACTACTTTTTCAAAAACTTCGGGTGCATTGTCAGCCGTTCCCGGAGCCAAATCTATTTCGGCTTTGGTTACATGCAACAATGAATAAGGGTTGCCCATTGCTTCTTGTCTTGCTTCCTCTGAATTCATAACGTCGTAAGGACGGGAAGCCAATTTTTCAACTATTTCTACAGGAGGACGCAAGCCTCTGAATGCTCTGACTCTTGCCATAATTTAATTTTTAACTTATTTTAATAATTTAATATTTTGACTTAAAATGTATAAATACCGTGCAAAATTACATTTTTTTTCATAATAACAATATATTTTCAGATAAAATTTTGTCAAAATCAGACAATATTTTTCTTTTTTGTGAAAAGAAATTTTTTCAGACCGTTTGAAAGTTAGTTTTGGACGGTTCAAAAGTCAGTTTTGAACGGTTTAAAATTGTATTTCAGACCGTCCAAAACAATTTGTTTTCTGAAAAGGATTTTTTCTTTTGTGGAAATAATTTTTTGTTTTCAGAAAAGAAATTTTTGAATTCTTAAAAACGGAAAATTATTTTAAGAATTTGTCTGTGTTTACAATTATTATCGTAATTTTGCGTTAACAAACTATAAAACCGTAATTCTGACTTGAAGAGAAAACTTTTTACATATACACTTTTGTCTGCCGTAACAGTTGCGGTAATATTGTTTTTTGCCGCATGTTCAACATCAAAAGACAAATGGCAAAACCGTAAATACCATCAAATAACCGCACATTACAACGCTTATTGGAACGGTGAACAGGCTTACAAGCAGGCTCAAAAAACGGTTGACGACAATTTCAAGGACGATTTCACCAAAATATTGCCCGTCTTTAAGTTCCCCGACGCCAATACTGCCAAATCCATAAAATCAAACACAGACCGTGCCATTGAAAAGTCAAGCAAGGTCATAAAAAAGCATTCAATGAGGTTCTCGGGAGTTGAAAAAAATCCGGAGATTGACGATGCCTATCTTCTGATAGGTAAAAGTTGTCTTATAAGCCGTGATTTCATCGGAGCGGAGGCTGCATTCAAGTACGTAATAGGCAATTGGAAACGCACACAGAGCATTTACGAGCCGATGGTGTGGCTGGCTTTGTGTTACAACAAACAAGGCAAATTTTCCGAAAGTGAATTGGTGTTGAAAGAAGTTGAAAAAGCGTTGGAAAGTAAGAAAGCCCCTAAAAAATTACGCAATTTCATGCTTTTGGTTTCGGCGGAGAACAATATTTCGCAGGGAAAGACTTACGTTGCAACCGAAAATTTCAACCGCAGAAAGAAAAGTATATTCAAAAAAAGCGAGAACTGCAGGATTAAATTCATTGAAGGACAGATATATTTGGAGCAGAAAAAGTACAACAAAGCATATAAATGTTTTCAATATGTGTACAGAAAATCCTCCGATTACAATATGCAGTTCGTAGCCAAGCTGAACCAAGCCATGTGTTTTGAAGCTGGTGACGAAAGAAGCGTAAAGGTGATAAACGATTTGGAGAATTTGCTTGACAAAGAGATAAACCGCGACTACCAAGACCAGATATATTATGCCATAGGCGAAATATATTACCGCAACCGCAACATCACTACGGCTTGCAAGAAATGGGAACAAAGCGTAAGTGCATCCAAAACCAACACAACGCAGAAAACCGCTTCCGCAATCAGATGTGCAGACGTGTATTACAATACTTTGACAGATTACAAAAAGGCTTACATGTATTACGATACGGCTTTGGCGTTGATAGACAAATCGCACAAAGATTTCAGACGCATTTCCGACAGGCACAGGGTACTGAAAAATCTTGTGGAAAATCTTAACACCGTTGAAAAATGGGATTCACTGATAGCCTTGAGCCTTTTGCCCAAAGAGGAATTGGACAAAAAAATTGACGGGTGGATAACGGAATATAAATTGGAGCAGAAACGCAAAGAAGAACAGGAGAAACTTGAGAAAGCAATTGCCCAAAGAAATTTGCAGATAAGCAATTTGAACCAAGGATTGAACAGAAACCAATCGGCGTTTTACTTTTACAATCCCACAACGGTGCAAAGCGGAAAAATAGAATTTGAACGCAAGTGGGGCAAGCGTGCATTGGAAGACAATTGGAGGTTGGAACAAAAAGAAGAGATAAGTTTTGATAATGATATTGCGGACACCCAACAGGACGAAACTAATAATAAAGATTCAGAAAGCAGGGAAAACACCAACACGTTGACACCTGCAAGCAAAGAATATTACACCAAAGACATTCCTTTTACGCAGGGAGCCAAAGACACTGCGAACGAATTGATTGCCGATGCCCTTTTGGATGCAGGATATATATATTGGCAGGGAATAAACAACAACGAAAAAGCGGTGGAAACCCTGTTGGAATTGCAAAAACGCTACCCTGCCCACAAAAACATTCCTCCTTCGTCCTATCATTTATATAAGATATACGACGAAATGGGCGATTTCCCGGCATCAAACTACTATAAGAACAAGATATTGCAGGAGTTTCCGACGAGCGAATTTGCAGTCATGATTGAAAATCCGTCGTTTTGGGACAGCAAGGACGAAAACAATTCCGCCCAAGACAGTGTTTACCGCAGGGTCTACGACTTCTATGCCAACAAGGAGTATCAAAGTGCGGTCATAGCAGCACAAAAATCGGTTGAAGAACTCAAGATTGGACCTTATATTCCGCGTTTGATGTATCTTTCCGCCTTATCAAAGGGGAAATTGTACGGTATTGATTCGCTTGCAGACAACTTAAACGCCGTCATTTACAACTATCCGTCAAGCGAAGTGACGCCTGTGATTGAGAAACAGTTGCAATACCTTGCAAACAATTACAATGTAAAAGATTTTGAAATCAAGTACGACCGTCAAAAAGAGCAACAGCGGACGGAAAACGAACAAAGCCAAGCCGAAGATATAGTCAATGCTCTGACGCAATCAGCAGAAAAAGAAACAGTAAACCGTGACGACATCTTGGATGCCGAATCGCTTGTTTACAGATATAAGGACGGAGTTCACTATTACGTATTGCTTGCCGACGATTCAAAGTTTGACGCTGGATATATTCAGCAGGTATTGGATTCGTTCAACGTCAAAAACTTTTCAGACGCTTCTTTGACAACGTCAGCCAATCTTTTCACTTCCACATATCAGATAATCAACGTGAAAAAGTTTGCAAACATTGACATGGCATTACAATACTTTGATTCAATATCTACAGACAGTACGTTTCAATCACTCAACGCCTCATACTACAAGCACTTTGTCATCAGTATTCAGAACTATGCTACTTTTTATTCCAAAAGAAACATTGATGCGTACATGAAATTTTTCCGTATCATGTATTTGGAAAACAGAGAAAAGGACAAAACAAAATAATTAACAATAAACTTTATACCAATATGACAAAACATCCATTTGTTTCATATCTGAACAAATTATCAATATTCTCCATCGGAGTATGCTTTATTATAATGCTGCTTTGGTTGTTTGTAAGCGGGGATTATCTGCGTCACGCTCCGTACTATTTAGTTATGTATTACATTGTGACGTTGGGCTTTTGGACGTTTTTGTATTATGCTCCGAAGAAAGGAATAATTAAATTTGAACAGGCATATCTTATATCCAAAACGGTAAAATTAATCATCTATGCAATAGTTTTTGCAGTGGTTTTGTTGGTAGGTATAGAAAAAAATGCTAAATTTGCAATCGCATATTTGTTGTTGTATCTTGTGTTCTTGGTTTTTGACACTTTGACGACAATCAAACTTGCAAAAACGGATAAGAACACCAAATGAAATTCAAAAGTATGAAAAACAAAGTAAAAAACTTGATTACGGTCTTGGTTATAAGTCTGCCTGCATTGTTTATGTACGCATGTGAAAAAGATTTTTCCGAACAGGACAGCGATTTATTGGCAGGTAAATGGAGAGATTCTGCAGTTTTGAACAACGGCAATCTGAAAGAAGAAGACTATATGGCGTACGTAGAATACGCTCCTTACGATTATTTGTATGCGAACCGTAAGATTAATTACGTGTATTTCCTTATTGACACCACATTGGACGACCCTATATTAAGATTTGAGCGTAAAGGACATTACACTCTCAAGGGTGACACTTTGGAAGTGCAGGACTCTATGGACAGACGTATAATCTACACCGTTCAATACATACGCAACGACACTCTTTGCTACAAAGACCGAAAAGATTCTACCTATATTTATATAAGGTATCACAATTAGAAAATAATCAAAACAATTTATACAATGGATAAAGAACAAATAAAAGTAACAATAGCCAAAAGAGCTGCTTTGGAATTGAAAGACGGCTATGTCGTAAATCTTGGAATAGGTATTCCGGGAATGATTCCTAATTATTTAAAACCCGGAGTAAAAGTAATACTTCAGGCAGAAAACGGTATGGTAGGTATGGGTCCTGCCCCTGAACAAGGAAAAGAAGACGGCGAATGGATAAACGCAGGCGGTCAGTTCATAACCGCAATGGACGGAGCTGCAACTTTTGACTCTGCAACATCGTTTGCCATAATCCGCGGCGGCCATGTAGACGCAAGTATATTAGGTGCATTGCAGGTAGATGAGAAAGGAAACCTTGCAAACTGGATGATACCGGGCAAAAAAGTACCCGGAATGGGCGGAGCCATGGATTTGTTGGAAGGAGCAAAGAAAATAATTCTTACAATGGAGCATACGCAAAAGGGAAATCCGAAAATATTGAAACAATGCACCCTTCCGCTGACCGCAGCAGGCAAAGTAAACATGATAATAACCGAAATGGGCGTCATGGAAATAACAAAAGAGGGAATTGTTTTAAAAGAAATAAACCCTGAATTCACCGTTGAACAGGTTCAAGCCGCAACGGAAGCCCAGCTTATCATAGATAAAGATTTAAAACCTATGTTACAATAATATTTATATATCACTATATAAATGTAAGTGCGGACTTTGCTTAAGCGAAGTCCGCACTTGTTTTCATCAACACTGAATTCAACGATATTTTATCAACGTTTCTTTGCAGCGATTCTGCGTTTTGCAGTTGCCTTTACGGGTTTTGCTTCCTGTAAATTCATAAGTTTGAACAAGGGATTCTGTTTATATGCATTTAAACTGCCTTTTGGAATTATACAAACTATGTTTCTGTTGAAATCAAACGTATGTTCATATATTTCAGGCGGCGTTGCTGATTGACAAACTAACGTGTCAACATTTACCTGTGCGAACACACCGTCGTTAATCTTCTTTACGCTCGGCCATAATGTGAGCGTATTGTTTGAAAGCGTCATTTTGCAAGGAGCGGTTAGCACTTCGGAAGAATCTTTGCTGATTATAATGTTTCCGATTCGGGTTATATACGGATTATCCATATCTATATCAAAACCGTTTACCTCTTGAGCGTTGCCGACGGTCTTTACGTTCTTACCGATTCGCAATATATTTTTGTCATGCTTAAGAAACGCACCGTAAGATATATGTTCAACGCTTTGCGGTAAAGAAATAATGTTGTCTTTGTTGTCTTCAGACTGAAGACCTGCAGGATAAGCCACAAGAGTACGCATATCTTTTGTGTACAACACACCGTCTGAAGAAGCAAAATATGAATTGTCCGCATCAACATCTATATATTCCAAATCAATTCCCGAAAACACCATCGTGTCTATATGCTTTACGGTAGGAGGAATATAAACCGAACGGCACACTCCTAAACTTTCTATACCCGTAACTGTATACACTGCCTGCCCGTCAGAAATCTGCGGCGGTATTTCTATTTGACGGGTTATATCATCACGGTATACCGTCTGCGAAGCCACAACCGAAACCAATTTGTTTCTGTCATTGGTTATCACATACGACAAATCACCAGTTGTTATTATACGCTCGGTGAATGTTCGGTTGCGTTTTGAATCAAATACTTCCCTTTGCGATGAATTTTGAACCATTACATTATCCATCTGACAAGGGTAATTGTAGCCGTTCCAATAGTCTGCATTTTTATAGGACAAGATTGTACTGCAATCTATCTCCACTTGTGTATTTTCATCAGGCATATACAACTCACCTTTCAGCACAGGCGGAGTTTTGGCTTCGCAAGTATATGTCTGCATAGCATCGCATCCGTAAAACGCATTAACGCCTATAACCCGCATCTTGTCTGGAAAAATATACGAAACCAAAGATTTGCAATCCATAAAGGCACCGCTGTCTATTTCGGTAAGATTTGCAGGAATTGTTATCTCGGTTAAACTGTCGCAACCCTGAAACATGTTTTCCGTAATCACCCTTAAATTATCCGGCAACTCAACATAAGCAAGTGATTTGCAGTCTTTAAAAACAGATGTTCCCATCTGCGAAAGATTTTCGGGCAACACAACTGCTTCCAACCCGCTTTGTGCAAAAGCAAAAGAATAAACCGTTTCAACCGATTGCGGAATTTCCGTCTGCTTTACGCCCTTGCAGTTGAATATAAACTCTTCGGGCAGAACTTTTACATTGTTTCCGATGGTTACGTTCTGCAATGACGGGATATTTGATATAGGAGAAAAACCTTGTAACTCAATTGCATTGTAATCAATGTCCGTTATATTGCGGCAACCTGCGAAAATATTTTCCGCAAGTTCAGCAACATTCTCCCCTATTGTCACATGTTGCAAGGTTGAAATATCATTAAACGACGAAGCATTGTCCAAAGCCCTTGCGTTAATGATAAGATTTTGCAATCCGCTGTTGAAAAAAGCATTTTTACCTATATGTTTAACATTTTCGTTTACGGTAAAATCTTTGATTGAATTGCAATTGGCAAAAGCACTTTCACCTATACTCTCAATATTTTCATTGAATTCAATCAGTTTTATGTTGGTCAGATAAAATGCACCGTTACCTATGTATGTCACAAACTGGGATAAATGTACCGTATCTATATTGTCGCAACCGAAAAACGCACTGTCGCCGATTCCCGTCACACTGTATGTCTTGCCTCTGAACCTTACGGTGTCGGGGATTATCACATTGCCCTTGTACGAACCGTATTCGGAGTTTTTGTACGTAACTTCTGCCTTGTTGTGTAGCTTGTCCGTTACTTTGTAATATATCTTGGTCTTGCCGCTTTTGGAAGTAAAATCAAAATGGTTGTTTTGTGCAGTAAGCATTCCTGTATTTATGCAAAGCAATGCACATATCAAAGTAAAATATCTGCTTTTCATCATTGGTTTATTTTAAATTTTTGCCGTTAAAATCAATTTCTATCGCCTGCCGCACGTGATTGTAGACCGCCGTCTTGTTAATTATGCGTTTGTTTTTGTCCAATATATACAGTTGAGGTGTGTGGTCCAAGTCCAAATGATAGGGTTCCAATTCCTGTGCAGTGGCATGGACGACAATCCATTCAAAAGGGTCGCTTTGTTGTCTTGCCCTGCAAATTGCAATATCGGGTTCTATGTCAATGGAATATATCTCTGCGTCATATTTTTTGGCATCCGTCCAATAGAAACTCTTCAATTCGTCCAAATTTTTCTTACAACTCTCGCACATAGAGGAAAAAAAATACACTATGGTGTATTCGTGGTCGGACATATACAGACGGTGATACTTTCCGTCAAAGTCCTGCAATATCATATTGGGCATAACATTGCCCGGAAGAAACGGTTTGATTTTCTGTGCATGCTCTTTAAACTCTTCAACCGCCGAAGGCATCAAAAACGAAGACACTCTGTCAAGGTATTTGTCGGCAATGTGCATAAAAACCATCTCATTGAACGAAAAAGGCATCATCAAATAATTATCCAAATACCACGTCAAAATATAGTCGGCATACTCCCTGCCGCCGTCAGCGTCCGCTTTTTGAACAAAATCGTCTATTGCCCTGCAAACGCTGTCAGGATATTGTATTGTCACTTCTTCAATATATTGTTTAAACTGTGCGAAAAAATAGGGTGAATATAGTATTCGCAGGTCTGCAAAATGAAAATTGTCCCAATAATGCTGACGGTAATACGACATATACTGCTTTTGCATTGATGGTTTGAGTTTGCCGTTTTCCAAAAACTCGGGCGGTACGGATTGGTTCATTCCCTGCGTCACTACGGTTATCAAATTGTCGGGGTAAGAAGCAAAAAACTGTTTTTGAAACAGTGAAAAACTGTCTATGACAGGCATTATAGCTTTGCGTAACGAGTCCTGCAAAGAAGGGTTCTCCTGTACTTTGAGTTTATACTTCTCCATCTCGCCTTGACAACGGCGGTTTTCCAATTGGTACATAAAAAACTGTTCGTTCTCGGGTGAATTTTTTATGTAATATTCCCCGCTCGGATATATTTCTATGGAAAACTGTTTGTTTTTTTCCATAACGAACGAAAACATATTGCCGTACTTGCCCGCTACCATGTACATTCCCTCGGCATAATCTTCGGCCTGCAGGTGAAAACTGCCGTCTTTCTGCATTGCCATGCTGTCCGAACGCCATGTTTTGTCACCGCAATAACTTATTATGTACAACAAACTGTCGTCACATTGGTGTATATGGAAATCTATGCTGTAATTGTTTTGGGCAAAAAGCGTAACACACGTGCATGTCAACAATACAAACAAACCCTGCAAGTTTTTCATCTGTCAAATCCTCCGTTTTCCAAAATATCCATAACCTGTTTCAAGCTGGAAACAGAAATGTTTTTAGCCTTTATCACATCCTGCGAATCCAAAATATAAATCACGGGAGTTTTTTCTATGTCAAAATATTCCCGCCAGTCGTAATTGGCATACAAACCGTTGGTATTAATCCATTTAATGTCATGCTGTTTGGCAAACTCCTGCATTTTTTCAATCTCGCCTTCGGTATGGACGGCAAAAACTTCAAAACCGTAAACGTCTTTGTACTGATTGTAAAATTCAGACAACTTGGGAATCTCCGTTGTGCAGTGTCCGCATTCCACCGACCAAAAAACCAAGAACTTGTATTTGGTTTTCAATTCGTCCAAATGGTGCCAAAGGCTTTTGTCGTCTGTTTCGGGGCATGCCAAATCGGGTATTTGTTTACCTATCAACAGTTTCCGCCACTTATCGGAGCGTTCCAAATTCATCTGAACGTCGCTCGGCTGCATGTCTTTATATTTTCCGCTGCGTATGTATCTGTCCACAATATCTATATACACCTTTTCATGCCCCATGTATCCGTCGGTCAAAAACCTGTTGCCTAAATTACGAACGAAATAATTAAATACGGCTTCGTTCTTGGCGGAATCTATCAACTGACAGGCATATTTTGAAAGGCTGTCGGTCTTTTCGTATTTAAGCACGTCATCAAAATAAAGGGAGTATGTTCTGAAAAACACGTCTTTAGGCGTATACAACAAACCCCCGCACGACAAATCAACATTGTCAAAGTAGTGGTTTTTCAGCCAATAGTACGCCTTGTACTGCATAGCCAGCGTATCAACGCTGCCGTCCTCTCGGTAAACGGTGTCCATTGCTGGTATTTCAACGGGCTTTGAGCAAAGCAAAATTTTTGAAAACAAATGGTCGGGATTTTTTGCAATAAAATTCTCTTTCAAAGAGTCGTTTTTTTGCCGTAACAGACTGAATTTGTCTTCGTACTGCTGCTTGGTTAAAGTGTTTTTTTGCTTCATCAACTGTTTAACGCTGTCCGTCAGTGCTTCGGACTGCACATAATAATCCAAATATACCTGTTCTTTTTTGCTGTTCTTGCATTTAAGATTTTCTTTCCAATTATCGCCGCCGGCAATGAAGTGCAACTTGTTTTCATTGTCAAGTACAAATTCAAATAAAACCTGTTTGGAAGTGTTAATCAACAAGTAAACGCCGTCATGCACCTTGGCTTCGCCCTTGAAAACGAACCTGCCTTTTTTGTTTACCGCAGTATCCAACGCATAGGAATTGTCCAAATGATAGTAGCACAAAATCAACGTGTCGTCCTTGCTGTTTTTTGCATCAAAGGTTATATTGTACTGTGCCTGTGAGTGCAATACCGAAAAACACGCCGACAATAACAAAAGCGGATACTTAATGTAATTTTTCATTTTCTGCTTTTATTTAAAATAAATCCGTCAGCAAAGTTACGAAAAAATATTTAAAGTCCGTATTACCTTATTTAAATAATGCAAAACCGCACATAACCCAACTGTTTTTCGCATTGATTTTCCTGCAAAACGGTTTTGTAATGCCTGCAAAACGGTTTTGCAACTATTGCAAGACGGTTTTGCAGAGTTGGCAAAACCGTCTTGCAGAAAATTGTTTTCGGATTTGGATTTGACAAAAATTGATTAAATTTGCACAAAATTTAGTTTCAATACGTTTAACCATTTAAATACATAAGTCACAATGGCAATTCAACTCAATGATTTCCGCAAATACGTTGCCCAAATCTCCGAACTTGACCCTATAATCATAGAACCCGTTGAGGCAGAGGGAGTTTGGGTCACCGACGTTAACGGCAAAAAATACATAGACATGCTTTCGGGCATATGCGTAGGCAATGCAGGACACAAAAATCCCAAGGTAGTCCAAGCAATCAAAGACCAATGCGACAAATATCTGCATGTAATGGTTTACGGCGAGTTCATACAAAAACCGCAGATGGATTACGCCGTCAGAATCAAAGAGTTGCTGCCACAAGAATTGACCCAAATCTTTTACGTCAACAGCGGAAGCGAAGCCATTGAGGGTGCGGTGAAAGCAGCGAAACTTTACAACAAAAGAAACAAAATCCTGTCTTACACGAACTCGTATCACGGCTCCACAATAGGCTGCGTATCAATGTTAAGCGACACAAAGTTCCGCGAAAACTTTCTTCCGCTTCTGCCCTTTACTGACAATATAAGGTTCAACTGCGAAGAGGATTTAATGAAAATAGACACTGACACATGTTGTGTAGTAGCCGAAAGTATAGCTGTAGGTGAGGGCGTGCAATTGCCGCAAGATGATTATCTTAAAAAACTACGCAAGCGTTGCGACGAAACAGGCACGGTTTTGATTTTAGACGAAATTCAAACAGGTTTCGGACGCACGGGTACATTGTTCGCTTTTGAACAATTCGGGTTCGTTCCCGACATTCTGTGCATAGCCAAAGCCATGGGAGGCGGGCTTCCGATAGGTGCGTTTATAGGCAAAGAAGAGATAATGTCTAAACTCAACAATCACCACCCACTTATCGGTCACGCAACTACATACGGCGGCAACCCCGTATGCCTTGCCGCTGCATTGGCACAGCTCAACTGCGTTGCAGACAAGGATTTGCTCTTGGCAGTTAAACAAAAAGGTGATATATACCGCCGTGAACTTAAACACAAACATATAAAGCAGGTAACGGGTATAGGTCTTTTCAACGCAATATATCTTAACGACGGTGTGGATTGGCAACAGGTGTTGATAAAATGCTTTGAAAACGGCATTATAACGGGTACTCACCTGTTTAATGCCAACTGTATAAGCATTAAACCGCCGTTAACTATTACCGAAGATGAGATAAAGGAAAGTATCTCACGGATTTTAAATGCGTTGGATAAGATATAAAGCGAACGTTTTACGCTTTTGCAGTGCTGCGGTGCAGACTAAAGGACTGTAATTTTTGCTTTTTTACAAATTTAACGGTAAACACCGTCCCCTGATTGACAACGCTGCTGACCGAAATCTTGGCGTTGATTTGGTCAAGTATGGATTTGCTCAAGGCCAATCCTATTCCGTGTCCGCCGAATGCAGAAGCATTGTCTGCACGGAAGAACGCATCAAAGACAAAAGGCAAATCTTCTTTTCTTATGCCTATTCCCTTGTCTTCAATTGTCAAAGTGTCGGCGTTAAGGTTGATTTTAACTCCGTCAAGTTGCGAAAACTTTTTGGCATTGTTAACTATATTGCCTATGGCAAGCGAAAGCAATGCCCTGTTGGCACAAATGAAAAAATCGTTTTCTATGTTTACGCTTACGTTTTCATCTTTAAACTGCATCAAAATCTCTGATAACAAAAAGTTTTCATTGCTTTGCCGCTGCATGCTGCCGTTTTGCGAGTGCGAAAACATAAGCAAATTTTTTATTATGTCGGTTATACGCTGCGTTTGCTGATAAATGTTTTGCAAGGTCTGTTTGTATTCATCTGCACTGCGGTCTTTCAACAGTGCTATCTCACACTGTCCGCTTATAGCAGTCAAAGGGTTGTTGATTTCGTGCGATGCACCGTTGATAAACAGCTTTTGCTTTTGGTAAGTCTTCTCTTTGTTGTCCAAAATCCTTATCGCATACAAACGGGACGCAAAATAAAGCATCAAGGACGTGAAAAGCAATATGCAGGACAACACTACGGCAATGGTTTTGTTGATTTTCTCCGTATAGATGTTGCTTGCCGTGACCAAAACCGCAAAGTTGCCCTCGTTATCTTGGTAATAAATGGCACAACCCAACTGTTTGCCCGTTTTGAAATGTTGGTTCTTTCCCTGCAAAAGCGATTGTATTTGATTGGTATTAAGATATTTTCCGAGTTTTTCTTCAAGCATTGCATCATTGTCCGCATCCAATATCATTTCTTCACTTATTGCCAAATTTTCGCGTGATTTCAGCACAAGGTTTTCATATTTGTCTTCGGGCAATTCGTCTTTTTCGTATTTCAACATCGCCACCGACATTGCTTTCTGCTCCAACAACGAATAGAAAACATTGACGGAATATTTTGAAACGAAAAACCAAATAAACAATCCTGCCGTCAATACCAAACAAACTGCAATACAGGAATATATCAAGGCAATCTTTTTCGCTGTTTTCATAATCCGACCGTCATTTTACGCAATATCCCCTGCCCAACTCCGTATATATATGTTTGGAAACAAAACCTTCGTCAATTTTTTGGCGTAAATAGCGGATATAAACTTCAACAATATTGGTGTTGGTGTTGAAGTTTTTGTCCCAAACGGCAGACAAAAGTTCGTTTTTGGTCAATACCCTGCCCTTGTTCTTAATCATATATTCCAACAATCTGTATTCTTTGACGGAAAGATATATTTTGCGGTTTTCTTTTCCGCACATACCGTTGCCCAACAACTTTAAACCGCGGCATTCAGGCATTTGCAAATCCGCACTCTTGCTTCTGCGTAAAAGGGAGTTGACTCTGGCCAAAAGTTCTGCGAACTTAAAAGGCTTGACAAGGTAATCGTCGGCACCGTTTTCCAATCCTGCTACAATGTCATCAGTACTGCCCAAGGCAGTAAGCATAATGACGGGCGTAGTATACGCAAACTTTTGCCTCAAACGCTTCAGTACTTCCGTGCCGTTCATCTTGGGCATCATAATATCCAAAAGTATTGCGTCAAAATACGGGTTGGTTTTGTCGTTTTCATATTTTGACTCAATATTCTGCCATGCCGATAAGCCGTCACGGCATGCCGTCACCGCAAAATCAAACTCAACAAATCCTTTTTCTATAAAGGACAATATATTTTCTTCATCTTCCGCTATAAGAATATGCTTTTTCATTGTCAAGCAACGTTTTCAAGGTTTCAACATGCAAAGATAATCAATAATAAAACACAAAGAAATTAAATTTTTCTAATCTCCGTACCGACACATCCGCATTTTAAAATCAGTAAAGCAAAAAATTATTGCAACAATGTCATCTTTTATTCAAACGAAAACACTGCTGCAATAGTTTTAAATGCGTTTTTGCAAAATTAAAATCTCTACTTATTTATATTATATCAGATTTTGTTTATATGATTTCGGTTTCTTTTTATCTGATTTCACAACCCGCACCGAATTCTTTCTGTGTTGAAACAAACGAAAGTTCACCCTCTGCGTTTTCAGCCATAAGTATCATTCCGTTACTCTCAATTCCTTTCAACTGTTTGGGTTCTAAATTCATCAAAACCGCAACACGCTTGCCGACAACTTCCTCTGCAGAGTAATATTCTGCTATTCCGCTGACGATAGTTCGGCGGTCTATGCCCGTATCTACCGTAAGTTTCAGAAGTTTTTTAGTCTTTGCCACTTTTTCTGCACTTACTATCACTCCCGTACGTATATCCATCTGTTCAAACAAGTCATAAGAAATGTTTGCTTTCTGCGGTTTTTGCGTCGGAGTGTCCGATAACTGCTGCAAAACTTGGGCTTTGTTTTTATTTTTTGTGTCCTGCAATTTGTCAATTTGCTTTTGAACGGCTTCGTCTTCTATTCTTTCAAACAGCAATTCCGCTTTGTTTACCGTATGATTTGTTTCCAATATATTTACTCCGCCTGCCTGCGTCCACGAACAGACACTTAAATTGAGCATGTTCTGCAATTTTTTCGCCGAAAACGGCAAAAACGGTTCGCAAAGCACCGCAAGATTGGCACAAATCTGCAACGAAACGTTCAAAACAGTAGAAGTACGCCGTGCATCAGTCTTTACAGTCTTCCACGGTTCGTTTTCAGTCAAATATTTATTGCCTAAACGGGCTAAATTCATCAATTCAAACAACGCATCCCTGAATTTGTACGTTTCTATCAACGTTCCGATTTTTTCAGGGTAGGTTGCAATTTCTTCAATTGCCTTTTTGTCAACATCGTTCAACTCATAGCAAGCGGGAACCTTACCTTCAAAATATTTATGTGTCAATACAACGGTTCGGTTTATGAAATTGCCCAAGATAGCCACGAGTTCACTGTTGTTACGTGTCTGAAAATCTTTCCAAGTGAAGTCATTGTCCTTGGTTTCGGGTGCATTGGCACAAAGAACATAACGCAATACGTCCTGCTTATCAGGAAAATCTTCCATATATTCATGTAACCAGACAGCCCAATTGCGGGATGTTGAAATCTTATTCCCTTCCAAGTTAAGAAATTCATTGGCGGGAACATTCTCCGGCAGAATGAAATCGCCGTGTGCTTTCAACATCGCAGGGAAAACTATACAGTGGAACACAATGTTATCCTTTCCGATAAAATGTACAAGTTTCGTGTCTTTATCCTGCCACCATTGACGCCATTTATCGCCCAATTTCTCTATTGTATTGGAAATATATCCTATCGGAGCGTCAAACCACACGTACAAAACCTTGCCTTCCGCTCCCGCAACTGGAACTTTGATTCCCCAATCCAAATCCCTTGTGACTGCACGGGGCTGAAGACCGTTGTCCAACCACGATTTACACTGACCGTATACGTTTGTCTTCCACTCTTTATGGTTTTCCAAAATCCAATCTTTCAAAAAACTTTCGTATTCATTCAACGGCAAAAACCAATGTTTGGTTTCTTTCAACACGGGTGCATTACCGCTCAAAGCACTTTTCGGATTAATCAAATCCGTTGCGTTCAATGACGAGCCGCACTTTTCGCATTGGTCGCCGTAGGCATGCTCGTTGCCGCACACAGGACATGTTCCGACGATGTATCTGTCGGCCAAAAACGTATGCTCGGCCTCATCGTAATACTGTTGAGTGGTTTGTTCAATGAATTTTCCGTCGTTAAACAGTTTGACAAAGAAATCCGACGCCGTTTGGCGGTGAGTTTCGCTTGTTGTACGGGAATATATGTCGTACGTCATGCCGAAATCTTCGAACGATTTCTTTATTATGCCGTGATATCTGTCCACTACGTCCTGCGGGGTGCAACCTTCCTTTTTGGCACGTATGGTTACAGGCACGCCGTGTTCGTCACTGCCGCCTATAAAAAACACCTGCTCGCCTTGCAACCGCAAATAACGGCAATAAATATCCGCCGGAACGTAAACACCTGCCATATGACCAATGTGTATAGGCCCGTTGGCATAAGGCAATGCCGTTGTAACCGTATAACGTTTGAACTTACCGTCCTTATCTGTATATGTCATCTGTGTTTAAAGGTTTTCTCTTATTATTGAAGTTATATCTTCTATTATTACGTTAGCCAAATGCTCGGCCGTTGTCATGCTGTCGCTTTCGGCATATATGCGTATAATAGGTTCGGTATTGGATTTACGCAGGTGAACCCACTCATTTTCAAAGTTTATCTTCACCCCGTCAACGGTTATCACCTCATAGTTTTTATACTTTTCGGCTATGTTTTTCAAAATTAAGTCTACGTCAATCTCGGGCGTAAGTTCCATCTTCTTTTTTGCTATAACATAGTCGGGCAACTCGTCACGCAAATCGTGGCATGTTATCTTACGTTTTGCCAACATAGTCAAAAACAATGCAATACCCACCAAAGCGTCCCTTCCGTAGTGGCATTGAGGATAGATAACTCCCCCGTTGCCTTCTCCGCCTATGACTGCATTGGTTTGTTTCATCTTTTCCACCACGTTGACTTCGCCAACTGCGGCAGCGGAATACGACATACCGTATTTCTTTTCGGTGATGTCTTTCAACGCACGCGAAGACGAAAGATTGGAAACCGTATTGCCCGGAGTATGTTCCAACACATAATCAGCCACGGCGACCAACGTGTACTCTTCAACAAAAGGTCTGCCCGTGTCAGTGACAATTGCCAAACGGTCAACGTCGGGGTCTACTATGAATCCTGCGTTGCAATGCTCTTTTTCCACCAATTCGCATATGTCTTTTATGTTCTCGGGCAACGGTTCGGGGTTGTGGGCAAACACTCCCGTCGGTTCGTCGTTCAAGGCAAACACTTCTTTGACGCCCAATGCTTTTAAAAGTTTTTTCAATACAAATCCTCCCGTGGAATTGACTGCATCAAATGCAATGCGGAAGTCAGCCTGCCTTATTGCATCTACGTCAACCAAATCCAAAGCCAGAACTTTTTCTATATGTCTGTCAACTGCGTCGTCTATAACGGTGTATGAGCCTAACTTGGTTGCCTGTGTAAAGTCAAAATCGTTGCCTGCAGCAAGTTCCAATACCTTTTCGCCGTCCTGTTTGGAGATAAATTCGCCGTCGGAAGCCAAAAATTTCAAAGCATTCCACTGAATAGGATTATGCGATGCGGTTATTATTATACCTGCGTCGGCGTTGTGGTCTGTTACGGCAAGTTCGGTCGTCGGCGTAGTGGAAAGCCCTGTATCCAAAACGTCAACACCCATTGACATTAATGTACCCGTAACTATTCTGTTTACCATATCGCCCGAAACTCTTGCGTCCCTGCCGACCAAAACGGTTATCTTGTCTTTGCCGGTTTTTTGTTTTATCACCTGCACGAATGCAGCCACGAATCCTACCAAATCAACGGGTGTAAGGTTATCGCCCGGTTTGCCGCCTATTGTACCTCTGAAACCTGATATAGATTTAACTAATGACATAATATTATAATTGTATTTATGAAAAACTTTGCAAAGATAACATTTTTTTGCAAAATAACCGTATGCCAATCAAAAAATATTGTCCCTTTGACCGCACGGCAAACGCTTGTGATTTTTCTTTTGCACGGAAAAATGCCGAAAAACGCTGACAATCACACCGTGCAGAGTACTCTTTTCTGAATCCGTTTTGAAAAAACATATGTATTTTTATAAAAAAACATATGAATTTTAATCAAAAAACATATGTTTTTCGTTTCAAAAACATATGTTTTTTATTTTTAGGTTCTCAAAACAATTTTTACAAATGTAAAATAAGTCAAGGAAAATGACGTTATACAAAAACAATACAGGCAATAATCCGTAACCCTTTTACGGCTTTGGTCTGTCAGAGCAATAAAAAAAATAAATTAATAACTTATAAAAAAACAGGAAAACAAGATGAAAAGAAAATTCAACATGCTGCTTGCCGCAGCGTTATTGCTGACAGGAACAGTTATGTTTGCTTCCTGCAAAGACGATGATGATGACAAAAAAGGCAAAGACGACAAAAATTACGTTCAGATGATGACCTTTGAACAGGAAGTCAGCCTTTACCACATGGACGAGGCTTCGGCAAAGAAGTTTATAACCGACAAAGGATTTAAATTCTATGCAAACGACGAAGATGCAGGCTCCGTACTTTATTATTATATAGGTAAAAACTCTTCCGGCGATTCAGTGATTGCAGCATATTCCGTACAAAACGGTAAAATAAACGGTGTTGCCACTATGATGTTCGTCAATAAGACAACTGACATGAAGACCCAATACCTTAACGCAAGCAATCAAGTTGACAAATGGATGAGTGAACACAATTCAATGTTCGGTTCACTGCAATTGGTTTACGAAGGTTCTATTTTTGAAAGCATATATAAATACGATTTATTTGAAAATCACAGCCAATTTGTTCAGGCTTTCAATGCTTTGCAACTGCCTATAACTTCGGTAATTTCGGAAATGTACACACCTGACACTGAAGAAGAGGAAGACGATTTCAAATCCACAGAGTCACAAACCGAAGTCAACCTAATGCTTATCCCTGCCGAAGAGATGGAAGACGAAGACGAATCGCCGTTAGTAATACCTCAATGCGACTATGTGATAAGTCTTGCTATTGACACGGAAATCGAAGAAAACGAAGTGGCTAAACTGCCGCGTCTAATAAGAAAAAGAAAATAACCGAACATTAATCCCTTAAGCCGTACCGCTTACAAGCGATACGGCATTTTTCGTTCCGATGAAACATTTACTTGCAATTTCATTTTTAACCCTGATTTGCTTTACGGCATTTGCACAAAACAAGGGCAAACACCGTATATCGGGCTATATATATGACACACAGACCAAAGAAACTCTTATAGGTGCAACCGTCTATGAGGCTTCGTCCAAACAGGGTTCCACTTCCAATGCTTACGGATTCTATTCTTTCAGTCCGTCGGCGGCAGTTACCGAATTGGAAATATCGTTTGTGGGCTATCAAAAGCAAACGCTCAACCTCAATCTCAACAAAGACACGGTGATAAATCTCTATCTGTTGCCGTCAACCGAATTGGAAGAAGTTTTGATTACGGACAAAGCATACGAAAAACGTTTTGTCAAAGAAGAGATACCGGGAAAGATGGAAGTCAATCCGCAAATGGTGATGAAGATGCCTACTTTGACGGGTGAGAGCGACCTTTTGAAAGCCGTACAAATGCTTCCCGGGGTCAAAAGCGGCACAGAGGGTACCACAGGGCTTTATGTCCGCGGAGGCAACAGTGACCAGAATCTGTATTTAATAGACGGTATTGAGGTTTATAACCCCAATCACCTGATGGGATTCATATCTGCGTTCAACACTGACGCAATCAAAAACATCAACTTCTACAAAGGAGGTTTCCCTGCGGAGTTCGGCGGCAGGGCATCGTCGGCTATGGACATCAGAATGAAAGACGGCAACAACGAAAAGATAAAAGGCGACTTTTCCATCGGATTAATTTCCGCCAAAGTCAACGTTGAAGGACCTGTAAAGAAAGACAAAACCACTTTTTCCTTATCCGCCCGCCGTACATACTTAGACCTTATACTTAAACCGCTGATTTGGTACATCAACAGCACAAACGACGAAGACGTAGGCTTTTCTTACCATTTTTATGATATAAATGCCAAAATCAAACACAGATTTAATTCCCGTAACTCCTTAACTGCGTCAATTTATACGGGAAACGACAAGTACGGATTCTCAACCGAAGAAGATTATATGGGACTTGACAAAAGCGAAGCTACGGTTAAATGGGGCAATACCATAATCACGCTGGATTATGCCCATCAATTTTCCGCCCAATTGTTCTCCAATTTCAGTATATCGTTCAACCGTTACAACTCAATCATAACTTTGGATTACCAAAGCAAGAACACGGAAGAAAATTCCGAATACAAAACCAACTTCAAATTTAATTCCGGCGTTCAGGATATCACGGTTAAAAACAATTACAACTATTATCTGAACGGTTGGAACTCAATAAACTTCGGTATAAACTACATCTACCACCATTATACGCCCGAAGTGCATAAGTTTTTCTCAATTGAAGACGGTCAATACACTACCCCGCCCGACATAACGGAAAACAAAAAGAATGCAAACGAGATAATCATCTATGCAGAAGACGTAATGAATTTCACCGACAGGTTTTCCGTAAGGGAAGGGCTGCACTTTGATTATTACAATGTGGCGGGCGTTCACTATGAAAGCCTGCAACCGAGAATCAGTTTGCGTTATTCTTTGAAAGAAAACATATCTTTAAAAGCGGGATATGCCATGATGAACCAAAACATTCACCTTTTGAGCAACGGATTGTTCTCTTTGCCGACAGATTTGTGGCTGCCCGTTACCGAGAAAATAAAACCTATTACCTCACATCAGGCTTCTGCGGGTGTTTTTTGGCAGAGTGTGTGGAATTTAAACTTCAGCGTGGAGGGTTATTACAAGATATTGAACAACGTAATTGACTACAAAGACGGAGTGTCTTCGTTTTCCAACTCGGAGAATTGGGAAGAAAACGTAGCACAGGGCAAAGGCAAAGCATACGGAGTGGAATTCACCGTCCAAAGAAACAAAGGCAAAGTTACGGGCTGGGTGGCTTATACTCTTTCGTGGAGCAAACGCAAGTATGAAAACGGAGAGATAAACTTCGGAAAAGAGTTTTACGACCGTTTTGACGTGCGTCACCAACTCAACGCCGTGGTTTCGACGGAGATAACACGCAATTGGGAACTGACGGGAGCGTTTGTCATCAACTCCGGTTCACGCTCCAACGTAGCCATAGCCGACTATTACAACCCTATGGAGTTATCGGAATTGAACAAATACTTCTTTTACGACGGTCTTATAAGCGTTTACGGGGAAAGAAACAACTTCCGCATGCCCGCATACCAACGTTTGGATATAGGACTTGCACATCACAAACAATGCAAACACGGAATAAGGACTTGGTCATTGAACGTTTACAACGCCTACAATCACAAAAATGCGTTCTTTGTCTTTGCTTCCAACAAGCCGAACAAACTCAAAGCGTACAGCATTATGCCTATAATTCCGACATTGTCATTTTCATATAAATTCAATTAATGATTTTTAAAGGTCAAAAACATATATAAAGGATATGAAATACTTGAAATATTTAATCTTAATGTCCGTTGCAGTGTTCACTTCATGCGAATACGAGATTGATTACAAGGGTGACTTGCCCGAAGACAGATTTGTTGTCGGTGTGTTCGCCGAAGAAGACTCCGTATTGTCATTTTGCGTATGCCATTCCGCAAAACCCGGCATTTATGACGGAACGCGTTACGACGAATTTAAGAAAACCACCGTCGGATACAAGTCTTCGTTTTACGATGCAGTGGTTAAAAACGCTTCGGTCAGCATATTGTGCCACAACAACGGCAATGAAGACACGGCCATATATAATTCAAACCAATTACGTTACACTTTTGCTTATGTCCCTTCACACGGCGACAACATAACCCTTAAAATTGAGAACGGGGAATATCCGTTGATTGAAAGCAATTTGACTTTTGACACGGAAGCTCCGCAGATTGACTCGTTTTCGTGTTGGTTCAGAACCAAGGACGACGCAGACCAATTGGTTGTATATATAGAAATCAATGACCAAGGCGGTGAAAACTATTATATGTTCAACCCTTTCTATCTTACGCTCTACAACGACAGGATTACTTTTGACAATTACCCCGAGATTTTGTACGAATCGCATGCGGGAGTTTACTACGAAGCCAACACCAATTCGCTTGACGACGAAGACTCACGCTACAACGAATACATGGTTATATCAAACAAAAAATTCGCAGGTCAAAAATACACCGTCAAGTTGGCATACAACTGCAGTTATTCCGCAAAGGACAATCATAAATTGATAAAAGGTGCGTACGAAATAAGCCGTATTGACCGCACGTCCTACAATTACCTGTATTCTTTGGGCAATTACATCAACAGTTGGGGACTGAACATGAACCCTGTCAGCATTCAAAATGCGTGGAACAACGCTTACGGATTTATAGGTCTGAAGAAAACCGTACGCAAACCGCTGAACATCAAATAAAACTTCAGTCTTTAAACATCTAAAATCCTGTTTCTTGTTTATTAAAACAGGATTTTTTTATTTATATCCCCGCCCTACAATATTAATTTCTGTTTATTACGCCTTAATTTCTGTTCATTCCGCTGCCTTTTCACGCTTAATTTTTGCCGAAGGACGTTTGATTTTTGCCGATTCAGAAAAGAGTTTCAAAAAAAAGTGGTTTTTTGTATAAAAAAACCACTTTTTTTGAAGTAAAAAACCTGCTTTTTTCACTACTAAAACGGCGTTCGGCAAAAATCAAATCAGAAAACAATTTTTTACTTCTTGAAAAAGCATCTTTTTAACACTCAATCATCACCAAAAAAGCAAAAACATAACACAATGAAAAATAAAAAACGCCTCTTTAAATGTAAAAGAGGCGTCAACTATATAAGAATGTGTTGTTTTATTTTTTGCTTAAAGCTTCGTCCATATTCAATGCAGCTTTACGTCCGTCGCCCATAGCCAAGATAACCGTTGCTCCGCCGCGTACAATGTCACCTCCTGCATAAATATTTTTATGCGATGACTGCATGCTTTCGTCAACTACAATCGTGTTTTTCCTACCCAATTCCAATCCTTCTATGGATTTAGGCACTATAGGGTTAGGCGAAACGCCTACTGCAACTATTACTTGGTCAACATCCAACGTTACGGTCTTTCCTTCCACAGGTACAGGGCTTCTTCTTCCGCTTGCGTCGGCTTCACCCAACTCCATAACCTGCAAAACTGCCTGTTTAACTGCACCTTTTTCGTCGGTTTTGTACTCAATAGGGTTGTGTAACGTTAAGAAACGTATACCCTCTTCTTTTGCATGCTTAACTTCTTCCAAACGGGCAGGCATTTCGGCTTCGCTTCTTCTGTAAACAAGCGTAACATCAGCACCCAAACGTTTGGCGGTACGGCATGAGTCCATCGCAGTATTTCCTCCTCCTACTACCAAAACATTTTTGGCCGGGTTGACAGGCGTATCCGTCTGCGGATTGGCAGCATCCATAAGGTTTACACGGGTCAAATATTCGTTTGAAGACATGATATTCAACGCATTTTCGCCCGGTATATTCATAAAGTTTGGCAATCCTGCACCCGAACCTACGAATATACCTTTGAAACCTTGCTCTTCCAATTCTTTAACGCTTATGGTTTTTCCTATTATACAGTCGGTTTCAAAGTGTACACCGAGTTTTTTCAAGTTTTCAATCTCAACGTCAACTATTGCGTTAGGCAAACGGAATTCCGGAATACCGTATTTCAACACTCCGCCTATCTCATGCAAAGCCTCAAACACGTAAACGTCGTAACCTTTCTTTATCATATCGCCCGCAAACGACAATCCCGAAGGACCAGAACCCACTACAGCTATCTTAATTCCGTTAGGGGCTGCTTTTTCAGGCAAAGATATGTTGCCGCTTTCTCTTTCAAAATCCGCAGCAAAACGTTCCAAATAACCTATTGCTACAGGTTCGGAATTCATTTTATGATGTATACACTTGCTTTCGCACTGTTTTTCCTGCGGACATACCCTTCCGCATACTGCAGGCAATGCCGACGTGTTTTTAAGTACTTTTGCCGCTGCCAAAAACTGTCCGCGTTCTATGTTTTTGATAAACGACGGTATGTTAATGTTAACAGGACAGCCTTCAACGCACGAAGGTTTTGCACAATCCAAGCATCGTTTGGCTTCGCACAACGCCTGCTCTTTGGTAAGTCCCTGATTAACCTCTTCCAATCGCGTTGTGGCACGGTAAACAGGGTCTAATTCGTTCATAACCGCACGCTTTATTGCCGTACGTTGCGGATTTTTCATTGCCGAGCGCAATTCTTTTCTCCACTCACTGTCACGGTCAGTAAGTTGTTCTATGGTTTCGTCGGTCGGAGTTACATCCATAGCGATGTCCGATGTAGCTTTCTTGGCTTTACCGTCAGTTTTTACCGTCTGCAAATGCTGTTCAAATTTGGCCATGGCTTCTTTTTCCAATGCAGAAAAAGTACCCATACGTTTGAACATCTCGTCCCAATCCACTTGATGTCCGTCAAATTCAGGTCCGTCAACACAAACGAACTTCGTTTTGCCGCCTATTGACAAACGGCACGCACCGCACATTCCCGTTCCGTCAACCATTATGGTGTTAAGCGACACATCGGTAGGTATGTTGTACTTTTGGGTAAGCAATGCACAGAACTTCATCATAATAGGAGGTCCTATTGCGAAAGCCTTATCCACATGTTCCTGATTGATTAGTTTTTCCATTCCGACAGTAACCACGCCTTTTTCTCCGTAACTGCCGTCGTCGGTCATTATAATCACTTCGTCAGACGATTTTCTCACTTCGTCTTCCAAAATAATCAAATCCTTGCTTCTTCCGGCCAAAACGGACAACACTCTGTTGCCTGCCTGTTTCAAGGCTTTGATAATCGGCAACATCGGAGCTACGCCTACACCGCCTCCTGCACACAAAACGGTGCCGAATTTCTCTATATGTGTAGGATTGCCCAACGGTCCGACAACGTCGGTAATATAATCGCCTTGATTAAGGCAGCAAAGTTTAGCTGAAGAAACTCCTACTTTTTGAACGACAAGAGTTATCGTTCCTTTTTCTATATCTGCGTCGGCGATTGTCAACGGAATTCTCTCTCCCGTATCTCCTATTCGGATTATGACAAAGTTGCCGGCCTTTCTGCTTTTGGCAATTAAAGGAGCTTCAACCTCAAACAAATACACTTTTTCCGAGAATTGCTCCTTTCTGACTATTTTATTCATTTCCCTATTAATATTATAATTGTTTTTTGTTTTTCTTCAATTGTTCCGTGTAATTAATCTGCAAATTTACAAAATATTTTATAATTGAGTAATTATCTTTCAAAAAATTACCTCTTATGCCCTGCCGACTGCAAAAATCCGACTCACCCGCTGTCTTTCCGAACCGTAAAAATTTCTTTTCAGAAAAGAAAAATAAAAAACATATGTTTTTGAAAAGAAAAACATATGTTTTTTGATTAAAATTCATATGTTTTTCATTTAAAATACATATGTTTTTTAAAAATAGGTTCAGAAAAGAACGCTCTTAAAAGCAAAGAAAAAAAATCCTTTTCTGAATTTATTTCTCTTTTTTTTCAGAAAAGGATTTTTTACTTGCAGGTTTTATCCGTTTGATTTTAAGGTCAAATAATGTAAAGAAGTAAAATACTACCAACCTTTGCCGTATTCGCTGCCCGGCATTTGAATTTCTATGGTATCGTTATCATTATCCGTCGGTTTATCCCATGCAGAGCAATCGTCGTTAAACTCAATTCCCGACGGTCGGGTGAACGAACCTTGGTAAAATCCGAGATGCGGATTCTTTTCACATCGGTTCATAAAATATCCGTATACGGGCAATGCCATCGCAGCACCCTGTCCCCATGTCATTGAAGTGAAATGTATGCTTCTATATTCGCCGCCGACCCATATAGCAGTGGCAAGTTTAGGGTTCAGACCTATAAACCAACCGTCTGAATTGTTGTCCGTCGTTCCCGTTTTGCCCGCTATAACGGATTTAACTCCGTATTTATATCTTAACCTTGAGCCTGTACCGCCGTCAACAACGCCTTTCATCAAGTCAACAACCAAATACGCCGTTTTTTCATCCAATGCCGTGTTTGATTTTGAGCTGAAGGTTTCCAATACCATTCCCTTGTTGTCCGTTATCTTGGTGATAAAAACGGGTTCTTTGTGAACTCCCTGATTGACAAAGGTAGCCATAGCACACGCCATTTCCCATACGGTTAAATCGGGAGTACCCAGACATATGCTCGGAACAGGTTGTATAGGGTCGGTTATGCCCATTGAACGCACCAAATTGATAACGCTCTGCGGCGTGGTGTAGTCTTTCATCAGTGCAGCCGACACGTAGTTGACCGAATTGGCCAACGCCCATTTCAAGTTGACAATTTCACCCTCTCTGGCATGGTTCGAATTTTTCGGAGTCCAATTATCGTAGTCCAAAAACGTAACGGGCGAATTTTCAATCTGAAAACATGGCTCTATACCGCTGTCACGCATCGCTGCGGCGTAAACGAAAGGTTTGAATGTTGACCCTATCTGGCGTCTGCCCAACTGTGCATTATCAAATTTGAAGTATTTGTAATTGATTCCTCCTACATATACTTTGATATGTCCCGTTTGCGGTTCAACCGAAACCATACCCGTATTTAAGAAATACTTATAATATTTTATGGAATCCATAGGCGACATCACCGTATCCTTATCGCCGTTCCACGAAAATATTCTCATGTCCGTCGGAGTGCTGAAATTCAGCCGTATCTCTTTGTCTTTGGCTCCCTCTTCGGTAAGTTTTTTGTAACGTTCCGACGATTTCATGGCTTGGTCGTAATATTTTTCAATATTATCTTGGCTTATACCCGTAAAAGGAGTTCCTTTGCGGCCTTTGCATTGTGCAAAAAATGCTTTTTGCAACTCGGTAAAATGTTCTTTAACGGCGGATTCCGCATTTGTCTGCATATCGTAGTTGAGCGTAGTGTAGATTTTCAGTCCGTCACGGTACACATCGTATGGTTCTCCGTTAGGTTTGTAATGGGTTTTGCACCATTTGTTCATGTATTGCCGCACTTTCTCACGGAAATACGTAGCCACGCCCTCGTCCTGTGTCTGCGGATGGTAGTGGGTTACCAATTGCTTGGCCGCAGCTTTATCATAAGTGTCTTTATCTATGAAATCATATTTGTACATCTGTGAAAGAACGGTGTTACGCCTCTCCGTACTTTTGTCGGGGTGCCTTACAGGGTTGTAAGTTGTAGGTGCCTTTAACAAACCTACCAATACGGCACTCTCCTCAAGTTGCAATTCCTGCGGAATCTTGCCGAAAAACGTATACGATGCAGTTTTTATTCCGAAAGAATTAGAACCGAAGTCCACGGTGTTAAGATACATTGAAATGATTTCCTGTTTGGAATAACGGCGTTCAAGTTTTACCGCCACAATCCATTCTTTCAACTTATAATAAGGGGTGGAAAATTTAGATTTCTTCTCTCTTGGAAACAGGTTTTTGGCCAGTTGTTGGGTTATGGTGCTGCCTCCGCCCGACGATTGCTGCCTTCCTATCACGGTTTTGAACAATACGCGGAACAAACTCCTTGAATCAATGCCGCTGTGCTTCTCAAAACGGACGTCTTCCGTAGCTTTCAAAGCGTTGATAAGCGATTCGGGCAAATCTTTGTAGTCAACGTTCGTACGGTTTTGTATACCTATATATCCCAAAAGCGTACCGTCGTCCGAAAGAACTTCGCTTGCAAGGTTGCTGTCGGGGTTTTCCAACTGTTCAAACGACGGCATAAAGCCCAACCATCCGAAAGATAAAATCATAAAAAACAAAACAACTAAAGCCAAAAACGCACCGTATACCGCCCACATGAGCTTTACGTATTTGGAATCTTGGTTTTGTTTGTCTTTTTTGCCGTTATTGCCTCTGTTTTGCATAATCTGACAGTTTTAATTGCTCACTCTACCGGCTGTTTTTCTATATGCAGTCCGATATCTTTTACTCCCAAAAGCACAGTATCCTTTGTTGCTTGTTCTATTTTGAAGACATATTCCCCTACCTGCGGAAATTTGACGTTTTTTGCGAACCAAAACCTGTTGTCTTTTATGTCCGAATTGCCTTTGCCTTTCCATGTACCGTCGGGATATGCCAAAATACATTCAACGGTGTCACGCTTGGTTATGCTTCTGTCGGGATAAACGGTGGTGATAAAGAAATATATATTATTGTATTTATAATCCGTAGTGTTACGGATATTGATTGCAAAACGGTAGTTGCGTTTTATGTCCTTGTCGCTTACTTTTACGGTGAACATTTTTGCTTCGTTCATATTCCATTGCGACTTTGCTATTGACGAACTGCTGTCATACATCACTTCACTGTTGCATGAAGCGAACAAAACAGCGAAAAGCAACAATGCAAGTAAGGTTTTACTGATAGTTTTTCTCATTTAAATTGTTTTGTTTTGCGTTTACCGCCGTATTTGCACGGTAATTTTCCAAGTCATCTATCTTTTTGTTCTTTTTAACCATATCAAGGAGTTTTTTAACCGTAGAGGCACTGACAGGGATTAAGTCCGAACTGTCTTTATATGAGTACCAGAACAAATGTTTCAACACATCAATCTTGCGGTATACGGCTTTGCCTTTCTCGGTTTCTATATCCACGCCCGTAGGAGGAAAATCTTTCAAAGCATCTTGGTAAACATCGTATTCATAATTCAGGCAACACTTCAACTTACCGCACTGTCCCGCCAATTTCTGCGGATTTGGGAACAGTTGCTGCACTTTTGCAACCGACGTACCTACGGAAGTAAAATTGTTAAGCCACGTTGAACAACACAATTCTCTGCCGCAAGTGCCTATACCTCCTAATCTGCCTGCCTCCTGACGCACTCCTATCTGTTTCATTTCTATTTTGATATGAAACGCTTCGGCAAGTTGTTTAATCAATTGTCTGAAATCAACGCGGTCGTTTGCCGTATAATAGAAAATAGCTTTGGTTCCGTCGCCCTGATACTCCACATCGTTGATTTTCATGTCCAAGTTGCCGTCCAAAGCCATCTTTCTGGTGGCAAACAATGTAGCATCTTCCTTTTTCATCACCTCTATCCACTTCTCAATATCGGAAGATTTGGCCCTGCGGTAAAGCTTTTTTACATTGTCTATATTAAATCCTTTTTTCTTTTTCATTTGTATGCGGCACAATTCACCCGTAAGCGAAACTATGCCTATGTCGTGTCCGGGTGTTCCCTCAACTGCAACGATGTCACCCTCCGTTATTTCCAACCCTTCGGGTATTTTGTAAAAATCTTTGTGCGAATTTTTAAACCTTACTTCCACATAATCAAAATATCCTTGTGCAGAAGGCGGTTTGACGTTCTCCATCCAATTGGTTACGTGCAGTTTTTCGCACGAGTTCAAGTCCTGCCGCGAAACCGTTTGGTAACTCTGCGGAACGCAGGAGCAACCGTGCATCAAGGTAGAGGGTTCCTGATAGTTTTTTTTCAGCAATCCCAGCGACGGGTCTTCGTCAAAATAAGGATGGACGAACTGTTCGCCGAAATATATCTTGTCTTCCTGCGAGCCGTCGTTGACATTTATTCTGCCGGATTGCTGTTTGGCAACGGAGGGTTGTTGTTTGTTTGGTGATATTTCCGCAGAAGACTCTGCTGCAACAACGTCCGTTTGTTTATTATTTAAGTCGTTATTCATTTATAGTTACGTTTATTTATCTATTAGCCAACAATTGTCCCAATTTAATCAAGGTATCGGTCAAATTGATTTTCGCATTGGCATTGTATTTTATGTTTTGTTGTGTTTGTTCCGTCAATTTATAAATGCCCTCTATATTGTTTGCGGTAATGAATGACGGAAATTTGTCCTTAAACTTGCCGTCCGCCCAAAACAACGGGTGATAATCCGTAGATACATTATTATTAAACAGGAAGCATTTATCAATTGTGTTTGCATAATAGTCAAAAATCTCCGTCAAATCTTCCCTTGACCGCTTGGAAAGTTCCTCCGCATAGACGGTCAACTCCAAGATATGTTTGGAATACATCATAGCAATGCGGTTGATGTCCACAAATATCTGTCTGAGTTCTTGTTGACGGAAAGAATCTATGTTTTTCAGTGCAGTGAAATCACCGTTTGCAACCGATATTTTCAGATTTAACTCGTCTTGTGATATATCCGGGAACATTTCTTTGACAATTGCCTGCATTGAAACGTTATCTATCGGCGGCACGGTTATCTGTTGGACACGCGAAAGCACTGTAGGAATGATACGTTCTTTGTGTTGGGTGGTCAAAATGAACACCGTATTAGGATAAGGCTCTTCCAAAATCTTAAGAATCTTGTCCGAAGCTTCGTTGTTCATCTTGTCAGCATTCCATATAAGCATTGTCCTTACGGTCGATTCATATGGTTTGAGCGTCAATTGCGAAACTATTTTGTCAGCATCTTTTACGTTGATGACGCCTTGTTTTCTGTCGCTTTCCATATATGTATGCCACTGACCCAAAGTGCAGTATGCTCCGTTTTCCGAAACAAACTGACGGAATTTGTCGGTAAACAACGCCGATTCATTGTTCGCTTTCACGCTTGAAGTAGTGGTTGTAGGAAAAATCATGTGCAAATCGGGGTGAATCAATCTGCCGTACTTTCTGCACGAAGGGCATTGACCGCAGGAATCCGTGCCGTGATGTTTGTCGGTGCAACTTATGTATTGGGCAACAGCCAAAGCCATGGCCAAATTGCCGTAACCGTCTTTGCCAGAAAGCAATATGGCATGCGGGAAATGGTTAGCGTCAATAACGGAGATTATCCTTTGCTTTAATTCTTCTTGTCCTTTTACCTGTGAAAACAGCATCGTTTACAATTTTTCCAAATTACAAATGTACGACATTTCTCTTATTTAACATAAAATTTTGCAATTTTTTTCACTTTTTCCGTTTTTAAACTTTGTTTTTTGTCGCTTTCTGCCCACAAACCCCGCTTTTTTAAATACCCGTCCGTCAATCCAAAAAATTATTTTCATAAAAGAATAATCTTAATTACGGTTTTAAAAAATTGTTTTCTGATTCCATTTAAAAAAAACATATGTATTTTTTCAAAAAAACATATGAATTTTAATCAAAAAACATATGTTTTTGAAGAAAAAAACATATGTTTTTTATTTTTAGGTTCTGAAAATATTGCCACAGGGTAACAAGCGGACACGAAAAAAGGGTAAGCTACTCATATCGCACCGCTACAACCTTTTTATCCTTGCTTCGGTCAAGACCTGGGGAAATTCAAAGGGAGCTGGTCGTACAAGACTTACCCGAATGCAAAATTACAACTTTTTTCTCAATTGGCAATATTTTTAACGTTTTTTTGTGATTTAATGCTTTAATTTCGTATCTTTGCAACCTGTAAATAATATATTGTATGCAGACAAATATCCAACAACTGCTTGAAAAACGCACGTTTAACGAAAGCGAAATCGTAACGCTTCTTTCCGTAAAGGGAGAAGAGATGAAAATGTTGTTGGATAAAGCGTTGGAAACCAAACTCAAATTTTTAGACAACAACGTTCATCTGCGGGGATTGATTGAATATTCCAACAAATGCAGAAAAAACTGCCTGTATTGCGGGTTGCGTAAGGACAACAACGCCGTTGACCGCTACGAAATGACGGACAATCAGGTTTTTCAGTGCATTGAACTGGCTCAAAAGTTAAACTACGGCTCTGTTGCGTTGCAATGCGGCGAAAGGCAGGATAAACACTTTACAGACAAGATAGAATACTTGGTCAAAGAAATAAAACGCCGCTCGCAAGGCACAATAGGCATAACTCTTTCGTGCGGCGAACAAAGCGAACAAACATACAGACGTTGGTTCAATGCGGGAGCCCACCGCTATTTATTGAGAATTGAAACCGCAAACGAAGAACTGTATTACAAAATACACCCCAAAGATTCCGTACATTCATTCAAAAAACGCATGGAATGTATAGACACATTATTAAAGACAGGCTATCAGACAGGCACGGGAGTGATGATTGGGCTGCCTTTTCAAACTACGGAAGATTTGGCACGTGATATTTTGTTTTTTCAACAAAAAGACGTTGCAATGGTGGGCATGGGTCCGTTTATCCCCCACCCTGACACGCCTTTATGGCAATACAGGGATTTGATTCCGAGCAAGGAAGAAAGAATGTCAATGACTTTGAAGATGATTGCGGTTTTAAGATTAGTCATGCCCGAAATCAATATGGTCAGTGCGACAGCCAACCAAACCATTGATGATTTGGGCAGGGAGAAAGCCGTTGTTGCGGGTGCAAACGTAATAATGCCTAACCTTTCTCCGCAGGAAAACCGCGAAGAATATTCCATTTACCCCGACAAAGCATGCGTACATGACACTCCCGAGCAATGCTACAATTGTCTTGACATACGTATGCACACTGTTTCGCACAAAATTCTTTACAAAGAGTGGGGCGACAGCGTTGCATTCACAAAAAGAAAACAACAAAACGAAACAACAATAAAACAATGAAACGGATTAATTACTTGATTTTAACCATTGCGGCGGTATTTTGCACTTCGTGTGCGTCAAACCGTAAAGACGTGAGTTTGGTTTCGCACGGTGAAACAAAATATCATATAGTCGTTTCCGACAAAGCGACGGATAACGAAATTTATGCTGCACAATTGATGCAGGAATACATATATAAAATAAGCGGAGCGAAAGTTCCCATCGTCAACAAGTGCAGAAACCGTCACAAAGAAGAGATACACATCGGCACAACGCCCGTCAAAGATTTTACAATCAAGGATAAAAACACCGTAGGAGTGAAACGTTTCAATCAAACGTTGGTCTTCAACTGCGAAGACGATTTGTACACCATGTATTCCGTGATTGACTTTTTGGAAAAATATCTTCACGTCCGCAGATTCACAAAAAACTGTGAGTATCACCCTATCGGAGGCGACATAATATTAAGGGATTTTGACGGATACACATACAAAACTCCCAACTCGTTCAGAGAGGTCAGAGGAACGTTTGTCCGCAAAGACAAAGACATGTGCCGTTGGCTTAAAAACACATTGGCTGAAGATTATTTCGCAAACGGATTTTTTGTACACACGGCTAAAAAACTCCTTGACGACAAAGAATATTTTGAAACCCACCCCGAATACTTTGCTTTGCTTGAATCAAATCAGCGGAGCCGCGACCAAGTGTGTTGGAGTAACGACGAAGTGTTTGAAATTATGAAAACAAATCTCCGCAATCAGATGATGCTTCAACCCGACAAGCAATTGTGGAGCGTATCACAGGAAGATAACTACACGTATTGCCATTGTGAAAAATGTATGTCGGTTATCAATCAATACAAATCGCCTTCCGCTCCCATAATTTTGTTTGTCAACAAGATGGCAAAGGCATTCCCCGACAAGACAATCTCAACCTTGGCTTACCAATACTCAAGAAAATGTCCCGAAGGGTTAAAACCCGAAAACAATGTGCAGATAATGCTCTGCACGATAGAGGCTGACCGTAACAAAACCATAGAAGAGCAAGGCAAAGGGGAAGGCAGTTTTGCTTACGACTTAAAACAATGGGGCAAAGTGACAAACAACATCTTTCTTTGGGATTATGACGTTGATTTTGCGTACTATCTTTGTCCGTTTCCTAACTTGCATGTTCTTCAACCCAACATACAGTTTTTTGTAAACAACAATGCCTTTGAGCATTTCCAACAATCCAACAGTGATACGGGACATGAACTGTCCGAATTGAAAACATATCTTATCAGTCAGTTGCTTTGGAATCCACAAATCAATGCCGACAAAGTCACGGAGGAGTTTTGCGACGCTTACTACGGACCTGCTTCCCCTTATATACAGATGTATATCGGTTTTTTGGAACAAGCCGCCAAGAAAGCGAAAGACAGCGTCGTTTTGGACATATACGGTTCCCCTGTACGCTACAAAGACAATATTCTTTCCGACTTTAATTTAAGTGTTTGCAATGATTTGTTCAACAAAGCCGAGTTTGCATGCAGCGAAGACAGCATCAGTTTAATCAGAGTAAGAATTGCACGGCTTGCATTGCAATATGCATGCATGGAAATAGCAAAAACCGACATGTACGGCGAACGCGGTTGGTTTACAACAAACAACGGCCGTTGGCAAGTGAAAGGTGATATGATTGACATGCTGGAACAATTTTACAACACCTGCAATGTTGCACAGGTAAGGGATATTAACGAAAGCGGATTGACTCCGCACGAATACTATGCGGCAACAAAACGGATTATAACCAACGATGTTTCGGGCAATATTGCGTTTAAAAAGAAAGTTTATGCCAATGTAAATCCGTCCGTACTGTATTCATCGGGCGATATTCAGGTAATGACCGACGGAGTTAAGGGAAGCGATGATTACAAAATGCTTTGGTTAGGATGGCAAGGCAAAGATTTTACGTTGGATGTTGATTTGGATACAACGGTTTATGACAAACAAATCAGCATATCTACATTGAACGTTCCGAAGAGTTGGATTTTGCATCCGTTTTCAGTTGAGTGCTTGGTATCTTCAGACGGCAAGAACTTTCATTCGCTTGGTAAACAAGACGCAGACGGATATAACAAGCACAATCCTACAATAAAAGAGTATACATTTACATGTAAAGACAGTTTCCGTTACATTAAATTTATTGTAAACGCCACTAAAACCCTTCCGCAATGGCATCCGTCGTACACACAACCCTCTTGGGTGTTTGCAGACGAGATTACGGTAAAATAGAAACCTAACTTAACGATGATAAAACTTACAAAGACATGACCGAAGAGAAAAGAAAATACATTAATTACTCGTTCAGATGGGGAAGTATCATAGGTTTTATAACTTTTATATTACTTTTAACAGGATTTTATACCCATCTTGACAAACAAAACATCTTCTCCGACATTTACTTTTTCATACAAATGCTGCTTATTATCTTCATGCTGATACAATACAAGCGTATTTTAGACCCGCCTGCCACATTTTTAAGATTGTTTTATATAGGTTTTTTGGCGGCATTGGTCATCGCAGTTTTCTACTCCTTATATTATATACTGCTGATTGCAAAATTAGACCCGTTGTTTTTTGATAATTACATGTACGATGCTGCAAAGATGCTGAAAGATTCCATGGGTATTGACTACTCTTCTGCAAACAATCCATCAACTGCAATACTTATGAAAATATCTTTTATTATTACGACGTTTATCAGTAGTTTGATAAGTTCCGTTATCTATATTTTACTGTCTTGTTTGTGTATTAAAATTAACGAAAGATTATTTCAAAAGAGATGAAAAAGATTGTACGGAAATACGAATCCGTTATGCACGGACCGTATCAAAAGATGTCGGTCAAATACGGCATTGCAACGGGAGTGATAATGAGTTTGGTGTTATTGATACGTTTTCTTGTCAAAATGCCTGCCGATTCCCCGCTGTCCATGGTAGACAACATCGCATTGCTTGCATGTATGATTGCTGCAGGCGTACATTACAAAACGAAATTGGAAGACAATAAAATAACTTTTAAAGAATTGTTTTTACTTACATTCTATTCTGCTTGCATTGCATCCGTTGTTTACGGAGTGTTTATGTATTTCTACGCCCGTTCTATAGATACGCAGATGAGTGTAAGGTGCATGCAAAAACTTATGAACATACCCGAATACTCTTCTTATACAAAAGAACAGTTTGAATCCATGAGCGGCTATTCTGCATTGGCAATGCAAGCCGTTGTGTTCAACATTGTGATGGGTATTTTGTGGGCTTTTGTAAGCGGAATCATATTAAGAAACGAAAAATCTTCTGTTAAATAAGTCAAAAACAAATTACAATATGGACATATCAGTCATAGTACCTTTATATAATGAAGCGGAATCCGTCGCACCTTTGACCGATTGGATAAAAAGAGTAATGGAGGACAATCATTTCACATATGAGATAATCATGGTGGACGACGGAAGCAACGACGGCTCGTTTTCAAAGATTGAAGAGTTGATAAAAGCCAACCCATGCATAAAAGCAATAAAGTTCAGACGGAATTACGGCAAAAGTGCTGCGTTGAATGTAGGGTTTGAACACTGCTCCGGAGATGTTGTAATCACAATGGATGCGGATTTACAGGACAGTCCGGACGAAATACCCGGATTGTTTAAGATGATAAAACAAGACAATTTTGATTTGGTATCGGGTTGGAAAAAGGTAAGATACGATTCCAAGTTAGCCAAAAACATTCCGAGCAAACTTTTCAACGCCACTACCCGAATGATGAGCGGAATAAAACTCCATGATTTCAATTGCGGGCTGAAAGCATACAAAAAAGAAGTGGTTAAAAGCATAGAAGTTTACGGCGAAATGCACAGATACATACCCGTTATTGCCAAATGGGCGGGATTTACCAACATCGGAGAAAAAGTAGTCCAGCACAGAAAACGCCAATACGGCACTTCAAAATTCGGCATGAACAGATTTATCAACGGATATTTGGATTTAATGAGCATAATGTTCGTTTCCAAGTTCAGTAAAAAGCCCATGCACTTTTTCGGAGCCATAGGTTCGGTGATGTTTATCATAGGAATACTTGCAGCCATTGTGTTGGGAGTTCAAAAACTCATTGCCATATATCACGGAATACCTATGCGTAAGATAACCGATACTACTTATTTCTACATCTCTCTTTGCACTGTGGCAATAGGTATACAACTGTTCTTAACGGGATTTCTTGCCGAACTCATAGGACGCAACTCCCCCTCACGCAACCATTATCTTATAGAAAAGGAATGCAATTTTTAATCTTATAATATTTTATTATTATGAAAATACAACAGATAATAGAACAGTCAATCAAAGTAAAACAGGAATTGCTTAATCAATCTCACGTATTGGAAAGCATACAAAAAAGCGTGGATGTGATTGTTGACTGTTACAAACACAACGGCAAAGTTTTGTTTTGCGGAAACGGAGGCAGTGCAGCCGACTGTCAACACCTTGCAGCCGAATTGTCGGGCAGGTTTTACTTTGACCGCGAACCTCTTTACGCAGAAGCGTTGCATGTGAACACGTCCTATCTGACGGCAGTGTCCAATGACTACTCGTTTGACATAGTTTTCAGCCGTATGGTCAAGGCTTCGGGCAAGCCTTCGGACGTTTTGGTGGGAATTTCCACCTCGGGCAACTCGCAAAACATAATCAACGCAATGCTTGAAGCTAAAAACAAAGGCATGTATACCATTGCCATGACGGGAAGTACGGGAGGTAAGATGAAAGATATAGCAGACATTCTTATCAACGTACCGTCAACCGACATTCCGCGTATACAAGAGTCCCACATAATGATAGGACACATCATTTGTGAGGAAGTCGAATCAACACTGTTCACAAAGAAATGACATCAGAATTTGTACTAAAACCGACATCGGCTCTGTTTTTAGACCGTGACGGAGTTATCAACGAAAGAAAAATCGGAGGATACATTCTTTCGTACAGCGAATTTCAATTCAAAGACGGGGTTAAACAAGCCCTGAAGATGCTTGCACGGCATTTTTCCTACATATTTATAGTTACCAACCAACAATGTATAGGTAAAAAACTTATAACCGAGGAAGATTTTGAGGCGTTGACTGACTTGATGGTAAAAGACATTGAGGCCGGAGGCGGAAGAATTGACAAGGTTTACCATTGTCCTGACCTTAAAACGCAATCTTCCCCAAACCGAAAACCCAACGTAGGCATGGCATTCATGGCTGCAAGGGATTTTCCGCAGATAGTGTTTTCCCACAGCGTGATGGTAGGCGACACAATGCCGGATATGATTTTCGGCAAACGGTGCGGTATGACAACAATATTTATAGACAACGGCACCGAAACGGATGTTGACAGTCAAATGACGGACATGACATTCAAAACACTGCTGCAATTCGCAGAGTATATTGAGAATAATAACCTTTAAATGATTTATAACAAAATGAGAAACGGATTAATTTTGAGTTTGGTTGCAGGTTTTATGTGCCTTACAACCACTGTTGCTTATGCCCAAACCAACAAAACCGATGACAAAGGCAGAAAACAGGGTGAATGGATAACAAAAAAAGCCAACGGAACTACGTCCAAAGGAACGTACAAAGACGGTATACCAGAGGGAGAGTTCACTTATTACAACAAAAAAGGCGTCTTGGAAAGACGCAACACCTATTCGGACAAAGGCCGTAAGATGCACTGCGAACTTTTGTACAAAGACGGCAAAATCAAAGCCGAGGGCAACTATATCAACAAGAAAAAAGAAGGCGTTTGGATATACCACAACCAAAAAGGAATCAAGATTACGGAGGAAAACTACAAGAACGGACTGAAAAACGGTAAGGAAACAAATTGGGACAACGACGGAAAAAACATAGTGATGTCCGCCGAATACAAAGACGGTAAGAAAAACGGAGAATTTTTCAAATCTTTGTACGCCGAAGGCTATTACACGGCATATTACAAAGACGATTTGTTGGACGGCGAATACAACGAATACGGATTTGACAAGAAACTGAAAGTAAAAGGTCAGTTTGAAAACGGGCAGAAACAGGGAATGTGGCTGGTGTATGACCAAAGCGGCAACGTAATACAGAAATTGTTTTACAAAGACGACGTCTTTACTTCGGACGCTATTATTTTCAACGTTCAGCAAGGTACAAGGGAAATATCACAATTTGACATTGCCCTTTTAAGACAGGCAGGCAAGCAAACCCAAATCATTCTTTTCAACGGTGACAGGATAAACTGTTTCAATGAATTTCAAAGTATAGTTGACCTGACCGACGCTAACAAGTTTGTCCGCATAAACGAAAAAAACAAAGTATACGCCAATATTGATGCGTTGCAGGGTGTGAACAACGACGGCAGCGTTAAACTGAAAATAGATGCGGATTTAAACATAATGCCCGACAAAGACGGAGCGGAGATGTTGAAATCAATGTTCCGCAACGACTGATAAACGCAGCAAAATCTGAATTGAAAAATAAAAAACATATGTTTTCTTTCAAAAAAACATATGTTTTTTGTTTAAAATACATATGTTTTTTAATTCAAAAACATATGTATTTTTATTTTTAAGTGCGGCTTTATTTCGGTGCAATGCCTTTTGAAAGGCGTTTTTTATTTGTAATATTCAAACTGTCGGACGGTTAAAAACACTGCTTCGCCGTTAAGGAAGGTTATCTTCTGAATCCAATTCTGCATATGGTCATAAAGATATGTGTAAGTGTAGTGCAGTTCCTGTCCCGTGCCGTTGTGCGAAGTGCAGGAAATCATATCCGAATGTTTGTTGTAGGTGTAAATACCCGAAGAATTGACTGTACTGTCGGCATTGTATATTGTCTGTTTGACAAGATTGTTTTCCCGGTCGTATTCATAACGGCTGAAATACACAAGCCTATTGTCCGAAGCATAGGATTGGTCTTCCGTCAGATTGTTTCCGCTGTATTTACATTTGGTTGTGCGTTCTGTTATGTTGTCAGGCGTTATAAACCTCTCGCTTACAACGTTTCCCCTGCGGTCGTGGTCGGAAAAAATCTTGCTCTTCAGTTTGCCGTCAGCCAGATAGTGATAATACTCCGTTATATTGCCCCTGCGGTCGTATACATAGTAGGTTGAATCCAACAAAGTGCCGTCGGCATGATAGTAATTGCCGCCCAATGCCTTGCCGTCAGCATCGTAGAAAAATATCCAACGTGACGATTGTTCGTTGTTATTGTCATAGTTAATCAATTGCTGCATATTGCCGCTGCGGTTGTACTCGGCATAATAGTTTTTTATGTCTTCGGCCATGACCACATCGCCCTTGACAACGGTATCATTATTGCCTACGGCCTGATAAGTTATCTCCCGCAACGATTTTACATTGCCTTTCAGTCCTGCCTGCTCAAGTTCGTTTTTCTTTGAACTGCATCCCAAAACCAAACATGCCGCAAGCAAAGAAACAAAAGCATAAAAAAATGTTTTGCAGTACATGTCCAACAGAATATGACGCTAATTGCGTACGTGTATTTCCTGAATCTCTATACGTCTTTCCTGCATTGAAGACGGCAGATAAACACTGCTGCGTTTGGCTTCCAACTCTTCCGGGTCGGGCGATGTGCTTTGCAATTTGCCTATTGCCAAATGTTCGGTTTCAAGCATAGGTTTGCCGTCCTGGGCCTGCGTATCCATATACAAAGCAAGTATTCCGCCGCGGTACGACCGCATATAGTTCTCAACACTTGCTATACGACGTTGGGCTAAGCGGTGGTTGTATTGCGTACTTGACAATGACGAACAATAGCCTTTGATTTGTATTGTTATATGTTTACCCTGCTGTAAATTGTCATATATAAAGTCCAACGCAGCGTTAAGTTTTTCCAATCCCTGTTTTACTTTGCCGTTCATAAACTCATCAATCTCGGCAAGACGTGCCGCAGCCGACGAGTCATCCATGCCTTTGGTTCGGTTGGCTTTATATTGGTTGGTCAAAGATATATAAAGCTTGTAACAATCTTGGTATGAAGTTTGGGTGGTAGGCAGTTCGCTGCCCGCATCGGGCGAATCGTTGTGGAAATAAAGGGCTACGGGCAGTTGTGTAAGCGTATCAAATTTCGGCTTTGCAGGCTGTTGAACCGCTACGGGTACGTACGGCTTTGCAGGAGGTACGTAGTTGAAACGATAAAGGTCGTTGCAACAGGTTTTGTTGTCCTCATTGTTTTCGGTAGGACGGTTGGATGTGAAATAGCCTTCGCATTCGCATGTTGCAATAAAAGGATACATGTCGTTGGCAGGTGAATTTATAGGCATCATAAGGTTCTGCGGTTTTTGCCAAGACGAAGCAAAACCTTTGGATTTGAATATATCAAATCCGCCGAATCCCAAATGAGTGTCGGAAGCAAAGTAAAGAGTGCTGTCTTTTGCGAAATAAAAAGGCGTTATCTCATTACCCGCCGTATTTATCTCCGCACCCAAGTTAACGGGTTTTACATCGGCAAGATTCATATCTATATACCATATGTCCATATTGCCGTAGCCGCCTTCACGGTCTGAAGCAAAATACATCAGATACTGATTGCCCTGTTTTACGGTCACGGGATGCGAATACGAATGCTTGTCGTCTTCCAAGGGTTTGTAGATTTGCGGTTTTGACCACTTGTTTGTTGAGGAATTAAACGCCGAATAGTAAATGGCGGTTGTCTTTTTGTTGTTTTTTATCTTGGAATAAGTAAAGTAGGCCGTGAATGTATTGGTGTCAAAAAACAAATCACCGCAATCGGTTTTCTTTTTGTTAATCTCTCCCCACATCAGAGGCTTGCCCGGTGTGTAATAATCGCCGTCAACAAAGGAACAATACAGTTGGTTGTATATATCGGTGTAGTATGTCTGCCCTTTGTGGACTTTAGTCTTGTATACTGGCGAAGTATATATCATCAAACTGTCGTTAAGTATGAAAGTGTTGAGTTGGGACGAAGCATCGTTGACGTTTTTTCCCAAATTGGTGATAACATAATCGGTTTTAGTGTCGTTATCTATTATCCAATCTATACGTTCCAGCTCTTTTTTGCAGGCTTTTCTGATTTCAATGTCATTACAATCCAAAAGACAGGTGTTAAGGAAGCTTTGTGCCTGAATGATGTTGCCGTTGCAAACGGCACTTTGTGCCAAATGCAGATACAAATACGGATAAGTGTTGTTTATATCCACGGTATCGTTCTCTATAATCACTTTCTGATACCAGTATTCCGCTTTGTCGTAATCTTTCATCTGCAAACAAGCCTCTCCGCACTTATACATAAGCGACAGATTCTGCTTTACGAATTTTCTTCCCAACTTGTAATATTCGTAAGCCTGCATATACTGCTGCTTTTGCATGGCTTTATCGCCCTGCTGTTCGTATTCTCTGGCATATTTTTCCTGTGCATTTGCCCCGAAGGCCGCAAAAACTGCAACCGTCAGCAACAACACTGTTTTTTTCAGAATATTGGACATGGTATTTTAGTTGTTTGTTGTTTGTAATTATGAATATTAAACGAATAATTCAGCCAAAGTTCCACCGCGCCGTAAGTATGCGACACTTTGTTGAGCTTTGAAATATTTACGTCGTAGGATAATCCTACGCAAAAATCATTGTAACGGAATTTGGGCGACACTACGATTGCCTCCGTATTCCTTAAATGCAACCCCAATGACATTATCTTGCGGTTAAACACCGAATTGTCCAAATCCAAAAGTATTTCCCCGCCCGCAAGAAGTTCGTTGAAATTGTTTTGGTGTTGGAAAAATATCTGCGGGTTTAAACTCAGGCTCTCACTGTCGGAAAACGGAAACATGTAAGACAGGTTTGCAAAAAAGCGTCTGTGCAGAAACAAATCCGTATCATCAAAATAAGACATGGAAGGCCTATTTACGTGAAAGCATGCTACGCCTGCATAAAACAAATGTTGCTCGTCCGAAGCGTATTGCAATGCCGCACCGAAAGAAACGTCAAAAGTGCTAAGATTGTCATAACGTATTTGGTCGTCATATGAACCCTCGCGGTTGAATTCAGCCTTTTGTATATCCACAGACCAATTCTTACGCATTGCCTGCACACCGAAACTTATGTAAGTGCGGTTGTGACGGTCCAAAGACATGTAGTACGAACCCGAAACGGCAATATCCCTTTCTCCGAACGAAAGCGAGCCTGCTACATCGCTGGTAAACCCCACTCCCAAGCCCAAACACCGCGAGTAGTCTATATTTGCATAGGCTACGGCTTCCAATGAGGCAAAGAAAGTGTTGTAACCCGGCGACACTGTCTGCCATTGGTTGCGGTAAATGGTGGAAAACCTGAATCTGTTGTTCATAAACGCCGTCATAGATGGGTTGAAAAACATGGGATTAAAGCCTGTGGAAGAAAAATGAATATCCTGTGTCCGTCCGCAAATAGACAGCAAACATGACACAATCAACACTATTTTTCTGTTCCGCAATTTCACAACATGTCATTCCTTATTGAAATCAGACAAAACTATTTTAATTTGGAAACAATCATGGAATAGTCACGGTCTATCATCTCTTTTATTTTAATCAAACCGTCCTGCAACGCCATATCGGCTGCTTTGCGTTGAAATTCGTAGTATCCGTGATAAGCCGCCATTGGATATTTGGCATATCCCCTTTCGTTAAAACGGGCAACAAGATTGTCCCTCAAATCGTATATCTCCACTATAACTTCCAATTCCGTAGTATTGGAACACATAGGCATACCCATTGCATTGAGAATACCCAAGGTAAAACCGCTCAACCATGACCATTTGTAATTGTTTTTGCAATATATGGCTCCCGCACGCAACACTATGTTACCTGCACGGCGGGTTGTGGGGTCGCATATATTTTCGTATACATCGTGTACGAATATCGTACAGGCGTCCTGTATTCTCTTTTCGGCGGTATAAAGACTTGTCTTTTCCGTAACCTCATATACGCCTTTGCCGTAAGGAGTTTCGGTCATTCCGTACGGATGCTGCAAATCATCGGAGGGTTTTGCCGACCATGAGTTGGCTCCGTATGCGTTTTCAAACGAAGGTTGGTCTATCCAGCACGTAAGACGCGGCAACAAAGTAGGATTTTGGTAATCCGAAGCAAAAGTTGATTCTTCCAAACTCTTGCAAGAAGTAAGTGCAACAACCGTAAACAATGCTGCAACTATCAATATATACCTTTTCATCATACAAATAATTTGATGCAAAAATAATAAAATTATTTGTAATAATAATATAATAATGTATAAATTGTAAAATTTTTCTTTTCAAAAGCAAAAACACGGAGTTTTTTCTTTGTTTTACAACTCTGTTTTCAGAAACGAAAAATAAAAAACATATGTTTTTGAAACGAAAAACATATGTTTTTTGATTAAAATTCATATGTTTTTTTGAAAAAATACATATGTTTTTTAAAAACAGAATCCGAAAAGAGTTTTTTATTTGCTGAAAAACGCACTTTATTTAGGTTTTTGAGTTTAGTTGCGGCTATTTAAGAAAAAATGTATATCTTTGCATTTGTAAATTGTTTTATGATAAGTATAATGTATATAAAATATATAATGCCATGAGAAGAAACATTGTTGCCGGCAACTGGAAAATGAACAAACTGTTTCCCGAAGCCGATGATTTGATAAACAACATTGCCGAACAATTAAGAAATTTTGATACTTCGGATGTGGACGTTATCATCTGTCCTCCGTTTCCTTATTTGGAACTTGTGAGCGACGTAAGCGAAGACGGCGACTTTTTCACGGGAGCCCAAAACGTTTCAAAGTTTGAAAACGGAGCCTACACGGGCGAAGTAAGTGCAACAATGCTTAAAAGTCTTGGAGTTGACTACTGCATTGTAGGTCACAGCGAAAGAAGAAAATATTTCAAGGAAACCAACTTTGACATTGCTCAAAAAATAGACCGTCTTCTCAACGAAGACATCACTCCTATAATGTGCGTAGGTGAAACTTTGGAGCAAAGGGAGAACGAAAAACACTTTGAAGTGATACGTACGCAGATGGAAGAGGGCATTTTCCATTTGAAAGCGGACGATATGCAAAGATGTATCATAGCTTACGAACCCGTATGGGCTATAGGAACGGGACAAACAGCCACCAAAGAACAGGCGCAGGAGATTCACGCTTTTATACGTCAACTGATTTGCGACAAATACAATGATGACGTTGCCCAGGAAGTGTCAATTCTTTACGGCGGAAGTTGCAATGCAAAAAACGCAGCGGAATTGTTTGCAATGCCAGATGTGGACGGAGGTCTTATAGGCGGGGCTTCGCTGAAGAGCAAAGACTTTATAGAGATTGCTTGTAGTTTTCAATAATTTATGAACTACTATCAGGTAAATTTTTCTTTGGGCTTAAAGGCAAGGAATTTTGATGCTGATTTGCTCAAAAATGCTTTGCTGCCTTTCGGTTTTGACAGTTTTGTCGACAAAGAGGAGGCAAATGCTTTTGAAGCCTATTGTCCCGAAAAAGATTTCTCTTCAGACAATATTCAAAAGGCAATAGACAATTCGTACATTGAGAACAAAAGCCAGATAAAGTACGATATTGTCTTTATCAAGGACGAGAATTGGAACAAATTGTGGGAAGAAACTTCTCCGAGCGTACAGTTCGGTGATTTTTGTCATATAAGAAAACAAAACCAACCTTACCGTAAGGTGAAATATGACATAATCATCAACCCATGCCAATCGTTTGGAACAGCCAACCACCCTACCACCGCTTTGATAATAGAATTTCTTTCCGCTCTGAACATGCAAGGCAAAAACGTTATGGACATGGGATGCGGCACGGCGGTGTTGGGCATCCTTTGCAAGAAGATGGGTGCCGGATATGTTGAGGCTATAGACATTGACAGTTGGGCTTTTCAAAACGCACTTGACAATGCCAAAAGCAACAATGCGGACATAACCGTAAAATTAGGCTCGTCCGAAGCAATAAGCAAGGATATAAACTTTGACATATTCATAGCCAACATAAACCTGAACATATTGCTTGACAATATGGAGGCATATGCAAAAAAAATAAAAAGCAACGGATTAATGGTTTTGAGCGGTTTTTTCCCGCAGGATGCCGAAGAGTTGAATGCAAAAGCCGCAACACTTAATTTCGCCGTATATAAACAATCCGTAAAAGACGGATGGGCTTTATCAGTATTAAAAAAACAATGATGGAAAAGATGAAAAAATTTATTGCAATATCATTTCTGACGCTTTGTTCGCTTACTTTGTTCGCACAGCGTTTCAACAGTTTTTCGTCCGATGCTGACAAATACATATCGGAATTGGAACAACTCTACAAAACCGACCCCAACATGAACAAAGACCAGAAAAAAGAATGGGAAGCCATCATCTTGCAATACGACAGTGTATGGAATACTTTCAATTCCCAGCACAAAAAAGACGTAATCAAGCTCTCGCAACTCATGTTGAAGAAAAACATAAGGGCAAGGTCGGGGTTTTATGAATTTTTACAGACACAAATAGCCTTTGCATCCAGCAATCAGTCGGCGGAAAGTTACAACCAATGGCTCAAAGGCATGCAGACATATTTGGAAAAACACAACATAAAGATTTACAACGAAGCCATGAAAGCCACGTACAATCTTCTTGCGGACAATTGTCTTTACAAGTCCAAAACGGTTTCATGGTCTTTTGACAGGGATTCGCGCTATATATTCCGCAACGACCCTTCACGCGGCGTGTATGCAGACTTCGCCTCCCCTATCAACTTAACCTATTCCGCCCAAAAGGGTAAAAACACCGTTTATGCAACAACGGGAAGGCTTTATCTGATGGAAAACTCTTGGGAAGGCCACGGCGGTACTGTCAATTGGGAACGCAGCGGGTTGAACACCGACAGTGTTTATGCCAAAATCAAAGATTATTCCGTTGAATTGAAATCCGCAGGCTTTACGGCCGACAGTGTGACTTTTACAAACAAAGAATATTTTTCTTATACCCTTGACGGAGTTTTTGAAGACAGGATAACGGACAAAACAAGTAAGGATTCGCGTTTTCCGAAGTTCACTTCGTACAAAAAAACCGAATATATAAAAAGCGTATTTCCTAACGTAGACTACGTAGGCGGCTTTTCGCAGCAGGGAGGAAGGTTTTTGGGAACGGGTTCTCAAAAAGAACCTGCACGGTTGGTCTTTTACAAAGAGGGCAATGTGTTCATGGTTGCCAAGGCCATAGAACATCCGTTTTCAAGGGAAGGTATAATAACGGAAGATTGTCAGGTAACGTTCTACACCAACGCAGACAGTATCTATCATCCGGGAACGAAAATGAACTACAACAAAAACACCCATGTCATTTTGTGTACCGACAACAAAAAAGGTATATCCGCTTCCCCGTGGATAGACTCTTACCATCAGGTAGAAATATATACGGAAGCCGTTTATGCGGGTTTGGACGACCACACAATAGAATTTTCTTCCGTCAAAGGCCCTTCGGGCAACGCTTTTGCCACAATTGAAAGTATCTCTTACTATTCCGATTACAGATGGTACAAGATACAGGCCATTGATGAAGTGAGTCCTTTGTACAGAGTTAAATCTTACGCCGACACATACAACACCAAAGAAATTACGGTCAAAAACTTCTCCATCTATACGGGTTTGGATTTGACCCAATGCAAATTGCTTTTGATGAATCTGTCATTGGGAGGATTTGTAACCTACGAATCGTACAGGGAAACAGCCGTTGTCAAAGACAAATTGTACGATTTCATAAAAGCAAACAACAAGAAAAAAGATTACGACGTGTTGCAATTGCAATCAACCACTGCAAACGGAGAAGCAAATGCCATACTTAATATATATGATATGGACCTTCGGCTTAACGGAATTGCCACTTTCTCGGTATCGGATTCGCACAACGTAAGGATTACTCCTAAAAGCGGGCAAATGGTAATGCAAAAGAACCGTCATTTTTCGTTCGACGGCACCGTTGCAGCTGGCAGATTCCGCATGACAGGTACGAATTGCAAATTTGATTATGACAATTTCAACATAAATATGCCTAACATTGACTCCTTGACTTTCTCGGTTCCGTCGTTTGAAGACACAAACATCTTGGTACGTATTCAGACGCCTATTCAACGTTTGGACTGTCAGTTGGTAATAGACGAAGCCAACAACAAATCAAGCGTCAAAAAAATTGACGGATACCCTATGCTTACTTCCTTAAAAAACTCTTACGTTTTTTACAATTCACCGAAGATTCAAAACGGAGTGTATGATACAACCAACTTTTACTACGAATTGGAGCCGTTTGTCATAAGAAACATGTTTTCTTTCCGCACCGATGACATCAAATTGAAAGGTGTGTTGCATTCGGCGGGAATATTCAACCCTATAGAAGAACCGTTGATTGTAATGAAAGATTATTCTTTGGGATTCAAAAAAGATTTGGGCAGCGACGGATTGTTGGCTTACGGAGGCAAAGCCAAATATTACAACAGCATAGATTTGTCCTGCAACGGTCTTTTGGGTACGGGAAGGTTCTATTTCGGCTCGTCCAAGAGCGAAAGCAAGATGTTTGTTTTCCACCCTGACAGTATGTTCTGCCAAACCACCAAATTCACATACGACAATCCAGAAGTAAACGTAACCAAAACGGCAGAACATTTTTACAATACGCAAGGTTACATGATTGTAGAGCAGAAAGCCGAAGAGTTTAACATATACAAAAACAACAAATCCATACAATCGGGCTATCTGCGTGTGTATCCGGATGCGTTAACGGGAAACGGAGAGAACAAAACGGGCGAAATGATTGTCAAAAGCGACATGATAAAATACAACGCCGACTCTTTCACGGCTGACAGTTCAGACTTTACTCTTATAGCATTGGACGGCAACAGCGTAGCATTCCATGCTGCGAACGTAAAATCAAATGTCAACTACACTACGGAGAAAGGAAGCTTTACCACAAAGAACGGATTGCAAAAAAATGACTTGCCTTATTTGCAATATGTGTGCTATGTAGACCAATTCACATGGGACATGAAATCAAAACTTCTTTCATTACAAAATTCCGCTTCACTGAACGACAACAGCGTTGCATCAAAAGATTTAAAAGATATTATAGACTTACCTCAACCGGGAGCGGAATTCATCTCGGCACATCCATCACAGGATTCTTTAACATTCAGTTCGGTCAATGCACAACTTAACTTACAAACAAACGAAATGCTTTGCAAAGGCGTTTATCTGATTAAATCCGCCGATGCAGCGATAAGCCCTGCCGGCCATGCTGTAGTTCTGCACCCCGGAGCTCAAATGGACACCATTGACAAGGCAGATATAATATTTAATATTGAAACCAAACTTCACAGAGTTAAAAATGCACGCGTCCATATCGCATCGGGTAAGTTGTATTCCGCAAACGGATACATTGATTATAAGGATATGGACAACAAAGTCACAACCGTATTTTTCAAAGACATAACTCCAGCCACTGGTTATTCGGTCGGATATGCCGATATAAGCAAATCTGAACCGTTGAACCTCAACTCCGCATTTAAATTTTTCGGTAAACTTATGGTAACTGCACCTGACAGTGTTATGAGTTTTGACGGAGGAGTGACCATAGCGTTAAATTGCAATAACGGAAAAGAGAATCCGTGGTTAAAATTTTCGGCTCGGTTGGATGCGGACAATATTTATATTCCTATAAACGAAGCACCTGTTGACGTAGACGGCAACCGTATTACCACATCAATACTGTTTGATGAAAACAATCTGTCGCCTAAAACTGCATTTTTTACCTCTGACAAAGAAGCAGACAACGTATTTTTGAAAGCAAAAGGATACTTGACATACGACAAAAAGTCAAAAGAATACCGCATTGCAACAAAAGAAAAATTATCTAACATGGATTCGGTAGTATCCGATTACTTATCCGTTTCGTCCGTTTCATGCAAGGCCAAAGGGCAAGGTGCTATCCAAATGGGAATTCCTATAGGCAGTGCCGTAAGTACTGACAATTATGGTCAGATAACTACTGATAATGAAAATGCAAATATAAGAATGTCTTTTGCATTCAATTTCCCTTTCTCCAAAGAGGCATTGGATTACATGGCAAAGGAATTGTACGAAGATATGAACCTGCCTGCCATAGATTTTGAAAACGCTAAAAAATATCAGGAATTCCTTCACCACAAATACGGTGACGAAAAAGGGGAAGAATTGTATCAGAATTTAATTGAATACGGTGAATGGGAAAAAATGCCTTCAGGTATGAATTACACCATTCTTATAACTGATGTCAATTTAAATTGGGACCCTGTACGCAGATGCTATATTTCACTGTCCGATGTAGAACTTGCGGCAATAAACGGTGTACAAATAAATAAGAAAATACGTGCGAAAATCCAAATGATAAAAAGCGGAATCAACACCGAAATCAGATTATACTTTGAACAGGATTTGGATAATTGGTATTATTTCGCATATAACGGAACTTCAATGGGGGCAATATCGTCCGACGACAACTTCAATGATTTGGTACAAAAAGCAAAAGACAAAGACTTTAAAGGTTCTAACGGAAAGAAATATACATTCCGTCTGTCAACTCCGAGTGAGAAGAGAACATTTATTAAAAACATTGAATTGTCTAACTATAAAGACGATTCTTCTTCAGAAGACAATGATGACTAAACAACTTTTATAAAAAATGATAACGGAACAATTTACAATACTGCGGTGCATACAACTGTTAACAGGATTAATCGTTGCATATCTTTTGGGAAGTATTCCTTCTGCGGTATGGATAGGAAAAAGTTTTTATGGAACTGACGTCAGAAAAGAGGGGTCACACAATGCTGGAGCGACAAATACCATACGTGTTTTGGGCTTATTACCGGGATTGATTGTCTTGGCAATGGACGTTGTTAAGGGTTGGGTGGCAGTATATCTATCATCCAATGTATTCGGTTCTTTCCTTAAAGACTGGAGATGGATAAATGATTTCTCCTATTATTCGTTGGCAGTGGCAATTGTTGTGGTAATCGGCCACGCATTGCCAGTATTTGCAGGATTCAAAGGCGGAAAAGGCGTGGCAACCATGCTCGGTGCCGTTATAGGATTGTTTAATAACATCATTCCTTTCGTTCTTGCCGTTTTCGTTCTTACGTTTATCCTTACCAAATACATATCCGTATCTTCCATGACGGCGGCAATATCTTTTCCTATATTATATATAACGAGTAAACTTTGGCTGCCTAAACACGAGGATATAACTTTGTCCATGGCAATATTTTCGGTTATTGTTGCGTTATTTATTTTGTGGACACACAGAAAGAACATTAAAAGATTGTTAAATCACCAAGAACCGAAATTCCGTATAAAAAAGACAAATCACAACGGAAATCCCGTTAAAGAATAAACATATAACACAAGATGAAAAGAAACATAATAATAGTAAGCATATTGTCAATTATGAGTTTAATGTCAAGTTGTACTAAAGAAAAACAGGAAAATATCCTTCTTGCAAAGTGGGATACTCCGTATGAAACCATACCTTTTAAAGATATAAAGATATCCGACTATGAACCTGCACTGCAAGAAGCAATCAAAATTCACAACAAGGAAATAGATTCCATCATTAACAACAAGGCAAAACCTGACTTTGAGAACACCATTGCTGCATTGGATTACAGCGGACGGTTGTTAAAACGCGTCACTATGGTATATGAAAACATGTCAGGTTGTAATACCGACGAACAATTGCAAGCCCTGCAGGAAAAAATCTCACCTATGATTGCCAACCACGAAACGGAAATAAAAATGAACGAAAAACTGTTCAACCGTGTAAAGACCGTATGGGACAACCGCAGCAACGAAACCATGGACGAGGAGCAACAACACCTTTTAAAACTTACTTACGAATCGTTTGTACGCGGAGGAGCATTGTTGGACAAAGAAAAGAAAGAAGAGTTGAAGAAAATCAACCAACAATTAGTCACCTTGAATGACAAATATAATGCAAATGTGCTGGCTGAAACCAAGAACTACAAACTTATTATTTCGGATAAAAACGATTTAAAAGGCTTGCCGCAATGGCTTATTGACAACGCTGCGAAAGTAGCTGAAGAAAACAATGCAAAAGGAAAATGGATTTTCACCCTTGACAACTCAAGCGTGCTGCCGTTTTTAACATATTGCGACAACAGAAAGTTAAGACAGGAAATTTTTACCGCCCGTATCAACAGGGCAAACAACGCCAACCAATACGACAACAACAAGATAACCGAACAAATACTGCATCTGCGGGCAAAATCCGCACAACTGTTAGGCTACGACAACTTTGCATCGTTTGAATTGGAGCAACGCATGGCAAAAAACCCTCACAATGCCGACAGTATATTGGAGAATTGTCTGAAATATGCAGTGGTTGCTGCAAAAAACGATATAAAAGAATTCCAATCCATGTTGTCTTCCGACCAGAAAGGTGCGGAACTGAAGGGTTGGGACATGTATTACTATGCCGAAAAACTTAAAAACAAAAAATATAACTTCAATGAACAACAGGTAAGACCGTACTTTGAGATAGAGAACGTTAAACAAGGATGTTTTGATAATATAACCAAACTGTACGGACTTACATTCACCAAAATTAACAACATACAAACCTATGCCGAAGACGTAGATGTTTACCAAGTAAAAGACAAAGACGGCAACCATATGGGTATTCTGTACTTTGACCCTTACATCCGCAACGGCAAAAGTGCGGGTGCATGGTGTACAACTTTCACTCCGCAATATAAATACAAGCAAAAACGTATCTCACCTATAGTTCAGGTTTGTTTCAACTACGCAAAACTCAACGGCAGGTCTACCCTTACCGCCGACGAAGCACTGACTGTTTTCCATGAAATGGGACATGCCGTCAACGAATTTCTTTCTGACGGCACTTATCCTTCAACTTCGGGTACGAGTGTGCCGACCGATTTTGTTGAAATGCCGTCCCAACTTGCAGAACATTGGTGTATGCAACCCGAGGTGCTGAAAACATTTGCAAAAAATGAGAAAAACGAGATAATACCGCAGGATATAATAAACAAAATTCAGACTGCGGAAAATTTCAACCAAGGTTTCATGTTCACCGAACTGCTTGCAGCGGCATGGTTGGACATGCAAATGCACAAAATCTCACCTGACGACACCGTATCTTTACAAGATTTTGAGCAAAAAGCCATGCTTCAAATCAATCTTCCTAAACAAATACCGCCCCGATACAGAAGTACGTACTTTACACACATATTCGGAGGAGGTTATGCCGCAGGTTATTACTGCTATATATGGAGTGAGATGTTGGATGCGGACGCTTTCATGGCATGGAAAGAAACCGGAGATTTGTTCAATCAAAAAGTAAGTGACAAATTTAAAGACTACATACTTGCACACGGCGGAACCAACGATGCAGATGTTCAATACCGCAAATTCAGAGGCAAAGACCCTGACATGAAATACATGCTTATCAACAGAGGAATGATAAAATAAACGTTCCAAGTGAAGAATAATCCGTTATACAATATAATATTAATATTTGCAGTATACGTTTTTTGGATAACCGTATGTGCAGTTCAAAAACCTGTTTTCCTTTTATGCAATCACGTTGACAACATTCACCCCAAGGATGTTACAGACGTAGTGCTGCACGGCTTGAAACTTGACGTTTGCTTTGCCGCTTACCTGACGTTTATCCCCATACTGCTGCTGTTAATACGCACTTTTGTTTCATACAACTTAAAAAAAGCGTTCCAAATCTACACCGTAATAACGGCTGTTGTGATTACGGTTATTTTTTCAGTGGACTGTGTGCTTTATTCCTACTGGGGATTCAGAATGGATTCCACATTGATTTTCTATCTCAAGGATTTTAACGAAAGTTTGAACAGTGTTACTGCGGGCGATGTGATAAAATTCTGCCTTATAGCACTGCCCTACTTTGCTTTTATTTACTTTCTGCACAATTTTACCGTAAAAAAACTATTACAAATTGAAGTAAAACCCAAATTAAAAGCGGATATACCCGTACTTGTATTGCTTATACCGTTGTTTATTGTCTTTACACGCGGAGGATTCTCCGCCGCAACGGCAAATATAGGCATGGTATATTACAGTGACAACCAAAAACTCAACATAGCTGCTATCAATCCTGCATTCTCTTTGGTTTATTCGCTTACAAAACAAGAAGATTTTGCCAATAAATATAAATTCTACGATGACCAATATTGCCAAAACGAATTTAAAAAACTGTTAAACCACACCGACAACGAAACTCTGCAATGGTTAAGCACCCCGCGGCCGAACGTATTGGTCATCATATTGGAAAGTTTCTCCGCTTCGGTCATCAAAGCCTTTGACGGAGCGTATGCTTATGTGGATTCAATGCAGGTAACCCCCAATTTAAACCGCTTGGCTTCTGAATCCGTTGTCTTCAAAAATGCTTTTTCAAACGGCATGCGTACCGACAGGGGAATTGTTTCGGTGCTTACGGGATTTCCTGCACAACCCGACATGTCCATAATTAAATACCCGGAAAAGACACGCAGCCTGCCTACTATGGCAAAAGTTCTTACTTCAGCGGGGTATCATACAAGCATGCTGTACGGCGGAGATATAAACTTTGCAAACATGCGCAGCTATTTCTATTCTTCAATGTACAAAACCGTAACCGATTTTAAAGCCTTTGACATCAAATACCGCATGAACAAATGGGGCGTCAACGACGCCAAAACCTTTGAATATCTGTACGCTTACTTAACCAGCGACACTTTAAAAACGCCTTACTTCGCTACTTTCCTAACTCTGTCTTCGCACGAACCCTTTGACGTGCCGTGCAACAAGTTTTCAGACCCGTATCTCAACGGCGTAGCCTATACGGATTCGTGCTTGGGAGTGTTTATTGACAAATTGAAGACAACACCTCTTTGGCAAAACACCCTTGTAGTGCTTGTTGCCGACCATGGTTATCCTTATCCGCAGGGTATAAGCGATTATGACATGCGTAAATACCGTATCCCCGTAATGTTTACGGGCGGCGTGATAAAACAACCGTTGGTTACGGATAAGTTTTTCAACCAAACGGATATACCAAAAACCGTTTTCACCCAGATGAACCTGCCGTGCAGCGAGTTTATTTACTCCCGCGACATATTCAACCCTACTTACAACAACTACGCTTACTATGTTTTCAACAACGGATTTTGCTTTATAGACTCTACAGGCTACACTATGTGGGACAACAACTCAATGCAGGTAATGTCAAACCCAGATTCGCAAAGGGAAACCAAAGGCAAAGTCCTTTTACAGACCATATACAAAGACATAGCCAAAAGATAATGGATATAAACGATATTGTTCAGGCGTTCGTCAGCCTGAAAGACGACATAAATGCAAACATTGACACTCCGCTGTATCAAAACGTTTTCGCCAAAGCCGAACTTCAAAACCCGTGGTTTACAAAACAACAATGCCGCTGTGCAGTTAACAGTTTCACCCCTTGGTTTGAACGTCCGCTGCTCAACTCTTTAACAAAAGAATACGGCATTAGAGGATTAAAAGACAAAAAAATACTTGTCATATGTGCGGGCAATATTCCTGCCGTTGCTTTCCACGACATAGTGTGTGTGCTGCTTGCGGGCTGCAAAGTTGCGGTCAAACTCTCATCTTCTGATTCTGTCATAATACCTTTCCTTTTACAAAGGTTGTGTTGTTTTTGCAATGAACTGCAATCACGCATTGAACTAACCGACGATAAAAACCGACTGAAAGATTTGCACTTTGACGCCGTAACAGCGACGGGCAGCAACTCCTCTGCACTTTATTTTGAAAAATATTTTGCAAACGTTCCGCACATAATACGCAAAAGCCGCACTTCCGTTGCCGTGTTGGACAACCAAACGGATATCACGGGCATAGAAGACGACATCTGCCTTTATTTCGGATTGGGTTGCAGGAACATATCCTGCCTTTTCGTGCCGGAGGATTACGATTTTACAAAGATAAAACAACGCCTTGAAAAATACTCTTATTACCTTGACCACCACAAATACCGCAACAATTACGACTATCAACAAGCCGTGATGATAATGAACAACATTCCTTTCATTCAAGCGGGTTGTATGCTTTTAAGACAAAGCACCGAAATATTTTCTCCCGTTTCCGTTCTGAACTATATATGTTACGAAAGCAAAGAACACCTGCACGCAATGCTTAAAACGCAACAGGACAACCTGCAATGCACAGCAAACGCTTTCGGAAAAATGCAACAACCAGCATTCACTCAATATGCCGACGGCGTGGACACTATGCGTTGGCTTATGAACGTTTGATTTGCAGGACTTATAACACAAAAAAACATTTTGTTTTGTGAAAGCAAAAATAAAAAACATATGTTTTTTTTCGCAAATACATATGTTTTTTCATTTTCTTTTCTGAAAATAGTTACGTGAGTTCACCGTCGGAAACGATTTATTGCGTAAATTTGCACTTTTAAATCAAAAAACTATGAAACAATTTCTTTACTCCATGTTGTCCTTTGTGCTGATAATGCCCGCAGTGCATGCACAAAAAACGGACAAACATTTTTTCAAAGACATAGATTCCGTTTTCGGTCTTTCGTCGGTAAAAAAGATTGACACGTCTTATTATACCATCGCCGAAAAAGGTTGGATGGTCAACCTGAACAACAACTTTGCAGGCTTTTTAATGAAAAGCGAATTGAAAAACGTACCGCTTTACCAAAGCACGAAGATGACCTTACACTCGGCATTCAACTACCAACTCTCCACAACGTTCGGTTACCGCAATTTAATCTTGGGCGTTTCTTTGGCAAACATCAACGGCAATGCCGAAGATTTCACCGTGTCGCTGACATCTAACGCTTGGGGCTTTGAGTTCCGCAGATTGGCTACGCAGGACGTGAGGGGCAACCTGTCAACTGCAGCCTACGGCGATGATATAACCGTTGCACAGGGCGACGTTAAGATAAAAACCAAATACCTGCGTGCTTACCATGTGTTTAACAACAAAAAATATTCTACCACTGCGGCTACGGACGGACGCTGCACGCAGAAAAAATCCGCAGGTTCGCTTTTGTTCTATACCAACTATTCGCAAAACACCGTCACCTTGCTTAACAACGACATTATCCAACGTTTCAACGGCATCAAAACCATAGAATACTCACAGGCGGAATTGTCCTTGGGTTACGGTTACAACTTTACGCCCAACCGCGGCAAAGTTTTGTTCAACTTAAGCCTTATGCCGATGTTCGTAGTTCTGACTTCCAACTATATAACCGACACTTCGTTGAAAGAAACCGACACTGAAAACAAATATTTCTTCAATTGCATGGGACGTTTTACGGCTTCGTACCGTGTGAGCGACAATTTCGGGTTGTGTTTTTCCGCTTTTTTGAACACGAACAGATTTTCGTCTGCAGACAATCTGAAAGTAAATATGTACGATTACCTGATAAAGACTTCGCTTTGCTTCAGGTTTTAAACGAAAATAATTCTTATTTGCAATGAATATATTTATAATATTGTTCTGTGTGTTCTGCCCTCTGTTGATACTGTGGCTTACTTACCGCTTTCCTTTTTTGAACAAAGTAGGAAGCATAATCATCGCTTATATAATAGGAGTTGCATTGGGTCTTACTGGAATAATTCCCGACACTGACGCAACGCACGAAATACAAACATCAATTGCTAAAGTTACCATACCGCTTGCCATTCCCCTTTTGTTGCTTTCATCCGATATACGCTCGTGGACGAAACTTGCTCCGTCGTTTATCAAATCCACAATCTTCGGTCTGTTGGGTTGTGCCGGGGCAATAACGGTGGGATTTCTGCTTTACGGACGCCACAATGCACAAATGTTTGCCAATATAGGCGGCATGCTGACGGGATTGTACACAGGAGGCAACGCCAACCTTGCTTCGCTGAAAATGGCATTGGGTGTTGACAGCGACACTTATGTTTTGGTTTCGGCATACAGCACGGTTATGAGTGCAGTGTACCTGTTCTTTGTAATCATTGCAGGAAAGAAAGTGCTGCGGCTGTTTATGCCCGATTTCAAATACGACAAAACCAAAGAGGACGGTGACATCAAAATAGAAAACCATGACAACGAACTGTTTTTAGGACTTTTCCGAAAAGACAATATGAAAAATCTCGGTCTTGCGATGCTCATCACCGTGGGTATAATAGCTGCGGGTGCAGGCATAGCCATGCTTTTCCCTAAAGACATGTTCCAATCCATGTTCATTCTTGCCATAAGCCTGCTTTCCGTTCTGGCTTCAATGAACCGAAAAGTGCGTTCAATCAAGCGGACGTTTGAACTTGGAACATATTTCATACTTATATTCTCTTTGGCGGTGGCTTCGCAGGTCAGCTTTGCCACTTTGTCGCAGGTGGACGGCAACTTGTTTTTGTTTGTCACCGTTGCAACCATCGGGGCATTGGTTTTCCATGTATTGCTGTCCGCAATTTTCAGAATAGATACCGACACTACGCTTACCACCAGCATTTCCCTTATCTGTTCACCGCCTTTTGCACCCGTTATGGGGTCGGCTCTGAAAAACCGTGCCGTAATCGGACCCGGCATAGCGGTAGGACTGTTCGGCTATGCCATAGGAACGTATTTCGGATTTGCCGTTGCCAAATTTTTGATGTTGCTTGTGTAAATCGTTTTCTCAATACAATTAAAAAAAACATATGTATTTTTTCAAAAAAACATATGAATTTTAATCAAAAAACATATGTTTTTTTCTTCAAAAACATATGTTTTTTATTTTTACTTTCTGAAAACAAAAATTCTTTTTTCACGTTTTGTATGCTTTAAGACATATTAACATATTGACAGACAGAGAAAACCGCATAAACAAAAACGTATAATTTATCCGAAGAAAAATAATTGGTTTAAATTCATAACCATTTAAAAAACTTTATTTAATTTTGCAGTTTAATTAATGCATTGATACGAAATGATAAACAGAACAAGTGCCGTAATAGGCGGGATTATAGGATTGATTGTTATCACACTTGCAGCCATGATAGGCTTGCCCAAATACAATGTTTGGAAGCAGGAGATGAAAGGCAAAGCCGAATTTGCACAGGCTGAACAGAACAGAAGAATAAAAATAGAAGAAGCAAAAGCCAATTTAGAAGCAGAAAAACTCAACGCACAGGCAGAAATTGAACGTGCAAAAGGTGCTGCCGAAGCCATAAGGATAGAAAACGGCAGCATAACCCCTACTTATATCCAGTACTTGTGGGTACGCCAACAAAACTTGGCTGAAAACAAAGTCATATACATACCTACCGAAACCTGTCTGCCTATTTTGGAAGCAAAAAACGACAAATAAAAATACGATTAATAAAAAATAATTAACATAAATTAACACAACACAAAATTAAACGATTGAAATGATAGAATTAATCAAGCAAGGAGTTTATCTTCTTGACGGAGAAAAGGTAGTGATGAATGCTGAAAATATGCCTTCAGCAGACGAAGCACGCGAAAATACAATAGCTTACGGCATACTTCGCAACCATGAAGTTGACGGAAGCAAAGGCAAAAAAATGCGAATCAAATTTGACGCATTGATTTCCCACGACATCACATACGTAGGTATCATTCAAACGGCAAGAGCCAGCGGTTTGAAGAAATTCCCTATACCTTACGGAATGACCAACTGCCACAACTCTTTGTGTGCAGTAGGAGGTACTATCAACGAAGATGACCACGTTTTCGGATTGTCAGCAGCAAAGAAATACGGAGGTATATTCGTTCCGACAAACCAAGCCGTTATCCACCAATATGCACGTGAGGCTATGGCTAAATGCGGCAACATGATACTTGGTTCTGACTCTCACACCCGTTACGGTTCACTTGGTAACATGGGAGTCGGAGAAGGCGGCGGTGAATTGGTAAAACAATTGTTGGAAAACACTTGGGACATTAACGCACCTGAAGTCGTATTGGTTTGGTTGGAAGGTACACCGAGAAAAGGTGTAGGTCCGCACGACGTAGCCATCTCTTTGGTTAAAGCAACTTTTGACAACGGTTTTGTAAAGAACAAAGTCTTGGAATTCGCAGGCCCGGGTGTTAAGAACCTTCCTATAGATTTCCGTAACGGAATAGAGGTTATGACTACCGAAACCACATGTTTGTCTTCTATTTGGGTAACTGACGAGGAAGTACACAACTATTACAAGATGCATGGCCGTGAACAAGATTACAAAGAGTTGCGTCCGGGTAAAGTGGCTTACTATGACAGCATGATAAAGATAGACTTGTCAAAACAGGAGTGTATGATTGCTTTGCCGTACCACCCTTCCAATGCATACAGTATACATGAATTGCAGGCAAATCCTGAAAAGATTTTGAAAGAAGTTGAACAGGATTCCATCAAGAGATACGGTGACAAGATACAAATTGACTTGGTATCCAAGATAAAGAACGGAAAAGTTGTTGCAGACCAAGGTATAATAGCCGGATGTGCTGGAGGTACGTACGACAATTTAGCAGCTGCCGCAGCAATATTGAAAGATAAATCAACGGGTAATGATTATTTCACTGCAAGTGCATATCCTCAATCAATACCTGTATACTTGGCAGCAACCCGTTCGCACATTGCTGAAGATTTGTTGGAAGCCGGAGTGGCTATAAAACCTGCTTTCTGCGGCCCATGCTTCGGTGCAGGCGACGTTCCTTCTAATAACGGATTGTCAATCCGCCACACTACAAGAAACTTCCCTAACCGTGAGGGTTCAAAACCAAAAGACGGACAGATAGCATTGGTTGCTTTGATGGACGCACGTTCAATTGCTGCAACTGCAGCTAACGGCGGTGTGATTACGGCAGCAACTGACATTGATTACGATGTCAACTACGAAGGATACAAATTTGACCCTCAAGTTTACGAAAAGAGAGTTTACAACGGATTCGGCAAAGCCAACGCAGACGAAGAGTTGCGTTACGGACCTAACATCAAGGATTGGCCGAAGATGTACGCAATGGAAGAGAACATGCTTGTGGAATTGGCAGCCGTTATCCACGACCCAGTAACGACAACCGACGAGTTGATACCTTCGGGCGAAACTTCGTCATACCGTTCCAACCCGTTGAAACTTTCCGAATTCGCATTGTCAAGACGTGTACCTGAATACGTAGGCTTGAGCAAGAGAATTCAAAGCGAAGACTTGGAAAGAAGAAAAGGCAATGTGCCTCAAAACGTAAAAGATGCATTGGCTAAAGTAGGTGCGGATGCAAAAAACACATCGTTCGGTTCATGTGTGTTTGCAAACAAACCGGGTGACGGTTCGGCAAGGGAACAAGCTGCTTCATGCCAAAAGGTATTGGGCGGAGATGCCAACATATGCTACGAATATGCAACCAAACGTTACCGCAGCAACTGTATCAACTGGGGTATTATGCCGTTCACCATTGCACCTGAAACTCCGTTTGACTACAAACCGGGCGACTTTGTATTCGTACCGGGTATACGTCAGGCTGTTTTGGACGGCAAAGAAGAGATTGACGCAAAGGTTATCACTGCTGACGGTGTAAAAGACATTCATCTATATTTCCAAAACCTTACTGCAGACGAGAGAACTATCTTGGCAGAAGGTTGCTTGATGAATTACTACGCATCACAGAAAAAATAAATTTAAACACATAACGGTATTGTTTCAATGAAACAATACCGTTTGTTTGTGTCTGTACACCTGCAAAACTATGCACTAACGGACGCAAGTGGTATTATTATGCAATGAACGGCAAAAAACCTGCAATGTTTTTGTCGTTCATCTTTTTTATTTTTCTCTTTTTTTACACAACTGTCATGGCTTAATCACCGCCCTATCGTATTACACCGCTGCCCTACCGCATTTGGTTTTTGCCCTTTCAGAAAAGAGTTTTAAAAAAATCTGATTTTTTCACTTAAAAAACCTATTTTTTTGCCTCAAAAAATCAGATTTTTTTGCAATTACTTTCGCAAAGGGCGGCGATGCAATGTAAACGGGCGGGAACAAACGGTTATTCCATCTTACGCCATTCTTTGTTTTTGAGTTCTTCAATAGCCCGTTCCTCCCCTGCGTCAGAGGCTTTTTCCAACCATTGCTTTGCTATACGCATGCGGTCTTTCTTCGGTATTTCCACAAGGCGTCCGTTAGAAGATTCTTTTTTAGGAATTCCCTCATTATTAATATAACATATCGCCAGCATATACATAGCATGAGGTTCGCCTTGGGCTGCTGCGGTTTCAAACAATTGAAACGCTTTTTCGAAACTCTCGGTTTTACGTATTTTTTTGATGACCGAACCTAAATGTTTGTAATAAAACCAACCCAAATAATACTCTCCCAACGGCTGTTTTTGCTCTGCGGCTTTAACCAAATATGCATACGCACTGTCATAGTCCTTGTTTATATGCGGCGAAAGGAAATTATTGTAATACAACATGCCCATTATGGTCTGTGCATGTGCATTGTCCGATTTTAAAGACGAATTTAACAAATCCAATATGTAGCTTGTCTTCGTCAAACGCTCATCACTGTATATATAATACTCCGCTAAATTTGCTTGAGCGTCGGCATTGCCGCCTGCAACCGCTTTTTTGAAAAAGTCAAGTGATTTCCGCTTGTCTTTCAGCTGCCCTAACTTACCGCTTTTGTATATTTCACCCAATCTGTTCATAGCTTCATAGCAATTGTGCGAAGCCGCCTTTTCGTACAAATTGAACGCAAGTTCCTCGTTCTTATTTACATTGCCCAAGCCGTTACTTAAAATCTCCGCCGTATAGTATTGGGCGATAGGAATCACCTTTTGCGAGGCTTTGAAAAAATAATAATAAGCCGAATCGTAGTTTCTCTCGGTACCGATTCCGCTATAATAAAAGTGGCCTAACTTTTCGGCGGCGGAAATATTGATACTGTCTGCCACCTGTCTGTAATAACCTATGGCAATTCCCACTTCCTTGGCTTGTTCGTGGTAAACACCCATATTGTATATGGCATCGGTATTGCCTTTTCTTGCTGCCTTGTCCCAATACATATATGCAGTGTCCTTGCTTTTAATAATATTTCCCTCTCCGTAATAAAAAATATTGCCCAAAATATTCGTAGCCTCAATATTGCCGTAATCATCAGCCTGTTTAAAGTATTTAACGGCTTTATCTATATCTTTTTCAATCTTGTCGCACCCTTCGTAAAAATAAAGTCCTATATAGTAATAAACCTTTACGTATTTCTGTTTTTCCATATCCTGCATCTGATTGAGATTGCCGCTTCCCATTTGCTCCAAACTCTCTGCTGCATTGTTGTAAAGGTCTTTGGCTGTATTGCAATTCTGAACTTTTCCTATTCCTTGCTGATAACATCTTGCCAAGTTGATGGTTGCCGGCAGATAATTCAGATTATGGGCTTTTTCAAACATAGTCACGGCGTCGGAGTTTCTGGATTTAGAGGCATAATATTCCCCTAAAGCATTTTGGGCTTTGACATTGTTCTTGTCAGCCGATTTTTTGTAAGAAAGGATTGCGGATTCTTCGTCTTTGTTTGTTCCTATACCGTGGTAATAACACTCTCCGATATTAAACAATCCCTCATCGTTGCCTTTGTTTGCCGAACTGTAAAAATAATCGAACGCTTTACGGGTGTTAACCAACACTCCGCCTTTGCCCGTTTTATACAACAGTCCCAATTCATTGTCCGCTACGCCCGACGTATCGTCGCTTGCAACCTGTTCAAACATACTGCGTGCCTGTGAATAGTTGTTACCTTTCAAATATAACTGACCCAATTTTACTTTTGAGGGAACATAACCCTCATTTGCCGAATTTTTAAGCAACGGAAGTGCCTCATTAATATCATTATTGTCCAAATAATATAATGCCAATGCGTATTTGGAAGCGGTAAAACCGCTGTCCGCTGCCTGACGGTACAGTTCCGCCGCTTTTTTTGTGTCTTTCAACAGTCCTTTTCCGTCCTTATAACAATCGCCCAATGTATGAATGGCGATAGGATAACCTTTGTCTGCAGCTCTTTTGAGCCAATCTATCGCCTTTTTATCGTCTGCTACGGTTCCTTTACCGTCAAAAAAACGCACTGCACACTCATATTGTGCGTCCGGGTCGTTGAATTTAGCGGCTTCCAAATACTTTTGCATAGCCTCATGCTGATAATCCGCCCTTTCGTTCTTCTTTGCGTCACTTAATATTTCAAGTAATTCTTCATCATTAATCACCTGCGTATTGTCATCTGCCGACCAAACTAAATATTTTACATGGTTTTCGTCTTTAGGCACTACCAAGATGGGAATTTGTTTCATCTTTCCGTCCTTTGTATTCTCCAAAGTAATGCTGTATTTGCCTCTTGTAAACGAAATCTTCGTAGATTCATTCTTTAAGGCGTTGCCTAAAACCTTGTTGTTATACTTCACATGGCAATCTTCGTAAGGAATAACGACCAATGTCATCTTGTTGTTTTTTTCCGTTGTTGTTATATTGCCCGTAGTTTTCTTGTTTGACGGATAAGTATAACCTATCTTTCCGTCAAATGTCGGTTGTGAGTATACGGAAAACGCACACGCACATACCGTCAATGCGAGTAGTGTGATTTTTTTCATTATTTATAGTATGTTTCTAATGCTTCTATTGCCTTTTGATAGCCTTGTTTGGCGGCTTTTTGCATCCACTGCTTTGATTTTTTCCGGTCTTCAGGCACTCCGTCGCCTTTGTAATAACATATTGCCAAATAATACTGCGATGAAGCCCGTCCTTGATTAGCCGCTTTTTTATAATAGTCCGCCGCCTTGTAATAATCTTTTTCCGTATATTCGCCGTTGTAATAATGCGTTGCCAATATTTCCTGTGCATCGGCGTCGCCCTTGTCGGCACAATCCTCCAATTCTTTCATTGAAGAGTTTGCCGTACATTCGCTTACCGCCGCTTCCTGCTCTGCCGCAGGAGGTTGCAAAAATATAAAATAGCCAAAAACTGCGGCAAGAATAAGTCCAGCTGTAATGAAAAGCCGCTTGTGCTTTATTGCAAAATCTTTAAGCCTGTCTAAAAGTGTATAGGGGGGGGGGGTAATTGTTTAGATTGCGTCATTGCAATCAGTTCGGGTATAAGTTTTTGCTTGATTGCTTCGTATCTTCCCAATTCATAAGCGTTGATTCGGTGGATATTTCCGACATTAAACTCTATGGCGTTATTTTCAGTTGTATCTATATTTTCATCAATTCTGTAAGTTACAATGTTTTTCTGCTTTTCCACCGCATAGGCAATCTCTTTGGAAACAAACGAAGAATCGTTTGACGACTGCGACCAGACAAACAACACGAACCGACTGTCGTTTATAGCCTGTGCAATGTCTTGTGTAAACCCGTGACGCTCCCCTACTTTAAGCTTTGAATCAACCCAATAGGTTATTTCGGCTTTGTTCAATTCCTCTTTTATTGAGTCAACCAAATGTTTATCCTTGTGGGAATAACTTATAAAAAAACTATACTTACATTCCTCCATATTTATACAACTGCAATTTGATTTGCAAAAATAGCAATAATACTTGATATAGGAAAATTATCACCTAAAATTTGTCAAATTTCCTTAAAATATAGCACAAAAAACATTTTAAATTCTTTTTTCCGCACCGCATCACCATTAAAACATCATCCTCTTCTGTCCGTCTGCAATTTAATCAATATTAATTCTCACATAAACAACAATTCTGCTATACTTCACCTCCGTTCTTTCACATTTCAACTCCTTTCAATCACCACTCTCTGCCGATTTTTAGCACGATGTCACCGCCCAATAGCATTACAACGCTGCCCTACTGCATTTGGTTTTTGCCCTTTCAGAAAAGAGTTTTAAAAAAATCTGATTTTTTCACTTAAAAAACCTATTTTTTTGCCTCAAAAAATCAGATTTTTTTGCAATTACTTTCTGAAAAGGCGGCGGTGTAATATGAAAGGGCAAAAACACAACGGCATTGGGCGGGAACAAAACGTAAAAATACGGCGGTTATTTATTAAAAAATCAAAAATCTTCCACATGTAATGCAGATAAAATGCTAAAATATTGCTTGTTTTTGCATAACTTTGCATTACAAATCGGCAAAACGACTATGAAAACTTACGATTTTAAACCCTCGGCATTGGAAATTGAGATAAAAACTTTAGGAAAGGATAAACGCAAAACCAAAATCTTTCCCGTGGCTCACCGTACCACTTTCTTTGAGTTGCTTTTCGTGGAGGCAGGACAAGGCAATTTTAAGATAGATTTCCAAGATGTTACGCTTAATGCAGGTGATATTTTCGTAATTCTTCCCAACCAAGTCTGCGAATTTGATTTCTCCGATTCTTATAGTGGAAAGATGATTCTTTTTACTTATAACTTCTTTGCAATCAGTGAAAATGACGCCTCGTTTTTGTATTCCGCCGAATTTCTTTCGCTTGCTAATACGTCAAGGACAGTAAAAACGGACGTAAATTTCGTAAAACAGATTTTTTCTTTGCTGGAAAATGAGTTGCAATCCGCAAAAGTCTCTTATCAATCCACTGTTTGCCAAAGTCTTTTGAGAGTTTTGTTGCTCCAATGCGAAAGAGAGTTTTGTCAAATCACACGTCCGTTCGCTACGAACATTGTTAAGCAATTTTTTAACTTGGTTGAAAAGAATTTTACCGCAAACCGCAACATTGATTTCTATGTCGAACAGTTGGGAGTGAGCGAAAACCGTTTGGCAAAGGAAGTAAAAACGGCGTGTAACCTGACTTTAAAGACGTATATCAACAATCGCCTACTGTTAGAAGCCAAAAGACTGCTGCGTTTTGACACCTTATCCGCCAAAGAAATAGCCTTCTGTTTGGGATTTGACGACACCTCCAACTTTTCCAACTGGTTCAAAAAACAAACGCGCAAAACACCGTTGCAATTTAAGAACAGCAAGGCGTAAAAAGAGATTTTCTTACCGTAAATTCACAAATCAAAACCCCGAAATTGCACTGTCACAGTGCAGAATTTTATTAAAAATTGCACTGTGTGAGTGAAATTTTTAATATCTTTGCAAAAAATTTCGCTATGGATAAGGAAGTTTATGATTATATGCAATCGCGGTTAAGGCAGGTGGATAATGGGTTCAGCAGATATATGTATGACCGCATTGATTGGCAGACACGGATGTTCGGATTGGTAGGTCCTCGCGGTGTTGGTAAGACTACGATGTTTTTGCAGTACATTAAAAACAACGAAAGCAAAGAATCTATGCTTTACATCGCTGCCGACAGTCTGTATTTCACCAATCACTCTCTTATAGAGTTAGCTGATGAGTTTGTAAAGGACGGTGGCGAACATCTTTTCATAGATGAAATCCATAAATATGCCGATTGGTCCCGGGAATTGAAACAAATATATGACACACATCCCGATTTAAAAATTGCATTTACGGGTTCGTCAGTGTTAGATATAATAAAAGGTGAAGCAGACTTATCACGCCGTGCGCCGATATATACAATGCAGGGATTATCTTTCCGTGAATTTTTAAAGATGTTCCATAATATTGACGTACCTGTATATTCCATAGAAGAGATATTGCAAGGTAAGGCAACAATCAAGAAAATCAATCACCCGTTGCCGTATTACAAAGAATTTATACAACGAGGCTATTACCCGTTCGGGCAAGATAACTTGTTTGAAGTAGAACTAAATCAAGTAATTAATCAAACTATGGAATCGGATATACCTTTGTATGCCAACATGAATGTTTCTACGGGACGGAAATTTAAACAACTTTTAGCGGTTATATCAAAAAGTACTCCGTTTAAGCCTGTTATGGATAAATTGGCGACACTTATCGGAGTAAGCCGTAACAATATCGCAGACTATTTGCTTTATCTTGAACGGGCTGGTATGATTGCTCAGTTAAGAAATGCAACGGGCGGAATAAGAGGGCTTGGCAAAACGGAGAAAATATATTTGGATAATCCAAATCTTGCATACGTTTTAGGAGAAAAGGAATCTAACACGGGCAATATAAGAGAAACGTTTTTCTTTAATCAAATGCGTGTCAATAATAACGTAATTGTTTCAAAGATTGCGGATTTTGAGATTAACGGAATCACATTTGAAGTCGGCGGAAAGAATAAAGGACAAAAGCAAATCGCCTCTGCCGACAACGGATTCATAGTTAAAGACGACACGGAGTATGCTTACAAAAACATTCTCCCTCTTTGGTCTTTCGGATTGAACTATTAAATTGAATTTTTCTATAAAATACACTTGCAGTTTAAGAACAGCAAGGTTTAAAAAGAGATTTCCTCACCATAAATTCACAAATCAAAACTATGAAATTGCACCGTCACAGTGCAGAATATTATTAAAAATTGCACTGTGTGAGTGAAAAAAATAATATTTCTATAAACCGTATCCATAAAAACAAAGATGCAGGAAATAAAACCTGCACCTTTTACTTTTAACTCTTGTTTTATTTGTCGTTAAGATGAATTACTGTTATTCAACTACGAATTTACCGGAATTATTGCCATAACGGTAAACATAAACTCCTTTTTTGTAGTTGGAAGTGTTTATTTTAACTTGTTTTTGTGACGGGTCAAGCAAATAATTTGCTATTACACGTCCGTTAATATCCACAATCTGCATTTCCTGCATCTGTCCCTGGATATCATATTCCAAAGTAACGGAATTTCTTGCAGGATTCGGATATAATTTTGACGAGTTTTGCTGCTGAATTTGCGATATTGCATTCGGTTGATTGTTTATACTATGAGCTAAAGTAAAGATTTTTGCATATTCATCCTCATTATTATCATATGAATTTATAACTAATTTATTATCTACTATGAACGGACTTGGATTTTTTGTAAAATCATCAAAAGAATATAAACACTCTCCGTCTTCATTGTATATACCTGCAAACTTAAAATACTCTTCTCCGACTTCATAATAGCCATAAGTCACAAATTCGTATTTATTTTGATTTGTAAAGACACCTTTTGTTAAACAAAAAACGTTATGTATTACCACCTTTGTTGCATTGGAATACAATTTTATTAATTTTATACATTCAAAATCATCATTGTATATTTTTATTTCGTCCTTCGGATAATTAACAATGGAATAAGAAATTCCTTCACAATATGGTGCCTGATATATATGTCCACCATTCAGTGTCATAATATTTCCGTCCCATTGATTTTGAGAGAAAGAATTACCGCCTGCAAACAGCATTGCAGCAAGAGTTAAAAGTTGGATTGTTCTTTTGAACATAATTTTTTGTTGCTTTGTTATCCCATCAAGCCCCTCGGTTTTGTGATGCAACCGTTTTACTTTGTGATTGCATCGGGTTAATACTTAATAAACGGGACATAAAAAGGAGTGAGCCTTTGTTCTTATCCGCCGTCCGAGGTTCTCGACTACCTAACAAACCAAATAAGTAAAGCTCACAGATGAACACTATGAGCATTTACAACCTTACTTACTTGGGGTTTTGTCAGAAGTGTCGAGATTCGGACGACCCAAAAATAAAGCGTAACGCCTTTAATATGCCAAAAGGATTGACCTCAGTTGCCAATCACAGATGCAAAAGTACGAAGAATATTTGACATAACCGTTATTTTACAATTCTTTTGCGGAAAATTACAATCTGCAGGTAAGAAAACGGCTGTAATTTTGCACTCGGAAATCAGATAAAACTAAATTATCTGGTGGCAAAGTAAGATTTAGTAATAACAAATTAAAATATAAGGAGAGAAAATTATGGCAAAAAATGTTTTATTAATCGGAGCAACGGGATTTGTAGGCTCGGCAATCTTGCAGGAATTAGTTTCAAGAGGACACAATGTAACCGCATTGGTAAGAAATACGGACAAATTACAGTCAAGCGCTAACGTAACGGCAGTAAAAGGTGATGTCGCTGATGTGGAATCACTAACTGGTTTAATGAAAGGCAAAGATGCCGTGATAAGTGCGTACAACCCCGGCTGGACTAACCCGAATATTGCAACGCTTATTGAAGAAAATTATCCGAAAATACTTATTGCTGCAAAGCAAAGCGGAGTTAAGCGTCTTTTAATCGTAGGCGGTGCAGGTACATTGTTCTGCGCTCCGAACCTTCGCGTAGTTGATTCGGGAGTTATCCCACAGGAGATTATGGGAGGCGTACGTCCTTTGGGTGATTTCTATCTTAACACTCTTATGAACGAAAAAGAAATCGATTGGACGTTCTTTTCGCCTGCGGGAGCGTTTGATAACGACGGCAAACGCACAGGTCAGTTCCGTTTGGGTAAAGATGATTTGATTGTTGATGCACAAGGCAATTCGCATATCTCGGTTCAGGATTACGCAATGGCAATGGTAGATGAGTTGGAGCAAGAAAACCATCACCAAGAGAGATTTACCATCGGCTACTAAAGGCAAGAATTTGGTAAAATCAAATAACAAAACCACGGATTAAGAAATCCAAAAATTAAAGTCGCACTTTAATAGAATAAAGTCCCACTTCAGTGAAATAATGTGGGACTTTAAATTTGTTTTTACAGATTAATTTCGGCTAATCTCTTGCCTAAATCAAATGCAGCCTGTTTATCTTTCGGGAATTGGTTATCTCTGAACCATTCTTTTTCTTTTATATCTATTGCACTCGCATCAAATTTTGAGTAATCAGGAAATTGCCATGTGTTAAAGGAATTTAAAACTTCGCAATAGCCGAACATTATTTCCATATAGTTACGGTCAGGTGCTAATATAGTATCATAATGCACCAACTTGTAACGTTCAGGTGTGTTGTTCATTGTATAAATAAGTCCTGTCGCAAGTTTTTTGTCTATATACTTCATTGCTCCGCCTGTTCCGTCAGAATCATAACGTAAGATAGGGAATAACAAACGTTCTATGAAATTACGGAACATTCCTGTCGGATAAGACCAATATATAGGAGTACCTACAATAAGTGCGTCTGCTTCTAGAATCTTTTCCAACACTTCCCGTAAATCGTCTTTCTGAATACACAATCCGTTGCATTTATTTCCTGTACGTTTGCAGGCAAAACAACTTACACAACCTTTAAAATTCAACTCCGTTAAGTTGTAATATTCCACGCTTGCTCCTGTTTGTTCCGCTCCTTTTTGTGCTTCTTTCAATAATGTTGCGGTGTTGCCGTTTTTTCTCGGACTCCCGTTTAGGATAATAACTTTTTTAGACATTGTTTCTTTTATATACTCTTGTTCATATTTATAAGATTCACCTAATATTGAAATTAATTCAGAATAAGTCTTACCATCGATTAGGTGTTGATATTTTTTATCTGCCATTTTTTTCTTACCTTTCCTGTGATTTCAAGTTGTCTAACTGTAAATTATTATCTAAACTTTCTGCGAAATTACTACAAAATTTATTATTCTTCACTGTTTGCCGACAAGTCAAAATTTCCGTATGTCAATAATTTTTTATGACTTGCATTAGCAAACAAAATAATCCCATATAGATATATTTCTGTACAAATAACCTGTATTTTTGTAATTTATTGTGTTTTAAGTTGAAAATAAAACGGCGTTTAAGAAGGTTAAACTACTGCATTTTCTTTTGTTTAAGTAAGTAGGTAGTATCAAGATTTTTGTTATGCAGAAATTTTATTTCGCAGTTTTATCTATTACTTGTTGTAATGTCGACTTGAAATCATTTCCCCAATCACGCATTGCATCAATTATCGGAAGAAGAGAACGTCCCAATTCAGTAAGACTATATTCGGAATGTTTGTTTTGCGTATTGATTATCTTCTTTTCTACAACTCCGTAAAGCATCAGTTCCTTAAGTTGTTGGTTGATTACTCTTTCGTTCGCCTCCGGTAATAAGCGTGCTATTTCGCTCGGACGCAATGATTTGTCTATTAATTCGTAAATGATATAAGGCTTCCATTTGCCGCCGAAAACTTCCAACGCTATACGGAATCCGCAATTCAAATCCAAAGGTATTTTCTTGTTGTACATAACTTCTCTTTTTGCAAAATTACAACAAATATCAGTTCTGTGATGTCATTATAATGTACAATACTGTTAAAATTATCAGTATTGGAAAATTTTTTCAGTCGGATTTTACTATATAATTTTGCAAAAAAATTAAAAGAAAGGATAAATATGCATTATACCGGAGAAGTCTATAGACATCCTTTGGAAGCAAAGACGCCCTTATTGGAAGTAACAACAGGTTGTTCATGGTGCAAATGTACGTTTTGTGCTATGTATCTTCATTCACCGTTTGCGATTTCGGATTTAAACGTAATAGAAGAAGATTTGCAGGAAATAAAAAGTATTTACGGAGAAAATCTTTCACGTATTTCGTTGGTAAACGGTGATGTTTTATCACTGCCGAGCGAAAGAATAATCAAGATTTTGGAACTTATTAATAGGTACTTTCCTAATATCAAAGTCATCTCTGCACAGGTTTCTATACGCAATCTGAAACACCACACAACTGAAAGTTTAAAACAGATGAAATCATTACATTTCAATTTGTTTTATATCGGTATTGAAACAGGTTATGATTCTGCGTTGCAGATTATGAATAAAGGTGTTACCAATGCAGATCAATACGAACAATTACATAAACTTAACGAGGCGGAGATTGATTTTGCGGCATTGTTGATGATAGGCATTGCAGGAAAAGGCAAGAGCGAAGATAATGTAAAAGCAACGGCAAAACTGTTGAATGAAACTAAACCGACTATGGTGTCAGTTATTACGACCGCAGTAGTAAAAGGATCCAAATTGGAGCAATTACGAGATAACGGAGAATTTGTTGAGCAGACTGAAAGGGAACATATTTCAGAGGAAATTGCTCTTATAAAGAGTTTGCACTTAGACGGCAGTATATTCTTCGGTTCCCATGCCTTGAATATGGTACATATCAGCGGTCGTTTGGGACCGGACACGGAAAAGATATTATACCGTCTGAATGCGGCGTTAAAAGAAATTCCTGATAATATTCTTGACAGCATCTTACAAAGAAGTAATGTTTAATAATTAATAAGATAGGTAAAAATTATGCAAACAGAAGGAACAATGTACCGACCTCCCGTTGAAGCAAACACATTTGTTTTTCAGGTTGCGGCAGGTTGTACACACAATAAGTGTAAATTCTGCACGATGTTCAGAGATAAGAAGTTTCATTTGATTAAAGAAGATGTTTTACGTTCCAATCTGGCTGAAGTAAAGGAATATTACGGTCGTTATGGCTTAAAATTAGAACGTATCTTCCTTGATGATGGAGATGTATTCTCTCTTTCTGCGGACAAGTTGGAAAATATTATCAACCAGATAAGAGAGTATTTTCCTGAATTGAAAGAAATAACTATGTATGCCGCAGTAAGAAGTTTAAAACATAAGTCAGATGAAGATTTACTGCGGTTGAAAGATTTAGGAGTTAATGACTTATACATAGGATACGAGAGTGGGGTGGATGATTGTTTGATGTTTATGAACAAAGGACACAATACGGAGGAATCCATCCGGCAAGCAGAGAGATTAAACCAAGTAGGGATACGCCATCATGCCTTGTTAATTATCGGAATGGCAGGAAAAGGCAGAGCAGAAGAAAGCGGTATGGCTGCAGCAAGACTTATTAATCAAATAAAACCGGGGATTGTATTATTGACAACGTTATCCGTTTTTGACGACAGCGATTTAAAGCAGGAGATTATCAATAATAATTTTACAGAAGCAAAAGAAAAGGAGATACTCACCGAAGAACTTGTATTGTTGGACAATATTAATGACGGAAATATTTACTTTTGGGCAAGTCATTCGCTTAACTCCGTACCGATGGAAGGATATATTTATAAAGACAGGGAGAATATGCGGAGAAAATTGCAATATGCAATAGAAAATATTGACGAAGAAACATTTGCTCAACAATTAAAAAGGGAAAGATTGTAAGAATAAAAAAGAAAAACAAATATAAGACAATGGAAGAAAGACAAATAAGAGCCATATTTATTAACGGCTCACCGAGAAAGAATAAAAATACATTTCAAATGCTTGAAAAAGCAATGCTGGGAGCAAAAGAAGAAGGTGCAAGAACTGAAATTATAAACCTTTACGAAATCGATTTCAAAGGATGCAAAAGTTGTTTTGCCTGCAAGTTAAAAAACGCCAGAACTGACGGTGTTTGTGCCGTTAAAGATGATTTAAGACCTGTTTTGGAAAGATGCAAGGAGGCTGATGTCCTTGTTTTAGGCTCTCCTGTGTATTTTTCTTATCCTTCGGGCGAAATCCGTTCATTTATGGAGAGATTGATTTTTCCTAATTTCTCATACGAAACAGATGAAAATGGTAATCGTATTCCTCCGGTGAAATATCCGAAACAGACGGCAATGATTTTTACAATGAATATCAAAGAAAAAATGCTCAAAGATTGGCATTATGATATTCTCTTGGGAACTTGCTCTGAGCAAATGAAAGCAGGATTTCTTAACTGCGAAACTCTGTGTGCCTGTGATACATATCAATTCAATGATTATTCTAAATATGCCGTCAATGTCTTCAACGAAGAGGCTAAGCGCAAACAAAGGGAAGAGCATTTCCATGTTGATTTGAATAATGCCTATCAATTGGGCAGACGGTTAGTGAATAACGCCCGCTCAACGAGATAAATTTTAATAAAAATCAGTGATTAAATAAATTAAAGTCCCACTTCAGTGAAATAAAGTGGGACTTTAATTTTATAAAAAGAGGTGTTATGTCATTTATACCTGTTTTAGCATTATTTTCTTCTTATCTTTCGGTAAAGATATGCGATGTACTCAAACAAATCCATAGAAGTAGTTTTGTCTTTAGGGATTTGAAAGTCTATTCTGTCGGAAACAGTGCCTTTAAGTCCGATATTTTCAAATTCTTGCATAAAGGCATTGACGTATTTATCCGTAAGAAAACTTTGTTTTAAGTCAATAACGAATTTGCCTGCGATGTTAATCATTTCAATTGTCAATCCCTTATCGCCGCTTGTGTAGATATGCAACCCATCAATGAATTGCTCCAAATCTCCCATCATCGCCCTACCCAGATAACTCATCGTAAAAGTGTCATTGATGAATCCGCTCATTTGTTGCATCATCTTAACCCTATCATCATACTCCATACTCTCCAATTTGTCGGCAACGGTTTTCATAATCATAGCATTGGCACGGGCAGAATCGGTTTCGCGTTGTTTTTTCAACAATTCCTTACTCTTAAGTCCGAATTCCGAAATACTTAATCCCTTATCCGCCTCGCCGTATGGCAGATAAACACAGGTAACACTGTTTCTGAAAGTATTTTCTACGCCCAACACTTTTCTCCAATCGCAAACTACGTTACTCATTATAGTTTTGCCTTCGGTGTTGTTAGTTTTTGCAATGGCTTTTTGCAACATCAGTGAAGTTAAAATAACAGGTGTACAATTCAATTGCTTACACACTTTCATAAAATCCGCTTCTGCAAACTCTATCTCCCAACGGCAGTAGTTTGCTTGCTCACTTTCCAATTCGGGTAAGCGGAAACACTGCGGCTTTTCGTAATGAAATACTTTTGAAGCGTCTATTTCAAAATTTCCTTCTACTGTCGGGTCTGCCGTTTCGCCTTTTAACAGAGGAGTTTTTGCTAAACGCAAGTCGGGAACTTGCAACTTGCTGCGTTTATAATTAGGATAAGAAAGGTAATAATAGATAAGAGTTTTGATAAATGGCATAATACCCAAACCGTCGCACATTCCGTGATGAAAAGCAATGAAAATACTTTTCTTCCACATCGTTATATCAATAATATGATACTGAACGGACATACTACCTAACGCACGGAAACGTTTTCTTCGCTGCGGAATGGGTTTAAACGGGCATTTGTCTAAGTAATACAGCCCGTCAGAGTGCAGACGTAACTTCGTATTCAAATAAGGATAGCGTTTAAAAGCCATTCTACACGCAGCATTTAAAGCATTATCCTTAATTCTGCTTTTCATCCTCACCTCAAAAATCTGGCTCTCTACTCCGTCCTTGCGATATAAGAACGTACTACCTGCACGTATCTTTCTGTTAAATTCTTCCATAATATTATTGATATATTGAGTAAAACTACAATAGCAAAACGTCATAAAACAAAAATTTATTGCCTCAATTGTACCAAAAGACCGTAAAAGAGGAAATAAATACATTGCTTGATTTCATGGAAACTCTGTTTTATTGAAACAGAACTTCGCTTTTATTCTATAAAACAGAGTTTCACTATTGCTAATGTATATAAAATTTCTGCTAAAAGCGATGTTGTTTTTGCCACTTGCGGAAAGAGTAGTAAAAATACCCCCTCTTTTTAGTAAAAATACCGGGTCTTTTTGATAAAAATACCCCCTTTTTTCTACACTCTTTCCGCAAGTGGCAAAATTCTTTTATAATTAGGCAGGATTTTTTTATAGTAAGGCAGATTTCTTTTGTAATTTTCTACTAATTAACTGTTGCGGTATTCCAATGGGGTTTGGTTGCAATGGCGTTTAAAGAACTTTGAAAATGACGGAGTGTCGGCAAAATTCAATGTTTGGGCAATATCCGCCACCGACATATCGGAATGTTTCAATAAAACCTTTGCTTGAATGACGCAAGAGCGATTTACATATTGCATAACGGTCATTGAACTTGTCTTTTTTATAACATTGCTTAAATGATTTGGGGCAATGCACAACTTTTCTGCGAAATAGTCAATATGAATTTGCTTTCCCTGAGTTTGTTTCAACAAGAGAAGAAAACGTTTCAATATATCTTCACTACGGGATAACTTTTTGTTGCTTTCTCGTTGCATTTGCTTATCATACAACGGTGCAAGAAATTCCAATAATGCCAAAACAAGATATTTTATATGCCCGTTATCCTCTGTATTTGTGTTTATTGACATATTGATAAGCGAAAAGAATTCATTTATTACGGACATTGCTTTATCATCAACCGAAAACACTGCTACCGAATCCGCAAAAGAAAAATCCGATTGCTGAAAATAAGTGTCCGAAAAGGCAAGAGCATTCACTGAAAAGTCGTCTGAAAGGTATTTAAGCGTCAAAATAGTATCGGCAGGCAAGATAACAACGGTATTTTCCGTCAAGTGATACTCCTCAAAATTGATGATATAATCACCGTATCCCTGTTTAATAATGAGAATCCTCGCTTCAGTAGTTTTATATGGTTGGTCAATCTTCGCAATATTTCTAAAAACCGTTGTATCAGTGATAACGGAGAAATTATTGCCTATAATATTGCCTGCAGAAAGTGGATTCAGTCCGCTTTGTTCAAATAAATTCAGGTCAATATCAATAATAGTTTTATTGTTTTGTGTATTCATAGCCGTAAATTTGTGCAAAATTAATCAAAATCGTAGATTCAGACAAATTTTACAAAGAAAAAGAAACCTTATACCTGAGAAAACGGCAGTAATTTTGCAATTGAAAAATTTGAATACTAACAATTAAAAAACAAAATAACAATGGAAGATTACAAAATCAAAGGTGAAGCAAAAAGTGTCGTATTAGACAACAGCGTTGAATTAACTTATTTGGAGTTAGGGGAAAATAATGAAGAGGTTTTGATAAGCGGAGCGTTCTTTTTCTATACTTTCACTCCTGTTTTGGAGAAATTGGCTCAGAGATACCACGTTTATGGCGTTGTAATGAGATTTACAGGCATTACAGACCAAAAAGACTCTCTTGGCAGGGTACATTGGGGCAATCAATGGGGTAAAGATATTTATGATTTCGCAACTAAACTCGGCATAAAGAGATTTCATTATGTCGGAAAGTGTCACGGAACGATTCCTGGATGGTATCTTTTCCGCAATCACAGAGAAATGTTGATTGATTTCGCAAGTTTCTTCCTTGCTCCGCATCTTAAAAAGCAGGTTAGCGACAAATGGTTTGACCTTTTGAAGAATCCGAAAAATATGATGGCTGCCGCAATCCGCAATGTAGAGAAAGGCCTGCCTAAAAAGATGGAAGAAATGAACGCTTTGCATAAAGAAGATATGGCAGAGGCATGGGCGATAAAGGAATACGCAGGTTGTCCTGAAAAACTGTGGAACTCTTTGGACGAATGTGAACAAGATTTAAAGAATTGCGATATTCCTGTCGGCTTTTTGTTCGGTAGCGATGACCCTTTCTTTCAAGACCACTACGACAGCAATATGTATATCTGGCAAGTGGTGAAAGGTTGTCATTTTGTTATGCTTAATGGCGAGAAACACTTAATGGAAATTGACGTTCCTGAAAGAGTGGCGGATGAAGTCCTTACTTTCATTGACCAAGCCCATAAAAACTACGATTAAATCATAATTCACTGCAATATATATTTATCTCACAAAATTAAAGTTGCACTTTATTCTTACGAAGTGCGACTTTATTTTTCTAAAATGGGACTTTAATTTTATGAAATGCGATATTAATTTTGTTAAATAATAATTCAAAATTTCGGAAGAATGTTTTGTATTTTGGAATTTAGTTGTAAATTTGCAAAAATTTCAAATTATGAGAGTAATTGCTAAAAGTGCTTTGGTGGAGTTTTATACCAAAGAACCGAAAAGTAAGATTGCTTTGGAGGATTGGTATGAAAAGACGAGAAAAGCTGAATGGAATTGTTTTGCTGATATAAAGAAAACGTTTAATTCAGTAGACAACGTCGGCAATCAACATTATGTTTTTAATATTCATGGTAACGATTACCGTTTGGTTGTTGTTATCCATTTTACACCGAAAGCGGTTTATATAAGGTTCGTTGGTACTCACAAAGAATATGATAAGATTAACGATATAAGAAACATTTGAATTATGGCAAGTATAAAAAACGAAACGGAATACAGAAGAATTCTGTCAAGAATAGATGAACTTTTGCCGTTAGTTGATGATAATACGGTAAAAGACGATAAGAATTATATAGAGTTGGATTTGCTTTCATCTTTAGTTGAAGAGTACGAAGACATTTATTATCCTATTTCAAAACCTTCGCTTATTGATGTGATAAAACTGCGTATGTACGAGATGGGACTAACACAGGCGCAACTCTCTCAACTTTTGGGTGTCAGCCCGTCAAGAGTTAGTGAATATTTATCAGGAAAAAGCGAACCGACATTGAAAATCGGCAGAGAAATGAGTAAGAAACTCAATATTGATGCCGATGTAGTTTTAGGAGTTTAGAAATTTTGTAAGACAAATTAAAGTTTTATGAAAACTAAGTTAGTATTACTCTTGTTGTTATCGGTATTTGTGCTGGCAGGGTGTGGAAGTATTAACCGCATTGAAGTTAATACGGTAACAAAAGACGTTTATGTAAAAGACGATTTGCAAATTCCTGTTGCAAAGTGCAATGACAAAACCGTAGAAACCAAAATCAATACGTACATTCAACTTTATGAACTTCAAAATCTTTATTTAAATAACCCAAATACATTGTTTGATAAGGTGAATTATATTGATGAAGATTCTATTGTGCGTGGTAAGACCTATATTGAATACAAAGAAATCCGTAACGATGAAATTTGTTGGTCGTTTTCATTACAAGAAATTGAAAGTTGGCTGACTATGCATTATTGGAACAGATATTACAATTTCAATCCGCAGACAGGAGATATTTATTTGTGCAAAGATTTTATAGATTCTTCAAAACTTGACGATTTTACCAAACTTGTTTATGATGAAACCTGCAAACAATTAATTCCGAAGTACATCGGAGATACTAATGTGTATAAAAAGGATTATCCTGACAGCGTTTCGTTTCTTGATATTGTAACGTTATCAACTTTTCACAATATTTGGGATTACTATTATTTCACTTCGGATTCGTTATATTTTGATATTTTTTCTTTGTTGCATAAAACTTGGCAATTTGTTTTTGAAAAAACTACATTATCATTGCCTATTGCGGATATTAAACCATATCTTAATGATTTAGTCCGCAACATTCTTGTAGAGAAAACAATTAACAGAAAACCTATTAAGCGGTTTGATAACAAATTATATGAAGTTAAACAGACAGACGGGCAAGAATTTTATTTTATACCGTATGATGTTGATATAAGATTTGATTCGGTAAAATACTTTTACGGTTTGATAATAGACAAACAAGGAAATAATTTTGTCATTTTGGAAGACGGTGTAATGAATAAGGAGGAAACGGAAATTCAATTCCAAATGCTTGATGAAAAGGGAGAAAATATAGGTTTATTTTATGTATTCATTGACGGTAATTCCCTTTCCGGTAAAATAACCGATATGAAAAAGAAAGAATTATCGCAATCCACAATCAAAGTTTATTAATTTGACAGCTTTATATGTACAGAAAAATTAAGAAAAATCTGATTTCAAAATTAACAATATAATTGATACTAAAAACAAGTGCCGATTGCAAAAAATAAAATCCCACTTTAACAGAATAAAGTCCCACTTCGTCAGAATAAAGTGGGACTTTAATTTTTGGGAATAACATCTTATTTCTGTTAAGTGATATTTTGTTTTACCCTTGTATAGTTTTGCGGTGCTCAAGTATGTCGGGCATATTTTTCATTGCCCAATCATTGAGTTGGAATATTATAGGAATAAGGCTTTCTCCCCTTGGTGTCAAGGAATATTCCACTTTAAGCGGCATAACATTGAAAACCTTTCGGTTAATCAAGTCATCGGCGTACAAAGTCTTCAAAGTAGAGGACAGAATATTCTTGGAAATGTCGGGAATAGCCTTTTCCAACTGTGAAAATCTGATGTTTTTATTTTCATTTATGACCAAAAGAACTAAAATTGCCCATTTGTTACCGAATCTTGCGATAACATTTCTTACAGGACAGATTTCAATAAACGCATTTTTATTTTCTTTTTTCAGCATTGTAATATCCTTATTTTGAATTGAAGTAATAAATTTATAACCTGTAATTCTATTTATAACTTATTGTGTATTAAAATATTTTGTTATAATTTTGCAAACGTAAAATCACAAGATTTAGTATTAATAATTAAAAAATTTTTACACAGATGAAAAGAGCAAACATGAATTCTTCAGTATTGAAGAGCGTTGCACAAGATTATCTTTGCAACAACGGAGGTAACGAAACTCCTGCGGGTGCGTGCGGTAGTGCATGCGGAACAAAAGACCCTAAGCCGACGGCTTGTGGCAGTGCATGTGGTACTAAAGACCCTAAACCTACTGCTTGCGGCAGTGCATGCGGAGCTAAGTAAATGGAATACTTTGCTTTTCAATGGCATATCACCGATGAATGCGACCAACGGTGCGAACATTGTTATATTTTCTCGGAAAACAATAACATTGTATTGAAATCGATGTCTTGGAATGACATCTTGCACACTTGGGACGAAATATCGGATATGTGCAGTCAAATGGGACGCCTTCCATACATATATTTAACGGGAGGCGACCCCATTTTACATCCGCATTTCTGGGATTTACTAAACCTTTTTCACAAAAACGAAGTGCCTTTTACCATTATGGGCAATCCTTTTCACTTGACAAAAGAGAATTGTAAGAAAATGCGTGAATTAGGTTGCAGAAAATACCAATTAAGTATAGACGGATTGGAGCAAACCCACGACTCTATCCGTAAAAAAGGCTCTTTTCAAACTACACTTGCGAAAATAGATGTAATGCACGGAGCATCATTGCCAGTAGCGGTTATGACAACGGTTTCAGGTACGAATATAAAGGAAATACCTGCCATCGTGGATTTGGTAGTTGAGAAAAAAGTGGAGGTATTTGCCTTTGCAAGATATTGTCCTACCTCTTTGGAAAAAGATGTTCATATAACGCCGACAGAATACCGCAATTTATTGGAGACATTGTGGAAAAAATTTGAACAATATAAGGATTGCCAAACTTCTTTCAACCTAAAAGACCATCTATTTACGCCATTCCTTTACGAGAAAGGGTACTTTAAGATAGACACTTCACTTGATACGGACACAATATATGATGGTTGTAATTGCGGAGCGAACCATATTACAATAACACCTAACGGCGATGTGATGGCGTGCCGAAGATGTGAATCCGTTGTGGGAAATATTTTCAAGAATTCGCTATATAATATATGGAACAGTGAAAAAATGGATTTTTACAGGCAATATGACAAATTCGAAGCGTGTAAAGACTGCGAGTTATTGCGGTTTTGCCGTGGGTGTCCGTCAGTTGCGTACGGTATGACGCACAATTTCTACGCCAAAGACCCGCAATGTTGGTTCAAATAGTAATTAAATTTTATACAGATATAATAAAGAAAAATTAAAGTCGCTTTTTAGTAGAATAAAGTCCCACTTCAGTGAAATAAAGTAGGACTTTAAATTTATAAGATATGATAATAAAATTATTTATTTTTCATTCTGCGTTTATACCTCAGCAATCGTTGACGGTGCAGTGCCGAAATAATCTTTGAATATGTGGGTAAAATGTGTCGGATTCTCAAATCCCAAAGAGTAAGCCACCTCTGAAACGGGCATTGCGGTACTTTGCAACAGTTCTTTGGCTTTTTGCAACCGCTTTTCCCTTATATACTTGGCAGGAGTTGTGTTATAAATCTGTTGAAAGTCCCTTTTGAACGACGAAAGACTCCTTCCGGACAAATAAGCCAAGTCTTCCAAAGATACAGGTGAGGTATAATTCTGTTCAACTATACGATGGATGTCCGTTTTTACGGGATTACGCAATTGAAGTATCTGACGGAAAATATTTTTACTGCAATCCATAACATTATATAACAATTCCATAACCTTTAAACGCAAAAGACCTTCGTTAATCTGCGAAGGATTGTCAAAATACGGCGAAAGGGATTTGCAATAAGCAATCAAAGTATCACTCATTTGGCTTACTTTGGCAGTGTATTCCTCTTTCATCGGCGGGATTTGTACATTCTGCAAAGTAAGAAAGTCTTTTATCAAATTATCCTGCAATGCAAAAAGCATACTTTCAAATAATCCTTTTCCGTTGTTACCTTCTTTTATATAGGAAACGGATTGCGATTTCTTTAAAAGTATCATCTCGTTTTTATTTACAACAAACGTTTGATTGCCGCAAGATAAGGTTACCCTGCCGCCTAACACTACATAAAGCAGATGCTGTTGCAGAAAGAAAGTTCCTCTTTCGCCTGCCGTAACTATGCACTGGTCTATAACAGAACCGCCCTCCAAGACAAGAGAACTTGAAGAGTAATCACCAGAAACTAATGCCGTCGGAAACTTTATTACTTTTGTCATAATGTTATCAATAAAAAAGTCTGCAAATTTACATAAAAATTCACAGACTTTTCATTTCGGACTATTTAATTGTGTTAGAATTTTGGTTATACGCCTTTGCAACGCATTTCCATTCGCCTTCAATCTTCAAAAGTAACAAAACGTCAGTAAAATCTATCGTTCCACCCCAACCTTCTTCCAAAACACGGACAACGGCAAGCGTTTCCTCCAATTCCAATACGTCAATACGGGTTTTAAATTCCTTTCCCGCTCCGACAGTATCAACATTCTTGTAAAATTGTTCAATACTGCCGCGTTCAAATTCGCCGTTCAAAAATCCGAAAAGGCAAGCATCCTCTGTAAACAGTTCTTTTGCATATTTGCTGTTGCCTTCTGCAACACTGCGTGTAAATTTCTCCGCAGCCTTTACTACTGCGTTGTAATCTTCTATTGAACTTCTCATCTTACTTTTGATTTTTGTCGTGATAAATCTTGCTTACAATTTTCCATTCTCCGTTCTCACTTTTTGCCAATGTGAACATATCGTCATAATCGGACAATTTGCTGAAATGAGATTCAATTCTGACAAATGCAATATCACCTGCAACGTTTAATTCTCTTAATTCGTAAGAAACTTCCTGCTCTCCCGTTTGTCCCAATGCTTCAAACAATGCACTGATAGGCACCGTTACGATTTTGTTATCTTCAACCCAAGACATCGTTGCATCTTTAGTGAAGGCTTTTTCGCCTATTTCTTTACTGCCTTTACGTCCAGCTTCTGCGTAAAGTTCAACGGCTTTCATAATTTCCGTTTTTTCTTGCTCTGTGTAATTCATCGCTGTTTTATTTTCTGTTTGTTCTGCTTTATTGTCCATACATTTTTCTTTTTTATCACAATTACAAGCCGTAAATGCAACACAGAAAAACATCAGACATACAATTAATTTCTTCATTTTCTTTATTTGTTTATTTTGTTTAACAATTAAATTTTTCACTTTGCAAAATTACAACCGTTTAATGAAGTATAATTGGCAAAAAAGTCCAAGTTATTTGCTTTTGAAGTCCAAAAACGATGATAAACTCACAAAAACATATAACAATATTGCTTTTCATCGTTACATTTTGAGATATTAATCCTGCCATTTCTCTCCTGATTTCCGTTAAAAGTGACATTGTTTTTGCCACTTGCGATAAGAGTATGAAAAATACCCCCTCTTTTTAGTAAAAATACCGGGTATTTTTGGCAAAAATACCCCCTTTTTTCTGAACTCTTTCCGCAAGTGGCAAAAAAGAGATGTGTTTTGGCAGTTTTTATTTGAGAAAAGGCAGGATTTTGTTATACTGTTACATAAATAAATCCGAAATTTATTTCAACGAATTGCAGAGCTCAGATTATAATACAAGATTATGTTAAACTTCTTTCGTAGTTTGTTAAAAGAAAATATCACAATAAAAATCTTTTGGTTAGAAATATGTTACTGTTATAAGGAATGGAAATAATTATTTATCTTTGCAACTTAATAAACAGTAATTAAGGAACAATAAAGACAAGAGAATTATGGTTGATGCACAGTATTGTTTTGACAGATTGAAAAAAAGTTACATTCTTACCTTTGCTACGGTTGATAAAGAGCAAAATCCGCAGGTCAGATACATATCTGCCGTTCATTGGGAGCAAAATGAGATGTATTTTTACACGGCACGAGGAAAGAATTTCTGTTCGCAGTTATTGGAAAACGGAAAAGTGCAGATTATTTGCTACACTCAAAACAAAGAAATGATACGTTTGTCCGCCAAAGCAGAAAAAGCCTCAGATGAGGAGCAGTCAAAAATCAAAGATATTATATTTGAAGAGCAGCCGTACTTGATTAATGTTTATCCGGGGCAAACACGCGAGATTGGAATAATATTTCATATCAAGGACTGCACTATTGAGTATTTCAATTTGGGAGTTCATCCTATCCACCGCTTATATTTTGACATCGGAAAGGCAAGACACAAGAGTAAAGGCTTTTATATAACCGACGAATGTATTGCTTGCGGAACCTGTCAGGCATGTTGTCCGCAGGAAGTGATAAATGCAGGTGATATTTACTCCATTGACCAAGACCATTGTCTGCATTGCGGTAATTGTTACGAACATTGTCCTAACGATGCCATAAGAAATTTGGATAAAGAGTAATTACGAAGTAATAATATCTGATTAAAAATTTACAGAATATGAAAGCAGTAGTTTTAGATAAGCCTTGCAAGGCGGAAGATATGATTTTAACAGAGGTAAGCGTTCCGAAAGTAAAGCAAGGTTGGATTTTGATACGCATAAAAGCCTTCGGGTTGAATCACAGCGAGGTAATACTAAGGCAGTTTGAGATTGAAAACGATTATATTCAAAAACCGATAATCCCTGGTATAGAATGCGTGGGCGAAGTGGAAGAATCGTTGGAAAAAGATTTCGTAAAAGGCGACAAAGTTATGGCTTTGATGGGCGGAATGGGCAGAAGTTTCAACGGTTCTTACGCAGAATTTTGTTTAGTTCCCACTTCACATTGCTTTCATATCAAAAACACAACGTTATCTTGGACTTCGTTGGCGGCAGTGGGCGAAACATATTTCACGGCGTGGGGTTCGCTGTTTGAAAGCCTGAACTTACAACCGCAAGACCACTTATTAGTAAGAGGAAGTACCTCTACAGTGGGACAATCTGCCGTTCAGATAGCCTCAAAGTTAGGTTGCAGAGTAACGGCTGCGGCAAGAAATGACACGAAGTTTGATTTACTTAAATCCATCGGTGCAACCGATTGCATAATTGACGATAAACCGCTGTCTACATCACTGAAAGAGGAAGACAAACCTACAAAAATATTGGAGTTGATAGGACCTAAAACTTTGATTGATTCACTTCACGCCGTCAAAAAGGGAGGAATCGTTTGCAATACGGGAGTTTTGGGTGATGTTTTCACTCTTAGAGATTTTGAACCTATAAAATCAATTCCTAACGAGGTATTTCTGTCTGCCTTTTATTCCAATTATCCAACCCAACAGACAATTGACGGTATTTTTGCGTTTATTGACAAATATAATTTAACACCTTTGGTAAGCAAAATCTTTCCTTTTAAAGACATTTCTACTGCCCACTCAATTTTAGAGGCAGGAAAAAGCGGCGGAAAGATAGTTATAGAAATTTAATTTACAAGATATTGAACTGATATTAAAACTCACAAAATTAAAGTCCCACTTTAACAGAATAAAGTCCCACTTCAGTGAAATAAAGTGGGACTTTAATTTTTTAAGATGTGATATAAAAAAAATTCCGTTGCGGTATTGATTTTATGAAATCTCTACCAAGAGCGGGATCTTATCACAAGAGCAGGATTTTCAGGGTTTCCAATCATCGGTTGTGCCTTATCCATAGATGAAAGCGTATTCATATCTTGCTCATCTAATGAAAAATCAAAGACGTTTATGTTTTCCTCAATACGGTTCTTATTTACGGATTTCGGAATTATGATAATACCGTTCTGTAATTGGAAACGGAGGATTATTTGTTGCGGAGTTTTGCCGTATTTTGCCGCAATAGTTTTGATTTCTTCACTTTCGTAAAAATCATTTATCCTTCCCTGCCCCAAAGGTGCGTAACCCATGTGTGCAACTTGCAATTCCGACATATATTTGTGGTTTTCCTTTTGCTGGGCATAGATATTGGTTTCTATTTGATTGACTTGAGGAACGATTTTATTGTATTCTACCAAATCAATCAGCCTTGCAGCGTTGTAATTACTTACTCCGATAGCACGGACCTTGCCTTCTGAATAAAGTTTTTCCAAATCCCGCCAAGCCTTGTAAGTATTGCCGAAAGGCCAGTGCAACAACACCAAATCCAAGTAATCAGTCTGCAAATCTTTCATTGATTGCAAAACGCTGTTGTAAGCATCTTCGTATTTTTTGAACCAAACCTTTGTAACAAGGAATAAATCCTCACGCTTTACATCACTGTTCTTTAAAGCCTTACCGATAAAGGCTTCATTGCCGTAAGCCTGCGCCGTGTCAATCATACGGTAGCCTGCCTGCAAAGCATAATTCACGGCATCAATACATTGTTTCTCGTCAGTGGAAAGGAATGTTCCTAATCCCAATTGCGGCATTTTTACGCCGTTATTTAATGTTATGTAATTCATTTCCGTTTATGTTTTATTAATTCCATACTTCTGTTTGCAAAAATAAGAAAAAGGCACAATATAACAATAAATTATGGCATTAAAAACACACTTTCAACACGTTACACTACAGTTTCATTGTTTTAATTGTTTAACCTATTGCCTCAAAATCCAATTTTTCTGCATCAAATTACAATAAAAAGATGCATAAAATATAAAAATGATGCATTAAAATCATATCTTACTTCTGCCTGATTACTTATTATTTCCGCTAATATCAATATTGTTTTTGCCACTTGTCGTTTTAATTGCAAAAATACCCCCTCTTTTTAGTAAAAATACCGGGTCTTTTTGGTAAAAATACCCCCTTTTTTCTAACCTCTTTCCGAAAGTGGCAAAATCCTTTTATAATTTGGCGGTATTCTTTAAGAAAGTGGCAGTAATTATTTGTGATAATACAATGAGATTTTCAGAAGTAAAAAACGGTAAAATATGGATTTAAAATCTAAAGTTAGCGGAAAAACCTAAAAAACCGCCTCTTTGCGTCGGAACTATGTAGGGATTGACGTTCATAGAGATGTCTTCGCTCAAATCAAAACTGAAAAGATGCCCGTAAACATAGGCGTCAAGGATTTGTATTGCATAAAAAGCCGCTCCGATTATAAGGCTGAGCTGAAAATTGCTCTTGTAAGCGTTGTAAAGGTTGTAAATGCCGTCATCGGTGTACGAAGCATAGTCTTCAAGCAAGGCCGAGGTGTTGCCGTTTATGCGGTTGTAATATTCGTCTTTGAATTTTTCTTTGTTCTTTCCGTTAGTCACGGCAAAATATGTTACACTCGCCGCAACGCTATATATTACAGGTACTTTCCACGCTTGTTTGTTGTAAACCTGCCCCGCTCCAGGCAGAACAACCGACAGCAATGTCGCCTTCTTGGGCGAATGTACGGGCTTTTGAACAACAAAAACCGAATCATTTTGCGAAAACAATCCTATGGATAATGTAAGAGATAATATAAAAATATATATAGGATTGATTTTCATGTTGTTTTACTGTTTTGTATTCAGCAATTCAACTATCCTTTCAAACTCTTTGTCGTTCCTAAAAGATATGGTTATCGTTCCTTTGCCGCGTTTGGAACGTTTTATCTGTATCTGCGTGTCCAAATGCAGTGAAAGTGATTTTTGGAACGTAGAATGCATTTCGGGCAAAGGTCTTTCTTCTTTCGGCTTTGTTTCGTTTTGAGGTGATTTGTAATGTTTTACCAACGCTTCAACCTGTCTTACCGACAAGTTGTCCTTAATTATTTTACGTAAAATGAAAATCTGGTCTTTTTCGTTGTCAATGTTGATTATTGCACGGGCATGTCCCATGGATATTTCGTCGTTGCGTATTGACAACTGCACCTCTGCAGGAAGATTAAGTAACCGTACGTAATTGGCTATTGCCGAACGGCTTTTACCTATTTTGTTTCCCAATTCTTCCTGTGTCAAACCGCTTTGTTCCAACAGGGCTTTTAATGACAGGGCTATCTCTATGGCGTTAAGGTCTTCGCGTTGTATGTTCTCTATCAACGCCATCTGCATGGCAGATTGGTCGGTTACAATGCGTATGTAGACAGGTATTTGCTCCAAACCCGCCATCTTGCTTGCACGGTAACGCCTTTCACCTGCTATTATACGGTATTTATCTCCGTGTTTGTTGACCGTAATAGGCACTATTACACCTTGCTCTTTAATACTTTGAGCCAATTCCTCCATCGCTTGTTGATTAAACTCCTTGCGGGGCTGGTCGGGGTTAGGCTCTATATCTTTCAGACTTATGTTTGCTATTTCCGCATTAACCTCCGAAGTCATTTTGTGCCTTACCACAGGATTTTGTTCAATGTTACCCAACAATGCTTCAAGGCCTTTGCCCAATGCAGGTGATTTTTGCTTTGCCATAGTGCTTATTGATTGTTTTGTGATGGTTCCCTGTTTATAATTTCTTCCGCCAAATTCATATAATTGACCGCTCCTGTTGACGAAGCGTCGTACATAACGGCACTCATGCCGTGCGAAGGTGCTTCGGCAAGTTTGACGTTGTTGTATATTATCGTGTCAAAAACCAATTGTTTTAAATGGCGGCGTACATCTTCCGCCACTTGTTTGTTAAGCCTCAAACGCGTGTCAAACATTGTAAGCAATATTCCCTCAATATCCAACGACGTGTTCAGACTGTTCTGTACTATTTTAATGGTATTCAACAATTTACCCAAACCTTCCAATGCAAAATACTGACATTGCACGGGTATTATCACGCTTGTTGCCGCCGCAAAGGCATTGATAGTCACCAAACCCAACGACGGAGAACAGTCAATGATTATATAATCGTAATCATCTTTAATCGGCTCAATGAGTTTTTTCATCTTAAACTCACGCTGTTCGGCCTTGGTCAGCTCCACTTCCGCTCCCACAAGGTCAATGCGCGCAGGCAACAGATAAAGGTTGGGCGTAGAGGTTTCCACTATTGTTTCCCTTGCCTGTACGGAGCCTATCAAACACTCGTAAATGCTTTTTTCCAAGTTGTCGGGCTGAATACCGAGTCCTGAAGACGCATTTGCTTGAGGGTCAGCGTCAATAAGCAAAGTTTTTCTTTCCATTATAGCGAGAGAAGCGGCCAAATTAATAGCCGTAGTTGTCTTGCCTACACCGCCTTTTTGGTTTGCTATCGCTATTATTTTAATCATTAGTTATGATTTTTTACGGATTTCAATATTTGAATTCGCTGTCTGTATCAAATTCTTCTGCTCTCAAACCGTCTACCTCTTGTTTCAATTCAACTCCCGTGCGAATGTATTCAATCATATTGTTGAGCATATTGCTGAATTTGTCGTAATCCTCTTTGTAAAGGAATATTTTGTGTTTGTCGTAATCAAACGAGCCGTCGGACGAATTGAAAACTTTTTTGCTTTCCGTGATTACAAGATATTTTTCTTTATTTTTAGTTTGCTTAACGTCAAAGAAATAGGTTCTTTTACCTGCTTTAACTGATTTGGAATACACTTCTTCTTTAAAAAAATCCTCTCTTCTTTCCATTTCGTATTGTTTTAAATTAAATTGCAAAGATACAAAAAAAAATTATAATACATAGACCTCACGTCTGAATATAAAATAATTTTCACTTCTTTTCCTCCTGTTTCTTATGTGTCAACATCTTAAACCGTTTAATTAACATCTTAATTCATGCAAAAAACCGCCGCACACCAACCGTATTTCTTTACAATATAACCGAATTTCACAATAACCAATTTTAAACAATATTAATCACTGTTTTTTAATAATTTAAATACTATTATATAATTTTTAAAATTATATAAATAACAAATAATCACTGTTTAATAACATTTTAACTTATTATAAAATAATCTTTAAATTCATTTAAACAATATTAAAAACTTGTTTTATAATATTTTAATCACAATCAAATAATATTTAAAATTATTTAAACCTATTTTTATTCTGTTTAACAATATTTTAATCACCTATAAATACTCTGAATAACCACTATCCTATTACTTTTCATCATCACCGTTCTTCGTTTTATTTCCTCCGCCACACCCCCGTGTTTTCACCAAACAATCCCTCATCATCTTCCTGTCCTGTTTGATTCCAATCCTGCCACACTCTGTTCCCGCCGTTTTTTCATTTTCTCGCCTCTCTGCCCCGTCTGATTCCCACATTTTCTCCCCTTTTTCACTGCCCTGCCGCATAATGCCGCTGCCCAACGGCGTTACGTCGCCGCCCTTTCAGAAAAGAATCTTAAAAAAATCACATTTTTTCACTGAAAAAAACTATTTTTTTGAGGCAAAAAATCAGATTTTTTTGTGTTTACTTTCAGAAGGGGCAAAAAACAATTGCCGTAGGGCGAAATTTTATTACGAAAGGGCGGAAATTAAGCGATGTTGAACGGCAATAAAAAACGAAAAAGGCAGGCGATTTTTTGGCGGATTAAAAATAAATTTGTATTTTTGCAGCGATAAAATGTAAAATTGATTGTTAACAAAACTCATTTTATGAAAAATAAAAATACCATATTATCTCTTAGTTATTCATTTTGTGTGGATTATATCTTTGTTTTGGGTAAAAACAATTTGCTGATGTTTTAGCATCTTGCAACCCCAAAAGTTTTTTCCCTGCAAGGTGCGAGTGATAAATTTCTTTCTTTTATTAATCAAAAGAAATATTTTTATTGCGAAAAATTTATTCAATAGTTTTATTTGAGGAAAAAACGCAGACAAAGAAAAGATTTTAAACAATTAATAACACAATAAAAATTAATTTATTATGAATAGATTTAAGTATTTATTATTTTTCGCAGCACTGTTATTATTAATCGGTGCAGCACACGGGCAAATAAGTTATACATCTGCAGTATCTGCCCAAAGATTAAATTATTATTACAGTATTTATCAGGGATTTGAACCAAAAACCATGTGTATTCCCGATAATCCAGACTATATTATAACCCTTGCACATGAAATAGGAAATACAAATACTTTGTTATTTCTTACACAAGAAGGTACAAACACTGTAAATGTTGCAAGAATTTCAAATTATTTAATTACAGATTTTGATATTTTTCATACAAATATCGTTTTCTGCGGAGAAACATCTACAACTTCTTCTCCCGTTCAATCTATAGGAGTTGAGGATTACATGACTTTATTTTCTGCAAATTCTCAACTTAATATTTTAGAATTTCCGTTAGCCAATATTTCAGGCAATTTGCAGAAAATACGTGCATATCAAGACGACGGAACTATGAAGATTGCAGCAATAATGGATTCTATATATTTTTTGGATATTGATTGGACAAATCAAACCGTTGATGCATTCGAAACACAATACAAATTGAATGACATTATAGTAACCGAAACTTATGTGACTGCTTTAGGCACTGTTTCCGAGTTAAAGTGTATGCTGTTTACCCATAATAAATTTGATATGCAAAACTATAACGGCAATATGTTCAGAACTAAACACAGATATCAGAACACAAGATATCTTATAGAAGAAATGCCCGGCTATGATTTATATGAAAATTTTTCAAACGGTAATCAGGCCATAATCGGTCTTGTTAACGAAGATTTAACTGATGAATTCGGAATAATAGATTTAAATACACTGTCAGTCTTAAGTGATTTTGCCGTAGATTCAGGTTTATTACGTCATAGTATAACAGATTTATGCCATGACAATGATAATCAAATGATACATTGTTTATCAAGGGATAATATTTTCAAGGATTATATATATCAACCTTATCCTTATACAGACACTCTGACTGCCGTATTCCCGTTAGACACTGTTCCGCTTATGAAATACCAATTAAAAACAATAACACCTCATTACAACTATTTTACAACCGCAGGTACATGTTTCGGTTACGGAAGCAATTTTAATAATTCTGTTTATTGGTTTGACGCCCAAATAGGAAATTACTCTTCGTCTTGCTTAACTACTAAACCTTTGACAGAAAAAGTTTCAAACTTTATTTACAAGATAGAAAGTGTTTCGTATGATAACACCTTCAACATTTCTCTATCACCTAATATATTACAATCTCAATTAATATACGATTTCTATTCATACGAATGTCAATATTAAATAAATTATTAATAACAAAATATGAAAGGAACAAACCAATGAAAAAGTTTAATTTATTAGTAATAATCAGTATTATTACATTAAATGTATTCGGTCAGATTGACACGAATACATACTTTCCGCATGTAAATCAATATTTACTACCACAAATATTCCAAGGCGAAAATCCTTGTATGAGTTTTGATATGTCGGAATCAAATTATAGTATCAAAGAAATTATGACTCGTACAGAAGATGGCACTTTTGAAGATATTATATCTTATGCACAACCGTATTACACTGAAAAAAATCTTACCGTTATTGGTATTGCTGCATTAATATATAAAGTAAAAGAAGAAGAAATACCTATGTTCAGATTTGGTATTATGGATACGAATATGAAATCTCTCATATATATCAAGGATTCTGTTAGACTGGTAACATATGGAAATACTTCTCCTGCGATAAAATTTTCTGAATATTTTTTCTATGATTCTCTAATTGTCAACGGATATTTCTATACTTATGTTCAAGGTCCTACCCCCGGCAAGGAAGGGTATAACCAACATCCATCGTCTGCTGTATATTTGGTTTATACTAATGATAAGTGTGAAGAAAATTACGGAGATTTCTATCCCCAATGGCAAAAATATATATATTCAAGTTCGTTTGAATTATACGGTACAATACCATGGATGATATCTCAAAATCCTAATAGTGTTTATATGATATTTCCAATAATCAGTGAGTACGAACCTAATAACAATGGATTGAACGACGCCGATATTGCAAAGTTTTCTAATGTTTATCCGAACCCTGCAACAAGTGAAGTGACAGTGCAAAGTTCGTTCAATATTGAGTCAATAGAACTGTACAATATGATAGGTCAACTCCTTGACACAAAACCTGTCAACGCTTACAGCACATCATTGGACGTCAGCCTATATCCTAAAGGCAACTACACCTTGATAATCCACACCCGTCAAGGCTCCGCCAAAAAGAAATTAATAGTTCAGTAAACAATGTGACTGAATAAAATCACAACCAACAAAAAGGAGAGGATTTATTTTTTATTTCCTCTCCTTTTTTTTATTTATTTCTACTCGTCAATATTACCGCATACCTTACTTCTCCATATTGAACAAGTCTTATTTAAACACTGTTTTTTTCCCCCCCCCTCCACACACACAACACATAAAAAAACAGCCGCAGTTGTTAACTACGGCTGTAAAATACTTGGCAGCGACCTACTTTTCCACATACTTGTTGCAGTATCATCGGCGATACAGGGCTTAACTTCTCTGTTCGGAATGGTTAGAGGTGGACACCTGCT
>JAGBJI010000009.1 GCA_017934545.1 Bacteroidales bacterium
GTCTTCTCCGCTTCCTCTTCAGCGTTTCTTCCCGTTTTGGAGTTGCAAAATTACTACCTTTTAACATTCTGACCAAATATTTTATCAACTTTTTTTGCTCCTTTTTCTTATTTTGCTGATTTTGAGAACGAAAAATTTTAAGATTTTTTCGTTTTTTATTTTTCTTTACTGCGTTTTTCAGTGTTTTTTTGCGTTTTTTAGGGCGGTTTTTATGGTTTTGTTCAGTTTTTTAGCGGTTTTATCTGTTTTTTTCTTGTTTTTTTGAGGGTTGTTTCGTCGGTTTGTTGGATTTATGTTGTAGTCGGTGGGGATGGTTTCTTCGGTTCGAGGGGATTGTTTTTGCAGTTCGGGAGATTGTTTTTTCGGTTCGGGGGATTGGTTCGTCGCTTTGGTTTTGCCGATTCTGATTTAAGTAATAAAAAAACCTGCTTTTTCATCAGAAAAAAAGTGGTTTTTTGTTGCAAAAAAAGTGGTTTTTTCACTCAAAAAACCTGCTTTTTTATTCTCTAAAGCGGCGTTCGGCTAAAACGGATTCTGATTGCAGAGGGTTATTTTAGGGTTTTACTCTTATACATTAATATATATGTACTGCAAATTATAAAAACAAAGGGAATAATTTTTAGAATTATCCCCTTTTAATATATTTATTAAAATGAAATTAGTGCTGTGATTACGGGTTATACAATGTTTTGTCGTAAAAGTTGAGTATATCTTTGCATATTCTCCGCATTGTAGTGGCGGGGTTTGCAGGGTTTATGGCTATAGCCTGGCTGTAAGAATTTATTGCTTGCTGCCATTGTTCCTGTTTTTTGTATATGTTGCCTTTCAAATACCACGCCCAATCGTTCTCGGGTTCGTTTGCCAACAATGCTTCAACGGTTTCCAACGCCTGAGTATATTGTTCGCTTTCGGTCAAATTGCGTATGGTTTGAAGTATTTGCTCTGTCTGCATAGTTAAATAAATATTAGTTGTATATGAATACCGTTCCCGTTGTTTTCTTTTCTCTTTTCGGTGAATCGGTTTGACGGTACTGCACTACCCAAGTGTATACTCCCTGCGGAACAACCTTGCCCTTGTGCGTACAATCCCACGCCTGTTCCATGTCGTCGGACTCAAAAACAACCTCACCCCAACGGTTAAACACCAACAGTTTGAACTCTTGTATTTGGTCAATATGCACACGGAACGTACGGTTTGCCACATTGTTGTCGTGCAGATAGACTGCATTAGGCGACCAAACGTGATGGTCACGCTGAACGGCTATCTCGGTATTGGCCGAATCAACACAACCGTCAACAGTCGTACCTATCAAGGTAACGGAATATGCACGGGTGGTGTCGTCAAGGTCAAAGGTATGCAAAAATTGCTTATCCGACGATTCCGTTCCGTCGCCCAAACGCCACAAACGTTCGGTTACACCCGTCGTAGAGTCGGCAAAGACCACTTGAGGCGTCAACTCGTCAATGACGGACGGATTGTAATTGATAATAACCGTAGGTTTACGCATTACATAAACCATCATAGCGTCGGTACTTTCGCAACGAAGGGTGTCGTTGTTATATGCAGTGACTTTGTATTCAGTTGAAGCATCGGGCGAAACCTCGTATTGAGTTCCCGTGTTGCCGTCTATGGACACGTCGGACGAAGACCATTGGTATCCTTCGGCCTGTCCCGATACGGCAATGGTAGCCAAATCGCCCTCGCACATACGTTGGTCGTCCATACATGCTATCTGAGGATAGTGAACCACGTTTACCGTAGCCGATTCTTTGGTTACACATTTGGCATCGGAGTATGTGACGGTAACGGTGTAGGCTTGGGTTTCCGCAGGCGACACTTTGACCGAAGCTTCGGTCGTTGACAGGTTGTCGTTCCACGCATACTGCAACGCATTCGGCTTGTCAACTTTGGCAGTCAACACCGTAGATGAACCTTTGCACACATCGCGGCTGCCCTCTATACTTACCTTCGGATAATCGTAGACTGTAACCTTTGCGGACGACTTGGCAGTGCATCCCAATCGGTCTGCAACGTTCAAGGTAAGCGTTCCCGTTGACTGCGGAACATAATCTTCCACCGCCAATTCATCTGATATTTCCTGTGAACCGTATTTCCACGAATATTTATACTCCATTGCTTCGGTTTGAGGGTCATCTGCGTCGTACAACAAGTTTTCGTACTGTATGTCAGCCCCCTTACAAATGCTTGTATCGTTACCTATGTTGACTTCATACGCACGGTTGTAAATGACACATGAGTCATAACGGGTACACAACAACTCTCCGTCTTCGTAATTGTTGATTTGGAATTTATATTTAACGAAAGGTACGTCTGAAGGTTGGCTGACCAACAAAGTTGAATTGTTAATCGGCGAGCCTGCAAACATCTCCGGTTCAACTACGAAGTACTCATCACCGCCTGTAAAGCGGAAACGCAACTGTTCGCCTGCACATATGGTGTCAATATATGCCGTGCTGTCCGAATTGCCTTGTTGGTTTATAAGGTTGGTTGCACTGTTGTGCGAAATAGTAACGGTAGGCACCTGCATAGGAATAATTAATATGGAATCCAAAACGCTGAACACTTCGCCGTCTTCCAGACGTTTTACGTCCATTGAGCAGAAAAACCAAGTCGGACCTTCTTCAAACGAAGGTTGAGCGGTCAAAACGTCGTTACCGTCCGCAGCCAAAGGACCTTGCAATTCGCCTGCCTTATCGCCGAGCGTTGCTTTTTTGTACCAAGTGTACGAATGGTCTAACTCGCCTACGGGTTTGATTCGCCACGCTTCCTTATCCGCTTTCCATTTGGTGTTGTTGTACGATTGCGTAGTCATAGTTGCCGCTCCTTCGGGCTTGTATTTCTTGTTTTCTATGGTAGTTGATTTGGTTCCCGTAAGGTTTTGTATTCCCAAAATGGCATTTGAAGAGTTGGTGCTTGTGTATGCAGCCTTGTGTTCTATATAAAACTCTATGACGTTTGTTGTTTCGTACATGACAATCATGGATGTGGTGAAATTAGTGTCCGAACTTCCGTTGTTTCCGTAGTTAGGTATTTGGTTCATTGAGATAATACATGTACGGCAAGGGTACTCACCGATAAAGTTGATAAACATTCCCTTGGTCAAATCGTTCTCTATCTTTCCGTAATGTATGTCTTGGAAAGGTCCGCATATAGCATTCAATACAGGCGATGTATATATAATATTTCCCGTTTCGCTCCACAGTTTTCTCGGGTCGGGAAGTTCTTTTGAATAATCATAGGGACACCAAAGATTACTGGACGTTGTGGGTTTTAAAAACAGGTTTACGTTTTTCTGAACTGCATAATCGTAAATAGGTGCGTCCTCGTCGTAGAACGTAACCGCTCCGTTAGAGTTTGCCATTACGTGGTCGTAAGTGTTTTCATAGAATCTGAACATAAAAGGCGGTATTCCCGAGCCGGGCTGTGTATTGTTGAAATAGTCCAAAGAGAACAATTGGCTCCAGCAGTCGTCCTGCGGCAGATATATACGCTCACCAGCAGTGAAAGTTGTAGGCGGGTCGTAAGGAATGGATTCGTATGTGTAGTAATCTTTCGTAGGGTCCGGGTAACCGGGTGCAAAACCTACGGGAAGCAACTTGCGGGCCGAAGTGTCGCAAGTCAACTGTATACCGCTTTTGATTTGGGCATCGGTAAACTCAACCGTATCTTTGTTTATAAGCTGTTTGATTTTGATGTTGGCACAACCCTGTCCTGCATCCTGCGAATATGCCTTGGGTGCGGCAAACATGCCCGCCAACAATAATAAAATGACCGATTTATTCAACTTTATCTTCATAATACATCTATTTATCAGCGTTTACAATTTGCAAATATAACAATTTTCATCAATACTGACACAAAAAAAACGTTTTTTTTGCAAAATCCACGACTTTTTAATCATTGTTCCGCCCGATTAAAAAGCGTGAATAAAAATTTGTTTTCAGAAAAGAAAAATAAAAAACATATGTATTTTTTCAAAAAAACATATGAATTTTAATCAAAAAACATATGTTTTTCGTTTCAAAAACATATGTTTTTTTTAATTCGGTTTCTGAAAACAATTTTTTTAAACGTATATACATATATATTATATAAGGTTTTATCACCGAAGAAAAACAAAAAGGCACGGAGCAAATGCAAATCCAAAAGAAAAAAAAGGCAAAACAACAACGGTAAAAATAAAAAAACATACTGAAAATCGGTATTTAAAAATATTATCTTATCTTTGCGTTTTCAATAACATGCGAAACAACTATGTACGAATTTTTAGACGGTAAATTTGAAGAACTGACACCGTCGTATGCGGTGATAAACTGCAACGGCGTAGGCTATATGGCGGAAATATCCGTCACCACATATTCGGCTTTGAAAGACAAAAAAGAAGGCAGAGTGTTCATTCATTTTGCGGTAAGGGAAGACGCACACGTGCTGTACGGCTTTGCCACAAAACAAGAGCGGGAATTGTTCCGCCAATTGATAACGGTGAGCGGCATAGGAACTAACACTGCACGCATGATGCTGTCGTCCTTGAGCGTAGAGGAGCTGGTAGGTGCGATAATCAACGAAGACAGTGCCGCAGTGAGCAAAATAAAAGGCATAGGCACTAAAACATCGCAACGCATAATAGTGGATTTGCACGACAAGTTGAAAAAAGCCTCGTTTGTAGAGCCTGATGCAATAAATATTGTGCGGCAGGACAATAAAATACGGCAGGAAGCGTTATTAGCATTGCAGACATTGGGATTTAATAAGGTTATTATAGAAAAAACACTTGACAAATTATTGAAAGAAGACAACAGTTTAACGGTTGAAAGTCTTGTACGCGAGGCTTTAAGACGGATGTAAAAAATTTTTATATCTATCATTATGATAAGGCGATTAGGTGTTTGGATAACTTTTGTATTCATTCTGATGTGTTGCTTGGCCAACGCAGTCAGGGCAAACGTCCGTTTGTCACAACCCGATTCGCTTCATTTTCCCATAAAAGACTCGGTTAAATCGCCTTTTTACCTTAACGACCCGTCAAACATCACCACCGAAGTGGAATATGATGCGGTTAACAACGAGTACGTCTTGGTAAAAAAAGCGGGCGACGTGGTTTTGGACAAACGGAGCCTTACTTTTGACGAGTATCAAAAGTATGACATGGACCAAATGATAGATTCGTATTGGAAAAGCCGCATAAGCACGCCCGCAACCGCCTCTTCGCCGCAAAACGAAGGCTCTCTGTCGTCCATAATTCCGCAGATGAGGGTAAACAGCGACCTGTTTGAGTCCATATTCGGCGGACAGGAGATAGTAATACGGCCGAGCGGTTCTTTGGATTTGAAGTTCGCCATTGTCAACAACCGCAACGAAAACATGGCGTTGAGCGAAAACCACCGCAGCACCACAAGGTTTGACTTTGACGAGGATTTGCAGGTCAACCTTATGGCACAAATAGGTACGGCTATCAACGTCAACCTGAACTATAATACGGGTGCTACTTTCGATTTTGAAAAAGAAGTCTTCAAACTCAAATACGAAGGCAAAGAAGACGACATAGTACAGTTGTTGGAGGGCGGAAACATATCCTTTGCTCTGCCTACAACATTGATAACAGGTGTACAGAATCTGTTCGGAGTAAGAAGCAAACTAAAATTCGGCAACCTTATGATTGACGCAGTCATATCCGAACAGAAGAGCGAAAGCAGTTCAATAACCGTACAAAACGGGGCGCAGAGCCAAGAGTTCAATTTCAGTGCAGACAATTACGAAGACAACAAACATTTTTTCCTTTCGCAATATTTTTATGACCATTACAACAAGGCAATGGAAACTTTCCCCGTTGTCAACAGCAATATAATCATAAAAAGAGTTGAAGTTTGGAGAACCAATGTAGGAAGTGCGGTCAACAACAACCGCAACATTGTGGCGTTTGCCGACTTGGGCGAAAAAAATCCTTACGGTACCATGCCTTACATAGCCAACCCTTACGGTTCGGAGTTGCCCGACGAGAGCCAATCAAACAATTTGTTGTCAACGGTTGACAAAAGCACTTTGCGTAACATCAACTCCGTAAGTTCTTACTTGCAGGGAATGGGATTCGTTTCGGGACAAAACTTTGAAAAAGTTGAAAGCGCCCGCAAATTAAGCTCAACCGAATACACGGTAAACGAGAAATTGGGATTTATTTCCCTGACCCAAGCCTTGAGCAACGACCAAGTGTTGGCAGTGGCTTTCCAATATCAGATAGTGGGAGATTCTACCGTTTACCAAGTAGGTGAATTCAGCGACGACGGAATAGACGACCCGAACACTTTGGTCGTAAAACTTTTGAAATCTTCTACGCTTAACGTCCGCAATCCTATGTGGAAACTGATGATGAAGAACATCTATTGGATTGGTTCGTCGCAAATAGCACAGGAAGACTTCCGTTTAAACATAATGTATCTCGGTGATGAAGGCGGAATAGAAACGGGTTATTTCAACGAAGGGCCTTTCAAAGGCGTTCCTCTCTTGCAGGTGTTCGGTTTGGACCGCATGGACAACCAACAAAACATGTATCCTGACGGAGTTTTTGACTTTGTACCGGGTGCGGAACACGGAGCGGGAACGGTAAACGCTTCACGCGGTTTGATATATTTCCCTACCGTTGAGCCGTTCGGCAAAGATTTAAGGGAAAAACTCAACGATAACGATTTTGCGGACAAGTATTGTTTTGATTCTTTGTACACCCTTACCAAGAGTCAGGCAATGCAATACACCGAAAAAGACAAATATTACCTTGAAGGCCGTTACAGGTCGTCGTCTTCGGGCGGTGAAATTTCTTTGGGTGCGGTCAACGTGCCTCAGGGCAGCGTAACGGTGATGGCAGGAGGCATAAAACTGCAGGAAGGCGTGGATTACACGGTGGATTATGCTATGGGAAGGGTGAGAATTATAAACAATGCTTATCTGTCTTCAGGTACGCCTATCACCGTTTCCACCGAAAGCAACTCGGTTTTCTCCATGATGAGCAAGAGAATGTTCGGTATAAGGGGTTCGTACACCGTTTCGCCCGAACTGTCTTTAGGTGCTACGATAATGAAGTTGCACGAAACTCCGATAACTACCAAAGTTAATTACGGCGATGAGCCTATAAGCAACACCGTCATCGGCGGAGATATTCATTTTACCAAGAACCTGTCTTTTATTACCAAGATTTTGAACTGGCTTCCTTTCTATGACACCAAGACACAAAGCACTATGGTGTTTGAAGGTGAGGTTGCGGCGTTTCTTCCCGGCAATTCCTCGGCAATAGGCCGCAGCGGAACGTCATACATTGATGATTTTGAAACCAGCAAAAGAAGTTACGATTTGAAATCTTACCACATGTGGTTCCTGGCCTCCACTCCGCAGGACTTCAACACATCGGGTGCAATGTTCCCCGAAACGTTTAAAAACTCGGGATTGGCTTACGGGTTCAACAGAGCCAAGATTGCATGGTATTCAATTGACGAAACGTTTTACGGAGCGGGCGCTCCGTCAAACATAAGCAAGAACGACATATCCGAACCTTATGTAAGACGTATCAGCGAACACGAAATATATCCTAACAAAGACCTTCCCGACGGTCACAACCAGCAACTGCGTACGTTCGACATAGCCTTTTACCCTTCCGAACGCGGACCTTACAATTACGACACTGCATCGGCTTGGAGTGCGGGGTTGGATGAAGACGGCGGATTGAAAGAACCGCAGAGCAGATGGGGCGGTATAATGAGAAAAATTGACGCTACGGACTTTGAAGCAGCCAATATAGAATATATAGAATTCTGGTTGATGGACCCGTTTATTGACAACACTTCGTCACAAGGCGGAAAACTGTATTTCAACTTAGGTGATATAAGCGAAGATATATTGCGTGACGGCCGCAAAAGCTACGAAAACGGTCTTCCGACCACTGCGGAAGTCACCAATGTGGACACTACGCTTTGGGGAAGGGTGCCTAAACTGCAGGCAGTGGTCAATGCGTTCAGCAACGAAGACAATTCACGCCAATACCAAGACATTGGATACGACGGATTAAACAGTTCGGACGAGCAAAGTTTCTTCTCCGACTTCCTTAATGCCGTTCAACCGCATTTATCCGCACAGGCATTGCAAAAAATATCCGAAGACCCTTCGGCAGACGATTACATGTATTTCCGCAGCGGTGAATATGACCAAAGCAATGCTAAAGTTTTGGAGCGGTACAAAAAATTCAACAACCCCGAAGGCAATTCCGCCATGACAGGCAGCGGAGAAAGCACCCAGAGTTCGTCACTTCCGAATGTTGAAGACATAAACCAAGACAATACTTTGAGTGAAGCGGAGAATTATTACGAATATGAAATAAATCTTTCGCCCGACCACATGAACGTAGGCGAGAATTACATCACCGACGTTCAGATTATAAACAATTTAGACCTGCAAAACGGCGGACATACTTCGTGTAAATGGTATCAGTTTAAGATTCCGGTACGCGAACCGAGCCGTAAAATCGGAACAATTGACGGTTACCAAAGCATAAGATTTATACGTACGTTCTTAAAAGGTTTTTACGAGCCGATAGTTTTGCGTTTTGCCACCTTGGAACTTGTAAGTGCGGAATGGAGAAAGTACACTGACAATTTATTGGAAACAGGTGCGTACGTTCCTTCCACTCACAGCGAAAATACAACGTTCACTGTCGGCACCGTAAACATAGAAGAAAACGGCAACCGCTCACCCGTACCATATACATTGCCACCGGGAATTGACCGGGAGTTGATGTACTCGTCTTCAACGTCGGCTCACAAACAAAATGAGCAGGCTTTAAGTCTTAAAGTGGGCAATCTGTCGGACGGAGATGCCAGAGCGGTTTACAAAACCATGGATTACGACATGCGGCAATACAAAAAACTAAAACTTTTTGTACACGGGGAGAAAATGAATGCCGATGAAGATTACAAGGACGGCGAAGTTACCATGTTTATACGGCTCGGTGCAGACTTTATTTCCAATTATTATGAATATGAAATGCCTATTAAATTCACTCCGTGGTACACTTCAGTCGTGGACGACGACATTATATGGCCCAAAGAAAACGATATAGAAATACATTTGGACTCTTTGGTAAAAGTAAAAGAGAACAGAAACGCTTTAGTACGCGGAGGTAATAAAAATTATTCCAATACCGAACCGTTTACCGAATACATCGGCAACAGGAAAATAACCGTTCTGGGCAATCCGAACATTGCCAATGTCAAGGTATTGATGATTGGTATCCGCAATCCGAAGAAACAAAGTATCAATGACGACGATGACATGCTTCCGAAGAATGTTGAAGTATGGGTAAACGAATTGCGTTTGACGGATTTCAACAAAAAAGCCGGTTGGGCGGCAAGAGGTTCCATGCGGACCAACCTTGCGGACTTGGGAGATTTGGCTATAAGCGGTTCGTACAAGAGTGCGGGATTCGGAACCATAGAACAAAAAATATCAACTATATCACAGGATAACATAGGTTCATTCGATATTGCAACGAATTTGGAATTGGGAAAATTTTTCCCTGACAATTTTGGTTTAAGAATTCCTTTCCACTACGATTATTCAAGAACCGTCAGCAACCCACGCTACAATCCGCTTGACCCTGACGTACTTCTCAAAGACGATTTGTTGTCTTACCGAACCGAAAAGGAAAGAGATTCCATCAGACACATAGTCCAGGACTATACATCTATATCTAATCTGTCCATAATGAATCTGCACAAAGACAGATTGGGAGCATCCAACCTTAAACGGCATTTCTACGATATAGAAAACTTCAACCTGTCGTATTCTTACTCGCATATGTTCAAACGTTCCATAGATATAGAATACAACACCCAGACTCAAAACCGACTTATTCTGAACTACCAATACGAATCTCCGAACAAAAGTTGGAAACCTTTCGGAAAAGCCAAAGCATTTAAAGGCCGCCAATGGACGATTGTAAGGGATTTTACCGTAAACTTCTTCCCTAAAACATTAACATTTAAAAGTGACATGTTGAAAGATTACCAAGAAACTTTGCTACGCAGCAAAAGTGCTGGTTTAGTCATAATGGAACCTTATTTTTATAAGAATTTCTACTGGAACAGGGAATACGGACTGAAACACGACTTCACTAACTTTTTGCGTATGGAGTATTCCTCAACAATGAATTCACTGATTGAAGAACCACGCGGCCGTATAGACACCAAAGAAAAGAAAGACAGCATATGGCAAAGTATTTTTGATTTGGGTAAAGCCCAACAATTCACACAGAAATTTCAGTTTACGTACAATTCATCTATAAGTAAAATACCTGCATTGAATTGGATTAGACTGAGCGGAACCTATGCTGCACAGTATACTTTCCAATCTTCAACCAATGCAACCGAGCAATTGGGCAACACTATTGAAAATTCACGGCGTTTAAGTGCAACGGGACATTTTGCATTCAACACCTTTTTCAACAAAATACCTATTGTCAAAAAAGCATACGACGCCCGGGACAAAAAAAATCAGAAAAATTTCACTCCGTCTTCACCGCGAAGACAACCCAACCAACCTAACGAAAAAGACAAAAACAATTTAAACGAAAAAGACACCGTAAATAAAAACTATCTGCAGGACGCTTTGTATTTTTCAATACGGCTTTTGACTTCGTTAAAATCCGCTTCAATCACCTATTCGGGCAACGACGGAACTTACATACCGGGCTTTATGCCGAGAGCAAAATATTTCGGAATGTCGTCTTCACAACAATGGGCTCCTGGATGGAAATTTATTTTGGGTTCTCAACAAGATATAATGCCGCAGGCTATATCCAAGGGATGGTTAACCCAAGACACGATGTTCAATTCAGCTTTAATCCAAAAGAACAGTCAAACCATAAACGCACAAATGAAGTTTGAACTTGCCAAAGACTTCAACATTGATTTATCTTTCAAACGCAGCCAAAGCGAACAATACTCCGCATACTACAAATTTGACCCCGAAGCCGACAATATCAACGGTCCGCTTTCTGCATACAGAAACGGAAGTTTTTCAATAAGCACTATCGCCATCGGAACCATGTTTAAAGGCATGGATAAAAACAATATAAGTTCGGTCTTTGAGCAATTCATAAAAAACAGACAAAGCATTGCCGAACGCTTGGCTGAAAAAAATGCAAAAAACAACTCCGATTACAGCAACCAAATGATATGGGACAGCGTTTCCAACCAATATTGGCCTGACGGATACGGCCCTACGTCGCAACAAGTACTTGTTCCGTCGTTTTTGTCTGCATATTTGGGTAAAGACGTTTCCAAGCAATCTTTATCTCCGTTTGTCAAAATGCCGTTGCCGAATTGGCGTATAACATGGACGGGATTGGGAAAACTTGACGCAGTGAAGAAATGGGCTAACTCCATAACTATTTCCTCCAACTACACATGTAATTACAACATTACTTCGTTCTACACCAACTCCGCCGTTCCCGACGTTAACTCGTACGATTACGGCACTGAATGGATACGCAATTCACTGAACAACAATTTCATTGCAAAACATGTGATGGACCAAATAGTAATCAGCGAACAATTAAGCCCGCTTGTAAAGGTGGACGTTAACCTGAAGAACTCATTGCAACTGAATTTTGAAATACGGAAGGAACGCAACCTTACACTTTCGTTTTCCAACAATCAACTTACGGAGATTAACCGCAACGGTATAGTGTTCGGAGGCGGTTACAGGTTCAAAGACGTAAGGGTAAACGTAAGAACGGGACAATCAACAAGGGAATTCAAAAGCGACATATTGGTAAAAGCCGACTTAACCGTAACAAGCAACAAGACGGTGTTGAGAAAGATAGACCAAGACGTCAACCTTATATCCGCGGGAAGCAAAGTAACGACACTCAATCTGTCGGGCGAATACTCTTTGACGGAAAAAATAATATTGAAAGGATTCTTTGACATTACAATCAACACGCCTTATATATCTTCGTCGTTCCCTAACTCAACCACGGAGGGCGGTTTTTCGTTCAAAATAATACTTTAAAACTTTTCAATGTATGACCGTTTTGGACAGAGAATATTTCAGACAGGACGCCGTAACGGTTGCAAAGGACATTGTGGGCAAACTACTGTGTGTAAATGTGAACGGCAAAACCGTAAAAATGCGTATTACCGAAACGGAAGCCTATCTCGGTTCTGACGATACTGCGTGTCACGCCCATAAAGGACGCACCGCAAGAACGGAAGTCATGTTTTGCCAAGGCGGAGTTACGTATATATATCTTTGCTACGGCATTCACTATATGCTGAACATTGTTACGGGAGAAGAAAATTCGCCCCAAGCGGTGCTTATCCGCGGTTTGGAGGGCGTATACGGCCCGGGCAGACTGACTAAACAACTCGGTATAACCAAAACTTTGAACAATAAAGAACTCTGCACGGCAAACGGTATATGGGTTGAGCAAAGCGGCGAAAGCGTAAAGATAAAAAAGGGCAAACGGATAGGCATTGCATATGCTGATAAAAAAGACCGCAACAGATTGTGGCGGTTTACTATAGACTCAAATCAGTGATTTGACCGAACGTATTTAAGAATATAAAAAACAATTATAATATATTATGGAAGAAAAGAAGATAATCAACAGACGTGAATTCATCAAGCGGCTGGGTCTTGTAGGCGGAGCAACGGCTGCAACCATGTTTTTGGACCCTGTGACAAGCGTTGCCAAAAACGTGATAACACCAATGAAAGACGTAAAAGGCGAAAACAAGATGACCTACCGTGTTAACAGAAACACCAACGACAAAGTTTCATTGTTAGGATTCGGTATGATGCGTCTGCCGAGTGAAAACAAAGTAATCAATCAAAACGAAGTCAACCGCATGGTTGATTACGCCATAGCAAACGGTGTAAACTATTTTGACACAGCTCCCGTTTATCACGGCGGCAAGAGCGAAACGGCTACGGGCATTGCACTTAAACGCCATGACAGAAGTAAATTTTTCGTTGCAACCAAACTCTCCAACTTTGACAAGAGAACATGGACAAGGGAAGCGTCGGAAAAAATGTACCACGATTCGTTTAAAAATCTTCAGGTTGACGTCATAGACTATTATTTGCTGCACAGCATAGGCGGAAACGGTGAAAACGAATTGAAAGAACGCTTTGAAGACAACGGTATGATGGATTTCTTGGTCAGCGAAAGAAGCAAAGGCCATATACGCAACTTGGGCTTTTCGTACCACGGCGACGTAAAAGTCTTTGACAAGTTTCTTTCCATGCACAAAAAATACCATTGGGATTTCGTACAAATACAAATGAACTACGTAGATTGGCGGCATGCGTCAATAACCAAGAATGATTGGGGCGGTGAATCGGACGGCGACGCCGAATATTTGTACAACAAACTTACCAAGATGAATATCCCCGTAGTTATCATGGAACCTTTACGCGGCGGAAGGCTTGCAAACGTACCCGAAGACGTGGCTGCTAACCTGAAAAAAGCACGCCCCGAGGATTCAATAGCAAGTTGGGCATTCCGTTGGTGCGGAACATATCCTAATGTTCTGACCGCACTGTCGGGCATGAGCCGCGAGGAACATTTGCAGGACAACATCAAAACATTCTCTCCGCTTGAGCCTTGTACCGAAAGCGAGAATGCGTTGCTTGCACAGGCTGCCGACCTTATCGAAGGCTACCCTACCGTACCTTGCACGCAATGCAATTACTGCATGCCTTGTCCTTTCGGCGTTGACATACCCAAAAACTTTGCTTACTACAACGGCCAAATAGACAAACGCATCATTCCTTTGCCGGGCAAACAGGCAAAAGACTATGCCGAACGTGCAGCTGAATTCAAAGACGGATTCCACAAGGCGTTGACAACCCAAGAGGATGCTTCGCGTTGCAGGGATTGCGGAGTTTGCTTGGCTAAATGCCCTCAAAAAATCAGAATCCCTAACCAATTGCAAAGGATTAAAGAAATTCTTAATGCGTAAAAAATAAGGCCGAACCGCAATACGGTTTTGCCACTTCGCACTTTGCATTCAAAAATACCCCCTTTTTTCTGTGAAAAAAGGGGGTATTTTTACTGAAAAAACCGGGTATTTTCCGAACTCTTTTCTGATTTGGCAAAAACCTAATGAGAAAACGCAACACAAAAATCTGTTAAGGCCGATTGTCCTATGTGCTTTTTTTCAGTATTTTATCTATTTTATGGTAAAAATGTTCTTTATTTCAAAATAAATACATACCTTTGCATTTTTAAATCAGTTATTCACATTAAATTAAAGAAATTATGTTACGGAAAACACTGCTTTTTGCACTGGCAATCGGTTCAATTGCCTGGTTCAGTGCATGTATCAACGAAGACGATTTTGACTTTGACAAGTTAAGTCAAACAACCATAAATCCCGCATTGGAAGCCAACGTTCTTTCAATGGAGTTTACCGCACGGGATTTCTTCAACCAAATAGCCGACACTGCCAACGGAGTGGAGATGTTGGTTGAAAACGATTCAAGCCTTACGCTCCGCCTGACAAAAGACTTTGAAATAAACCCCGACGAATTGGGTGAAGATTATTTCAACAGGGGCTTCAGTCTTAACGTTTTTGACTTTGAATTGGAAGACGTTTACATTCCGAGTCTTCCGGCTGCGTTCCCTGACGATTACAACGTTATCACCAACGAGCAGGCATTGGTTACCGTGCCGCCTTTTGCCAAATTCAACGAAGACGACCCGAACGAAAAAGGACGTATCATAGACAGCGTCATATTAGCCTCGGGAAGTTTGAATCTGCATGCCTTTTCCTCACTGCCGTGTGCGGCAAAAATCATTGTTCACAGCGACAATATCATTGACAACACAGCGGGCAAAACATTCAGCGACACCATTACCGTCGGTGCATCGGAAACCATTTCCCATACAATCAATTTGGCAGGAAGAAATCTGTCGTTTCTTCACAAGCCTAACGTAGACGACACCTCATATTTGGGCTTTACATATTCGCTTATACTGTTGACAAAAGACGTGCAACTGACTTCGGGCAACTACGCCATAGACATCAAGTTGGACGCTGCCGATTTGTTGATAGAAACCGCCTACGGAAAAGTGGGAAACCCTACAGTACCGGTTGACGGTGTGTTGGAGTTGAACTATTTTGCCGACAGCACCATAACAAGCGACATGGTGGACATACGCAACATCAATATGTCGTTCGACGTTTACAACCACACGGGCATAAACGCCACTTTGGATTTAACTGAACTGACTACCCGCACAAGAAACGGCCATGTGGAATATTTGTTCAACGCTCCTACCCAAGGAACTATCGTTGCCTCTCAATCGGTAACGCAACCGCAAGTATCGCATTTCACTTTCCAACCAAATACCGAGGCAATAGAAAAACTTCCTAACGAGTTTAACTACAATATGAAGATAATCTTCGGTGACGGAAGCGAGAACAGTTTTATCCATCCTAACCAATCGTATTTGGATATTCACTCCGTGATAGACATTCCTGTAGCTGCATCGGTCAAAGACTTCGTTTCGCAGAAAGAAACCGGCGCCCTTGACTTTTTACAAGGCGACGGCGTGGGCGAATATATAAACTCTGCCGAACTGAAATTGGATTTAAGCAATTCGTTTCCTGCAGAACTGAAATTGGAACTTTATGTTCTTAACGCAGAAGGCGTTTACGAGCCGTTGCTTGATAAAGAAGTAATAGCTTCTTCTGCATCCATTGACGCACAGGGCAACGTTACCGCAGCGTCTTCACAAAAAGAAGAAGTGGGATTGACAAAAACACAGTTTGAAAAACTGCGTCAAAGCGACAAGGTAATGTTCAAAGCCACTTTCAACACTCCTCAATACAACGGAACCAAACCTCACGTTGTGTTCAGAAGCGATTGCGGATTGAAAATCAAGTTAAGGGTCAAAGTAAATTCCAACATAGAGTTTTAACATCAGTACTAACCTAAAAAAAACATTAATTCATCATGAACAAAATAATAAAAATATTTGCTTTGGCCGTAATTTTCACTTTTGCTGCAAGCAACCATTCACATATATCAGCACAGGACGTATCGCCTTTGTATTTTTCAACCCAACCGCAGGCCGCAAACTACAATCCTGCGTGGTTGACAAACAACAATTTCTATATTTCAATGCCCGTTTTCTCACGCTTGGATTTCGGCTTGCATACTTCGGGCTTTGCGTACAAGGATTTGATAAACAAACATCCGCAATACGATTCGTTGCGTGTGGACGTTGACGGATTTTTAAACAAATTGAAAAAAAGTAATTACTTTGATTTAAACTTCGCAACCGACATCTTGGGCGTTGGGTTTAAAGTAAAAAACAATTTCTTTTCCATACAAATAGGAGTAAACGTTGAAAGCAAGTTGAGATTTTCTAAACAACTGTTTGAATTTGCAGTTCACGGAACCGACATGGCTCAAAAGCATGCCGATTTGTTGGACGCACGAATCTTTGATGCAACGGCTTACGTAACTACGGCGTTAGGCTACGCAAGGGAAATCAACGACCAATTGACCGTAGGAGGCAAATTCAAAATCTATTCGGGTATTGCAAACGTACATACCAACAAATCAACGGTAAACCTTGACATCAACGACGGAGAATTGGCTGCTTACGGCGACTTGGATATGGACATTGCCATACCTTTCGGCAAACCTACGCTGACAAAGAACTCCGTTTTTGAAGATGATTCCGAATTTGATTTCAACACTGACGACGGTTCTTTCGGTAAAATGTTTAAAAACATGGGCTTCGGTGTAGATTTGGGATTTGCATACAAAATCAACGACCAAATGGAGATAAGTGCGTCAATCGTTGACTTGGGTTGGATAAATTGGAAGTCCAATGCAGTGAAAGTACATTCCAAAAATCCGGGAGAAAGGGTTTACTTCTCGGGATTGGAAACTGATTACGACAACATCGGCGACGACTTGGACAACTATTTTGACGATATGGCGGACAGCGTAAAGAAAGCTTTTGACCTTACAATTGACGATAACGACGGCTACAAGACCATGATGCCTACCAAAATATATATAGGATACAGTTGGAATTTCTTTGACAACATGTATCTTCACTCCCTGTACTACGGAAGAATAATTGCAGGAACGTTGGAAAATGCTCTGAATTTAACCTATACATACAAAGCAGGACCGGTGCAAATGTCTGTCGGCAATACGTTCAGAAGCACGTTTTTCAATCCTAACTTTTTGTTAAGTTTGGGCAGTATATTTTACATAGGAGCATCGTTTTCCTCATCGTTCAACGTGGCAAGCACTTCGGGCATGAATGCTTACATGGGAGTAAACATAGCCTTTGCAGCCGACAAACACAAATCCAAAGCAAGAACGGTGAAAAAAGCCGAAACTACAAGCGAAGTGGAATTAATTTTCTAAACGCATAAAAACAGTTTAAACCACCTTTTTGCAATCTCGTTTGTGAAAAGGAAAATAAAAAACATATGTTTTTGAATAAAAAAACATATGTTTTTTATTTAAAATTCATATGTTTTTTTGAAAAAATACATATGTTTTTTCAAAATGAATTCACAAAACAAAACCGTCAAAACTCTGAACACCTTGAACGGAATGTATTTTTCAGCGAATATTGCGGTTATTTCAAAACTTATTCTTAACTTTGCAATTGTTTTAAAACTTGATAAGATGAGAAAATTATTGCTTTTCACGGCGGCACTTGTTCTTTGTGCCGACATTTATGCCCAGATGGAAATAAATTGGGGTAAACGTTTTTACGACATAAAGGACAACTGCAAACAAGCGGAGTTTCTTGCCGAAGACATTGACGGCTATTACATGTATTATTGCTTGGACGAATACATAGGCGACGGCAATTTTGAATACAAATATTACATAGCACGTTCCGACAAACAGGGCAATATTCAAAAAGTTGCACGCATTGATTTCGGCAACCCTAAATACAAGATTGAACAAACATGGCGCAGCGGCGATTTGGTAGGATTCATTCTTTCAAGAACCAAACAGGATAAGCCCAAAGAAACCAAACGCCAAAGTGCAGCACAGAAAAACGCCGCCAAAGAGAACACGGGCAAGCAAAACCTTTACGTTGAATATCTTCACTTGAAGGATATGCGTCTTGTGGGTGAACCTCAAAAGTTTATATCTTACAACTATTTCTCCGACTCCACGCAACAATCACCTTATCTTTTCAAATTCTCCGAAAACAAAACCAAGATGGTTTTCTGTTTGTTTGAAAACGACACCAACGGACGCAACGCCAATGTCCGCATTTACGACGACCGCATGAATATGTTGTGGGATAAAAACTATGCACTTAAGAATATACAGATGCCTTCTTACAAAGTAACCGACGTAGCCGTCAGCAATGACGGCAAAAGAGCTCTTTTGGCTATAAACGGTTACGCAACGGGCAAAAAAGTAAACCACGCCGACGACAAAGCATTCCTAATCCACATGGAGCAATATCAAAACAAAGGCTATACACTTCAGATGGAAAAAGCGTGGGCTACGGATATGAAATGCTGTTTCAACATGGAAGGCGATTATATTTTAGCAGGATATTACGGAAGTAACAACGAAAAACCGTATTTAGCCGACGGCTCGTTTGCATATACCTTTGACAAACGCCGCCATTACCAAAAAAATTTCTCGCAATCAGAATTCAAAGAATACGAAACAGACAACATGGTCGCACCTTTCAAAGCCAACCCCAAAGACCGCAAAGCCGTCCGCCCCGTGAAGAACTCTAACGGACTTGTGATACCGTCCCAATTCACTACATACGTAGACCATTTGGTTCCGATGATTGGCGGCAACGTCATAATGGTGGGTGAGCAACGTTACGACAGCAAAGTAGTGCCTGCCAAACGCCGCGGCGACAAGCCGACGGGCGAAGACGCACGGTTTTTCAGGGATATAGCCATAACCAATATTGACAATACGGGGCTTATAACGGGCAATGCTTACATTGCAAAGCGTCAAAAAGAATACAAAACCAACAACGATTACAACGGATATGCCATAACCCGCGACAGATACGGCATGTACATAATGTTCAACGACCATATTGCCAATTTCAAAGACGGAAAATTCACACCCGTAAAGCAATATGACAGCGACAAGTTGAGAACGCAGGTAAGTTTCGTTCAGGTTTATTCCGACGGAAGCTTCAACTGGTTGCAGGCATTCAAATCCAAACAAGACAGCAAAGAGATGCCGTTTTACAAAACCCTGTTCTTAACCCACGACAAATACATAATATTCCTTGTACATCATGAAGACAACAACATGATAGGCAAGATTGAAACACGCGAAGGCATAAGATAACCCATCAAAACTACACATAAACACACAACGGTAATGAAAAAGATATTGTCATTTGCAATTTCTGCGGTTTTGTTTTTCACTCTGTCGGCACAAAACAAACCTTACGACGAAAGCCTTGACGGTTTAAAACAAATAGAACAGGCAGTCAACACGGCCAAACAACAAAACAAACATGTTCTTGTGCAGGTCGGAGGCAATTGGTGTCCTTGGTGCTTAAAGTTTTCCGAACTTGCACATCAGAATACGGCAATAAAAAACATCATAGACTCCAACTACGTATACATACACGTCAATTACTCAAAAGCAAACAAGAACACTGCGGCGATGCAAAGGCTGGAAAATCCTGCAAGATTCGGTTTCCCCGTTTTTGTAATACTTGATAAAGACGGCAAACGCATACATACCCAAAACTCTTCCTATTTGGAAGAAGGCAAAGGGTACAATGAAAAACTTGTATGCGATTTTCTGCGTATTTGGACTGCAGATGCAATAAAAACATATAACAGATAACGGCTATGAAAAACATGAACATCAGGGTTTCGTCCTCATTTTTGGCAATTGCAATCATAATTGCAGGATTTTTTATCTACAAAGGCCTGAAAAGTTTCTCGGACAAAGAGCGTGCAGTGACGGTTAAAGGCCTGTCGGAACGCACCGTGGAAGTGGACTATGCCAACCTGACCATACGCTATGCCATAGGAGGAAACAATATGGAAGAAGTATTGAAAGGCATAGAGGAAAACAACAACAAGATAACGCAATTCGCCGTATCAAAAGGACTGAACAAAAACGAAATATCCATAAACGTTCCCAATATAAAGGACAAAAAAAACCAAGAATACGAAAGCAGTGCCAACATAACGTACAGATACTATGCAACGGTTAAGATTACGCTGATTTCCAACAACGTCAAAAGCGTGCGGGACATAGAGATGAACCAATTTGATTTGTTTAAAGAAGGAATAAATCTGATAAAACAAGAAGATTATTACGATGCGTCAAACCAAACCTATACTTTCACCAAACTCAACGACATAAAACCGCAGATGATACGCGAATCCATAACCAACGCAAAGAAATCCGCCGACGAATTTGCACAAAACAGCAACGCTAAAATCAAAAGTATAAAATCTGCAAAGCAGGGGCAATTTGAAATAATCCCAACTGACGACCCGTTGAAAGTGAAACTGCGGGTGGTATCCACAATAGAATACTTTATAAAATAGGTTTACGCTATGGAAGAAATTCTTAATTTTCTGCGTTTGGTAAGGGTTAACAACAACCGAGAGTGGTTTCATGCTAACAAAGACTTATACCTTGCCGCCAAAGACAAATTTGAATCCTTGGCAAAGGAAATCCTTGCGGGTGTACAGGCTTTTGATGCTTCCTGCAGGGAACTTGACCTGTCGGATTGCTTGTACAGATTTTACAGGGACACACGTTTTTCCAAAGACAAAACGCCTTACAAAACACATATGGGCGTTTACATATGCCCGAAAGGCAAAAAATCCATGTGGGCGGGCTATTATTTCCACATAGAACCCGAATCGGATTATTTGGGGTCGCATATGTTGTGCTGCGGGGCATACATGCCCGACAACGAAATGCTCAAAGTGTTGCGGGAAGACATTTTTACCAACGGCGAAGAGTATGTCAAAGCCGTCAAACAGGCAAAACATTTTACTTTATGCAGCGAGCCGTCACTGAAAAAACTCCCTAAAGAGTTTGCCGAATCGCCTTACGGCGAATACATCAAACTCAAAGCACATCTTTTGCAGTTGGATGTCAACACCCAATTCTTAATGCAGGACAATTTGGCACAAAACGTCGTCAAAGAATTCAAAACCTGCCGCAATTACGTTGCCTATCTGAACCGTGCGTTCTCCTTTACGGGCAACTACTAACCCTTTTGCCGATGGGCATACAGTCTATTATACCCAAAATAAAAACACAGGACACGGTCGTTTTTTCCGTTTCGCTGTTTTCAAGCGAAGACAGACTGATTTTGGCTCCGATGCAAAACCTGACAAGTGCGTTTTTCAGAAAAACATTCAACGATTTTTTTCCGTCAAACATTGACAGTGCCGTTTCGCCTTTCATTTCCACCTCATCGTCTTCGCAAAACATAAACTCTTCTGTATACCGTGACATCTTAAAAGAAGAAAACAATAACTACATTGAACTTGTCCCGCAAATTCTCGGTCACTGTCCGACGGCCGTTGCACAATGTGCCGCAATCATTGAGCGGTTGGGATACAGGGAAGTAAACATCAACATGGGCTGTCCGAAAAAAGACATTGTCAATCATGACCGCGGGGCAGGCCTTTTACGCAGAGCGGATTTGGTTAAACAAATCATTGAAAACATACTGACAACCACCAATCTGCAAATAAGTCTGAAAGTTCGGTTAGGCATAAACAATTCAACGGAATTGCAAAACCTTGTGCCTGTAATAAATTCCTACCCGTTGAAATCAGTAACCGTTCACTCCAGAACTCAAGTGCAACAATACCAAGGACGCCCTAATTTAGATGAATTTGAACGTTTTGCACTCCAAATCAAACCTACCGTCGTATATAACGGAGATATTTTTTCAGCCGAAGATTTTACAAAACTCAAGATGCGGTTTCCGTTCATAAAACATTGGATGATAGGCCGCGGAATATTACAAAATCCGTTTCTTTGTGCCGATATACGCAACATTCCTTACAATAAACAACAAACACTGCTGCCCTACCTTACGGCGTTGCAGGACAATTTCGCCCAATCGCTTATGCACCCGAGCGAAACCGCCGTGCTTAACAAGATGAAAGAAATGGTAAAATATCTTTCCGTAGGTTTCCGTTTTGAAACCGAAGAATTGCTGCACACAGAGCAACTTGCGGATTTCAACTTTAAATTAAAACAACAAATTGAAAACATGTTTTAAAAATACGCATTGACATTTGAATTTGAAAAAACATATGTTTTTGAATAAAAAAACATATGAATTTTAATCAAAAAACATATGTTTTTTTTCTGAAATACATATGTTTTTTTTTATTCCTTTTCAGAAAAGGATTTTTTTACACATATAAATGCCGCGGCAAACTGTCGGTACAGTACGTATTAAAAAGATGCTTTTTGCAACGAAATTAGATATTTATGCAATAAAAATTTGAAAATATTTTGTCAGAACAATAAAAAGATGTAATTTTGCAATTTCAAAGTAACAATTAGTATTAACATTTAAAAAAGAAAGAGGTATTATTTATGATTATTGTTCCGATTAAAGAAGGTGAGAACCTTGAAAGGGCGCTTAAAAAACTGAAAAGAAAATTTGACAAAACAGGAGTAGTCAGAGAATTAAGAAGCAGAAAACAATTCACCAAACCTTCCGTTATTGCCAGAGAGAAAAAATTGAAAGCAATTTATGTTCAGAAGTTAAGACAAGCCGAAATGGACAAATAATTCATAAAGCAATCATTAAAAACTTACAAATTTTAAATTTGTAAGTTTTTTTTTATACCTTTGCCTTTATGAAAACAGCGGAATTTGTTGCATACTTGGAAAAAACAAAAAAGAAATCCGATTTAACCGTTCAGTCCTATTTGTCGGATTTGCGGCAGTTTGAACTTTTTTTAAACACAACTGACCCCGACAATTTCCCCTCTGACGACGATTCAAAGATTGATTTTCAACTGATAAGGCTTTGGATTATGCATCTGTCCGACAGCAATATTTCGCCGCGGAGCATAAACAGAAAGCTTTCTGCGTTGCGTTCGTATTTCAGATTTATAGAAAAAAACGACACGGCGTTCGAAAGCCCGATGGCAAAGATTGTTCCGCCAAAATACACCAACAAAAAACAATCGTATCTTTCGCAAAACGACATACAGGATTTGTTTGCAGAACAACCCGATGAAAACGATTTTGTGCAACTGCGTAATTATCTGATATTGGAAATACTCTATGCAACTGGGATACGCCAAGCCGAACTGCTGCGGTTGCATGAACAGGACATAGACCTTGATTACAAAACACTTAAAATACACGGAAAGGGAAATAAGGAACGTTTTGTGCCGATAAACGCCAAAATTATTGACGGTTTGATAAAATATATTGACCTCAAACACCGTTTGAATATAAAAGAGGGTCACCTCATGGTAAACCAAGACGGAAGCATAATGAGTAAGATGCAGTTGTATTCAATGATTCACAAAAGATTAGACGGCTACAACATATCCAAACGGTCGGCACATGTGTTCAGGCATACCTGTGCCACGCATCTGACGGAAAACGATGCGGATATTGTGAACGTGAAAAATCTTTTGGGTCATGCGAATTTAAGTGCCACCGAAATTTATACCCACCCGTCAATAGAGAAACTTAAACAGGAATACAAAAAAACATTCGGAAAGAAGTTTAACAATTAAAAAAAAACAAGGAGGATATTATGGAAGTAAAAGTTAATGCAGTTAATTTCAAAGCAGACGGAAAACTTATTGAATTTGTAAAAGAAAAAGTTTCCAAATTGGAACGTCATGCTGCAGGATTATTACAAGCTGATGTAACCCTGTCCGAAGACAAGGAAAAAGTAGCCGACATCCGCGTGGTTGTAAGGGGCAACGATTTGTATGCTTCCAAACAAGCATCAAGTTTTGAAGAGGCAGTGATGTTGTCAATTGACGCATTAAAGAGCCAAATCAACAAATTCAAAGAAAAGTAACAGCCGCTTATTAATAAAAGAGCGGAGTTTTACCTTTGGTAAAACTCCGCTCTTGCTTTTTAAAGCAATAAATTATTTCTTTTTTCTGTTTGCCTGAGGCTCGGTTAACTTGGTAAGTTTTCTTTCAGCCAACATTCTGCACTCGTATTGTGCGTCTTCAAAAGTCATAGGGAACGGAGGAGTTTTTTGAGTGAATGCACTTGCTCCGTGTAACGAACCCGTAATACCCAATTCTCTTGCAACTTTCAAATAGCGTATAGCATCTATCACAACACCTGCACTGTTAGGTGAGTCAATAACCGACAAACGTGCGTCAAAAGTAACAGGGCTGCCGCCGAAACCTTCAAGTTCCAAATGGAATGTTGCTATCTTGTTGTCTTTATAGAACTCTATGTATTCCGAAGGGCCTGCATGCAAGAATGAATCCGTGGTAGGAATATTTCTTATATCGTTTTGGCAACGGATAACATTCTCTTTGGAAATTTTCTTTGACTTCAAACGGTTTTGATTCATCATGTTCATAAAGTCCGTATTGCCGCCGCAGTTCTGCTGAATGTGACATTTAACTTTGTGACCGCGTGCAAAAGCCAATTCCTGCAACATTTGGGACAATATACTTGCACCGAATTGCGATTTCATATCATCACCTATCAAAGGCAATCCTGCATCAATGAATTTTTGTTCCCATACCGGGTCAGATGCGATAAAAACAGGAATACAGTTAAGGAATGCTACATTGGCGTCAATTGCACATTGTGCATAAAATTTTACGCCTTCTTCGCTTCCGACAGGCAGATAATCAATAAGGATGTCCGCTTTGGTTTCCTTCAATACCTTTACAACGTCAACTTCTTCGTGTTCGGTGTCAAGAACGAACGTTGTATCCTGCGGATATTTCTCATAATTAAGCATGTGTTCGGACACTCCGTCCATAACAGGAGCTTTTTGGACAATGACATTGCTCTTCGGGAATTTCTGTGGGTCTATTATGTTAATAGTACAGTTAGGTTTTGCATATATAGCCTCGCTTAAAGGTTTGCCGACCTTACGTGCATCAATATCAAAAGCAGCAACCACCTCAATATCTTGGGCAGTGTATCCGCCGATATTGGCAGCCATCATACCCTCAGGGGCGTTTTGATGCTTCGGATTGCCGTAATACTCTAATCCTTGTATCAATGCAGAGGCACAATTTCCTATACCCGCAATTGCAATTTTTATTTTTTCCATTTCATTAAAATACTTTTATAGTTTTTTACTTTATGTTAATATTCTCTTTTATGGTTTGTATCCCGTCTGGTCTTTAACGCAATTTCTTTAAATTTATTATCTCAAAGTATATCATTAACCTGCATGATATCCGTTATGATTGCGTCGGCAAACGGTGTGTTAACAGGGTTGTCTTTCCACCCTTGGCCTTTGAGCCATATGGTTGAACAACCCAACTGTTTGGACGGAATAATATCTTTCTTGTACGAATCGCCTATAACCGTAGCATCTTGGGCTTTGGTTTGCAACTTGTCCAACGCATATTGCCACAACCGCTTATCAGGTTTGGAAATGCCCACTATTGCACTCTCAATCACATCGTCAAAACAATCCCTTATACCGAAATCTTTCAGCACTTCGTCCAAGTTGCCGTAGAAATTGGAAACCAATCCAACCTTATATTCTTGGTTTAAACGCTGCAACAAGGGTTTTACATTTGCAGTGTTTTCTTTTGCTTTCTGATAACATGCCTGTGCAATGGCTTCTACGCAACGGTTTTCCGATTTTACTATTCCTTTGTTCTGAAGATAATCAAACTGAAGGTTGACTTTGATGTACAGAGTGTCCAAAAAATTGTGCATAGTGTCAATGGAATGCAATGCCGCTATCTGTCTTTCGCCGTAAACGTATGCTTCACGCATTTGTTCGTCGGTCAAAAAATCATTGTGCAGCAGATGTTGCCGTGCAAAAATATGATACCAATGCACACCGTTAGTATCCAACGTTGCACCGTAATCAAATATCACCGTTCTATCCTTATTATCCGTCATATTCATGTTTTCCAAAACGTTTAAACTTAATCATCACCACTCCTATAATTATCCACGCCAACTCGCTGATGCGGGTTATAATTCCTGCAACAACGCCGAGCGAACCCGGAATGCCGACCGTAGCAAGAGCCAATGCCAATCCGCCCTCACGTATTCCCACCTGCATGGGAAAAACAAAGCCTATATTGGCTATCAATGATGTTTCGGTAACAATGATAATGGAATCAATTATATCAATGCTACACCCAACAGCCAACAAAATTACTAAAATTTCCGCACATGACAAAATTCTTGACATGGTTTCTAAAAAAAGTGACTTGTAAAACTCCTTGCGGTGATAATTATATAAATCCGTGAACTGTTTATCAGTATCTGTTAAAGTCTGTTTAAATTCAGGTGTCATCTTTTTTGAAACCACACGGTTCAACAGCGGAATTTTCAGCAAAAATTTAAAAAATCCGACGATAATTCCTTTTTTGTATGCCCTGACTATATATATTATGGCGATAATGCTCAACAATATAAACACCAAAGAGGAAATAAATATAAACCTCGGCACTTTTGAATATTCAAAAAATATAAGAAGCAAAAATCCGATTATCCAAAAAACGAAATGCGACAGAATGTGCATCATGGCATAATTCAAAACGCTGGATGTAGCCCGCTTGACGCCCAAATCTTTTTTCATTGCCATGATACGGTACGGCTCTCCGCCCAACGCCATAACGGGTGTAATGTAGTTGATTGCATATCCGCTTATGGTCAAACGGAACATACGCCACCATGAAACGCGTTTTTTTTCTTCTTCGTTCAGATACGACAGCGTACGCCATGCCATTGTATTGAGAGGATACATCAACAGACGGGTGGCTATGATAAGAAATATCCACCAGCCTACTTTTTGCAGATTGTCAACCAACGCATGCCAACCCAAATTGTAAAGCATGAACGCAATGATGAGTATACCTATTGCAAAAAATACAGCACCTACCCTGTTTGTTTTGTTCATTTAAAAAATCTCAATCAACTTTATAAAAAATCACAACGTTGTTTTCTTTAAACTCTTTTCAGAAAAGAATTTTTTCTTTTCTGAAAACAATTTTTTCTTTTCTGAAAAGGATTTTACCCAATGACATCACCGTTTTTGTTTTGCTTTTTCTATTTGGTGCAACTCTTTGTCGTAAGAAAAAAACAATTGTTCTTCCTTGCGTATAAGATAAATCAAAATCAGATTCATTACCGTTACGTCAAAAACAAAATACAACCACACCTGCGAAATCAACAAGGTGAAAAACAAAAACATAACCCTTGTGTTGAATTGCAATATATTGGTCAGCGGCATGTATTTTTTGTTCTTTTCCCGTAACTCCTCCCTCAAATCAACGGGCATCTTATCGCCGTACATACGCTTAACGGTTGCGGAAAACGCCTGCAACTTGGGCGACAAGCACTCTTGGGTAAGCGTATAACGGTAATAAAACCACATGGATACCTTTGCAAAAGGTTGCTTTGAGAATTTAATTTCTTTAAAGTCCGATTTTATCTTATCCGATTTATCATGTTCGCTGCCGCTTTCGCCTTTAAGCAAGAACAAATGCACATTGCGGTAATAGTCTGCCATACTTGCCGCCAACACATGCGACACGCCCGCCGCTATTGCCAACAGCCACATCGCCCAAACGGAATAACCCTCAAGCAAAGTAAGTCTTAAAACCAATGCCAAATAAATAACGAAAAACCAAATGTCGCCTGCCAATCCGTCCAATATCCTTCCCAACCGTGTTTTATTACCCGTAAGCCGTGCAAGTTGGCCGTCGGCCGAATCAAAAGTATTTGCCAATACCAAAAGTACCATTCCGATTATATTCAACTTAAAATCCGTGTAATAAAACAACCATCCGCCCACTGCACCTATGAATATGCTTGCAATGGTTATCATGTTTGGGGTTATATGAAGAGGTATCGCACATTTAGCCCAGAAGAATCCGATAGGGCGGTTGAAATGTATGTCCCACCACTCCTCCGTATCGGACGATTTCAACGAGTCTTCAAAACGTATTTTCTTTGTCTTACTGTCTAAATTGTCTTCTATATTATCAGCCATATACCGTATCTTTAGTTTATCCGTATAAATAAATTATATACTGCACTTTTCAATAAATCTCTTTGCTATATTTTCCGCCGCAATATCCCTGCATGCCGAAAACGAAGGGAAATCGTTCATGTCTATTATATACACCCGTCCCTGCGCATCTACTGCCGCATCGCCTCCGTAAACATCCAAATCCAACGCTTCGGCGGCTTTTCTACACATAAGTGCAAACGCCTCACGGTCAATAGGCGTTCTGTTTGGCGTAGTGTTGATTTGGTTTTCAAATTTATCGGTTTGAGGGTAATAGTACCAGAACCAATCCGTACCGCTTACGCCGTAAAATTTGATTATATCGCCGTCAATGTTTTCGGAAAGCACTGCCGAAGTTATTCCCTGCGAAAAATAAGTTTTTAAGATTTCTTCCGCATGCTTTACGTCTTCCACTTTGATTACGTCAACGGCGTTTATGGTTTGGAAATCCCCGCGTTTAATCCAATAAGGCGAAAATTTGATACATGCAAGTTTATCATTGTCGCTGCCGTCGGTGCGTATTGTCAAAGTATGAGGTATTGATATGTTGTTTTCCTGCAATATTTTTATCTGCCTTTCCCTGTAACAATTCAAACATGCTACAGAAGAATTGATTACAATGCTGCCATGTTTTTCCCAATCTGTATAGCATTGTATCACGTTCTCGTTTCTTGCCATTGACAACACATAAGGATAGTATTGTTTTTGAAAATCTATATCCATTTCGTCAATGCACTGCGTTTGATAGCCCTCCTGCGAAAATTTTTGCATAACCGCATTGAGTATTTGTCCGTCTTTGTCTTGGGAATTGGGCGAATAGCGGGAATATCTTTTGACACAAAGAATGGTTTTTTCAAACTTTTGAAGCAAACTTTCCGCTTTGGCTATATCAGTTACATGGTCTATGTCTATGACTTTTGAAAACAAAAACGATTTAACCTTAAGTCCCGCCTGAGTTAAACTGCGTTGATAGTTACGCATACGCGACACGTTGTTTTCTATACACTCCCCCGCCTTTGCTATTGCCTTTGAACGCAAACAATAAATGCCTGCAGAAATTTTATCAGTCTTTGCCTGCGTGTTGTCATCGCAAAATGCAAGTATATTATCCTGTCCGTCTGTTTGTATGTAAAGAGGTTTTTCGTCATCAACATAAGATGTAACCGCCATCAAGGCATCCAAATCCCTGTTAGCTTGAAAACACTTTATATAAGAAGCGAAATCTTTTTCACTGAACACCGTATCAACGGTTGTAAGACAACATTCCTCAATACCCGTTTGGCTGACAATATTCCAAAAACTGTGCAATGACGACGGTGTACTTTTGACTATAAGGTTTATCTTCACACCGAAATCTTTTCCGTTTAAGAATTCTCTCAACTCTTCGCTTTGTTCGTTGATGATAACAGACACGCTGCGGGCATCATTATCGCAAAATATACGTATCAAACGTTCTATCAAATATTCTCCGTTTATTTTCACCAAAGGTTTTACGTTTTTAAAACCTTCCTGTCTTAATCTGCTTCCTTCACCTGCTGCTATTATTGCGTAATTCATAGATAAATAAGTTTTGGGATTAATGCTTTTATCAGAACGTAAAGCGGAATCTGAACCTTATACCCCACTTTGATATATTCGGGTTGTCCAAGTAAGTAAACCTTCTCACATAATCCAACCGCAGAACTTTAAACACATTGTCTATACCTACGTTTGCTTCAATGTAAGGTTTCTCTTCCAAATGATAGGTCCTGTATTCCCCGTCGGCATTCTTGGCAAAATCTATCAGATTGTTATCTGCAGACGGAGTGTTTGTCTTGGTCAGTCCGCCCCAAATAGCTTTGACGGCAAACACTTCACGCAGTTTCAACCTGCGGATAAGAGGTATTCTGTTAAATATAAAGCCGTTGAAATTGTAATTAAGTATGGCCTGTGCGTAGTAATCACTTACAAATTCAAAATAGTTCATCAAGTTAAACGATTCGTCCTGATATGCCCAGTTTTGGTTGGCTTGATGAACGAACAACAACGGATAAGCCGCCTTACCGAAGGTCTTACCGCCCTGAAGCGTTATATCGGCAAAGCCGAACGAGAGTATAAACCAACGTTTTTGTATTGAAGCCTGCAATTTATGAAACTCGTAGTCCGCTCCGAATATATTGGCTCCGTAAGTATAATTCAAAGTGTATATAGGAGTGGTTGAGTTCATGGTCATTCTGTATTTTTGACTTTGGAAAAACTGCTCGTTCTTTGCATAACGCAATTCTATGTTGAACGTTGTCGTAGTTAAAGGATTGTCAGAGTTGAAATCAACTGAATATTCCCCGTTTTGATTTAACGAAAGCGAATGGAAAGTTCCCTCCAAATTGGCAAGAGGTTCGGTACGTTTATGTTCTATTCTCAATTTTGTTGACAATTGCGACATGGTTTCGTACCAATACTCTGCATAAATCTTTGTATTAAGGGTCATCATGTCTATATCACCGCGGTTAAAAGACAGGAACAATCTGTCGTATGTTCCCATAAGCAAACTTTGTCCGGGTATTTCCGTGTTTCTTTCAACACCGAAAGTCAACAAATTAACGGGAAACTCCCATTGATGGTAGAGTTTGTCGGCAAAGTTATACATAACCTCCGCATTGTACTTAACTGTTTTGTCCTTGGTTCCGTATGCAACAAAACCGTTTAGGAATATGTGTTTGTCAAACTTAACATTGGTCTTACCGCCTACACGCATACGCACTCCTTCTACATTGTTCCACGAAACTGTATTCTCCAACGGACCGTAATCAAACTTACCGCAATCAATGTAACCCGACACAAAAGCCATCAAAGTGTTTAACAAAACCTTGTAGGTTGTGATGGAATTAAATTCATTCGGTATATTATATGTATTTTGTTCGTTTTGGGTAAGGGCGGATATTCTGTTTTCTTCCCACCATGTTGCATTACGTTTATTAAAACCGTCTACTCTTTGCGTTACGTCGTTATTGTTGTAAAACTTTTCACCCCTGTTTTGTCCGAATTCATAACCGTCGTAAAACGTTTGCTTCTTTCCGTATATCAAAGCACCGAATACGCTGCCCTCCATCAACACCTTGTTCTCCGTAAGGCACAATTGATTGTTTATTCTTGAGTATTCCTGGTTGATACTTAAGTTTTCAACAAAGTTAACCGACGATTTCTTGGGAAATTCCAAGTAAATCTTCTTCACGGCATACGAACTGTCTTTGGTCACCCATAGTTTGCCCGAAAAACCAATATCTCTCATATTGGCAGGATTAAAAGAAACGACTATGCAACTATCACCGTTGTGACATACGGTGTCGGTCAAAAAGAATTGATAGAACCTTGTGGCGAACGGAGCAAGAGGGGAAATCAAGTCATTGGACAATATTCTGATACTGTTGTCGTAAACATTGACATCACCGAACACGTCCTGGAGCATGAAATCTATTGTCTGTGTTTCTATAAACTTACTTATCGTCACGTCTTTCTGTCCTATCAACATGGTTTTTGCACACGAAGGGTCTTTTCTGTAATGTTCCTCATATATTTTCTCCATAAAATATACAGGCATGTACTTTCTGTCGGACAATTCCGACACTTGAATATTATCAAAAAGAAATCCTAATTTTTTGAAACCTTTGATGTAACGCAACGAATCGTTGACTCCCAAAACGGAAATCTCCGCTTTCTCGTGTTTTTTATACTGATAATAATCTTGGTTGGTGATATTGTTATCTTTTTTGTGCAGTTGAACATTCTCCATAAGTATAACTGCCGGATTGTCTTTTCGCTTGTACTTGGCCTTCTTACCGACTACGACCGCCTCTTGCAGCATAACGGCTTCGGGTTGCATTTCCACGGTAATATTTTGTGAAGTATGCGGTTTTATCTTCTTATACGCAGTCTTATATCCTACAAATTGAAAAATCAAAGTGTCAAAATTTTGCGACGCTTTAAGCGTAAACTTTCCTTCAGTGTCGGTTATAGTTCCGATAAATACGGAAGACTTGGTATTTGTTGTTATATTTACAAAAGGCAATACTTCTCCCGTTTTGGCATCAATAATTTTTCCGTTCACAACTGTATTTTGCGAACGGGCATAATCTGTACCCAACAAAAGAATAACGGCAATTATTATAATATGACAAATATTTTTCTTCATTATTTACTATATTTTGAAAAATAAATTGCAAAGGTAACTTATTTATTTTATAAAGATATAATCTTTTTATCCATTTTAATTGTCTTTACTCCGCATTGCTTTTACTTGGGAAGATGAAAAAAACAGATGTTTTGCTACTAAAGAAAGAAAATTGCAATCATCTTCGTCACGGAATTCTTCATTGCTTGCCAAAATACCAGAACTAACCAAGGTTGAATCTTCCAATTGACAGGCATATTCCAAGTTTCCGTTGTCATTATATAATAATGTATAGCCGTCCAATGTTTCACACCAATGTACGAATTCATCTCCCTTGATATAAAAGGTAAGTATTTTTCCGTTAGGTTGTGTAACAGTTACGGGTCTTGGGTCTGCCGGAACGGCCGATAGCAGTGTTAAAAAAAATAAAACAAGTGTTATTATAATTGTTTTTCTCATAACAATACAATCAATCTTTAAATCTGTCTTTCCAATAAGGGAATACATCGGATAATTCTCCCGAATAATAAAAATCAAATCCTATTACTCCGAAAGTATATACTCTGTCCCCTACCGTTATATGCGAACCTCCGCACTGCGGATTGGGAGATGGATTTGACGAAGCGAAACCTACGTTAAACAAAGTAAACAATATGTCAGGGCGGTTACTTATATCATATCCGGCTTTCTTCCATTGATTCCTTGTTTGATGGATTATACATCCTGTATATATATATGAATAGGTATGGTCCCTGTAATTAACCAAACGTTTTATACGTACAGAATCGTTAACGTAGCCTTCGTAATCAAGGATATGCTCATATTTTTCACCCATATAAAAAGGAGAATTTTTATCTTTAAGATGTTCTTCCACCATTCTTGCTGTAAAATCTTTTATTCCGTTAACTCCGAACGAGAATTGGCTTTGAACGCTCAATACTTTCACAGGTCCGAGATACTTTTTAAACATCTCACGTTTGCTGTTAAACAATCGGATTTGTTCCCCCACCAAACAACCGACAATCATCCGCGGTTCCACGCCTGTAATATCCGCTGCTTTGTTGATTGCTGCACTGTCCTTGATGATAGAAAGTTTTAATGCCTGCCATTCAGGTGTATTCATCCATTGTATAACATTGTAATTATTGTCCAAAGTGGAAGAATTACCGTATACATCAAAACCCGATTTGAGCAAAGTCTGATATTTCTCATTATTTTGTAAGTACATTTCGCAGGCACGTAGCATTTGTGCCAACTGATTGTCGTCGGAAGAATTTCTCAAACCGTCTACTATAAGCTTTGCATTGTGAGGATAGAGTTTTCCAAGACAGAGTAATTTCAGATAATTCTGAGTTCTGAAACGGTATGTTGTGTCTGCGGGATTGGAAGTACTGTCTTCGGAAACGGAAGCTAAATATCTGTTGTTTTTATCCACCAATCCGCCGTTGTTAGTAAGCCCTAATTCATAAACAGCCCATGCTCCGAATACACCCAATCCGAATAATGCAAAACCATAGACGAATATTTTTCTTATTATTTTGACAGGTTTTTTGTAGTAAAACTCTTTAATTGTCATGGTAAGTTATATTTTGTGCTGATATATAATGCAAATTATAATCCATTTATTATTTCCTGCTGCCATTGGTCAGGAGTTTTTGCCGATTCTACGTTGTATTGTCCTATGGATTCGCGTCTTAAAGAAGACAGATATGCCCCCGAATTCAACCGTTGTCCGAAATCCCTTGCAATACTTCTTATGTATGTGCCTTTGGAACATTTGATGCGGAAATAAACTTCAGGCATTTTTATTTTCTCTATAACAAAATCGTAAATACAAACATTTTTGGTTTTCACCTCTACTTCCTGTTGTTGCCTTGCATAAGAAAACAAACGTTTTCCTCCTACTTTTAACGCCGAATATACGGGCGGTACTTGTTCTTGGTTGCCGATAAAAGACTGTGCAACCGTGTTTATAAGGCCGTCGGTTATGTGTTCGGTAGGATACCATGCATCTTCTTCATGTTCCATATCAAAACTTTTGGTGGTCGCTCCTAAATGAAAAGAACCCGTATAGACTTTGTCCAACTGTTGAAACTCCTCTATCCGCTTTGTCCACGAGCCTAAACAGATTACTAACAATCCTGTTGCCAACGGGTCTAACGTTCCAGCATGCCCTATCTTAAATTTTTTCTCTCCCGTGAGCTTTATCAAAGCCGTTTTTAACTTTTTCACAACTTGGAACGAAGTCCATGTATAAGGTTTATCTACTAAAAAGTAACCGCCTTGTTTTAAATCTATATTCATTTAACCTAAAGCTATGGAAAAATCTATTCCGCAAAACATAAGAATGAGAATAACGGCTCCTGCAATAATTCTGTAATAGCCGAAAGCTTTAAATCCGTATTTGGTAAGAAAAGATATAAAAAATTTTATCGCCAATATGGCAACTATAAATGCAACAATGTTTCCTAACAAAAGCACGCCTAAATTGGAAACTACCAACTCCCTGCCGGCATCGGTTATCAAAAGTTTCATCAACTTATAACCGCTTGCCGCAGCCATTGTAGGAACGGCAAGGAAGAACGAGAACTCCGCCGCAGTTTTGCGTGAAAGTTTTTGGCTCATACCTCCCGCTATGGTCGCCATACTTCTACTTACGCCCGGTATCATGGCTATACACTGACACAAACCGATGATAAAACTTTTCTTATATGTGATTGTCTGGTCTTGGGCAGGATGGTTAAACATCCTGTCAAGGAACAGCATGAAAATACCTCCTAAAACCAACATCACCGCAACTACCGTCGGATTTTCCAAAAGCGAATCTATGGCATCGCTGAACAAAAATCCCAAGACGGCAGCGGGAATAAATGCAACTAAAAGTTTCCAATAAAATTCCCAAGTCTGAAAAAAACGTTTCCAATATATGAAAATAACGGAAAGAATGGCACCGAACTGAATGCAGACGGTGAACATTTTAACGAAATCATCGCTTTTTATTCCCATTATTCCCTGTGCCAAAATCATATGACCCGTAGAAGAAACAGGCAAAAACTCCGTCAAGCCCTCAACTATGGCTATTATTATGGTTTGAATAATACTCATTTATGTCTATTTTGACTTGTTAGCGTTGTTATCAGTCTTTTTCATAATGGCATACACTTCCGTAACCAAACCTGCCAGTATCAAAACAGGTGCAACGACCAAACGTCTTGTGTTAAACAGTGCATAATTGAACACATCTGCATCATTGCTTCCTCCGCCTATAAGCAAAATGTAACCGATAATCATCATAGCCACTCCGACAGCCATCCATATGTAGTTGGTTTTGGTGAATGCGAAACGGAATTGCGGATTGTTTTTAGTATCTTGCGTATTCATAATTAATTATACAGTTTATAATTTTTCAAATTCATGTTCCGTAACACCGCTATATAAGAAAATACAAACGTAAGCACCACACCCAACACTACGACCGCCGCTCCGATGATTACATACAAAGAAACAAACGGCGTAAAATCAAATCCTTTGAATATGGTGTAAACCCAAAACATAACGGCAAAGACTAACAAATCGGCAGTCAACCCCGCTATCAATCCTAACCACAATCCTTTCAAAAGGAAAGGTCTTCGGATAAACGAAACATTGGCTCCGACCAACTGCATGCTTCTGATAAGAAGTTTTTTGTTGGATATTGTCAGATTGATTGTATGGTTTATAAGTGTTACGGATATGATAAGCAAGGCTGCAAGTATGATTATAAAAAACGCACTTGCATCATACATATCGCTGTTTATCTTGTTAATCAATTCATCTCTGTAATCAACCAAATCAACTTCGGGTTTGGCTTCGGTAGTGCGGATAAACTGTTTGATTTCCTTGACCGAAAAATTTTCCGCCTTCAAATGAACTTCTATAGACGCCTGATAAGGATTGAAACCGTCAAGAACGTCCGTATGGTTTTCACCCATCACTTTGTTCATCATAAGCATTGCCTTGTCCGAAGATATATATTCGGCACTCTTAACCATCTTGTTTTTGGCTATAATGCCTGTCAACTGCTCTCCCTGCTGCACGGAACAACTGTCGGTAAGATATACGGTGAACGAAACTTCTTCTTTTATCTGTTGGGAAAGATACCATGCGTGAAAAGTGAACAACGCCATAGCAGCGATAAGGAACAACACCAAAGCGATACTGAGTACCGTTGAAAAATTGGCGGTAAAAAGCCTCCTTTTATTGCGATGATTATCCGTCATATATAATATATTTTAAGTTGCAAAGTTACAATTTACTTTTCAATCTGCCAAACAATTTATTATATTTATTCAAAAACTTAACGTTATGCCCAAAAGCAATACATATATCATGTTTATCAGCCCCGTATAAAACAAACAACGGTTCAAATCGCTCTTTTTGTCCGAGGCCTTAACGCAAAGCAAAAGCATCAAAACAGGAACTGCCAAAACCAAAGACAATCCCAAAGAAGCATATGCAAAAACCGCCGCAAGCAAAGCATACACTGTCAAAAGCAAATACGCAAATCTCCTGCCCATACGCACAACTACGGTCTTTTTGCCTGAAAGGGCGTCATCTTTTTCATCACGTATATTGTTTATCATCAACACCATACTGCTGATAAGCCCGTTTATAGCACCCAAAAACACATAATCCGTATTTACAAACGAAGACAAATCGTCTGTAAGCAAATATGCCGTACCAGTAAAGGGTATTATTCCGTAGTAAACGAACACGAAAATGTCGGCTATACCCAAATAAGACAGCGAAACCGACGTTGCGGTATAAAGCCATGCAAACAACAGGCTTGTCAACCCTATTGCCAACACGGGCAATCCGCCCTTGAGTACAAGGAACAGCCCCAACATCAAGCACAAAGCCAAACAAATGTATACGGCTTTTTTCATTTGAGCGACACTGACCGTACCTTCGGCCAATGCACGTTTAAACCCTATTCGTCCTTTTTTGTCCGTTCCTTTTTTGTAATCATAGTAATCGTTTATCAGATTGCTCAATACCTGTAAACACAAGGCACAAAACAGCACTGCAACAAACATTCCCGTTTTTTTATAGCCTGTTGCTATATATGCACACGCAACGGGACAGAGCGAAGCAAACAATGTCTTGGGACGTATTATCCGCCACCAAAGTTTTATCTTATCCGTAAGCATATGTTTTTATGGTTTGTAAGCCGTATATATATTCGCAATGCCGAAAGTCAGCGGTTTGTGTTTAACGTCTTTGAGATGCAGGGATTGCAATATGGAGGTAAAATCTTCGGTCTTTGGAAAAACTTTCACACTTTTGCAAAAATATTTATACGCCGAAATCTTACCGCTTAACAATCCGCCGATGTATGGCAAGAAATATGTAAAATAAATATTGTAGAAAAACCTTACCAATTTGTTTTCAGGGTACGAAAACTCCGTAATGACAAGTTTTCCTCCGCTTTTCATCACCCTAATCATTTCGTACAACCCTTTGTTCAAATCATCAAAGTTTCTAACGCCGAAAGCACATGTTACGGCATCGAACGAAGAGTCTTTGAACGGCATGGTTTTCACGTCTGCGACCACTATATCATATTTGGCGGAATGTTTTTTGCCGCATATAAAAGCCATTGTAGGACTTATGTCCGCACCCGTTATATCTATGCGTTTGTTTCTTGCATATTTGTTACCCGCTTTCTCAACGGCGGTTATCATATCACCCGTTCCGCAGGCTACATCCAATACTGCCGTACGGCTTACCGATTTGTCCGCCAATATGTCTTTGAGTTGCCGTGCCGCTTTCTTTCTCCACAAGATGTCTATGCCCAACGTCAGAACATGGTTTATCAAATCATAACGTCCTGCAATGGAGTTGAACAGTTGGTCTATATGTTTTTTGTTGTCATTAACGTTATTTGCATCCATAGTCCGTTATCTCCCGCTTCAAATGTGTTATCTGCCCGTCGGTAAAATCATCTTTCAAAAAGTCAAAAAACGCTTTGTCAATCAATATCTTCTCTTTCAACCGTTGCAATGCCATATTCAACATCTGTCTGTGGTCAAACGCCAACTCTGGTACGGCGTTCAATTTGAACCAACAAGCCCTTTGGGCATCATCGCCCGCAGTTACCGTCTGCATTTTGGCAAAGCAAATAAAAGCAATGCTCACCACACGCTCTCTCGGGTCACGGTTCACCGACGAAAAACACGCCAACTGTTCACTTTTTTCAACTTTCAATCCCGTTTCTTCCGCCAATTCCCTGCTTGCACATTGCTCTATGGTTTCGTCAATATTCATAAAACCACCCGCAAAAGCCCAACAATTCTTAAACGGGTCGGCTTTGCGTTCTATCAAAAGCACGTTCAAATTCTGTCCGTCGTAAGCGAACACTATGTTGTCCGCCGTAAGTGCAGGATGGGGATATTTATAACAATATTTATCCATACAGTTGTGACTTTAAATCCGTTGACAAAATTACTCAATTTTTTCATTATACCGCTCCGCTTGCATCATTTACTCTGCAACATCATATTTATACGCCGACCGAAAACGTATTTCACTATAAATATTCCGCCCTGATTTCAACAAAACCGCACCCAGACGTTTTACTTTTTAGTTTTAATTTCAAAAAACATATGTATTTTTATAAAAAAACATATGAATTTTAATCAAAAAACATATGTTTTTGAAAAGAAAAACATATGTTTTTTTTCTGCGTTTTCAGGAATGGATTTTTTTATATCATAAAAATAAAAAACGCCGCACTTTTTTCCGTGCGGCGTTGCAAGAGTTTTAATGAAATATTGGGATATTCACCGACAACTGAACAAAGAATTGGTTTGTTCTGTCTTTAGGCAAATCCTGTATATCGGCAACGGACTGCCATCTGTGTTTATTCAAACCGAACAAATAGCCTGCCTGTACATTCCATGCCTTGTTTTTGTATCGCAAATAAGGTCCTAACGAATGCACTTTTATACAATATTGATTGACAAATGCACCTTCATCGTATGAAAACCGTGTGTATTCGTCCTGCCATTTAACTCCTAAAGAACAGTAATACTTTTCCTTTTCAAACAACTGCATATCTATTGAAGAAGAAAGAACGGTTTTTGAAGCAAAATCATCGTCCTGCAAAATCCCTATGCTGTATTCCGATTGGAAGCAAATCCATTCATCAAAGGCTTTGTATCTTCCGCCGATTGTAAACATCAAGGAATTTTTCAAATCTTTTGCCTTGTCAAAATCAAATCCAGCAGAATAACCATCAGTCAAGCCTGCATACAACTCAACTCTGTCCTGCAATCTCCATTCACTGCTTTGTGCATATGCAGTTTTAACAAACATCGGCAAAACCGCAAGACTTAACACAATTGCAAAACGTTTAATCATCTCTGTATTCATTTTTACACAAGTCAATTTCTTCATAGGTACTCCTTTAAAATATAAACACTTTATTTCATTCTGTTCTTAAAAATATCAATTTCAATCAATTTACCGATTCTCATGCGGCTTTATTTCCCAAAACCTTTACTACGCCTTAACAAAAATCATTTTCAGTTTTATTAAACAAAACATTCAATTTGTCCCTGCAACCGAAGTAACGGATAAAAAACTAATAAAGGCATATTTAATACATGAATCTGCGTAACTCAATTATGAAAAAATTTGTTTTTTCATCTTTATTAAATTTAATTGGTTAATATTTATGACTGCAAAATTATAAATATTCTTTGTATCACGCAAATACAATTATATAAAAAGCGGCATAAAGACCGTTTTTTTCGGATTTTATCCCATAAATACCACTAATCATAACTATCAGCACGATGTTTAAACTGTCAATGCGGCAACAAAATAGACTGTTCCGCACAACCGTCCGACTGTTTTTTGAAAATAAAAATAAAAAACATATGTATTTTTATAAAAAAACATATGAATTTTAATTAAAAAACATATGTTCTTCGTTTCAAAAACATATGTTTTTTTTCTGCGTTTTCAGAAAAGGATTTCTTTTATTCTATAAAAAACTGCAATGCTTTATATAAACAAAACGGGCGGCACGCATATGCGTGCCGCCCGTTAAACATAAACTTTAACTTATCAGTTACTTAACAATCAATTTGGCTGATTGTGTGTTTTTGTTCGTAGTCATTCTTATCATGTAAACGCCTCTTTGCAATCCGCGTACATCCAACACCTGCGTGTGAGTGCCTTTTGACTGACGCGGCATCTCAAATACCGACACTTCTCTTCCGTTCATATCTATCATAGTAAACGTTACATCGTCAGGAGTGTCCAATGTATAGGCGATAGTTGCCTGCGAAGATGCAGGGTTAGGATAAACCGTTACATTCAATTGTGATTGGTTGTTGATAACACCGTCTATTGATACGAACGTACGGGTAGTATCCAAATATACATTGTTCATATACAATCCTTTTCCGTATGTTGCTGCATACATAACTCCTCTGTTTACAGGTGCATCGTACTGCATAGCCTCGGAATTGTCGCCCGTGTAAGCAAGGAAGTTCCATTGAGGAAGATTGGTGCGTTGTTGGTACAAATCGTAAACAGGTACTGCAGGAATTGATTCGTCCTTTGTCCATGAAGAACCGTTGGTTGTGTAATACAATCCGTCGTCGCTTCCTACGTAAATTCTGCCCGAACCGCCTACTTTTTCGTACAATGCGGAAAATACAGGCTTAACATTGTCGCTGCTGTTCTCCGGGTTAAGGTCCATTGCCGTAAAGGTAGGTGCATCTGCCAATGCATTGGTAGTTCTCATTACGTTTGCGTTCGTGCTGTTATAACCGTCAAAAGTTATAATCATATTGTTTGAGTTGTCAGGGTCACATACTATAGACGATATCTGACGGGTGTATGTTCCGATAACCGTTGAAGTAAATTTCTCAACTTCATTTCCCACTCCGACGAACAATCTGTCGTTGCTTATGTCTACATCGTTCAATCCGCTTATTCTTATCAATTCGGTGTTTTCATATGTAGTCATACCGGAGAAATGGTCAACGGACAAAAATGCACTTGTTCCGTCCTGTGACAATGCAACTGCATGTATTCTTGTGTTAAGTGTGGATGTTTCTGCGTCAATAGGCAAACCTGCAGTGTAGATACGCGCCCATGTAAGGTTGCCGAAACTTTCTGGGTCTGTGTTTATCGTCTTTGAGAAGTCAAATATTTTTCCGCAAATGAATGCTCCCGTCGTTGTTGCGACCAATGCTCTTGACTGAACCTTCTGCGGAACTTTCATGGAAAAGTCTGCATTTTTGTAGAACAATACATCGCCGCTTCCCAATTCGTAAGCATCGGAAGCAACACTGCTCAATGTATTCACATCTGTAGCAGAGAACACATGGAAGAATGGATAACCCAAAATATCGCTTATAACCAAAACGGAGTCACCCGCTTTTATCTCTCTTCCGTCTTTGCAATCCAACGATTCTCCGTTTCTGTGAATGGTTGTATACTTGGTTAATTTCACCAAAACGCTGTCAAACTTGCTGTCAAAGTCAAACGATTCCCACAAAGCTGCAGGTGTAACGAATTGGTCGTAGGTTTCATTGCCTCCCATTGTGGATATAAGCAATACTTGTGAAGATACGCCTGAATTTGCTGCCGCTCCGTAAGTCCATGTTTGGTCATCAACGGCAGTAAAGTCGCCTTGGTTACCGTAAGTTCTGGTTACGTTGGTTCCCGGACGTGACAACAACATAGGTTTTCTCTTTGAAGGAAGAGTTCTGTATATGCCTGATGTTCCCACATAGCCGGCACTGAAGATGGAAGGTTCGTTTGCGTAATATCCGTTCATTGCCGAATAGGTCAAAGGGTTGCTTGTATACGGATAACCGGCATTGTTTACCGACCAAATCTTCATTCCTCCCTTTGCAACTGAATCCGAAACAGATGACATGTACATTACGGCATTTGATTGCGTTGCTGCCAAAACAGAACCGTCAACTGCAGCTGCTATCTTGTAAGATTGAAGCGTGTTAACGTTCTTTGCAGACGACAACCACTGATATTGCTGCAAATAATTGTCGTAATAATAGCGGTAAGGTCCGCAATCAGTCATGGCAAACATCAAAGAATTGCTGTCAGCATCAACTGTTCTTATTATAGAATGGATATTCGGTGCAACATAGTATGTCAAAGTATCGCTTGCAACCGAAGAGGTGATAGGAGAAAATGAAAACAATCCTTCGCCGTTAACATCCGTACCCGACAAAACTATTTCTCCGCCCAAGTAAATGGTTTCTTCGTCCGAAGATTCATCGTCCACGTTTATAGCCATTGCTTCTCCCAAGTTGTAACCTAAACTGTAAGCCGTAACCTGCGGAGAAATTTTAGTCCATTTCTCTGCTTCGGTGCCTATGTTGTTAATTCCGTTTTCCGTATCTGCAGGACGGTAAATGCCAAGCAATATTCCCGTCATCTTGTTTGTCAAGTCGGCTCCTTTCAACGAACCTGCTACCATAACGAAAAGATTGTTCGGATTTTTCTGTCCGAAAGTAAGTTTTATTCTTCCTATTGCACGGTTTGATTCTACTGTAGTTTCGTTCATTACAGTGGTAAACGCCGAAGACGAACCCTCTTGGTTAAGGGCTACAAATGCCATTGACTCGTCTATATCGGTTGCTGCAACGGCTACTCTTCCGTCAGCGTTGACTGCAATGTCGTTTATAACCAACACTGTTTGTCCGCCTATCTGAACGTTTGTAAATGTCTGACCGCCGTCAGCGGACATTTTCAAACCCGAATTGTAAGTTCCTACATACAAAGTGCCGTTGACATAAGCCATATTGTTGATAAATGCCCATGCGTCTTCGTTGTCATATTTGTTTGCAGGCACCGTGGCAGGTAATACCGTGAATTTGAAATTCTGTGCTATGTAATCATATTTTTGTGCATCGGTTGTAAGATTGGCCGACCACTGTTTTTCAGCACCGGAATTTTGTTTGTAAACACCACTTCCTATTTTGCCGGAAGTATGGTTGCTGTGTCCCAAAGGATTTTCTTCGTTAAGCGTAACTCTGTAATATCCTTCGCCCGTGCCTATATAAAGCAATCCGTCATCGTCCTGGGCTATGGCGGTAACATTGTCAACCGTGCTGCCCAATGCAACTTCCTGCCAATTGTGACCGTAGTTTACGCTCACGTAAAGACCTCCGACAGTACCCATCCATATAACGCCCGGGTTAAACTTGTCAAAGACTGCCGTACGGGAACGTCCTGCCTGATTGTTTGGACCGATTAAATTCCACTGATCCTCTTCCGCATTAATATACGGAGATGCCATTGCCGAATTGACCATCATTCCCATGACAGCACAAAGCAATACACTCAAAAGAAACTTTCTGTTTTTCATAGTATTTTGTTTATTCTTATTATTATTTCAACACTAAATTATGCTTTTAAGCGGCAAAAATACGCAAAAAAAATCACATGACAAGATTTTATGCCGAATTTTTTCTGTCCGTCTGCATTTTTATAACATTTACATTCACATCTTGCATTTGAAAATCAACAAAATATATAGTTTATACTTACTTTTACAACTGCAAACTCCGTGCCGACATTAATTTTACGGTTTTTCCCCGCCGCAAAACCGAATTAAAAAATATTGTTTTGAGAAACGAAAAATAAAAAACATATGTATTTTTTCAAAAAAACATATGAATTTTAATCAAAAAACATATGTTTTTCGTTTCAAAAACATATGTTTTTTTTATTTAGATTCTGAAAACAATATTGTGCAGTATGGTTTAAACCGTTTTAAACGCAAAGACTTTACAAATAAAATCAGGCACGGGGAACGTTATTTGCAATTTTATATTAAATTTGCAATAATTTAACCTTTCTGACGTTAAATTTAACGGTAATCTTTACTGAACAATATATTATATATAATAGTATGGACATAACGGAATTAAACAAAAAGATAGAGAGCGAAAGTGCTTTCGTAGATTTAATCACCAACGAAATAGGCAAAGCCATAATCGGTCAAAAGGCGATGATAGAAAGATTGATGATAGGCTTGCTTTCGGACGGACATATACTGTTGGAAGGTGTTCCGGGATTGGCAAAAACTTTGGCAATATCGGCTCTGGCAAAAACAATTGACGCCGGATTTTCACGCATTCAGTTTACACCCGATTTATTGCCCGCCGACGTTATAGGAACCATGATTTACAATCCGCAGAATGCAGGATTTGTAGTCAAACAAGGCCCCGTGTTTTCAAATTTCGTACTTGCCGACGAGATAAACCGAGCCCCTGCCAAAGTGCAGTCGGCTTTGTTGGAAGCAATGCAGGAAAGACAGGTGACAATAGGCGACAACACCTACAAATTGGATAATCCTTTTTTGGTACTTGCCACACAAAACCCGATAGAACAAGAAGGTACTTATCCTTTACCCGAAGCACAGTTGGACCGTTTCATGCTTAAAGTGGTTGTTTCCTATCCTTCAATAGAGGAAGAAAGACAGATTTTGCACCAAAAACTGCAAACAACCCAACCCGTTATATCAAAAGTGGTAAACACCGCACAGATAGAACGGGCAAAAGAAGTGGTAAAACAGGTTTATTTAGACCCGAAGATTGAGAATTATATAACCGATATAGTATTTGCTTCACGGTACCCTGAAAACTATAAATTGGAAAAAATAAAACCTTTCATCGCTTACGGAGCTTCGCCAAGGGCGTCCATCAATTTGGCATTGGCTGGCAGGGCTTATGCATTTATCCACCGCAGAGGCTATGTGATACCCGAAGATATTATAGCCGTATGCCCTGATGTGTTGCGTCACAGAATAGGATTGACCTACGAAGCCGAAGCCGAGAGCATTGCAAGCACCGATATTATAAATGAGATAATCAACAGGGTTGACGTTCCTTAATCAATGGAATATTCTGATTTAATAAAGAAAGTACATAAGATTGAGATAAAGGCCAAAGGCCTGTCAAAGAATGTATTTTCGGGTCAGTACCGCAGTGCATTCAAAGGACGGGGTATGACCTTTTCGGAAGTAAGGGAATATACATACGGCGACGAAGTGCGGAGCATTGATTGGAATGTGTCGGCAAGGTTCAACAAACCGTATGTCAAAATCTTTGAAGAAGAAAGGGAGCTGACCATAATGCTGATGATTGATGTCAGCGGGTCAACGGGATTCGGCACAAAGCATTGTCTGAAAAGCGAAACCATAACGGAAATCGCCGCAATACTTGCTTTTTCCGCCGTTTCCAACAACGACAAAGTCGGAGCATTGCTTTTTTCGGACAAAGTTGAGATGTATATCCCGCCGAAAAAGGGTTCGCCGCATTGTCTTCGCATAATAAGGGAGTTGCTTTCTTTCCGTCCTACCGTCAACCGCACATCGCTCAAAGAGCCTTTCGTATATATTAATAATGTAATCAAACGCCACTGCACTTGTTTTTTGATTACCGACGGTTTGGCGGAGTTTGACAAAAGCCTTACCATATTTTCGCGTAAACACGACGTATGTTCCGTTTTGGTTAACGACCGTGCGGAGTTTAAACTTGCAGACGTAGGATTGGTTTTGTTTGAAGATGCGGAAACCAAACGCAGGGAATGGGTGGACACTCATGATAAACAGACAAGGGAATCGTTTTCGCAGATGATGATTCAAAGACAGACCCGTCTGACAGAGGAACTGAAAAAATCAGGAATAGATTATGTAAACATTATGACTGATTCTGACTATACCAAAGAGTTGATAAAATTATTTACGGACAGGGAACGGTTATGAAAAAACGTATATATATAATATATGTATTATGTATTATTTGCTGCACTTCTTATTTGAATGCACAAAACCTTACGGGCAAAGCCGACAAGGGCAAATACATGATAGGCGAACCTATAAAATATTATTTTGAAATCCCCGACAGCAAGGCCAATCTCAACTTTACGTCCGATTTTCACTTCTCCGACACCTTGATGTTGATAAACTCTTCCGTTGACACCTCTTCGGGCAAGATTAAATACAGTTATACATTCGCTTCATTCTTTGAGGGAAAACATAAACTGCCGGAGTTTCAGTTTTATCAGGCGAACACCGCCAAACAGGTATACAACATTGTTTCGCCCGTTGTGGAAATATCTTCGCCTGTTATAGATACAGTTAACATAGAAACCAAACAACTGAAACCGATTATCAAAGTACCGCCTACTTTTAAGGAAGTATTACCGTTTTCTTTAGGTGCATTGCTGGCAGCAATAATAACCATTGCCGTAATATATTTCTTTAAAAAGAAAAAGCAACAAGGCAGCGTTGTAAAAACGCAGGACGTTCCGTCCGTACCAGAAGACACCGAAGCGTTGGATCATTTAAACAAACTGAAACAGGCACGTCTTATTGAAAACAATCAAACCAAACAACACTATATACTGTTGAGTGAAATATTGTGGCAATATATATTCAGAAGGTTTGACATCAATGCTTTTGAAATGACAACGGGGCAGATTATGGAAAGCTTGCATTCAAAAGAAATATCGCAAGACGACATAAAAACACTGAACAACATCTTTTCAACTTCCGACTTTGTCAAATTCGCAAAATATTTGCCTGACATGCAAACCAATGTCAAATTGATGGAAGACAGCGTTAACATTGTTAAACATAACGGCAGTTCTATTACAGACGAACAACCGACGGACAAAAAGGAGGAAGACGATGCATAACATATCTTTTTCATATCCCATTTTTCTGTGGTTGCTAATCTTAATTGTGCCTTTGATGATTTTTATCATCAAAAAGGAAAAACAAAGATTTGCTTACATAAAATATTCCGACGTCAGCCAATTTTCAAACAAAAAGAAAACTTGGCGTATATATCTGCGTAATATAACGGATTATCTGCGTATTGCCGTTGTGGTAATACTTTGCTTTGCCGCATCACGTCCGCATTTTTCTTTATCCAAAGATGACAAAAGCATAGAGGGAATTGACTTGGTGTTAACCCTTGACGTATCGCCGTCAATGCTGGCCGAAGATTTTAAACCCAACCGTTTGGAAAGTGCAAAAAACGTTGCACGGGAATTTATTCAGAACAGAAAAAACGACGAAATAGGTTTGGTTGTTTTTTCGGGCGAAGCCTTTACACAATGTCCGCCTACAATAGACCACGACGTACTGTTGTCACTGTTGAAAGAAACAAAAAGCGGGGAATTGCAGGACGGAACGGCAATAGGTGACGGATTGACCACGGCAGTAAACCGCATAAGGACGAGCAAAGCAAAAAGCAAAGTGATAATACTTATAACCGACGGCGTCAACAACTCCGGTCAGGTTGACCCTTTGCAAGCTGCATCGTTTGCCAAACAATACGGAATACGTGTATATACCATTGGTGTGGGCACACAAGGCTTGGCACCGTTCCCCGTTCAAACTCCGATAGGCAAACGTTACGAACAAATGAAAGTGGAAATAGACGAAACTCTGTTACAAAATATTGCTTCTTCAACAGGTGCTAAATATTTCAGGTCAACAAAGAACTCTTCTTTGGAAAAAATATTCAAAGAAATAGATGCAATGGAAAAATCCATAATAAATGTATCGTTATACAACCAAACAAAAGACGTAGGTTTTAAGTTCGCTTTAGTTGCACTTGTTTTATTGATTGTTGAATGTGTACTTAATTATTGCGTTATCAGAAGAAACTATTAACAAACGACGGTAAAAAAAATGTTTAGATTTGAATTTCCTTATATATTATGGTTTTTAATCTTTGTTCCGTTAATGGTTGTTGTGTTTATATTTATCCAAAGACACAAACTCATTCAACTGAACAAAGCCGCAGACAATCATTTGCATAATCACATTCTGCCTTTACTGTCTTTCGGAAAGCAAAGACTGAAGTTCATTCTTGTAATGATTGCCTATACATGTTTGGTTCTTGCTGCAGCCAACCCGCAAAAAGCAACCACTGCGGACAACAAAGAACGCAAAGGATGCGATATTATGATATGTTTGGATGTTTCCAACTCTATGCTTGCCGAAGACTTACAACCCAACCGTCTTGAGAGGGCGAAATTGGCGATAACCCAATTAATATCCCAACTGAACGGCGACAGAATAGGACTTGTCGTGTTTGCAGGAAGCAGTTTTACGTTTTTGCCGCTCACAAGCGACTATGCAACGGCTAAAATGTTCACCGACGTTGTGGATACTAAACTTATAGACAATCAAGGTACGGATATTCACCAAGCATTGCTCACGGCAATCAAAGGTTTCGGCGAAACGGATAGCGGAAACAAACGTACGCGTACAATTATACTTATATCCGACGGTGAAGACAACCAACCCGAAGCGGAAAATATTGCAAAAGATTTGTCAAAGAAAAACATCACCGTCAATTGTATCGGAATAGGAAGTCCGCAGGGTGCAAAAATTCCGGTAAAAGAAAATGGTATAACAACGTTCAAAAAAGATAAAGACGGCAATATAGTAATAACCAAGTTGAATGAAGCGACTCTTAAGAACATTGCTTCGGCTACTAACGGCAAATATCTGCGGGCAACGGGGGCATCTTTGGGATTAAACACCATAATGCAATCCATAAACAATATGGATAAAAAGAATTACAACGATTTATCGTTCAAAGACTATGAAACTTTGTTCTACATTCCCGCCATTATAGCGTTGATTTTGCTGCTTGCGGAATTCGTTATATTCAATTCAAAAAACAAATATATCAACAGAAAATTATTCTTCGGAAAAGATTAAATATATGAAAAAGATATTGACCTTGATGTTGGTGGTTTTGTGTTTGTCTTCGTGTGACAAAACCAGGCAATACACGAGAAAAGGTAACAAAATGTACAATAAAAAGGAATATACAAAGGCTCAACAATCATATTCCGACGCATTGAAAGAAGATTCAGCCTTTTCGGCTGCAAATTTCAACATGGGCAATGCCGTAATGCAGGACAAAGACAGTAATTTTCAGCAAGCCGTAGAATATTATAATAAGTATTTGGATAAAAAAACGGGCAATACGAAGAAAGACAAATTGAATTACTCCAAAGGATTGTACAACCGCGGCAACGCATTGTTCGCCCTGTCGCAGCAAGACAACGCTTCGGAACAGGGAATGAAATATTTGCAACAAGCCGCAACGGATTATAAAAACGCCATGTTGTTGAATCCTTCCGATACTGACGCAAGATATAACTATGCATTGTGTTTGTGGCTGCTGAAAAACAACAATCAATCAAATGACGGCAACAACAATCAAAACAATAACTCGTCAAACAGCGAAATAAATCAAATGTTGGAGGCGATGAAAAACAACGAGAAGAACACCATCAGCAAAGTAAAGAAACACAAAGAGAATCTGCAAAACCAAAGAAATGAAAAAGATTGGTAGAATATATATATTATCGGTACTGATACTTGCCTGCTTATCGCTCAATGCACAAATAAATTTCTACGCAAAGGCTCCCGTGTCGGTAGGCGTCAATGAGGGCTTTACATTAAACCTTACCATTAACGCAGGAAGCCCGTCACATTTCCAACCTCCCGAAGTCAAGGGTGCAAAAATAGTGGCTGGTCCGTCGCAATCGTCATCTTCTTCCACTACAATAATGAACGGCAAGGTTTCTTCGTCCAAATCGTTCACTTATTCCTATACTTTGGTAGCTTCAAAGGAAGGTTCGGTCAGTATTTCGCCCGCAAAAATAACGGTAAACGGCCAAACCTATACTTCCAATCCCGTAAAAATTCAGGTAACTAACAATCCTGTTTCAACGCAACGTCAAAACAATACCCGCAATCAGTCATACTCTTCTTCCCAACCGCAGACAAACACCCAAAACTCTTCAAACGGCAGAGACGGAATATCGGAACAATCGCTTTTTGTTAGGGCTATACCGAACAAAAACGATGTAGTAAAAGGCGAAGAAGTCATTATAACTTATAAACTCTACACTTTATATCCCGTAAGTGAGTACCAGATTGAACGTATTCCCTCTTCTTCGGGCTTTTGGATAGAAGACCCCGACAACCAAACCAACCCTCACTTACGTACGGAGGTATATAACGGAAGACAATATCAGGTTGCCGACCTAAAAAAAGTCATTCTATATCCGCAAAAAAGCGGAACGCTGACCATAAAACCCATGTCTTTGACGGTAACTGCCCATATTGCCACACGTTCAAGGCAGAACGTGTCAACGGGCGACCCGTTTTTTGACCAATTTTTCAACGACCCGTTCTTTTCTTCGGTCAGAACATCGGTAAGAACGGTTGAAAAAAAACTGTATACCAACGCTGTAACCTTCAATGTTAAAGAATTACCCGCAAAACCCGACAATTACTGCGGCGGAGTAGGCGGTTTTTCGGTTAAAGCGGACACTGTAACCAAAAAAATCAAAGCTTTTGAGCCGTTTTATTTGACTTACACTTTGTCAGGCAGCGGAAATCTGACGCTTATCAACAATCTGCCGTTAAATCTTCCCGACGAATTCCAACTTTCCGACCCTGAAATAACGGACAACATCACCCGCTCGGCATCAGGCGTCAGCGGAAGCCGTACATTCAGGTATTTAGTCATACCGCAGGTTGAAGGCGACTTTGTAATCCCCGGTTTGAATGCGTCGTATTATGATATAAACAAAAAAGAATACGTAACCCTGTCAACCGAACAACACAAAATCCATATAGACAAGGGAGATGTCAGCGAAGAATACGCCGTTCAATTGGAAGACCGAGCCAAATACCGCAATATGAAGATAAAAAGCGGTATCAAAACATCGTCTTTGGACAGGGAATACCACATCTTTGACAACTTATTCCTATATATAATACCGTTAATTTTCGTTTTACTGACGGCAATCGCCGTTTTGCTGTTCGCACGTTACCGAAAAATGTCGGCAGACGTTGTAAACATGAAGATGAAACGGTCAACCAAGGTGGCGGTACGCCGCTTGAAGAAAGCCAAACGCTTTTTGGACAAAGGGGAAACCGAAAAATTTGAGGACGAAACCGCAATAGCACTGTGGAATTACCTGTCTGACAGATTCAAAATAGACAAAACACAATTAAGCGTGCAAGCCTGCACTGAAATTCTTAATTCTGCGGGAATAGACAGTCGGACTACCGACAAATTACAGGAAACTTTGAACCGCTGTCAGTACTTACGCTTCTCGCAGGATAAGACTGCAACGGCTGATTTGTCGCTTTACGACGATGCAATTGATGTTATATCTTCAACGGAACAACAGATGAAACGGTTAAAGAAATCAAAAAAAGAAGAAAAACCTACAACGGGGCGTACCATCAACATTCCTACGGCGATGATTTGGCTGTTTATGCTGACCTTTGCGGCGTTAAACTCCGTAAATGCGTCAAACACAGATGCCACTGCCTATTGTGCCAAAGCCGACAGTTGCTTTAAACACAGCGATTACGCCAATGCCGTGCTTTATTACGAGAAAGCCCTGAAATTTTCGCCGTCCAATAAAGACATAAAGCTCAATATAAACATCACCAAGGCAAGACTTGTGGGCAATACCTACGTTATACCCGAATTCGTACTTGTCAGGTGGGTAAAAAACATTGCCAGCCTGCTGCCGATTCCCGTTTGGGCAGTGATGTTTACGGGGTTGTTTCTCATTGCATGCGTAATGTTTTTCGTCTATCTGTTCACTGCCGACAGAAAAGTGCTGTTTTTCTACCTCACAACAGGTTTTCTCATCTTGTCATTGTGCAGTATGGCTCTGGGAACAGTCCGTCAAAACATACAAAACGACACTTCACATGCCATACTTATGAAAAGCAACATACACCTCAAGCAAACACGGCAGCAAAACGCCAAAGACGTACAGATAATGTACAAAGGACAAAAGGTAAAACTGATTGACGAGGGTACAAAACAATGGATAAAGGTTCGCACTGAAGACCATAAGGAAGGTTATATGGAGAATAAAAACTATAAACGGATTTAAAAAAACATGGCAAACACTGATTGCAACAAAGACGTAGGCATAATAACCGCAATAGAGGGCGGAAAAATCTCGCTGCACATAGCACAAAACGAATCATGCAACGGATGTGCCGCCTCATCGCTCTGTGAAAAGACGTCAAACGCCGGAAAAGATTTAACAATAGTCCAAGACAACGCAAACATCTTCGCTGTAGGCGAAAAAGTCAGCGTCAACACACCGCAAAACAAGGTGTTAAAAGCCGTAAGGCTCGCATTTATGTATCCCGTTTTGGCAGTTATTGCGTTTTGTACTCTCAAATATTTCTTTTTAAACATCAACGACACCGCTACGGCTTTGATTTGCTTGGCTTTGATATGCATTTATTTCCTTTGTCTGTACCTTAACCGCAAAAAACCGCTGTTTAATTTCTCCATTTTTATCACAAAACTGTAACCTTTGCGGCGTTTTCAACCGTAAAAACCATGTTTGAAAGCAAAAAAACAACGTATCAAAACATAAAAACATATAAATAACCGAACCGCAAGCCCGGCGGGATAAACACAGGGCGGAAAACAAGATGAAAAAAACATTTATTACAACATTGGCTCTTGTTTGTCTGACATTGGGAGCCTACACGGCGAAAGCACAGAAAAGTTTTATTGAACTCAACGCAGGATATTCCATGTACACAATGGATTACAAAGTCGGCGGAACTACCCTTTCCGACGATATCAACGTGTTCAACGTCAATTTGGGGTACAGTTACAACATTGCAGGCGACTTTTATTTCGGCGGAACGCTGGGTTACACAGATTTAAGCGGCGATAAAGACGACAACGGCGTAAGTCTTTACACTCTGACGCCCAAACTTACGTATTTTATGGCGTTAGGCAGCAAAATGTATTGGACTCCGAACGTATATGTTACCTTCGGATACGGCAAAACTGACTTAGGAACGGTTGCAGGGGTTGATTTGGGCGACATCAACAAACTGAACGTCCGCATAGGATTGAGTCCTTTGTCGTTGGATTTCAGACTTTCCAACAGTTTTTCGCTTAATGTCACCGCTCTTACGCCGTATTACAACATACTGCGGTACAGTTATTCCAAAAACAGCAACACAAACTTCACGCAAAAAGATTTTGTATACTTGGGAGGTCAGATAGGACTGAAACTATACTTTTAATTACGGAATCTTTTTTTTGAATCACGGGATATAAACCGCATTTTTTTAACATAACCGACGGTTTTTAATTTATAAAACCGCAAAACAAAGACGGCGTACCGGCTATACGGTACGCCGCCTTGTTATATTTTTTCCGCAAAACGACTGATAAAATTAATAAAGTACCGCTTTGATTCTTGAAAAGTCATACTTTTTTATTAATGTAATCAGACTTTTCATATCAAAAAGTCTGACTTTTATAAAGAAAAAATCTGATTTTTATAAATAAAAAGTCTGACTTTTTGATATAAAATATCAGACTTTTTCAAAGTTACAACGGCGTTTTACGGATTTTTATACATCGTTTTAATACGGTATACATTAACTTCTTCGTATTAAAAAATCACTTAACATTTAAAAATCCGTCATCTGTTGAAAAAAAAGAAGCAATCTGTAATAAAAAAAAGGACTTTTTCTTATTGTTTTGTCAGTTCATAAAATTGTATTACTTTTGCGTTTTGAATTTTTACACACAATATTTACAAAACAATTGCGGATTATGTCAGCAGTTTCAAACATAAACAACAAAAAGGTCACCGTGCATACGCTTGAAAACATGACGCACAGGGGCGAAAAGATTTCTATGCTAACGGCTTACGACTATTCAATGGCAAAACTTGTGGACGCATCAAATATAGACGTCATCTTGGTGGGCGACAGTGCCGCAAATGTGATGGCAGGCTATGAAACTACACTGCCCATCACGCTTGAGGAGATGATTTACCATGCACGGAGCGTGGTCAGAGCGGTAAACCGTGCGCTGGTTGTGGTGGATATGCCGTTCGGAACGTATCAAGGCAACAGCAAAATGGCGTTGCAAAGTGCCATTCAGATAATGAAACAGACGGGGGCGGGTGCTATTAAGTTGGAAGGAGGCCAAGAAATTTTGGAATCCATCTCCCGTATTCTGTCGGCGGGCATTCCCGTGATGGGACACTTGGGTTTGACACCGCAATCCATCAACAAATTCGGAACATACGCCGTCAGAGCAACTACGGAAAATGAAGCCGAACGTATCGTTGCCGATGCACATGCCTTGGAAAACGCCGGTTGTTTTGCTTTAGTGCTTGAAAAAATACCCGCAATATTAGCAAAACGTATCGCACAAGAGCTGACTATTCCCGTAATAGGGATAGGTGCGGGCAAATATACCGACGGTCAGGTATTGGTTCTGCACGATATGCTCGGAATAACGCAGGATTTTTCGCCGCGTTTCTTACGCCGTTACCATTCTTTGGGCGATGAGATACGCTCGGCGGTACGCCAATATTCATCGGACGTCAAAAACGGCACGTTTCCTTCGGAAAGCGAACAGTATTAAGGTTATTTGGTTGTAGGCATTATCTGTTTGGCTGCGGTTTTCGGCAGTGCTATGGTGTCGCAACCGTTAACGCATCCGCCCGGACATGACATTACTTCTATAAAATTGCCCGGTGCCGCACCTTTTTTAGCCCATAGTTTCAAATCTCTGATGCTTTGTTTGGTCAAACCGTCAATTACTATGTCGTTTATTATACTCGGGTCTTTTGCAGTGGCTTTTACCGAGGCCGTAACGCCAGCTACCATTGCAAAACCGCGTCCGTGTCCCAAAATCTGGCTGTCCAAAACTGTTTCTTCCTGCGATGCTATGTCTATCTGGGCTGCTTTCAACAAGGCTTCCAACTCTTCGTACGACAAAACATAGTTTACATCGGGGTTAGTGTGGCATTCGCTGCGTTTTCCAACACACGGAGATACGAAAACCAGCACTGCGTCTTTCTCGGTTTGGCGTAACCACTGTGCAGTATAGCCCATCGGTGTGAGTGCATCGGAAACATACGGCTGAATTTCGGGCAGATGTTTCTTGTAAAGTTCTCGCCATGCAGCGCAACACGACGTTGTCATAAAACTTTCCCCCTGTTGCATGCGGTGTTCAAACTCCCGGGTTTCGTTTTCCGTAGTCATGTTAGCACCCTTTGCTACTTCCACCACGTCCGCAAAGCCGAGTTTTTTGATTGCAGTGAGTACTTTTCCGTACGGTTGGTTGAATTGTCCGCCCAAAGACGGTGCAACCATGGCTATAACACGCTTTCCGTCCCTGATGGCAGTCATTATTTCAAACATAAAACTCTTTTCAAAGATGGCACCGAACGGACAAGCGACCATACATTTGCCGCAATATATACATTTGTCGGGGTCTATATGTTCCACTCCGTCTTCCCGCTTGCTTATTGCACCCACAGGGCATGCTTCTTCGCAGGGTACTGGTTGGAAAATGATGGCGTGATACGGACAAGCCTGCATGCACAGTCCGCAGTTGACGCATTGCGAGGTGTCAATGTGTGCCTGAGAGTGTTCGGTCTTAATCATAGCTCCTTTTTTGCAGGCATACGTACACGGATGGGCTGTACACGAACGGCAAAGGTTGGTTACAATGTACGAACTCTTGACACACGACGAACAAGCTTCGTCTACAACGGTCAGCATCACCTCCGTACTCTTTTCTCTCTGCTTTGCCAACTCTGCATAGTGGGACAGATTGTCAAATTCGTCCTTTTCGTCGTCAACATTAAAGCCCATAACCGCCATAGTTTTGTATTTGGCAACGGCACGTGCCTTATGGATGCAGCAACGCGTGTGTTGCGTTCCTTTAGGGTACATGTCAAAAGGAAGTCTGTCTATTTTCTCCGCAACATTGCCTTGATAAATCAATTCAGCCAACATCTGCAATATGGTCCTTCTGATTTCTACTACATTATTAAATTGAGCCATTGTTTTGTTTCTTACTTCTTTTTTTGTTATTAACCTTTTTTATACCTTATATTTATATGTATTGTTTGAATATACATTCATTTTTCCGAGTCAAAAAGCCGTTATACTACAATTCTATATCGCCTTCCAACTGTTTTTCTATCTCTTCCACTACTTTTTCCGCCGTTGCACGTTCAATAACCACGTTTCCTACTTTTACGTAAGGCGGTTTTGCCGTATCTTCTTTGCATCCCAAGCAGGCAGAACCCAAAAACGTCACCTTATCCTGCAAATGCGACGGAACGTAATTACGCCATTGTGCCAACTGTTGTCCTCCCTGCAAATAGCAATACGTTCCCACACAAACTTTAACTGTTACCATAATTGTTCCTTTCCTTGTTTTTATAAAGTCAAACCACTGTCAACTTCTTATTATATAAATTCTAAATTAACCGTTTTCAACAATTTTTCTTCTATCAAACGCTTTATTCTTTTCATAACGTTACGCCTTATCTCCAATTCCACGGGTAATGACGGGTCTTGGTGGGCAACGTTTATCTTCGTTCCTACCAAAATATCAATAATATCGGCGTTCATAACGTATTTAAGTATATTCCACGCCGCATCATCCTTCGCATTTTCGTTGTATTTATCCTCTTCAAGCAATTTACCCAACGCTCCCAAGGTGATAATACCTTCGGTCACCAAATCTATTCCCTCAATATGCGATTCAGGAGGCAGACCCGAGGCAAGTTTATCCAAATCCATGTCAACTTCAATCTCACGGTTCAACTCACGGGCTATAATCTGCGAAGTTGTTCCGCCGCAAACTATCTTTTTACCGTCGTACGAAGAAATGACTTCCGCCAAATATTTGTCTTTTTCTTCAGTAAACGGCGGTCCCGAACAGATAAGTAACCTGCGCGGTTGGCGGACATACAGGCATACACACGAAGTGTCATCTTTGGATTTCAGCCCGTCGTTCATCTCGGCTTTCTTTACAATGCGTTTGGTCAGCTCTCTGGCGGAGATATTTTCATCTTGTGCTATAAGTTCTTCTATAAAACGCTCCACTCCTTCTTCCCATCCGAAAGGTTTGTTCGGGTTTCCTATCCCGCTTTGGCTCACTCCGTCGGAATAAACCACCAACCTGTCGCCTTTTTGCAGCGTTACCAACGAATGTTTTACCACTCTTTCGTACGAAGTGTCCCCGTTTTTCTCGTTTATTTCAAATGTTTCCGATTTTAAATGCTGAACTTTACCTCCGCGTATCAACAAAAGCGGAGGATTGTCAAACTCCACCGTCCTTGCTTCGCCGCTTACGTCAATGTCTATTATTGTAAAAGTGGAATAAGATATATTACGCTTGCTGTCAACGGGCAGAGTGTCCATGATTATCTGTGCAGTACGCAGTATAGGTTCTCTTTTTATTCTGAAATTCATAGCCATTGATGCCGTCATTGTACTCAACACATTGGCTTTTATTCCGCTTCCCAATCCGTCCGACAACACTGCAATACAACGTTCCTGCTTGGGAAACTTACGCAGCAACACCGTATCCCCGCAAGCAATATTTCCGTGTTTGTTAAGTTGGAAACTCCCCGCTTCTACAAATATATTATCAGACATTTAAATCAAAAGTTATGTTTTTGTTTTCTTCTTCCCCGTCTTTTCCTTGGTGCGATTCAACGATGGAATTAAGCATACTCTCCGTGTAAGAAGCGTTTTCGCCCAAAAGGAATGCTATCTGCTGTACCACTTTCATATTCTGTTTGATAACATCCTGCGTACGCGTCAGCACAATGTCTTTTCTGACCTCGGGAGCGTGCATGTTTTCAATTATTCCGCACACTTGCTGATGGTCCTGTACTGAAAAAACGCTCAAACGGTAATAATTTTCCCCGTCCCTTATATCTTGTTCCGATATATCGGCACAAGTATTCAACACACGTGAGAAATATTTGTGGAAAGACAACTCTTTGGTGATGTCCAATCCCGCCAATCCCGGCCGTAAATTATACAGTTCCTGCATTTCGGAGCCTAAAGTAAGGGCGAATTTCTCGTTTGCCTGTATTATCTTCAGATTTTCGTCAACGATGACCACGCCCTGCGGCATTTTTTTGAGCAATATATTGGTTTTATCTCTTGCCACACGCCGCATATACGACACGCACATGTCGTTTTCCGCCAATCCGTCGAGCAAAGCACAGGCAAAAGATTTGCAGTTGTCGTATCCGCAGCCGCCGCAATTCAAATAATCGTCGTCGCTTACCTTGTTGACGCGTTTCAACGCTTGAACAATATCTTTTTGTGTGTATGTTTTCCGGTCAAATGAGCCTATGTCGGAGAAATCGGCTGTAATGTCAACGGAGAAAAGAGTTTTGTACAAATCGTTTTGTTCGCTTTCGGTAACATTGTCCGCAACCTGAATACGTTTAACCAAAGCCGATGTGTATTTTACGGCCTGCGGTCCCATGACACATCCGCCCTGACAACCCAAAATCTCAACGAAATATTTTTTATCCTTATCAAACTGCGGCACGTCTTCCAATACCGCCCGTACGTTCTCAACGCCCGAAACCGTAAGCAACGAAGCACCGTTGCAGTTCAAGCTTAAATCTTCTTTTTTACTGTCCTGCTGTCCGTTAATCATACATTGTAGCATGCCTCCGTCGGTAGGATAAAGGTTTCCCATGCCCGCTTTCATCGGTATAAATCTGTCCTGGTCGGTAGGTTTTTGAAATTCAAAGTCTACGCCCACCGCTTCGAACAACTCTTTCACTTCCCTGAACGTCAAAACATAGTCAAGATAATTTTCTTTCAAATCCAACTCCGTTTTCTTGGCTATGCAAGGACCTGCAAACGCCACCTTGCAGTCGGGATATATTTGTTTTAAAAACTTAGCATGTGCTTCAACGGGAGATGATATAGGAGATATACTATCGGAATATTGCGGGTAGTATTTTCTTATCAATTGTACCGTTGTAGGACAACAAGACGAAAAATAAACTCCGCAAGGCTGTTTGTCCAACCATTGTTTTGCACGCCGCGCAACCAATTCCGCACCCAACGCCGTTTCGCTTACACCGTAAAAACCCGCATCTTTAAACGCTGCTATCAATACGCTTTTGTCCGTATCAGCGAATTCGCTCAAATAGCTCGGGGCCAAAGAAACTATTATATTTTCTTTGTTCTTTAAGGCTTTCAGCACCGAATCCGCATCATTGCGGACTTTTTTCGCATCCGCAGGACATATCTCAACGCAGGCTCCGCACCAAATGCAACGGTCGGCAACTATACTTGCCGAATAATCTTCAAACTTTATAGCCTTAACAGGACATACTTTTATACATTTATAACAGTCCTGACAATTATTCGTTTCTGTATATACCGGAAAATTATTTTTCATAACGACCTCTCCGCTTCTTTTGCTCATCTTCACTTCATTTGACAAAATTATATATTTTCCGTCAAATTATTTTCGGAAAAGAAAAATTTATTTTCTCAATCCGTTTCAAAAAAACATATGTTTTTGAAATAAAAAACATATGTTTTTTGATTAAAATTCATATGTTTTTTTGAAAAAATACATATGTTTTTTATTTTTCTTTTCTGAAAACAAAACAGTCAAAACACAAGGCAAAAAAATTTTATCCGTTTTTTCAATTGCCGAATGCTTTGTCCAATATATCTTCAAGTTTTATTCTGTTAACCTCTTTATATACCTGTCCGTCAATAATAATAACGGGACCTTCGTTGCAAAGTTTACTGCACAGTTTTCCCTTAAAGTTCACGCTGTCCATCAGATTGCGTTGTTTCAAATACTCCTGTATGAACTTCAAATTATTGTTGTTTCCCCGTGCAAAGCATGATGAACCCAAACAAATGGTTATTTCTTTTTTCTCTGCCATGGTTTTTAAAAATTATTATTGTCAGCTGATTCTTTTATATCCTTAACATTCAATTGCAATTCCCTGTGTCCCTGATAATTGTTTTCCTCTATGGAATAGCATATATCTATCATGTTTCCCTGTTTTAACAAATCGTAATACTGGGCAAGGGAAAATCCTATACAGGAAATGGGTAATATGTTTTCGTTGAGCGGTATTGCCGAAAATTTCAGGTGGTTCTTGCCTACCTGACGCACTTTGTTGGCGTCGTAAATCTCGGTTGAAACAAATACGGGTTCGTTGTTTTCGGGTCCGAACGGCTGAAATTGCTGAAGTATACGCAACAATTTATCGCTCACATCGCCCAACCTTATCTCCATATCTATTTCTATCTCGGGGATAACGTCTTCGGTGGTTATATTTTCTTCAACCTCTTTTTCAAACAAAGCTTGGAATTCCGCAAAGTTTTCTTCCTTTAACGACAATCCCGCAGCAAATTTGTGTCCTCCGAAATGTGTGAGCAAATGACGGCATTTCTCTATTGCCGAATAGATGTCAAAATTCTTTACGCTCCGTGCCGAACCCGTCATAATGCCGTTGCTCTTGGTGAAAATGATAGTCGGCTTGACCTCATCTTCGGAAACCCTTGAGGCAACTATACCTATAATTCCCTGATGCCACTGTTCGTTGCAAAGAACTATACATTTCTTATCCTTAAGATTAAGGTCTTCTATAGCCTGTTTGGCTTCTTTGGTCGCCTGTTGGTCTTTGAGTTTTCTTTCTTCGTTGTTTCGGTTTATCTCTTCCGCTATACGTTCGGCTTTCTCCGGGTTTTTGGTTTTCAACAAGTCAACGGCGTTTCTTCCGGACTCCATACGTCCCGCTGCATTGATTCTCGGGCCTATCAAAAAGCTTAAATCCGTAATTGTAAGGGCGCGGTTGAAATAATAAGGCGGGTTGTCGTTGACGTGCGTTATGTTTGAACAAGCCAAAATGGCTTCTATTCCCACACGCGGACGGCGGTTTATTACCTCCAAACCGTGATAAGCCAATATTCTGTTCTCTCCCGTAACGGGTACAACGTCGGCTGCAATGCTTATAGCCACCAAATCCAAGTATTGGATTATGTCGTTGGCGGGTTTTTCACGTTTTTTCTGCAAGGCTTGTATCAATTTAAAACCTATTCCGCAACCGCTTAACTCGTCGTAAGGATAACGCGAGTTCTCCATCTTCGGGTCCAAGATGGCATATGCCTTTGGTATTTCCTTACCGGGAAGATGGTGGTCGCAAACAATGAAATCTATGTTTTTTTCTCCTGCATAGGCTATTTCTTCCGTCGCTTTGATTCCGCAATCCAGGCATATTATCAGTTTAACGTCAGTCTGTGCCGCATAATCCACTCCTTTGAACGACACACCGTAACCTTCCTCGTACCTGTCAGGTATATAGTAGTCTATATTGTTGTAAAACGTTCCCAAATATGAATAAACCAATGCCACGGCACTTGTTCCGTCCACGTCGTAATCGCCGTACACCAAAATTCTTTCCCTTGCCGCTATGGCTATCATTATCCTTTCCACCGCATGTTCCATATGCTCCATAAGAAAAGGATTGTGCAGTTTGTTCAAATCGGGACGGAAAAAATCACGGGCTTTTTCAAAGGTGTCTATTCCGCGTTGCAACAAAAGATTTGCTATAACCCTGTAACATCTTATGTCTTTTGGAGTGGCGTTTATCTTCGGCATACACAGCTCTTCCGCCAATCTGTTAACTTTTTCTATATCTCCGTCTTCTTTATATGCCCATATCTTTTTCATATACCGTGTTTATTTTATCCCGTTTAAATAATTTAAAATTTTGCCTGCCTGTTGTACCGTCTTAACATCCGAAACAATCAACTGCAAAACTTCGCCGTTTTCTTTCAGTTGGCATTTCTGCGGATATTGATTGACAAACAACAACACGTGAGTGAAGTTTCCGCCGTCGGTAAAATCAATTTTGTCAGAATTAAAATTCAAAACCATCTTCCCTCTTTTCAATATCATCTTCTCAATATTCATTAACGACGCCGTACCGCGTATTCTTACTATTTCAAAGAGGTCTTTGGTTTGTTGCGGAATCTCACCGAAACGGTCTGTGAGTTCATTTTGCAGGTTTGCAAGGTCTTCTTCCTTGGTTGCACAGTCCAATTCTTTGTATATTTTCAGTCTTTGGGTGATGTTTGTTATGTAATAATCGGGTATAAGCACTTCCAAATCCGTTTCAATCACACATTCCTTGCGGCTTACCGCACTTTCCTGCGGCGTTACGCCCTCTTGGGAATACAAATCCTTGAATTCATCGTCTTTCAACTCCTGTATAGCCTCGTTAAGTATCTTGTTATACATGTCGTATCCTATTTCGCTGATAAAACCGCTTTGTTCCGCTCCGAGAATGTTGCCTGCTCCGCGGATATCCAAGTCACGCATTGCAATGACAAAGCCGCTTCCTATTGACGAAAACTCTTCTATGGCTTGCAAACGCTTATATGCTTGGTCTGTCAACAGATTTTCGCCCGGCACTAACAGATAACAAAATGCTTTTTTGTTGGTACGCCCCACTCTTCCCCGCAATTGATGCAAATCACTCAACCCGTAATTCTGTGCATCGTTGATTATAATGGTGTTGGCATTTGATATATCCAATCCGTTTTCTATTATTGTGGTTGAAACAAGCACATCAAACTGGCCGTTTATAAAATCCATCATTATGTTTTCCAACTCCGTGCCGTCCATCTGTCCGTGTCCTACGCATATACGGGCATCGGGTACAAGACTTTGCAGCAATGAAGCTATCTGATATATATTCTGCACCCTGTTGTTGACAAAATAAACCTGTCCGCCGCGGCTTAATTCGTGCAGAACGGCATCCCGTATCAATGCTTTGTCAAAAACACTGACCTGTGTCGTCACAGGCTGGCGGTTGGCAGGCGGAGTGTTGATAACGGACAAATCCCTTGCTCCCATAAGAGAGAATTGCAATGTACGCGGAATAGGAGTTGCGGTCAAGGTCAGCGTGTCTATGTTGACTTTCATCTGCTTTATCTTTTCCTTTATACTTACCCCGAACTTCTGTTCTTCGTCTATGACAAGCAAACCCAAATCTTTAAAGTTCACATCTTTTCCTACCAACTTGTGTGTACCGATTAATATATCTATTTTACCTTCTTTTAAATCTTTAAGTATTTTCGTCTTGTCTTTTGCCGTTCTGAATCGGTTTATATAGTCCACCCTGCACGGCATGTCTTTAAGCCGTTCGGTGAAAGTCTGATAATGCTGGAACGCAAGTATGGTCGTGGGAACCAAAACCGCCACCTGCTTGCTGTCACACACCGCTTTGAACGCTGCTCGTATGGCTATCTCCGTTTTTCCGAAGCCCACGTCGCCGCATACTAACCTATCCATCGGATATGGTTTCTCCATATCACGCTTGACAGCGGCCGATGCTTTGTATTGGTCGGGAGTATCCTCGTACATAAACGATGCTTCCAACTCGTTTTGCAGATATGTGTCGGCTGAAAACTGAAAACCTTTTGCCGCTTTGCGTTGGGCATAAAGTGCAATCAAATCCCGTGCTATGTCTTTGACCCTTTTCTTGGTTTTTTGTTTAAGTTGCTGCCATGCGTTGCTGCCCAAACGGTTCAACTTCGGTTCTACGCCGTCTTTGCCTGCGTAACGGCTTATCTTGTGCAGCGAATGGATGGACACGTACAACATGTCGTCGTTTTTGTATACCAACCGGATGGCTTCCTGCTGCCGTCCGTTGTTGTCAATCTTCTCCAAGCCGGCGAACCTTCCCACTCCGTAATCAATATGGGTCACATAATCGCCGGGCTTCAGCGTAACCAAATCTTCGATTGTCAACCGCTCGTTGTCCGACGACGAATCCTGCAAAAAATATCTGTGATAACGCTCGAAAAGTTGGTGGTCGGTAAAGCACGAATGCTTTAATTCGTGGTCAATAAATCCTCCCGATATATTGCAAAGTATATACTCTACCTTGATTATATAATCCTTTTTGGCGTATTCTTCTATTATATGTTCTATGCGTTGCTTTTGTTTGTCGTCTTTAACGAAAAAATAATTCGTATAACCCTCCGCCGTCAGTTCGGACAGAGTTCCTGCAAACAAATCAAAGTTTTTGTTGAACGCAGGTTGCTCCGAAACGGAATATTCCGTCTTTGTATAACCGCCGCTTGTGTAAGTAAGCCCCACTTCTACGGTTCTGAACGCAGACAATTGTTGTTTTAACAAATCCGAATACAAATACAAAGCGTCAACTTCCGCAGGTTTTACTATCGAATCCTTTTTTGCATAATTGGCTTGGGCAAGGGCGTAAAACTGTGCGGCATTCTCCGTTATCAAAGACAAATCCTTGGTCCATACGACAGTGTCTTTACCCAAATACGAAAAGAAACTCTCCAACCCGGTATTCTCTTTTACGGCTTGGTTTTGCAAATCGGGGACTATAACAAACGAATCCACGGGATAAAGACTCATCTGCGACACCACGTCAAACACTCTCAAACTGCCCACATTCTCTCCCTGCATTTCTATACGGCAAGGTTTCTGCATGGAAAACGAAAACACGTCTATTATTCCGCCCCTTATGGCATACTCACCGCTGCGTGTGACAAAGTCAACCCTTTCAAAAGCATATTTGTCCAACACTTCAATCAAATCATCCACTATCAATCTGTCCGATTTGCATATTTTGGTTGAGCGGGTTTCTATCTGACGTTTGGCAGCCACCTTTTCGCATATTGCCTGAGGATAAGTCACAACTATAAGTTTCTCTTTGTTGTTGATACGGTTAAGGGTTTCCAACCTCAACACCGTATTGGCGTTTTGCAATGTGTCAGATGAATAAGGCGTTTTCGCTGATGAGGGAAAGAACAGGACTTTTTTCTGTGTATAATCCAAATCCCGCTCGCCGTAAAGCGTTTCCAAATCGTTGGCAAAATACGCCGCCTGCTGTTTGTCGGGCAATATTATAAGGTGGTTTAAGTCTTTATTCAAACTGCTTGCCGCCGCTACGATAAAAGCATACGAAGAACCCGCAAGGGAATTGATATTCACCCTTGCATTTTCACTTCTTATCAAACCGGACAATTCCCTGAGTTTGTCACTTTGTGCATATATGTTTGCAGCCTGCATCATAGCAATTGCAAAATTACAAATAAAAAACGACAGTGCAAAACAAAATCCGACACGATTTCGCTTTACCGCATTTTTATCCGTAAGCACCGGCGTTTTTTATCTTTTTATAGGTTTTTATCCAAAGAAATAAAAATCCTTTTCTGAATTGAATTAAAAAAAACATATGTTTTTGAAACGAAAAACATATGTTTTTTGATTAAAATTCATATGTTTTTTTGAAAAAATACATATGTTTTTTTTCTTTGCTTTCTGAAAACAATGTTTTAATATATAGTTATACAATATTGTAAACGGGGTTTCTGCCGCTCGGCCGTAATAAAGCGGTGTTTATTTGCGTGCATTAAAAAATCTTTGTATCTTTGCAAATTCAAAATTCTATGACAACAGATGGCAAACGGGCAGAATATAATCAACGATGTAACTAACGGCCAATATAAATACGGATTTGTGACCGACATTGCAACCGACAATATAGGCAAAGGCATCAACGAAGATATTGTAAGGAAAATATCCGCTTTGAAAGGCGAACCTTCATGGCTGTTGGAATACCGCCTGAAAGCGTTCAAAACATGGCAGACGATGAAAATGCCCGAATGGGCCCATCTGAAAATACCCAAAATAGATTTCCAAGACATAATCTATTACGCTGCACCCAAGCAAAACAAGAAAAAATCCATGGACGAAGTTGACCCCGAGATATTGGACACGTTCAACAAACTCGGCATACCGCTGCACGAACAAAAAGTATTGGCGGGAGTAGCCGTAGATGCGGTAATGGATTCGGTAAGCGTTAAGACGACATTCCAACAGACTTTGCAAAAATACGGAATCATCTTCTGTTCAATGTCCGAAGCCATAAAACAACATCCCGACTTGGTCAAAAAATATTTGGGAAGCGTAGTTCCTTATAACGACAACTTCTTTGCAGCACTCAACTGTGCGGTGTTTTCGGACGGAAGTTTTTGCTATATACCCAAAGGCGTTCAGTGTCCGGTGGATTTGTCAACATATTTCCGTATCAATGCCAAAGGTACGGGGCAGTTTGAGCGTACGCTTATCGTTGCCGACGAAGGTGCATCGGTGTCTTACATGGAGGGATGCACCGCTCCGCAAAGGGACGAGAACCAATTGCACGCCGCAATAGTGGAAATAGTGGTTATGAAAGACGCTTCGGTCAAATATTCCACGGTTCAGAATTGGTATCCGGGCGACAAAGACGGAAAAGGCGGTATATTCAACTTTGTAACCAAACGGGGTATTTGCAAAGGAAATAATGCTAAACTGTCATGGACGCAGGTTGAAACGGGTTCGGCGTTGACGTGGAAATATCCGTCGTGCGTTTTGGCGGGCGACAACAGTATAGGCGAGTTTTATTCCGTTGCCGTGACCAACAATTATCAGATGGCGGACACGGGAACCAAGATGATACATTTGGGCAAAAACACCAAAAGCACCATAATGAGCAAAGGTATCTCCGCAGGAAGAAGCGAAAATTCGTACAGAGGTCTGGTCAAAGTGGCAAAGAGTGCGGAAAACGCAAAAAATTTCTCACAGTGCGACTCTTTGTTGCTTACCGACAAATGCGGAGCCCACACCTTTCCTTATATAAGCGTGGACAATTCCACGGCAGTGGTGGAACACGAAGCCACGACCTCAAAAATATCGGAAGAACAGTTGCTTTACTGCCGCCAAAGAGGCATAAGCGAAGAGAGTGCAATAGGATTGATTGTCAACGGTTACGCTAAAGACGTTTTGAACCGCTTGCCTATGGAGTTCGCAGTGGAAGCCCAAAGACTGTTGTCCATATCTTTGGAAAACAAAGTGGGATAAAAATCCAAGTAAATGAAACATCGGTATTTAAAAATTTCTTTGTACTTTTGCAAAAAATTAATTTTGATTAAATAAATGGAAGATTCAAACGGACAAACGGAAGACGACACACCCTTAAAGAAGATACTCATCATCAGATTTTCTTCAATAGGGGACATAGTTCTTACCACTCCTGTGGTACGGTGCTTAAAAAACAAATACAAAGACTGCGAAATACATTTCTTAACCAAGCAGCAAAATATTTCCGTGTTGGAAAACAATCCCTATATAGACAAGATACATATATATAACAAAGGTATAGGATTGCACGCACTGATAAAAGATTTGAAAAAGGAAAACTTTGACTTTGTGGTTGACCTGCATAAAAATCTGCGTTCAAAACGTGTCTTGCTGGCATTAAGAAAACCTTACGGTACGTTCAACAAATTAAATTTCAAAAAATGGTATTACGTCCGCACAAAGCACAACGTAATGCCCGACGTTCACATAGTGGACAGATATTTTGCGGCCGTAAAAAAATTGGACGTGCATAACGACGGTGCAGGACTGGATTTCTTCCTGCAGGACGAAGATTACATCTCGCCAGATGCCCTTCCGCTGTCATTCCAAGATGGATATATCGCCGTAGCAGTGGGAGCCAAACACATAACCAAGCAAATCCCTACCGATATTATCATAGCCGTATGCGAGAAAACGGAAGGTAATATTCTTCTGTTGGGCGATGTGAACGACAAAGTGAAAGCCAACAAAATTGAGAACGCCGTCGGTTCGCGTGTTTTCAACGGTTGCGGGGCGTATTCCCTTACCCAAACGGCTGCACTTATAGACACATCAAAAGGAATCATCACTTCGGACACGGGATTAATGCACATTGCTGCAGCAAGAAAGAAAAACATTGTAAGCGTATGGGGAAACACCGTGCCGCAATTCGGAATGTATCCTTATCTTCCGCAAAACAGCACAAGCGAAAACCATATCTTTGAAGTTAAAGACTTAAAATGCCGCCCGTGTTCCAAGCTCGGATACAAGAAATGTCCGCATACACATTTTAAATGTATGAAACAACAGGACACATTTGCCATTGCGGAGATTGCAAACCGTTGGTTGCATTCAACAGAGGGTTGATACTTCAAAACTAAAATAAGGTTTTACAATAAATATATTCAGATTTAAAACTGTTTACAAGCCACAAACACACGATGCAAACTACAGATATAAAACACAAAAAGGAAGTTCTTGCCTTTGACCGTATGCTTACGCTGATGGAAAAGGTAAGAAACGAATGTCCGTGGGACCATGCACAGACCAATTCTTCGCTTCGGACGCTTACAATTGAGGAATTGTACGAATTATCGCAAGCCGTATTGGACGAAAACGACAACGAAATATGCAAAGAATTGGGTGACGTGATGATGCATGTAGTCTTTTACGCTTTGATTGGTAAAGAGAAAGGAGTGTTTGATATAACCGACGTACTGAACCTGCTTTGCGAAAAACTTATACGGCGTCACCCGCACGTGTTTAATAAAGATATGAACCTAACTGCACAAGACGTTGAAAAGAATTGGGAAAGAATCAAACTAAAAGAAGGAAACCGCTCAACGTTCTCTGGAGTTCCCGACACCTTACCGTCTTTAATCAAAGCACACAGGCTTCAAGACAAAGCGAGCGGGATAGGTTTTGACTTCAACCGCATATCCGATGCGTGGGAAAAAGTAAAAGAAGAAATGGACGAACTGCAGAGCGAAGTAAAACTTGAAAACAATGCAGTAAAAGTCAACGAAGAGTTCGGCGATTTGCTTTTGGCGTTAATAAACTACGCACGTTTCATAAATATAAACCCCGATACTGCGTTGGAAACGGCAAACAAAAAATTTAAACGCAGATTTGAATACATGGAAAACGCCGCTAAAGCCAAAGGTTCATTGCTTCAAAACATGTCAACCGACGAAATGGAAGAACTTTGGCAGGAATCAAAAAGACAAGGACTATGATAAAACAATTTATATTCAATCATTTCCAAGAGAATACTTACGTTGTGTGGGACAAAGAGTCAAAACAATGCGTCATTATAGACCCCGGCTGCAACGAAAAGGAAGAAAAAGAAGAGTTGTTTGACTTTATAGAAAAAAACAATCTGAATGTAAAACATTTGCTTCTCACCCACCCGCATATAGACCACTTTTGCGGAGCGGGGGATGCGGCTTTGCATTACAATGTTCCCATAACCATGCACCAAGAGGGCAGAAAAATTTTTGACATATTCGCCCTTCAGTCCGAAGGAATGAATTTCCGTCCTGTCAATATGGAAAATGTAAACATTGAATATATTGATTACAACTGTCAAATAGCAATTGCTGACGGCTATACGTTGCAAACAATCAATGCAAGCGGACATTGCCCGGGCAGTATTGCGTATTATTCGCAACAAGACAACGCCGTATTTACGGGCGATGCCGTTTTCCGCCTTTCAATAGGCCGTACGGACTTGTACGGAGGTGATTTGGACGAATTGTTATTGAACATAAACAACAATATTATGACTTTGCCGTTGGACACGGTCATTATGTGCGGACACGGCGAGCCTTCGGACGTGGAATTTGAGCGTTCCAACAATCCTTATATACAACAATATTAAACCAATACCTTGTTTATATGAAAAGGATATGCGTTTTGCTGCTGTCGGTTTTAGTTCTTACCGCTGTAAAAGCACAGGAATTTCACGCAGGACTGACCTTGGGTGCTGCCGTTTCGCAGGTTGACGGCGACAAGATGAGCGGTTTTCACAAGATAGGGCTGCAAGGCGGAGTGTTTATCACACAACAATTGTCCAAACATTCGGCTTGGCAGGGTGAGATATTGTTTGTCAACAAGGGAAGCGGAATTGAAAGCAACCCAAACCCTGATTTCAGGGTGGAAATATCGTCTTATTACATTGATTTCGGATTGTATTACAAATATTTGTACAATCAAAACGTCAACTTCAAAATAGGATTGGTGCCTTCGGTGTTTATATCGTCCAAAGAAAGCGTTGCAGGCATTGAACAACCCGAGATAGCACCGTACAGAAAGTTTAACCTGTTGTTTTCTGCGGGTTTGGAATATTATTTCAACGACCATTGGTTCGTATCAGCCGATTTCAACTACTCCATAATATCGTTCCGCAAGGGCAAAGCCATAATCAGCGATTACAACTCCGTATTTTTCCATTTCATATTTGAGAACGGACAATATTACAACTACCTTAAATTTTCTTTAGGTTACAAATTCTGAAAACCCTTTTCTTATTATAATATTGTATAACGCCTGTTCAGCAAAACAAAAACACAAATAAAAAAAGCGGAACGGATAAAAAAATCCGTTCCGTTTTTTTTTAAGAAAATTTATTCAGGTTTGACGTCCCATTGCACCGCAACGTTGTGCAAGTGATAGTAATCGCTGTCGCCGCCTATCTGAACACGCAGTTTCACATCCTCCAATTGCTTTACGCTTGTCGGAACATTCAACAACGGTCTTTTCTCCATATTGACCTCAACTGCAATATTTTTCGCATATTCCACATCTACAGTGGAACAGTTACTTCCCGTGTTATACATCTTTCCCTTGGCTGTTGCCGCATTTTCGGTGTTGATATAAACTTTTATACGGTCTGTTTTCATCTTTGCAGTTACGACCATATAAACATCACCCGTTTTTGAATCGCCGTAACAACCTACAAAACCCAAATCAATTTTGTCGTTCAGACGTTTATTTTCCATTGTGATGTAAACCTCATCGGAAACATTCAATCCCGTAGAAGCTTCAACGGTTTTCTTCAAAAACGAACCTACTTTTGATGTTTTGCGTTCCTTTTTGCCGCTTTTGTCATCCGTCTGTGCATTGACCGCAGCAAAAGCAAACAATGCTGCTGCCAAGAGCAATAATCCTTTTTTCATTTCTTATGTTCCTTTCTTTTATTTTGCTTTAGGCGAGAACTCCAAAACTATTTTCTCAAAGTTCTGCCACTTGTCCAAATTCTTTTTGTTGATGACTATGTCAACTTCATGTTTGAATTTAGTTCCTGCAGGTATAACCTTGCCGAAGTCAATCTTGTAACCGCCGAACATACCTACAGGCGAGCTGGTCAAAACATTACCTTCACTGTCAACAAACTCTATAAGAGTTAGGTATTTAAACGTGTCGGACGATTTTTCTACGGTTACGTCCTGCGTAAGTTCCAACTCCATTTCGCATTGAGGGCGTTTAAACGAGTTCATCTTCACTATAGTTGCAGGTTTTACCACTTTCAACGGCATGTCTTTCACTTCCGTAGGAATTTGCTTGCCTATCAAAGACTCTATTTCTTTCTTTAAATTTTCTTTATATGCCTCTTTGGCTTGTTTGTCTTTGTCAAGGATTTTGCCCAAACACTCTGCGTCTTTGCATCCTTTGGCTTTTTCTTCCAAGTCGTCCTGACGTTTTTGTTCGTCCTGCATGATTGAAACCACTTTGCCCAACGCTTTATTTTCTTTGCCCGTTGAACCGCTGCCGCACGAAACCGTTACAATGCCCATCGTTACTGCTGCAAGTAACACTAATACTGTCTTTTTCATTTTGAAATTTTGTTTATACACGTTCCTTAAGCGTGTTTGTTAAATGATAAATTAATTAAAATATATCCTTGCCGCCCTTGTGCCGGCGGAAAAGATTTTATACGTAAAAAATTATCTGATTTATTAAAGAGAAAATCCCCCCCCCATAGATATACTAAGGGTTGGTAATAAATGAGTTGCAATATGGTTATCAGTAATGTCCTGCATAATTTTCCGTTTCACAAATGCAAAGATAGGCAAATTTTCTTTCCTTGCAAGGAAAATAGTAAAGAAAATACAAAATAGTTGACAAAAATTTTCTTATTTGCCGCAAAAATATCTCTGTTTTCCCTTATACCGCAATGTATGCCGCAGGGTAAAAGAAAAATAATTTATTTCAAAAATTTTTCTTCCCGTTTAAAAACTCTGTTTTCAGAAAAGAAAAATAAAAAACATATGTATTTTTTCAAAAAAACATATGAATTTTAATCAAAAAACATATGTTTTTGAAAGAAAAAACATATGTTTTTTTTAATCGGTTTCTGAAAACGATGTCCTAAACGCTATATATACAAGGGCGGGATAAAGGTTTTCAGTATAGTAAATATTTTTGACGTATTTGTTTATAGGCTTCCAAGCCGCTTTCCCACTGTTGTTTTATCTCTTGTGAGGTTTTGCCGTCAATGATTTGCTGTTTTATATTCTTATCACCCGAAAGCAAATCAAACATTCGGTTGAAAAATCCCTCTTTTTTTGGATACTGTCTGTACATATTGATAATCCAATCCAATTCTATGTCGTTTGATTGTATCACAATCTTCTCTCCCTTGCACAGACGGTCTTTGAACGGAGGATTTTCCGCAACGCCTTTTATTGAACGGGGCGTAAACTCCAAAGATTTGCCTTTATGCGTTTTTGAAACCGTTTTATATTCAGGAAAACCTATGATTTCAAACGGCATATCCGTACCTCTTCCCACCGAAACGGGAGTACCCTCAAACAAACACAACGTAGGATAATTTTTTATCGCCTGCATGCTCTGCAAATTGGGCGAAGGCCACACGTCAAGCGTATAAACGCTGTCGCGGTTGTAGTTTTGCATCCTAACAACGTGCAAACTGCACTGACGCAAACTGTCCGCAAGGTTTTCTTCATTAATCATAACGGCATACTCCCCTATTGTCAACCCGTAGCATATGGGTACGGACTGCATTCCTACAAAACTGCGGCAGTCGCTTCTCAACACAGGGCCTGCAACAAAGTTATTGGGGTTGGGACGGTCCAATACAATCAAAGGAGTATTGGTTTCAATGCAGGCTTTCATCACATATTCCAACGTAGATATATATGTATAGAACCTGCAGCCCACATCCTGTAAGTCAAACAACACCGCATCCACGCCGCTCATCTGTTCGGCGGTAGGTTTTTTGTTTTTGCCGTAAAGGGAACAGATTTTAATGCTGTCTTTGTAGTAAAAAACTCCGTTGATTGATTTTCCGGCCTCTTCAGTTCCTTTCAGACCGTGTTCGGGCGTGAACAAAATCTTCACTTTTACGCCTAAACCAATAAGAGTGTCTGCAATATGTTTATTCTCTACCATACTTGTGTGGTTGCAAACTATTGCCACGTTTTTGTTTTCAACCATCGGCAGATATTCTTCCAAACGCTGATTGCCTTTAATAAGTTGTGCCTTTGCAGTGCAGCACATCATTACCGCAAACAGTACTGTCAATATTTTCAAAATCCTTTCCATCTTTTTTCAATTATGATACAAGTAAATTTTATTCCGATATGTTTGACATCATTTCTATCAACCGCTTTTTGAACAAAGCGTTGAATGACGACGTTTTCTTATAGTTGGCTTTTTGCACGCAGTAATTGCCGTTTTTAACGTTGCCCGGATAGGTTACACTCAACCCTCCCGCTCCGAACAAATAGGCTGTAACATAGCATTTGTCCAATATCTGACTTACGCCGAATGCTGCGGCGGCGGCATTGAGCAACACACTTGTTGCGGCTTGCGTATACTGTCCCGCATAAACCTGTGCCGCACCGGGAACAAAGGCAAGCACACGCCCTGTTTTCTCATTCAGTAGTTTGGGTTTGTGGTTGTAAAGCGAATCAATGACCGATTGCACGTTGTCTACAGTCAATGTGTCAGTCAACGATGCCAATCTTACGGCACGGCTCTTGGCACTGTCGTACAGATTCATCTCATTCAACGCCAAGACCTGCACAAGCAAGACGTCTTTTGCCAAAGAATCAAAAATCAATTCGCATTTCAACGCCGACAGGTTGGCTTTTTCAAAATCCGAAGCAAGATAATAACACAGCGATTGCTCAAAATAGTCTTCATATTCCGAGGCGAATCTTTCCGAAGTGAGTGCCGCCTGTAAGAAACCGCCCGCTTGTTTTTGGCAACGGCATTTCTGCCGCAGTGCTTTGTTAACCGTGTCTTTGTTTGACGAAAGAAAAACTATTCTTTCGTATTCCGCCTGTGCCAAAGCGTAGTTTTGCTTTTTGTACAAACTGTCCGCCTTTGCAAACAACGACTGTGCGTTAATGCCTAAAGCCGTTACGGATAGGAATATGTATATTGTAAAGTATCTGAACATCTTTTTTGCCGTTGAAAATAACGTTACTCATCTTTGCGGCGGACACCGAGCCGTATATATTGCCCGTATAAAACACCGCACTGAACGTTGCAAACAACAAAGTCTTCCAATTGTTAAATCCTTTTCTGTACCAATTTTCCGCAGTTGCCGCCATAAAAGAACCGGTCATCAAAAAAGCGGAAATGCCTTCGCCTAAATTTCCTGCATAAACCTTTCCCAAACCGGGAACTACTGAAGACAACGCACCGGCAAGCCACAAGGATTTGGGCTTATGTGCATTTATCTCGTTACGCAGGCTTAACAGTTCGGCTTTTTCACTTTCAAAACGCATGTCATGCGTGTTTAACAATGCAAAGCATGAATCAAATTCCCCGATATTGCGTTCAAGCAACGCCAATGCACCTTGCGTGTAAGTTTTAAGTTGTAATATTCCGTTGTCTTCACTTTTCAATCCGTTCAATGCACTGCGTGCTTTGGCGTATTGCCCCCCCCAGTGTGCATAAGAAAGACAAGAAAACAGACGGGATTGTGCATGCAAGGGCGAAAAATCAGAAACCAAATCCAGCATCAGCGACGCCGAGTCAAGTTTGTGACAACTGTAATAAGTCCAACCTGATATAAAGTGCATACTGTCTGCATACGGAGTATTTAAGCTTGGTTTTACGTCCTTGTTTCTTATAATTGCAAGGGCGTCTTCTTTAAAATCATTGCCTATAAGGTAATATATGAAATCAAAATCACCCTTTGCATATTGCGTATTCTGACCGCAAAGAGCAAAACCGGCAAAAAGAAAAATGCAAATAAGTATTTGTTTCATTTTTCCGTGCGGTATCTGTCCGTAGATTCATATATGCGGCGTACGGAAGGGTTGATTAAAAACACGGATTGCCTGTCTGCAAGTGCTATTCGGTTGCACCGCATCAGTCTGTCCGCAGTACAAAAGATTCCTTTCACCGTTCCGAAATCTTTTATCAGATTCTTGCTGTATGCAGAGCAAGACGGTTCAAACGCACAGCTTCTTTGCAATGCCAAAGATATATTCTTTTGGTATACATACATTGCTGAACTCATCAGATGGTAGAACGGATTGAGCGTACGGTTGTTTTGAGAGAACCCGTATGTCACTTTACGGTCTTCAAACTTCGCTTCCCTGCGTTCAAACGACGACAAAAGCTGCAAATCCTGCGTTGTCTGGCTTTGAAGTGCAAAGGTAACGCAGCACAACGCCGCTGCAATAAAACAGAACAGGGCTTTCATTGTTTGAAATTATAAGGTGACACACGTTTTGCAGAAACGGGTACGGTAAAATCAAAAAGCGTATCGGCAGAACAACCCTCGGTGCAAATATTTTTATATTCCTCTTTGGTTATAACTGAATCGCCCTGATTGTTGTAAGTTATCTGCGTAACGCAACGCGGAAACGTCAGCCACGAATCAGAAATATAGTCCGTGAAATATATTTTCTTCATTATGTTTTTATCTTTGTCCGCAAAATCACAGTATATCGGGCGGTCTTTTTCACAAACCACTTTGGCAAACATATAACCTGCGGAAGTTTTGTCCGAAGCGGAAAAAGTCTTTACTATCCTGCCCTCTTCCTTGTTTAGTTGCTGCAAAACAAAACCTTCGTCCATCAAATTCAATTCACTGTATCCGGGCGAAAGGAATAGAGTGAACATTTCGTTTTGCGGAGATTGTTCTTTGTTGTTAGAAAACATCACCTCGTTTTCCGACGGAAGATAGGTTGCATTCTCACCTAAATTGTTAGTAACAAAGAAATATTCGTACGGATAAAGATAATGCACCGTCATTTTGCCGTCCGACTGAAAGGCTATGTGTTTTTCTATCCGCAGAACTTTGTTGTTAGCCAACTGACGCAGGGTCACGTCGGCTGAAATGCGGTTCTGCCCATGCAAAGACAGGAATAGGCACAATATAAACAAAGGAAACAATTCTTTAAGAATTGTTTCCTTCAGTTCACGTGCCGTTTTATTAAAACCACATGAAGAATTTCGTATTATTCTCATAATCTCTGATATCGCCTTGTATTGCTCCGACAAGCAAAACCACCCAGTCAACCAAAGGGACTATACCGAAAATACCGCAACATGTGAATGTGTAAGTAGCCCACATATAACGGGAAGTACCCATGTAGTGACGGTGAACGCCGAATTCGCCCAAAACCCAGCAAAGAGCCCACGAAACCCAAGGGTTTACAGAAGAGCGGTATGCTGCAGGCATTTGGGAAGAAGTATTTGCAAACAAATCAAATGCTTGTTGGGAAAACAATCCGATATTGTCAACAGAAATTTCTTCAGCCTGTGCAAATGCGTTCTCTATTGCGGCGTTGTTCAACACATATTTGCCGTCTTCAGCCATCAAAGCGGCGGAAAACGCCGTCAAGGCCGCGATAAGTAAAATTGCTTTTTTCATAAAAAACGTAACTGTTTATTGATTATTAATTATTTGTTTAACATTTCTTAACTCTACAAGTCTTTGTCGGATAGTTCAAAGGTATTGCCCTTGGACATATCGCCCGTTGTCAAGCCGAGTTTCAACCATTTCATTCTCTGTGCAGAGGTTCCGTGCGTAAAACTCTCGGGTTGCGAATAGCCTCTTGCCTTTTCCTGCAAATAGTTGTCGCCTATCACTTGGGCGCAGTTTACGGCTTCCTGTATGTCGCCGTCGTCAAGGGAGTGGAACATCTTGTTTTCGTAATGCCCCCATATGCCTGCATAAAAATCAGCCAACAATTCCAACCGCACGCTTATCTTATTGGCTTGGGTTTTGTTGACCCTCTGCATCTGCGAATGTGCTTGCTCAAGCGTACCCAACAGATACTCAACGTGATGCCCTACTTCGTGGGCGATAACATACGCATAGGCAAAGTCCCCGTCGGCACCTAACTGCGATTTCATCTGCATGAAAAACGACAAATCTATATAAAGGCATTGGTCGGCCGAACAATAAAACGGTCCGACAGACGCATCGCCTTGTCCGCAAGAGGTTTGAACGCTGTTGGTGTACAAAACCATCTTGGGCGGAACGTATTTTCTGCCCATAGATTTAAAAACTTCAGTCCATATGTCTTCCGTTGAGGCAAGCACTTGCTTGGAAAATTTAGCCAACTGCTGTTCCTGCTCGGTAAATTGATGTTCACTCTGCGTTTGTTCTGTCTGCAACGAACTCAAACCGCCCGATTGCTGAATAACACTTAAAGGGTTGCCGCCCATAATCCATGTCAACAACGCCAAAACTATAACTCCCACGCCGCCGCCTATTCCTGCTTTGGTTTTCGTAGACATTCCCCTGCGGTCGTCAACATTGCTGCTTTCTCTTCTGCCTGTTAAATCCATAATATTGTGAAAATTCTTTTTGCAAAGTTAAGAAAAAATCCCTTAACTCTGAAAAACATTTCAACTCTTTTGTGCGTTTACCGCCTTTTAATGCCTTTTACTCCTTTTATATATACAATGCACGACATCCTTTTGAAGAAAGAAAAATAAAAAAACATATGTATTTTTTCAAAAAAACATATGAATTTTAATCAAAAAACATATGTTTTTTCTTTCAAAAACATATGTTTTTTTGAATTGGTTTCTGAAAAGAAATTTTTATAACGTAAAAAATGCGGCGGTTTTAGCTGTTTTTAAGTTTAAAATTTTATCCTTATACCGACGGGCAATTCCGCACAGAGTTTGTGTTGTTTGCGGTATGACTGCACTTTGTCGCCGTTGTCAAAGAAATAAACAACTTGCGGTTCAATGAATATGCCCGCTCTGTCGGTTATCCTGTACTCTATGCCAAGCGAAACGCCTAAAGACACTTGGTCTGCGGCGTTTAAGTCCGACTTTACGCTTTTTCCCTCTGCATAAAGTTCGGCTTTATCATATACAGGCACCTCAAAACCAACGCCCGCAGATGTATAAACGTTAAAAAAACGGTTTGCCGTGCAGTGATACGCCACAGCAAGCCTGATGCCTGCGTATTGCAGGCGGTAAGTCAACAAAGCATCAGAGTAGGACATAAATTCCGTTTTCATATACGTGTAATTAAAACCGCACTGTGCCGAAAATTTTCCGTTAATAGGCTTTTCAAGCATAACCGACAGTGTTACAGGGCGGTGATATTTGGTTTTTGCAGCATAAAATCCGCTTTCACCGGGCATAAACCCCGGCATACGTCCCGCAAACGACGGAAAACCGCCTATATCTATAATATTGTCATAGTCCGTAGGCATATTGCCGTATGCATCTGTGTTAAAATCCGCCATCAACGCCCATCGGCTTTGTTTTTTTGTGCGTTCGGCATATGTTTTTTGCAATATATCTTCCGTTTTTTGCAGTGGTTTTATTTTGTTTTCCGATTTTATTAACGTGTCTTTTACTTTTTCTTCGGTGTTTGCATATTTTATTACAGTGTCTTGTAATTTTACATCTTGGTTTTGTGCATTATCAACACTGTTTTGCGTAAATGCAGCAAAATTATAGCCTGATAAATTCTTTTGTTTATCGGTTGTTTTAAATTTTACAGGTATTTGTTTATGAGTAACGGCGGTTTGACCCGCTTGCTGCGGCGGTTTACTGACGTATGTATCCGTATTGCCGTGAAAAAATGAAAATACTGTTGCAGCAATCAGCACCACGCCCGCCGCACACAACGTCCAATAGGAATGAATCATGGATTGCAACGCCTTTTTTGCACGGTGCAACTGCGACGAAGAGGTTTTGGCGGAGATATTCAGTTGCTTGGCTATCTGATTATGCGACAATCCGTCAAAAGTATAGAGTTTAAACACTTTTTTGCTGCCCTCGGGCAAGCGTTCAACCATCTGCATTATGTCGTCATAGGCTATCTGCGGCCTTTCATTGCCGTTTTCACTGTCAGAAAGCCCTGCATTGATTTCGTCTTTTACGGTTATACCCTCAAACAACTTCTTTTTCTCAACATATTTCAGACATGTATTCCGTGCAATTGAGAACATCCACTTCTCAAGTTTGCTTTTGTCCTTGAGAGTATCTATTTTGGTCAGAACCACTACGAACGAATCCTGTACCAAATCTTCCGCTGCGGCTGCATCGGCAACGTATTTCATACATAAACCGAACATACGTTTGTAGTACATTCGGTAAATGTTTTCAAATTCCTGCCTGTCAAAACCGTCAGCCATACATCTACATCGGCATGTTTGCCTTTAACGGAAATATTTTTAGGATTTCCGCCGTAAACTCCGTTTCTCCGCCGCCTTCGTGCAAGTTGCAATAAATATCAGCGGTCAATGTATCGCCGTCAGACAACAATTTTTTCACTGCACTCGGGTTACATACGGGATATTTGTACGTATTGCGGCTCCAACAACCGCTTTCTTCAATGTTTACAACATAGTTCTCACCGTCTTTAACCAATTGCACGCTGAACAAAACGGTAGATTCTGGGTTTTGGGGGTCGGTATTTTTCAGCCAGACATGCTTTTGAACCGTCGGAGTGGAACACTGCCCGCAGTTGTCCCAATATTCGTCATCGCAAGCAAGGAATAGAACCGCACATATTGCCGCTACGGTCGAAAACAACGCCGCTTTAATCTTTACATTTTTCATTTCAATACTGCTTTTTTAATTGTTAAACGCTTTAAATTAATGTTTTGTTACCGGTAAGTACCCCAAAACCGTAAAATACTGCACCGTTTAATCAAAATTTTTGCGAAAAAGTTGTCACCCGACCGCAAAATAATATAAAAAACATCCGAATTACATACCTTAATATATACATGTACGCCGTTTAAACAAGAAAAAGATTTTGTTTAAACGGCGTAAAAAATTTATCAAATGCTCGTTTTAGTGGGCTGTTACATATTCATATAACGTTTTTTCTTGTCTTCGTAAATGTCGGCAATCGTTACCAAGATGCCAGTTTCCTCTACGTCGGAGAAATGTTTATTGATACTTGTTCCGAACGATTTCATGGTGGACGACAAATTCATATATGCGTTGACCAACGGCGGAATATTCTCATTGCAACTGCGTACATTTTTCACCAAAATCTGATAATCTTCCTTGTAACTTCTGCCGTCAAAGAGTTTGTTCAACGCATTGTAATCGCCTTTTATCTTTACCTCTTCTTTAGGGAACACCAAGCCTTCGTTATCCGGGAAATGTTTTTTGTAAAAATACAAAATATAATCTTTAGCCTGTGAATCCATCTGCGGATACATAGTTATTTTGCCGAAAAAATACCTAACCTGCGACGCTAAACTCTGTGCCAAGCCGCCCAATCCGTCCCACAGATTGTCCAAAGAATACATCCCTTTTCGCAAATTGACCGTCGGCTGATATTCGGGGCGTACAAAACTGCGTCCCAATTCCATTGTATACGGCCAATAGCGTTCTTTGAACTCATCGGTAAAGTAAAACAAGTCGGCAGTGGCCGAAAGCAACTCGCCGTTAGCCTGCATAAAGACGTCTTTTCCGACAATAAAGCGGTAACCTCCCACAATTTCTTCGTCCGAAGGGTCCCATACAAACAGTTGTTTGTAGCAATGCGGTTGCGGAGCCACATCATATTGGTCTATATCGCACTCCGTACCGCTTCCGCCGCCTTGTACGCCGAAACTAATCTCTCTCAAACGGCCTATTTCCCGCATAATGTTAGGTGAAGTATGGGCATCGGTCACATAAATCTCACGTCCGCCGTAATTGGTTCGGCGGAAAAAAATGTCTTTTGTAAGTTCTTCCTTAATAAAAGCCTTGTCTACGGGCGGAATGACATAGGAAGTATCCATTGTTTTTATCATATAGCACAAATTATGTATTGATTTTGCAAAATTAAATCATTTATTTCTATTTTCAAACCGCACACTCCCCTTTTTAACAGCCTATTGAACACTTTTATATCCCGTATCTTGATATCATTTCATAATCTTTTAATAAAAACTCTTCTATTTTTATAGAAAAAGACGGCTGATTTTTATAAAAAAACGTGAGGTTATTCTGATAAAAAAGACAGATAAAAGCAAAAGACTTATATTTTCACTGAGGAAAATATACGTCTTTTTCAACGAAAATTATAAAAAATGTTTGTTATCAGTGCTTAAAGTGACGGAATCCCGTCATCGCCATAGACATATTGTTCGCTTTGCAATATTCAACAGACTCTTCGTCACGGATGGAACCGCCGGGTTGTATGATTGCATCAATGCCTTCGCGGTGTGCAATGGTAACGCAGTCTTTGAAAGGGAAGAATGCATCGGATGCCATCACCGCTCCGCGTAAGTCAAAATTAAAACTTTTGGCTTTTTCTATCGCATGCCTTAACGCATCTACGCGGCTGGTTTGTCCCGTTCCCGAACCTAACAGCTGCATATCCTTTGCCAAGACGATAGCATTTGATTTGGTATGTTTTACAATGATGTTTGCAAACTGCAAATCCTTTATCTCTTTGTCGGTAAAACGTCTGTCGGTAACGCTGATAATCTCCTGCGGCTGCTCAACCTTGGTGTCACGCTGCTGAACCAACACTCCGTTCAACGCACTTCTGAAAACGTAACTGCTTTTTTTAGTGTTTTTTCGCTTCAAAATGATACGGTTCTTCTTTGAAAACAATATTTCCAACGCTTCTTGGTCGTAATCAGGGGCGATACATACCTCCATAAAGATTTTATTCATCTGTTCCGCAGTTTCTTTGTCCACTTTGCGGTTGCAAACGAACACTCCGCCGAACGCACTTACGGGGTCGCCTTCCAAAGCTTTTAAATATGCTTCTTTCAAAGTGCTTCTCACCGCCAAGCCGCAGGCATTGTTGTGTTTGATAATAGCAAATGCCGTGTCGGAAAAGTCATCTATCAAATTGCAAGCTGCATCTATATCTCCTATATTGTTGTAAGAAATCTCTTTTCCGTGCAATTGCTCAAATTCATCATCAAAACGTCCGAAAAACCAGCCCTTTTGATGCGGATTCTCACCGTAACGCAACTCCTCGGACGAAGAATAACTCTCTTTAAATACGTTTACAGGGTGGTCAGTCTTGGAATTGAAATATTTAAATATCATTGTATCGTAGTGCGACGACACCATAAAAGCATATGAAGCGAATTGCATACGGTCACTCAACTCCGTGCAGCCTTTTTTGTCGCAAATAAGATTATAGAACTCCTCATACTGTTCCACACTCGGCACTATAATGACGTCATTGTAGTTTTTAGCCGCCGCACGTATCAAAGAAATACCGCCGATGTCTATTTTTTCAATAACATCTGCGTGTCTAGCACCGCTTTGCACCGTTTTCTCAAAAGGATACAAGTCTACGATGACTGCATCGAACGGTATAATGCCGTATTGTGCCATCTGCTCGGTGTCGGTTGCGTTGTCCGTGCGTGCCAAAATACCTCCGAACACTTTAGGATGCAAAGTCTTTACTCTGCCTCCCAATATGGACGGATAGGATGTAAGACTTTCCACCGTTTTTGCATCAACTCCCAAACTTTTTATAAAGTCGTACGTTCCTCCGGTGGAATATATCTCCACTCCCAATTCGTCTAACTTCTTTACGATAACGTCTATTCCCTCTTTAGAGAAGACTGAAATCAATGCTCTTTGAATTTGCTTCATTGCTTTATTATATTTTCTATTTCGTTTAATATCTCGTCTTTGCCTGCCTTGGTTTCGCTCGAGGAAAGCATCATCTTGGGCATTTCTTCCCACGTTTGACTTAACGCCTGACGGAATTGCTCCGTATTATCATCAGTTTTCTTTTTGCTCTGTTTGTCGGTTTTGGTAAAAATAACTTCAAACGGAACTTCGTTTTCGCCCAAAAAATTAATGAAATCAATGTCTATTTTCTGCGGTTTGAGCCTTGAATCCACCAAAACGAAGACACAATACAGACTTTTCCGCTTAAGAAGATAATCATCAATCATTTTTCTGAACTTCTCCCGCTGTGTTTTTGCAACTTGTGCATAGCCGTAACCCGGTAAATCAACTATATACCAATTGTCATTGATGATAAAATGGTTTATCAACTGGGTTTTGCCAGGAGTGGACGAAGTTTTGGCAAGTTTGTTATGCCCCGTAAGCATATTAATCAGCGAAGATTTGCCTACATTGCTGCGTCCTATAAAAGCAATCTCGGGAAATTTATCGGGCGGACACTGACTTAATGCAGCGCTGCTTATTTCAAACTTTGCACTTCGTATTTCCATAGACTAAAGATTTCAGATTGCAAATTTACGAATATTTGTTGAATGACCAAAATTGTTATTTGATTTATTTTTCTAAAGATTTTATTTAATTGAAATTTATTTTCACTGTAACAATACTACGGTTTATAACTATATCATTGACATTTCAATGGATTAAAAACGTAATACTAATTGTGAAAGACGAAGAAAAACAACAGTCAAAATGCAAAAATATTTACACTATATATTATATATAGGTATACAATAATTATATATAGGAGATATAAAACGCAAAAAAATAAGGCAGATGATTATTTTAACTTCATCTGCCTTGTACTTCTGAAGGGACTTGAACCCTTAAGCCCTTGCGGACACCAGATTTTGAGTCTAGCGCGTCTACCAATTCCGCCACAGAAGCCTCTCATTGTTGGTTTGCGTTTGCAAAATTACAACTTTTTTTTAATATACAAGCATTTTTTGTGATTTTTTTTTCAATTCCGTAAATTTTATGTAATTTTGCAATCTGATTTTTACATAAACGTTTATATATAAAACATTCTAACAGTAATATGTCATCAGAACAAAAAGACACAACCGCTTTGTTTTCCTGCACCGCAAGCAGATATTTAGCCGAAAAAATTGCGGAAATCTATGAAAAACCTTTAGGACAAGCCGTTTGTTTGAAGTACGCCGACGGAGAATTTCAACCCTCTTATGAACAAAACATAAGGGGTTGCGATGTTTTTATCATTCAGTCAACATTTGCTCCTTGCGATAATATAATGGAGTTATTGATGATGGTGGATGCAGCCAAAAGAGCTTCGGCACAACGCATTATTGCAGTGATTCCTTACTTCGGTTTTGCCCGTCAGGACAGAAAAGATAAACCCAGAGTGCCGATAACCGCCAAATTGATGGCCGATTTGTTGCAGGCTGCGGGAGTAAACCGTGTAATAACAATGGATTTACACGCAGACCAAATCCAGGGATTCTTTAATATCCCCGTAGACCATCTGCTTTCTTCAAGTATATTCATTCCTTATTTAAGAGGATTGTACAGTGACGTGAGCAATGTATTGTTTGCTTCCCCTGATGCAGGCGGAGCAAAACGTGCATCGCAATACGCAAAAATTTTAGGCACGGGTTTCGTCATGTGCCACAAGCAACGTTCGCGTCCCAATGAGATTGCTTCCATGCAACTTATAGGAGATGTGACTGACAAAGACATAATCTTGGTTGACGATATCATAGATACTGGCGGTACGTTGTGCAATGCAGCCCAACTTATCAAACAACAGGGTGCCAAAACCGTAAGAGCCATGATAACACATCCCGTTTTGTCGGGTCAGGCAGTGGAAAAGATAGAATCATCGGTGCTTGAAGAGTTGATAGTTACGGATACTATTCCTTTGCGTAAGGAAAGTAAAAAGATAAAAGTGCTTTCCGTTTCACCTATCTTCGCAGAAGCAATACGCAGGGTTGAGAACTCGGAAAGTATAGCCAATCTTTACGAAAAAGCTGTTCAACAAGTAGGGGTTCATACTAAATTCTGAACCAATGATTTGGTCATTAAAAAGAATAGTTGTAATTTTGCAAATCATTTAATATTAACATAAAACAAATAAACAGACATGAAAACAGTATCAATGAGCGGTTCTGCACGTCAGAACGTAGGGAAAAAAGATGCTAAAGCGTTGAGAAGAAACGGTATGGTGCCGTGCGTGCTTTACGGAGGAGAAGAACAACAAACGGTATTTGCAGTTCCTGCAAAAGAGTTTATACCTTTGCTTTTCACTCCTGACACACATTATGTAGAGTTAACCGTTGACGGAAAAAAGACGATGGCCATTTTACAGGACATACAATATCACCCTGTAAGCGACGAAGTGCTTCACGCAGACTTTTTGAGAATATTTGACGACAAACCGTTGACAATTGCCGTTCCTGTAAAGACTACCGGTACTGCTCCGGGCGTATTGCAGGGAGGTAAACTGCAAATAAAAATCAGAAAAATCAAACTTCACGGCTTGCCTAACGCCATTCCGCAGGAAGTGGAATTGGATATAAGCAAATTGGGTATCAACAACGGAATAAAAATATGCGACATCAACATCCCTGATGTTGAAATAATGGAAGTAAAATCTTCAGTTGTTGTAACGGTACGTGCAACCAGAAACGCTGTTGCCGCTGCTGACACGGATACTGCCGCTGCAGAAACCACCGAAGCTGCTGCTGAATAATCCCGAAAAGAAAAGAAATAAAAATATTTCAACAATTCTTTACATCAAAATAACAGGCTTCAATAACAAAAGAGCCTGTTATTTTTTTTAAAATCATGTTCATATGGGCAAATATCTTATTGTAGGGTTGGGCAACCCCGACAAAGAATACGAAAACACGCGTCACAATATAGGCTATCTTATGGCCGATGCGTTGGTTAAGCAAATCAACTCTAAGCATAATGAAAATTTTGCATTCAAAACAGACCGCTATGCTTTCAAGTGCGAAGCCAAACTGATGGGAAGAAGCCTTGTGATAATAAAACCCACCACTTACATGAATTTAAGCGGTAAGGCGGTGAGATATTGGCTGGAAAAAGAAAACATACCCGTTGAAAACATGTTGGTTATAGTTGACGACATAGCCATTGATACGGGCAATATCCGGCTGCGTTACAAAGGCTCGGACGGAGGTCACAACGGGTTGAAAAATATAATAGAAACCATAGGTACTTCGGCTTTCAACAGAATGCGTGTAGGCATAGGCAACGATTTTTCAAAAGGCGGACAGATAGATTTCGTTCTCGGGCAGTTCACTCCGCAGGACGAAGAATTGTTGCGTCCCCAGACGGAAAAAATATACGACATAGTAAAAACTTTCGTCGTCTTGGGCATGGACCGAACCATGAATATGTTCAACAAAAAGTAAATTTTGCAAATTGTTTTCAGAAAAGAAAAATAAAAACATATGTATTTTTATAAAAAAACATATGAATTTTAATCAAAAAACATATGTTTTTTTCTTTCAAAAACATATGTTTTTTTTTCTTTGTATTATGAAAAGAAGTCTTTAGAACGCTATTATACAAACACCGGACAAAGAAAAAAGTCCGGCGTTGCAAGAGTTAAAAAATTTATTTCTGTTAATAATCCAACAATCTGCCCTTATCGTTCCACTCTCCGTACATCTTACCCTCACGGCTCATAAGGACAAGTTTTTCCAATCTGCGATTAAAAACTTCCGCACTGCGTTTGCGGTAAAAATCTATGCCTTGCACTCTGATGCGTTGATACAACGGCGGAAACGAATTGAAATTCTGCCAAGCCGTCTTATCTTTTTTCAACACTTTTTTAATATCCTGCGGTATTTTGAAATGACTTTCGTTCATGTCAGGCAACACCTTGCGGCCGCTATCGGTCATCATACCCAATTTTTCCAACCTGCGGACACGTTCTTTGTTCAATTCCGTCCATTCGGATGTTTTCTTACGGGGCGAAAGCCGCTGGTAAAGTCCGTCTTCGTGCTTTTTCAAAGTGGAATCTATCCACCCGAAACACAGAGCCTGCTCCACTATCTCCAAATACGGCAAACGCCCTTGCGGGCAAGGGTTGCTCCGTGAAGAGTTAACCCAACATTCCGTTTCTTTTCCGCCGTTTACTTCCAACCAATTGCGTAATTGCTGTATGTCAGAGAAGTTTAAAATATTTTGCATTTATGCTTTATCTTCTTTTGTTTAGGTTTTTATTAATGTAAAGTTTTATTCCGTCTTTATATTTCAAGCCTTTAAACATTTATTCAGTCAAAGCAATGGTACTTACTCTGCCCTGTATGCCGACGGATGACGTCCCAAATGCCGTTGAACATACCTTGAAAGATAGGCTGACGACGAAAAGCAAAACTCTTCGGCTATTTGCGAAAGGGTAAACGAAGTATCCTTTAAATATCTTTGCAATTCCAGTACGGTAAATCTGTTTATCCAACTGCTTGCAGGCAATCCGCTGATTTTTTTTGACGTTGCTGACAAATATTTTGAAGAAACGCACAGTTTGTCTGCGTAATAGGATATATCCCTGTTTGTTTTAAATCCGCCCTGTTCCAAAAGCGACAGATATTTAATCATTAAATCCGCCTGCGGAGAGCTGAAATATTTTTCCCCGCTGCAAACACGTGCATGGAAATCAAAGAAATCCAAAAACAAAGACCGCAACGCCGAACTCAAAGCCTCTTTGTAGAAGTTGTGATTTTTATCTTTCAAACGGTATTCCACGCATTGAAATCCGTTTCTGCACAATCGGGCGTCTTTGGAGTTAAGAGCGATGACCGGATTGTGATACAACGCCGTCACGCCGCGTACATAATAATTGCTGTCGGGCGAAGAAAACAGTGTAAATTCATTGGAAACGTATATAACCTCAACTTTAAAATCGCTGTCGGGGCGTATGTTGTACACAAGTTTGGTAACGGGGAAGATGGCACAGTCGTTTTGCTTTATCACAATGTCCCTGTCGTTAAACCCAATCACGCACGAACCTTGGCTGCAATACACATGGGCAACGTAATTGCTCATGCGGTCCGTACCCAATGAGAACAAATCCTTTTCTATTATCACTCCGTCAAATTCCGAACTGTTTTGCATATTTATTTTTTTACAAAGATAATAACGGTTTTGATAATATGCGGTATTTTAAACTGAATTTCTTTTCCCAAAGTACATAAAACCGTAAAAAAAACGCCGCTTTTTTATTGAAAAATGTGACTTTTTTGATAATGAATTCAGAAAACAATTTTTTTAAACTTATCTGACTGTATTTTCATTAGAAAACAATTGCAGCAAAATGCCTCTGTTTTGCATTATTTTTATAATTTTGCTTTTCTAAAAACACAAAACAACGGCAATCATATGGCAGCAATCATCTATCCTTTGCCTGACGGCAAAGTCATACACGAAGAATTTGAGGAATATTTGCGTACATACAGAAATCTGTTTGCGGAAGATAAGGAGGGAATGTTTGATTACCTCAACTCTCTGTCGCAGGAAATAGAGCGTTACCGCCTAAAACTTATCTCGGAAACATCAACCCCAGACACCAAAACGGAAAACCGCTCCGCCAAAACCAAAAAACGCAGGTAAAAAAAAGAAGAGATTATTTCCCGAAAATATCGGAATGTGTGCCTGTTTGAAGCATCAACAAGGTTAATTCATCATCGTCTTGCATCCAAACCAATAACCAATCGGGGTGAATGTGACATTCCCATTTGCCGGAGTAGTTGCCCGAAAGTTTATGCGGCTTGTACTTGGGCGGAAGCGTGCCGTTTTCCTGCAAAACCGTCAATACCTCCGTCAACAACTGCATGTTGTAATGCCGTTTAACGCAACGTTTGTAAGCTTTCTTAAACTCTCCGGTATATTTCAGCTTATACCTCATTGCATTATCTGTTTTATCATATCCTCCACGCTTTCGGCTGAATATACTCTGCCGTTTTCCACGTCTTCAATGGCTCTGTCCAATCCGTTTTTCTGCGTTGTCATCACGGAAACTTCCGTTACACCGCGCAACATCTTTATTGCACGCTTTATATCGGCCAACAAAGAATAATCTTCTACAGAAACTACCAACTGTGTCATAATTTTAACAATTTTTGAATCATATTACCTGTCTGCAAAAGTACAAAGAAATTTTGAATCTGCAAAAAACACACGCTTTATTCACTCAATACGCATAACTTAACCGTGGTTTTGTTCTGATTTTTTATACATATATATTATATAGGTATACATAAAAAGAGGTTATTTACGCTTTTTAACCGAAATAAACGCAGGGATTAAAAACATGAAATATGATTTGAGTTTTTTTGTTTTTGCAATAAATTCAGTTTGTTTTTCACAAAAGTTTGTATCTTTGCATATCAAAACGAAAAAAAACGGAAAATACGTATGATAAAGTCTGAAGAAGTTACGGTTGAAACCGCTCATAAATTAGGTTTACTTACCGAAGAATTTGAACAAATTAAAAAGTATTTAGGAGGAAGAACTCCGAATTTCACCGAGTTGAGCATATATTCTGTTATGTGGAGCGAACACGCTTCGTACAAAAACAGTATAAAATGGATAAAGAAACTTCCTAAAGAAGGCAAGCAAATGCTTGTGGCTCCGGGTGAAGAAAATGCAGGAATGGTTGACGTAGGCGACGGCAGGGCTTGTGTATTCAAAATAGAAAGTCACAACCACCCTTGTGCAGTTGAACCTTTCCAAGGTGCAGCAACGGGAGTGGGCGGTATAAACAGAGATATTTTCACCATGGGTGCAAGACCTATTGCACAGATGAATGCTTTGAGGTTCGGCTCTTTGAACAGCGGACATTCAAGACGGTTGTTCAAAGGCACGGTTGAGGGTATATCGCACTACGGTAACTCTTTCGGCGTTCCCGTTTTGGGAGGCGAAGTATTTTTTGACGAATGTTTTGAGAACAATCCGTTGGTCAATGCAATGAGCGTTGGCATAATGAAAAAAGAAGACTTGATTTCGGCGGTTGCCAAAGGAGCGGGAAACCCCGTATACATAGTAGGCTCGTCCACAGGCAAAGACGGAATACACGGAGCAACGTTTGCAAGTGCCGACGTTACTGAAAACAGTGCCGACGACATACCGTCAATACAAGTAGGCGACCCGTTCCAAGAAAAACTTCTTATGGAAGCTTCGTTGGAATTGGGACGCAGCGGAGCGATAGTAGGTATGCAGGACATGGGTGCTGCAGGTATTATCTGTTCTACAAGCGAGATGAGCGAAAAAGGCGGCAGCGGCATGCGTATATACTTGGACGAAGTGCCTTTGCGGCAAAAAAATATTGAAGCATGGGAGATACTTTTGAGCGAATCGCAGGAAAGAATGCTTGTAGTGGTAAAGAAAGGCAAAGAAGACATAGTTGAGAAGATTTTTGACAAGTGGGATTTGAACTGCAAGAAGATTGGCGAAGTGATAGACGAGGACATGCTTTATTTCCATTGGAAAGGTGAATTGGTGGCACAGGTTCCTGCGTCCACATTGGTACTCGGCGGCGGCGCACCTCAATATGACAGAGAATACAAAGAGCCTGAATACTACGCCAAACGCAAAGATTTCAAAATTGAAAGCATAAAAGAACCTGACATCCAACAGGTCAAAGACATAGCAAAGGCTATGGTAAGCAATCCTAACCTTACAAGCAAACGTTGGGTTTATGAACAATACGACTCAATGGTAGGAACACGCAACATGACAACCAACCGTCCTGCAGACAGCGGCGTGGCTAACATCAAAGGATGCCGCAACGGCATAGCCATGACATGCGACTGCAATTCGCGTTACGTTTATTCCGACCCGTTTATCGGAACGGAGATAGCCGTAGCAGAGGCTGCACGCAACATAGTCTGCACCGGAGGCGAACCGTTGGCAGTTACAAACTGTTGTAACTTCGGCAACCCTTACAAACCCGAAACATATTGGCAGTTTGTCAATGCAGTCAAAGGTATGGGTGAGGCTTGCAAAAAATTCTCAACACCTGTCACCGGCGGCAATGTATCGTTCTACAATCAGGCAAGCATAAACGGCGTGGTTGAAGCGGTGAAACCTTCACCAGTTATAGGCATGATAGGAACGGTAAACAAAGAAAACCAAACGGGTTTGGACTTTAAACAAGAAGGACTTACGGTTTATCTTTTGGGCGAAGTTAAAGACGACATCAATTCTTCAGAATATCTTTATTCTTATTGCGGAGTTAAACTCAGCGACGTGCCGTATTTTGACATGGACAAAGAGTTTGATTTGCAGCAAGCGGTAAAAGAATTAATCAAATCCAAGATATTGCAGTCCGCACACGACGTTTCGGACGGCGGATTGTTTATGAATTTGTTGGAAAGCGGCATGGTACGCAATTTAGGCTTTGATATAAATTCAGACAAGAGCGTAAGACTGGATAGTTTTCTGTTCGGAGAAAGCCAATCACGCATCGTGGTTACAATAAACGAGGAAAGAAAAGCCGACTTTGAGAATATATTGCAGAAATATAACGTTCCGTGTCAGACAATAGGCAAGACAACAGACGGAAACATAAAAATCAACGGCGAAGATTTCGGAACAATTGCCCAATACAAGCAAACGTTTGACAACGTTATAGGTAACGCAATGGAGAAATAAGATTTTAATCTTATCAAACAAATAAAGAAATTTCTTAATTCTGTACTTTATACTCATCAAGCGGACGGTTTAAATTGCCTCCGCTTGTTTTTATTTTACCTGAATGCAGATTGCGCTAAACTCTTTTATCATAAAAGAAGTTTTTGTTCTGATTTTGCAAAAACTATACGCATTTTGCCTCTTACATATATAAGGTATGTTTAAATATATCGGCATATTGTTTTGGATATTACTTGCTTTCAATCTGTCGGCACGGCAGGATGATTGCAAGATAAAGATACTGCAACGGGATACGGTGATACTTGCTTCAAGCCAAATCACGCTTACCTTGACTACGGATGACAGTGCGGATTATTATCAGTGGTATCTGAACGGCGAACTGATAGATTCGTGCAGTAAAACCGTAGAACTGACCCTCAATACCGACGCTACATATCAGATAACGGTCATTGCAGGATTTGAAACCGACACCAACTACATTCCCAATCCTCATTTTGACGACGGGTTTACGGGTTTTACCACGGACAGTTCACTTTCGGTGTCCGACACTTTGCTTTACAACAGCGGACATTACAACATAGGCATATCAACTTCAGACTTTATCACCGACATTTGCCACTCCACATCAAGTGTTAATACTGTAACGGACAACGTAACCAACGGAACAAACGCCCTGATGGTAGCTCCGAAAAGCAAAGGTGCTATAGCCGACACCATAACAATATACAAAACCAAGTTCAAAGTAAAACCCCAACGGGATTATGTGTTAAGGTATTGTTATTACAGTCCCGTCCGCAACTGCTATCAGCAAGTTTGGACTTCCACTATGCACAAACTGTTCATCAACGGTAAGGTTTACGGCGAAAATTATCAGAATCCGCATTTCAACAGTGACGGATTGGTGGATTATTATTCGTGGGGATGCAATTATTATGTACATCCCAACTTGGTTGAAGGCGGGAAAAATTTTATACATTCACGTACCGAACGGTTTTTTGTACCTAACGATTCGTTGGAAATAGAATTGCAAGCCCGCCAAGCGTCATCACAGGGTTTTTCAACGGCGTTCTACATCTTGGATTCCTTACAAGTAAAAGAGATATGCTACGCTTACGATACTGTAAACATAAAACTGCAGAGTTCTTTCACCGTTTACGATTCGGCAGTCAACATACAGTTGTGCCAAAATATGTTTCCGATATATTTCAACGAAGAAACAATCCGTCAGCAAGGCGTTTACGAATATCATATGTGCGACTCGGCAGCTTTGGTTGACACCGTAGTGTATTTAAACGTACAACAACTGCCGGTATATTCTGACACCGTGAAAGCGGAAATACTGAAAGGCAAAACATACAGCGATGAAAATTTCTCCGAAAGTGACAAGGGCATATACACTTTGGAATTGATTTCGTCAGAGGGTTGCGACAGCGTAATAGTTTTGGATTTAAACGTAATCAATTTAGTTTTTCCCACAGTGATTACCCCGAACGGCGACGGCATCAACGATATTTTTGAAATATCCGGGCTTTTGAACCAAACCTATTATGAAAAAACACGCCTGATTGTATACAACAGATTCGGCAAATGTATTTTCAATGCCGAAAACATAAGAACTAAAGATAATTTTTGGAATCCCGCCGTAACAAACTCTCCGTCGGGAACATATTTTTACAGATTTACCGCCAAAGGAAAGGAAAAAGATTTGGATTTTACGGGTGCTGTTGAAGTGTTAAGATAGTTTCAACGGAATTTAATTTACACTTAAACACATTAAAGTATAGAAACAAAAAAAAGCAGTCTGTTTATGGGACTGCTTAATTTCGCTTTTGAAACAATTTTTTGATTATTGAACTGGAGTTTCAGCTGGAGTTTCAGCTACAGTTTCAGTCATTGTTTCTTCTGTCATAGTTTCTTCTACTGCAGTTTCAGTAGCAGTTTCAGTAGCTTTGCTTCCGCAAGCTGCGAAGAAACCAGCGATTGCTAATACGAACAATACTTTTTTCATTTCTTTGTTGTGTTTTTAAAATAGTTTATAAATTCTTTTGTTTTAACTCGGCAAAGTTACAACAAGAATTGATACTTGCGTAATTTTTTTTCAAAAATTTTTACTTTATCTCCGTATTTAACTGAAAATGAATTATAAAAATTTTAAGTTAAATTGTATTTTCACTTTAAATTTACCTGTTTTCAACCTCTTTTAATGCCTCAATTTCGTGTTTTTTTGACAAAATAACCTGTTTTTCTCCGTTTTCAACCAAAGATTGTTTATAAATACTGTCAGCTTTATTGTAATCTTTCCGTTTTATATACACATTCATCAAATCTATCCACGCACGTTCGTCTTTGGTTTCCCGCAAAAGATATTGTTCAATCAACTTTGTCTGCATGCAGGTATCGCCCATACGGGCATAAGTGTCCGCTTTGATTCTGACAGGGTCGTAACACAAAGGTTTTTTTTCAGAACATTTGTCCGCCCAATAGAATGCCGAGTCGGTCATATTGAGATGCGAATAGTACGAAGCCAATCTGTACTCTTTCAAAGCGTAGTACGGATTGGAATCATCGGCCAATATAATATTAACGGCTTGTCGGTAATCGCCCTCCAAAGCAAACATCATGGCATTGTTTATAGCAATCGGTTTGGTGCTTTCGTCAATATTCGGAAGCCAAGGTGCCGCATTGACCCAATAGGACGGCGGAACGCGGTTTTTGTTGTGTGAGTTATGGCACAATATCCTCTGTCTTTGAACCACGGACGAAAGAAAATGAGTGGTTTCTATATAAAACGTAGCCGCAGCTATCACACATACAAAAGGCAAAAACGCTTTTATATGTTTAAACTTTAAACCAGAATGCAGCAAAGACGAAGTTTGAAACTTTGCAAACATCAACAACGCCGTGCTTAACGCTAAATAAATCTGGGGTGTTGCCCTTTCCAACGGAAAATTAAACATTGCATCGTTCATATAACTCAACAACATAAGCATTGAACACAGGGCTATGATGCGGTATTGTTTTTTTGTCTTTTTGTTTACAATTATTCTTATTGCACAAACAAACATACTTAAATAGAAAACTACATACAACGCCTCCCCTACTACGCCGAGTTCGCTCTGCATCTCAAGAAAATCGTTGTGGGCGTGGTCGCTCACTATGTAGTTCATCTTTTTTGCCGCCTCAACCTGCATTATAGCCAATTTATGATTGCCCACACCGTAACCCAACCACGGATTGCGTTTGATTATCTCCGAAGTATTTTTCCAAATAACCAATCTGCCTTTGGAATTGCCCTCTTCTATGGTTTTGACTCTCGCCCCTACGGTATAAAAATTCTCAACATCTTTGCTTGCATACTTATTGTAATTGTAGGAAATAAATTTGTTGCCCGCAAAAAATCCCGCCAAAACTATGACAACCGTCAATCCGACTAAAGCAATATACTTCGTATCGGCTTTAAACCTTATTTTTTCCGTCAAAGCATACAATAACAGCACCGTCAAATGCATTCCCAAACCTATGAAAGTACTTCTTGTGGAAAGTATTATTAAACAAAAACAAACCGTAAAGGTCAAAAACAATGACGCAGCACGCACAAAACCTTTGTATCTGAATATTGCATAATACAAAAGCGGAAGTTTTAAAAGCAAACATACGGCAAAGATATTTTTATTGCCGTACCCGCCGTTAAGCATAAGGTTTCTGCGTTGCGATATATGCAGGTCAAAATAATAATAACCTATAATACATGTCAACACATTGACAAAGGTCACAACCATAGTGCAGTATATAAGCCAACGGAACAGTTTTTTGTCGTTGCAAAGCATAACTCCCGTTAAACACGAAGCAAAAAACACCAATATCCAACGGTTGATAACGGCAATGCTTTCCACTTTGTTCATTGCCCAAATTATGCTTACAGCCATCCATACTATCAAAAGTCCCAACACCATTGCGGGTCTAAACTTTAATGGGTTACAAACTTTGATGTTTTGTCTGTAAACACCGCTGACAACTATGCCCAACGCCGAAACATTGAACAGAGCCAACAAAAAATGTCTTAAACTTGTCACATCCTGGACCCACAACGGAGGGAACAGTTGTATTAACAACAAAAAACAAATCACAATCCTCGACAACAAACCGTTGAAATGCACTTTTTCAGTCATGTCTTAATACCTGTATTTTTATATTCATGCAAAAAATAATTTGCAAAGATACGAACTAAGACAAAAAATTTACTAATTTTGCCCGCAAAATATAAATAAATTTACTATAAATGAAGATATTGATTACGGGAGCCGGCGGACAGTTAGGCCAAAGTATTGAAAAGATTTCTCCTTTGTACAACCATGAATTCGTGTTTACCGACTTGGAACAGTTGGATATTACTGACGAAAACGCCGTTGATTTGTTTTTAAAGGCGGGGAAATTTGATTTTCTTATAAATACGGCTGCATATACCGACGTTGAAAAAGCGGAAAACGACTACGACAATGCCTTTGCAGTCAACGCAACCGCCCCTTATCTGCTTGCAAAATATTCAAAGAAGTACAGGACAAGGTTTATCCATATCTCAACGGACTATGTCTTTGACGGAAAGAGTTGCACTCCCTATACGCCAAAACACGCCACGAATCCTAAAAACGTCTACGGCATAACAAAATTGCAGGGTGAGAAAAAAATCCTGCGGTGCAACAAGGACGCAAAAATAATACGCACTTCGTGGCTTTACAGTGAATTCGGAAATAATTTCGTTAAGACCATACTGAAACTCGGACAGATGAAATCGTCGTTAAACGTGGTCTTTGACCAAGTAGGCACGCCTACCTATGCAACCGACTTGGCCCGGGCGGTTTTAAAAATGACGGAACATATGCCGATAGAGAGTGTGTTCCATTTTTCCGACGAAGGAGTTTGTTCGTGGTACGATTTTGCCAAAAAGATTGTAGAAATAAAAGGATTTAAATGCAAAGTCTTGCCCGTTTTAAGCAAAGAATTTCCTACCATAGCACAACGCCCGTACTACAGCGTGCTGGATAAATCGGACATAAAGCTTAACCTCCGCATTGAAATACCGCATTGGGAAGACAGTCTTCGCCAATGCCTTGAAATATTGCAATAACACAAAAACATCTTTAACATGAAAACAAAAAACTTTATAAAACACCTTACCTTGATTCTTTGTTTGGTTTTGTCTTTTTCCTCCTGTATGACGGTGCAGGACGCATTGCTTAACGACGCTGCGGCAAGAAAAGCCAAAAACCAACCCAAACCTACTGCAACAACACACAAAAAACCGTCATCTGCAAAACCATCCGACTCCAAAAACACTAAACCGCCTGCCCAAAACACAGGCAAACAAACTGCAAACACAACGCAAAGCACCGTTTACACGACCTCAAAAGATTATCTGAAAAAGCATCCGTCCGTTTTGACCGAGTATTGCATGTCATGGGTCGGAACACCGCACGTACAAGGCGGCATGAGCAAAAACGGAGTGGACTGCTCGGGTTTTGTGTCCAATGTTTACAAGGACGTTTACGGCATTACACTTCCGCGTCGCAGTGCAGACATGGAAAAAGAGGTGGATTTGACCGTCAAACAATCGCAACTGAAAGAAGGCGATTTAGTCTTTTTCGGCAAAAACGGCGTAAACCATGTCGGTATATACTTACAGGACAACAATTTCATCCACACCTCAACGTCAAAAGGCGTCATAGTGTCGTCGTTGGAAGAGAAATATTGGAAAGAAAACTATCGTTCGTGCGGTCATCACCCCAAAGTAAACAACAAAAAACATAAATAACCGCTTTTTATTCAAAACTTTATCTATAAACATCCTAATTTAATAAAACACAGGCAACCTTTTACGGTTGCCTGTGTTTTATATTATCAACCCATGAATTGATTTCAATTTTTTGTTTTCAGAAAAGAAAAATAAAAAACATATGTATTTTTTCAAAAAAACATATGAATTTTAATCAAAAAACATATGTTCTTGAAATTAAAAACATATGTTTTTTATTTTTAATTTTTAAAGACAATATCTTCTTATTTTACTTTAGTACAATATAAATTCCGTTATTCTACTTTTAGGAGTTAAAAGTAAAATAAAAAATGACTAACCGTAACTGAAGAAAAGTAAAAAAAACGGAATTTAAAAGATATTTGGGGGTTTTGCGGGCGGTGAATAATTTTTTTATTGTACCTTTGCAAAGTTTACAAGTATAACAATAACAAAAAAAACTAACATCAAAATGAAAAAAATTCTTGTATTAATGGCTGTAGCGTTTATGGCAATAAATGTCAACGCACAGAATTGGGGTATAGGTATTAAAGCCGGTTGGGATTATGGTTTGAACATCAAAAAATACAACGGCGGTACTAATTACGAAGGTGTTATTGACATCCACAACAGCGGATTCCGTGCATTGGGATTGTATGAATGGGACAAAGACTTGGGTTCCGGTTTCCATCTATACTACGGTCTTGGTGCCAATGTAGGTTTTTGGGACAATGACAAAGACGAAAGTTCTTTCGGATTGGGTATAAACGGAGTTATAGGTGTGGAATGGCATCTGCCTAACAATATTCCGTTGACTTTGGCTTTGGACTGGACTCCTTCATTTGAACTTATACCTGAAACAGGTTTTTGGTCCAAAGGTTTAGGTTTCTCTGTTAAATATGTTTGGTAACGGTTAAACCTTTCATTTTAGTCAATATTTTAATAACAAAAATAAGGAATTATCGTTCTGAACATTGAAGATAATTCCTTATTTTTTATTTTTTCCGTTTTATCAAGCACTTTTTATCATATGGGCAATAAACTGAAAATAATCAATGACCCCGTCTACGGGTTTATAAAGATTCCTTCCGAAAAAATATACCACCTTGTACAAAGCCAGCAAATGCAACGTTTACGCAGAATAAAACAACTCGGCTTAAGCAATTTGGTATATCCGGGTGCGGAACACACAAGGTTTTCCCATTCCATAGGGGCAATGTTTTTGATGACAAAAGCATTGGACGGATTACGTCAGAAAGGTTATAATATAACCGATGATGAGTACGAAGCAACCGTAGAGGCAATATTGTTGCACGACGTAGGGCATTCGCCGTTTTCGCATTGTTTGGAACATATCTTCTTCAACTGCCACCATGAAGACATATCCAAACTGATAATGAAAGAACTCGGTTGCAATGAAAATGCGGTACAAATCTTTGACAATACTTACAAAAAGAAATTCTTGCATCAGTTGGTGTCTTCCCAAGTTGACATTGACCGTTTGGATTATCTGACAAGGGACAGTTTTTTTACGGGAGTAAGCGAAGGGGTTATAGGAACGGACAGAATAATGAACATGTTCTCCATTCACAACGATGAATTGGTCATTGACCAAAAGGGTGTTTACAGCATAGAAAAGTTTATCATATCCCGCCGTCTTATGTATTGGCAGGTATATATGCACAAGACCGTTGTCGGAGCGGACTGTTTGTTGCGGAATATTCTTTACCGTGCCAAAGAATTGGCACTAAACAATGATTTAAAAACAGAATTATTCCCAATCAGTCAGAACCTTTACTATTTTCTTGTCAACCCCGTACAAGATTTCCCTGACAAAGAATCACTTAACAAATTCTTATTGCTTGATGATACTGACATTTGGTCTGCGGTAAAGACTTGGTCTGTTCACAAAGACAGGATTCTTTCCTTTTTGTCGCAGTCACTGATTACCCGCAATGTAGGGCATATGCATGTAAAGAACGTAGAATATTCCGGTGAGGAGCTGCAGCAATATTTAAGCGTGTTAAAACAACGGCACCATGCGTTAGGGTTATCGGAAGACGAGTTGAAGAAATATTTTTTGACCACGGGACAGATGTTCAACCGTGCCTATTCGTTCAACGACCAACAGATAAACATAATGTTCAAAGACAAAACGGTGAAAGGAATACACGAAGCGTCAGACCAATTGGACGAAAACTTTCTGAACAAAGAAATAAAAAAATATTACTTCCACGAAATTTAATTTCAAATATCACAAACAAAAAAAGAAGAAGTCTTTTTAACTTCTCCTTTTTTCTTTATGCAAGAGGATAACTTATGTTCTGCTATTGTATCCCCTCCCTTGCGATTATGTTTTGAAAAATTATTCTGCTTTAGGAGCTTCTTCTGCAGTTGCTTCAGGCTGTTCGGTTTTTACTTCTTCAGCATTTTGAACAGGTGCTTTTTCTGCAGTTGCTTTCTTTCTTCCGCCTCTACGAGTGGATTTTGCTTTCTTTGCAGAATCTTTCAACATGTTTTCATTGTAATCCACAAGTTCCATCATTGCCATCTCTGCTCCGTCACCCATACGGCGTCCCGTCTTAAGAATACGTGTGTATCCTCCGTTACGGTTTGCTATCTTTTGGGAAACTTCGCGGAACAATTCCGTAACCGCTTCCTTATCTCTCAAATAAGAAAAAACTATACGTCTTTGGTGCGTTGAATCTTCTTTGGATTTATTTATCAATGGCTCTACATATTTTCTCAACGCTTTAGCTTTAGCCAACGTTGTTTCTATTCTCTTTTCTTTTATCAAAGATACAGCCATATTGGAAAGCATTGCACTTCTGTGGGCTGCAGTTCTTGACAAATGATTTACTTTACAACCGTGTCTCATCTCTCTATTCTTTTTCTAATTTATATTTTGAAATATCCATACCGAAATCCAAGCCTTTTGATTTGACAAGGTTTTCCAATTCTGACAATGATTTTCTTCCGAAATTTCTAAACTTCAACAAATCTGCTTTTGAATAGCAAACCAAATCGCCCAATGTGTCAACCTCTGCGGATTTCAAACAATTAAGCGCTCTTACGGATAAATCCATATCCACAAGTTTTGACTTCAACAACTGACGGATGTGCAATGTTTCTTCATCAAAGTCATCTGCTTCGTTCTTAACGTCCGTTTGAATATCTATTTTATCATCGGAGAACAAAACGAAATGTTTTATAAGAATCATCGCTGCTTCTTTCAACGCATTCTTCGGCGTGATTGAACCGTCCGTTTCTATTTCAAAAGTTAACTTTTCGTAGTCGGTTTTCTGCTCCACACGGTAATTATCTACATAGTAATTAACGTTCTTTATAGGAGTAAAAATTGAATCTATTGCTATTGTTCCGATAGGATCGTTCTGTTTAACATTTTCTTCTGACGGCACATATCCTCTGCCCTTTTCAATCCTCATCGTAATCACCAAAGAAGGAAGTTCTTTGTTTTCATCGGGAGTCATGTGGCATATCTCAACATCTGTATTCAATACCTGAAAAGCATTAAGATATTTATTGATATCACCGGCTTTAAATACAGTTGATTTTTCTATTGTGAAAGATATTTCTTCGCTCTCTTGTGTTTCAATCTGACGTTTAATACGAAGTCTTTTCAGATTAAGTATAATCTCGGTCATATCTTCCATTACGCCGTGAATTGTATCAAACTCATGGCTTACTCCGTCTATACGTATAGATGTAACTGCAAAACCTTCCAACGATGACAAAAGAACTCTCCGCAACGAATTGCCGATTGTTATTCCGTAACCTCTCTCCAAAGGACGGAACTCAAACTTTCCTCTGTAATCATCGGATTCTATCATTATAACCTTGTCAGGTTGTTGAAAAGCTAATATGGCCATATTATTATTTCTTATATTATTTTATTATTTAGAATACAACTCAACGATAGCCTGCTCATTAATATTTTCCGGTATATCTGCTCTTTGAGGATAGTTATTGAATTTACCCTCCATTGTATCATTATTCCAATCCAACCAAGAGTAAGATGTTCTTGAAGCAACAGAATCAGTAATAATTTCAAGCGATTTTGACCTTTCTCTTACTCCTACGCTGTCACCTTCTCTCAAAAGATAAGACGGAATGTTTACAACTTTACCGTTAACGATTATATGTTTGTGAGATACAAGTTGGCGTGCCTGTGCGCGTGTGCGTGCTATTCCCAAACGGTATACAACATTATCCAATCTTGATTCTATCAATTGCAACAATACTTCACCCGTTACACCGCCTTTTCTTGACGCTTTGTCAAACAGATTTCTGAATTGTTTTTCCAATATACCGTAAGTATATTTTGCCTTTTGTTTTTCCATCAACTGAATACCGTATTCAGACTGTTTTCTTCTTCTTCCTGCTCCGTGTTGTCCCGGAGGATAAGCTTTCTTATCGTAAGATTTATCTGCACCGAATATCGGTTCTCTGAATTTTCTTGCTATTCTTGTTTTTGGTCCTGTATATCTTGCCATTTTATTTTTCCATTTAAATTGTTCTACACTCTGTCATTAAACACGTCTTCTCTTTGGAGGACGGCAACCGTTATGAGGCAACGGCGTAACATCCGTTATCTCCATAACCTCTATTCCGCAAGTATTTATAGCTCTTATCGCTGCTTCACGACCAGCTCCAGGACCTTTTACAAACACTTTTACTTTTCTCAAACCATAATCATATGCTGTTTTTGAACAATCTTCCGCTGCCATTTGTGAAGCATATGGTGTGTTTTTCTTTGAACCCTTGAAACCCATCTTTCCAGCCGAAGACCAAGATATTACTTGTCCTGCATTATTGGTCAAGGAAATAATGCAATTGTTGAAAGATGCAAAGATAAATGCTTTGCCCTGCGGTTCAACTTTTACTACTCTCTTTTTTGTCGGTTTTGAATTTTTTGCCATTTTCTTACTCTTTATTCACAGAATACATCAAAATGATTTTAATATGCATCCGTATTCCTTATACAATTAACAATTATTTAGTTGCTTTCTTCTTATTTGCAACCGTTTTCTTTCTGCCCTTGCGTGTTCTTGCATTATTCTTTGTGCTTTGTCCGCGGACAGGCAGTCCCATTCTGTGACGGATACCTCTGTAACATCCAACATCCATCAATCGTTTTATATTCATCTGAACTTCACTTCTAAGGTCACCTTCTACCTTATACTTCTCACTGATGATGTTACGGATAGCATTTTGTTCATCGTCACTCCACTCACTTACCTTTTTAGATTCTGCTATACCGGCTTCTGCCAATATTTTGGAGGCTGTACTACGTCCAATTCCGTAAATATAAGTCAATCCGATAACGCCGTGTTTACTCTTCGGTAAGTCTATACCTGCAATTCTTGCCATAAATTATTAATCTGTTTTTTATTACTTATAAATCAAATAATCAACCTTGTCTTTGTTTAAATTTAGGATTTTTCTTGTTGATTACATACACCACTCCTTTTCTTCTTACAACTATACACTCAGGAGATCTCTTCTTTACTGATGTCTTTACTTTCATCTTAATTTACTATTTATGTCTATACGTTATTCTGCCTTTAGTTAAATCATACGGCGACATCTCTATCTGAACCTTATCTCCGGGAAGAATTTTTATATAGTGCATTCTCATTTTACCGGAAATAGAAGCCGTAATAACATGACCGCTTTCCAATTCAACTCTAAACATTGCATTTCCTAATGATTCCAATACTACCCCATCCAATTGTATAGGTTCTTGTTTTGCCATATGATTTATTTTTAAATTATCTCCAAATTAGGATTAGTTCTTATAGCATTTTCTATCTCGTCAAAACTTGACAAAACCATCGGACCATTCTTCGTAATAGCAACATCATGTTCAAAATGTGCTGCAGTAGAACTGTCCACCGTTGTACAAGTCCATCCGTCATTATGAAAAACTACCTCTTTATTGCCCAAAGTTACCATCGGTTCTATTGCTATGGTCATTCCTTCTCTCAATTTAGAGCCTGAACCCTTACGTCCATAATTCATAACATTGGGGTCTTCATGCATAACATGTCCCAATCCATGACCGCATAATTCTCTAACTATGCCGTACCCGAAAGATTCACAATAAGACTGAACGGCAAATCCAATATCGCCCAATCTATTTCCGATATGGCATACATCAATAGCTTTATACAAAGATTCTTTGGTAACTTTTAACAATTGTGCATCTTCTTGCTTTACTCCTTTAACAGCAAAAGTATATGCCGAATCGCCGACCCAGTTATCCAATGTGCAACCACAATCTATGGAAATAATATCTCCGTCTTTTATCTCTCTTTTACCAGGTATTCCGTGAACGACAACTTCATTAATAGATATGCAAAGCGATGCTGGAAATCCATTGTATCCCTTAAATGTCGGTTCTGCACTATGAGCATAAATAAACTCCATAGCAATTGTATCAAGTGTTTTAGTTGTAACACCAGGTTTTATATGCTTTGAAACCTCTGCCAAAGTTTTGCCGACTAACAACGCAGCCGGCTTCATTTGCTCAATTTCTTCTGGAGTTTTTACCCGTATCATCACCGAACCAAATCTATTAATATCCGCCTCTGCCTTTTATTCTACCAGTTTTTGTCAAACCGTCATAATGACGCATCAACAATCTACTTTCTATTTGCTGCAATGTATCCAAAACTACTCCGACTAAAATAAGCAAAGATGTTCCACCGTAGAATTGTGCAAATTGTGAGTTAACGTTAAACAACCTTACTATTGCAGGAAGTATTGCAACGATAGCTAAAAATATAGAACCCGGTAACGTTACCTTAGACAAGATATTATCGAAAAACTCTTCAGTTTTTTTACCTGGTTTTACACCTGGTATAAATCCACCGTTTTTCTTCATATCATCTGCCATTTGTTTTGGATTAACAGCAACTGCAGTATAAAAATATGTAAAGGCTATAACCATTACAAAAAATATAAAATTATACCAGAAACCGTCAAAATTAGTCAATGCAGCTCTAATGCCCTGCAAAGAGGTAGAGTCAGAAAATCCGAACAATGTAGCGGGAATAAACATTATTGCCTGTGCAAAAATTATAGGCATAACACCGGCTGCATTAACTTTAATCGGTATATATTGCCTTGCACCGCCGTATTGCTTATTTCCGACAATTCTCTTTGCATACTGCACAGGGATACGCCTTGTTCCCTGAACTAACAATATACAAAGCATAATAACTATTAACAATCCCAATAATTCTACGAATACTATTACAAGTTGCCCTGCTTGGTCTTCCATTCTTGATGCAAATTCTGCAAATAATGCAAACGGCAGTCTTGCAATAATTCCTATCATTATCAATAATGAAATACCGTTACCGATACCTTTATCTGTAATTCTCTCTCCTAACCACATTACAAACAATGTACCGCATGTCAGTAATATAGATATAGGAAGAACCCAATTAAAGAAAGTAAGGCTGTTTCCACCAAAAATATTATAAATTTCTGCACTGCCGATTTGAGTTCTGATGCTTGCCAAATATGCAAATGATTGGAAAATTGTAACAACAACTGTCAACCATCTCGTAATTTGGTTTATTTTATTTCTTCCGCTTTCACCTTCTCTCTGCATTTTTATAAAATAAGGTACAACCATTGTCAGTAACTGCATAACAATGGATGCAGTAATATATGGCATAATACCTAATGCAAATATTGAAGCATGAGAAAATGCCCCACCGGAAAACATATTAAGCAAACCCAAAACACCATCTCTTGTTTGACTCTGCAGATTTCCTAAATCAGATGGATCTATACCAGGTATAACTACATATGACCCTATTCTATAAACTAAAACAAGTCCTAATGTGAATAGAATCCTATCTCTTAAATCCTTAATAGACCAAATATTTTTGATTGTATTGATAAATCGCTTCATTTATTGGTTTTAAATTAAAGTTACAACTCCGCCTTTTTCCTCTATTATATTTTTAGCGTTTTCTGAAATTGCATTAACTGTAACATTAACTGCACTTTTCAATTCTCCTCTTGCTAAAACTTTTACTTTTTCGTTCTTTGAAATTACTTTATATTGGATTAAAACATCACGGGTAATATCACGGGTATTACATTTTTCTGCTATCTTCTCAAGAGTGTCCAAATTGATACCCACATACTCTACTCTATTAATATTCTTAAAACCAAATTTCGGTAATAATCTATACAATGGCATCTGACCTCCTTCAAATCCTATCTTTCTATGATAACCTGAACGAGATTTTGCTCCTTTATGACCTCTTGTAGACGTTCCGCCGTATCCAGATCCCTGACCTCTTCCTATTCTTTTACGGCTTTTCGTAGAGCCTTCTGCTGGTTTTAAACTACCTAAATCCATCTTTATAATATTTTATTTCTATTTATTCAAACTCTTCAAATTTTACCAAATGCTTAACCTTCACTATCATTCCCATAATTTGAGGTGTTGCTTCATGCTCAACAGTTTGGTGCATTTTTCTTAATCCCAATGATTTCAATGTCATCTTTTCACGCATTGGATATCCTATACCACTCTTAACTTGAGTAATTCTAACCTTTTTCATTTCTATCACTTTTAACCATTAAACACTCTGTCCATTTCAATACCTCTCAATTTAGCAATTGTATACGGATCTTTCATCTTAAGCAAAGCCTCAATAGTTGCCTTTACCACGCTATGCGGGTTAGATGAACCTTTTGATTTTGCTAGCACATCCTTTACTCCAACACTTTCCAGTACTGCACGCATTGCACCGCCGGCAATAACACCAGTACCAGGTGCTGCAGGTTTAAGAAATACTTGTGCTCCACTGTATTTAGCAGATTGTTCATGAGGTATAGTACCTTTCAAAATAGGAACTTTTATCAAATTCTTTTTTGCATCTTCAGTTCCCTTTGTAATTGCAGCAGTAACTTCTTTCGCTTTACCAAGTCCATAACCGACAATACCGTCGCCATTACCAACAACAACTATTGCAGAAAAACTAAATGTACGTCCACCTTTTGTAACTTTAGTGACTCTGTTTATGCTTACAAGTTTATCGTTAAATTCGATTTCACTTGATTTTACTCTTTTTATATTTAATTCTGCCATACTTCTATTAGAATTTTAATCCGTTTTCTCTTGCAGCCTCTGCCAAAGATTTTACTCTACCATGATATAAATATCCGTTTCTATCAAATACAACAGTTGTCACACCTTTAGCCAATGCTCTTTCAGCAATTAGTCTGCCTATAGTTGATGCAACTTCAGATTTTGTTCCTTTTTTTTCAAAACCCTTTTCTCTTGATGATGCAGCAGCAATTGTCATTCTCTCTACATCATTAACAATTTGCGCATAAATTTCTTTATTACTTCTAAAAACTGTAAGACGAGGTTTTTCATTGGTACCGTTTACCTTTTTACGAATTCTCATCTTAATTTTTAAACGTCTTATATCTTTTGTCGTTGCCATAAATTTATCCTCAGATTTATTATACAATATTCACCTTATTATTTAGCTGCAGCTTTTCCAGCTTTCTTTCTGATAACTTCACCTTGGAATCTAATTCCCTTTCCTTTATAAGGTTCAGGTTTTCTTAATGAACGTATTTTAGATGCAACTTGACCCAACAATTGCTTATCACAGCACGTCATTTTTATTAATGGATTTTTTCCTTTTTCAGTAATCGTTTCTACTTTTATTTCTTCAGGCAATTCAAAAAAGATACTGTGCGAATAACCCAATGACAACTCCAATACTTGTCCTTGAGCCTGTGCTTTATATCCGACACCTATAACTTCCTGTGTAGTATGAAAACCTTCTGAAACTCCGACAACCATATTGTTTACTAATGATCTATACAACCCATGCAACGCCTTATCCCTTTTTGAATCCGTTTCCCTGGTCAAATGTAAAACACCATCAGTAATATCTAATTTTATTGAAGGGTCTATTTGCTGCTTCAATTCGCCCAATTTACCTTTTACGGTCACAAGATTGGAATCTGAAACTTTTATCTCAACTCCTTGTGGAAGACTAATCGGTAATTTTCCTATTCTTGACATTTCTGTATATCTCCTTTTTAACTTATATAACAAATTACTTCTCCACCAATATTCAAAACTCTTGCTTCCTTATCAGTCATAAGACCGCGTGAAGTAGAAATAATTGCAATACCCAAACCATTTAAAACTTTCGGTAAATGTTTGGCACCTACATACCTTCTCAATCCCGGTGTACTAACTCTTTTCAAACAAGAAATAGCTGACTCCTTTGTCTGTGGATGATATTTCAATGCGATCTTAATAGTTTTCGGAAAAACATCTTCCTCAAATTTATAATTAAGTATATATCCTTTATCAAAAAGAATTTTTGTAATCTCTTTCTTCATTTTAGAAGATGGAATCTCTACGACTCTATGTTTTGCTAAAGAAGCATTTCTTATACGAGTCAAATAATCTGCAATTGGATCTGTTAACATTTCTCTATGTTTTTTATTCTATTAAATTTTTACTGGTGGTATTTTCTACCATGAAGCCTTCTTTACTCCTGGAATCAAACCTGCCAATGCCATTTCCCTGAAATTTATTCTAGAAATGCCGAATTGTCTCATATATCCTTTTGGACGACCGGTTAATTTACATCTATTATGCAAACGAACAGGAGATGCATTTTTAGGCAATTTTTGTAATCCTTCATAATCACCTGCATCTAAAAGAGTCTTACGTTTACTTGCATATTTAGCCACAAGTCTTTCTCTTTTTCTCTCTCTCGCTTTTATTGATTCTTTTGCCATATCTTATTCTAATTATTATTCTTAAAAGGAAAACCAAAAGCCTTTAACAAAGATAAAGCTTCTTTGTCTGTTTTTGCGGAAGTGACAAACGTTATATCCATACCGTTCATATTATTGATTTTATCAATATCAATTTCTGGAAAAATTATTTGTTCCTGAATTCCGAATGTATAATTTCCTCTACCGTCAAATCCTTTTACATCTATACCTCTGAAATCTCTTATTCTCGGAATTGCAGTTGCAATAAGTCTATCCAAAAATTCATACATTCTGTCGCCTCTCAACGTAACTCTAACACCGACAGGCATTCCTTTTCTTAATTTAAAGTTAGATATATCTTTTCTCGAAATTGTAGCAACGGCTTTCTGTCCTGCTATAACAGACATTTCTTCAATTCCTTTATCTATAACTTTTCTGTCAGCCAAAGCCAATTTTCCCAATCCTTGATTCAAGGAAATTTTCAACAACTTTGGAACTTGCATAATAGTTTTATACTGATATTCCGAAGTAAGAGCAGAAACTATCTCTTCCTTGTATTTTTTTCTCAATCTTGGAACATATTCCATAATTATTTAATCACCTCCCCTGATTTTTTTGAATAACGAACTAACTTGTTAGATTTCTCATCTAATCTTCTTCCGATTCTCGTTGCATTTCCTTTTGCATCAACAACCATAAGATTGGAAATATGAATCGGAGCCTCTTTCTCTATTATACCGCCTTGTGTATTTTTAGGATTAGGTTTAGTATGTTTCTTTATCTTATTTACACCCTCTACTATAGCACGATTCTTCAACGGATATACAACCAATACTTTTCCTGTACTTCCTTTTGAATTACCTGCAATAACTTTTACGGTATCTCCTTTTTTTACATGTAATTTCATCCTATATTCCTCCTTTTTACAGTACTTCTGGGGCTAAAGAAACTATCTTCATAAATTGTTTCTCACGCAATTCACGTGCAACAGGTCCAAAAATACGAGTTCCTCTCAATTCATCCGTTGCTGTCAATAAAACACAGGCATTGTCATCAAAACGTATATAAGAACCATCTGCTCTTCTTATTTCTTTCTTTGTTCTTACGACCACAGCTTTTGAAACAGAACCTTTTTTTACATTACCTGAAGGCAATGCATCCTTAACAGCAATAACTATCTTATCACCGACAGAAGCATATCGTGCTTTTGTTCCTCCTAAAACACGGATACAAAGCGCACTTTTTGCTCCACTATTATCAGCAACAACTAATCTTGATTCTTGTTGTATCATTTCTATTTAGCTTTTTCTATTATTTCAACCAAACGCCAACACTTATTCTTGCTCAAAGGTCTTGTTTCCATAATACGAACCGTATCACCTATTCCGGCAATTTCTTTCTCATCGTGAGCCATGAATTTTGTACTCTTCTTCAAAAATTTCCCGTATTTAGGATGCTTAACCTTTCTCTCTACCAAAACATTTATTGTCTTATTCATTTTATCGCTAACGACAATACCTATTTTTTCTTTTCTTAAATTTCTATCCATTACATACCAGATTTAAGAATTATTTTTTTCTTTTAACAATTGTCGCATCCGCATTTCTGTATGAATACGAGCTATATTTTTTCGAGTTATATTTAAAATACTCGAATTCTCCAATGGAGAAACAGAATGATTAATCCTCAATTTCACCAATTGCATTTGTTCAACCTCTAATCTCTCTGCCAATTCTTTATCAGACAACTCTTTTAATCCTAAATTGTTTTTCATAATATTACTCTATTCAATATAATCTCTGCGAACAATAAACTTCGTTATAACCGGTAATTTTTGCGAACCTAATCTCATAGCCTCTTTTGCTACAGCAACAGGTACACCTTCTGCCTCAAACAATATTGTCCCCGGTTTTACTCTTGCAACAAAATATTCAGGTGCTCCCTTTCCTTTACCCATACGAACCTCATTTGGTTTTTTCGTAATAGGTTTATCTGGGAAAATTCTTATCCACAACTGTCCCTCACGTTTCATGTATCTTGTGACAGCCTGTCTTGCAGCCTCTATTTGACGTCCTGTAATAAATGATGTATTCAAACTTTTTATTCCAAAACTACCGAAAGCCAGTTCATGTCCTCTGTTGGCCATGCCCTTCATTTTTCCCTTCTGTTGCTTTCTATATTTTGTTTTTTTGGGTTGTAACATAATCTTATGATTTTTGCATTAAAAATTATCTTTTTCCACTATTACGTCTTGGACGTACTATACCTAAATTACGCTGAAATCCTCTGCCGTCTTTTAATCCACCGCCAACAGTTGATGGTACTATTTCCATTTTATTATACACAAGCCCCCTGCATATCCATACTTTAACTCCAATTCTACCATATGTAGTATGGGCTTCAGCCTGCGAATAATCAATATCAGCTCTTAACGTGTGCAATGGTGTTCTGCCTTCTTTATAATGTTCAGTTCTCGCCATTTCTGCACCACCAATTCTACCAGATATTGTCACCTTTATACCGTCAGCACCAACTCTCATAGTTGAATTAATAGCCATCTTAATTGCTTTTCTGTAAGAAACTCTACCTTCAATCTGTCTTGCTATTCCCTGTGCAACTAAATTAGCTTCTAATTCCGGTCTTTTTATCTCCGATATATTAATTTGAACTTCCTTGTCCGTAAGTTTCTTTAATTCTTCTTTTATTTTATCAACTTCCGAACCACCTTTACCTATTATATAACCAGGTTTAGCTGAATTTATGGTAACTGTTATTCTCTTTAAAGTTCGTTCAATATATATTTTAGATATATCTGACTTGACTAAACGGGCATTCAAATATTTTCTTATTTTATCATCTTCTACTAGTTTGGAGTCAAATTTTCTTCCTCCGTACCAATTAGAATCCCAACCTCTGATTATTCCAAGTCTATTGCCTATTGGATTTGTCTTTTGTCCCATCTCTTTCTTTATTTCTAATTATTTATTTCTGCAACAGATGAATGGTCATTTTCTTCCATTCTACTTGCAACCTCTAAAATAACATGGTTAGAACGTTTTCTTATTCTATATCCACGACCTTGAGGGGCTGTACGTAAACGCTTCAACTGTCTACCACCGTTTACACAAATCTGTTTTATATACAAATTGCTGTCTTCAACAGATTTACCCACATTTTTAACCTGCCAATTTGCAATAGCCGACAGTAATAATTTTCTCAATTTCGGTGCAGATTCCCGTTTTGAAAACTGCAAAATACCTAAAGCCTTATCGACATCAAGCCCTCTAACAGCATTTGCCATCAAACGAGTTTTTCTCGGAGATGTTGGGTTATCATTCAATCTGGCAATATATCTGGTTTTTCTCGCTTCCTTATAACCTTCTGCACATTTATGTTTTCTTGCTCCCATTGTTCTCTATTTTATTTTTTTGCCTTATCTTTTTGCCCTGCATGTCCTCTGAAAATTCTCGTAGGAGCAAATTCACCCAATTTATGTCCGACCATATTTTCCGTAACATATACAGGGATAAATTTGTTTCCGTTATGAACAGCTATAGTAAGACCTACAAAATCCGGAGAAATCATAGATGCTCTAGACCATGTTTTAATAGTCATTTTGCTCTTTTTATTTTGGGCTTCCAAAACTTTTTTTTCTAACTTATAAAAAATATAAGGTCCTTTTTTTAATGAACGACTCATGACTTTCTCTGATTTAATTATTTTTTACGTCTTTCTACTATAAACTTACTCGAAATTTTCTTCGGCGATCTTGTCTTATAACCTTTTGCAGGTATTCCCTTTCTGGTTCTTGGGTGACCTCCAGAGGCTCTTCCTTCACCACCGCCCATAGGGTGGTCAACCGGGTTCATTACAACACCTCTTACGCGAGGGCGTCTGCCTAACCAACGTGAACGACCTGCTTTTCCAGATTGTTCCAAATTATGTTCTGTGTTTGAAACAATACCTACGGTTGCTTTGCAAGCCTGTAAAATCATCCGGGTTTCGCCTGAAGGCATTTTGATTATAGCATATTTTCCGTCCCTTGACATCAATTGAGCATAAGTTCCAGCACTTCTCACCAATTTAGCACCTTCTCCCGGACGGAGTTCTATGTTATGAATCATTGTTCCGAAAGGAATCTCACTCAAAAATAAAGTATTTCCTATTTCCGGTGCAACGCCTTTTCCTGACATAATTGTCTGTCCGACCGTCAATCCGCTAGGAGAAACAATATAACGCTTTTCACCGTCAGCATAACAAACCAATGCTATACGGGCAGAACGGTTAGGATCGTATTCTATGGTCTTTACAGTTGCAGGAATATTATCTTTATCTCTATAAAAATCTATAAAACGATACAATTTCTTATGACCACCGCCTATATATCGCATGGTCATCTTACCCTGGTTGTTTCTTCCTCCGCTCTTGCGGACACCGTATACAAGACTTTTTTCAGGTTTATTAGTCGTTATCTCCTCAAAAGTACTTGCTATCTTATGCCTTTGACCAGGTGTTGTCGGTTTTAATTTCTTTAATGCCATATCTCTTTAAATATTGCTAAAAAAGTCTATTACTTCTCCTTTGGCTAATGTAACCATAGCCTTTTTATAAGCATTTGTTCTGCCTTGTATAAAGCCTGCTTTTGTATATCTGGCTTTTCTTTTTCCGCTGTAATTGATGGTATTTACACTGTCAACGCGCACACTATACAAGTCTTCAATTGCTTTTTTTATCTCAATCTTATTTGCCCTTCTATCAACAATAAACCCGCAACGAGTACTGTCTTTCTCGTTAATCTTGGTCATTTTCTCTGTAATAATCGGCTTCAATATAATACTCATCTCTCTGTTCTTTTTAATTATCCGATTTACTTATTAAGCATTTGCATTCGTATACGCAGCATTCATCTCATTCAATGCAGATTCTGTAAATACTACTGCATTGGAATACATCAACTCATACGTATTAATTGTCTGTACGTTCGTACATCTGACACTTTTAATGTTTCTTGCTGACAATGTAACTTTTTGGTCAATTGCAGGCAAAACAAACAAAGATTTCTTATCAGCAAGTTGCAATGAATTCAAAACTTGAACCATACTCTTTGTCTTTGGTGCTTCAAATGTAAAATCTTCTACAACTTTTATCTGATTTTCTTTGTTCTTGTATGACAAAGCCGATAATCTTGCAAGTGTCTTAACTTTTTTATTCAATTTAAATCTGTAATCTCTCGGTCTTGGTCCGAATACACGACCTCCGCCAATCATAACAGGGCTGTTGATATCACCTGCTCTTGCTCCGCCTGTACCTTTTTGTCTTTTTAATTTTCTTGTTGAACCAGAAACTTCGGAACGTTCTTTTGCCTTATGGGTTCCCTGTCGCTGGTCTGCCAAATATTGTTTTACTGCCAACCAAAGGACATGGTCGTTCGGTTCTGTTTGCAGTAATGAATCACTGATAACGATTGTTCTACCAGTATCTTCTCCCTTTATGTTATAAATCTTTAGCTCCATCTCTCAAGTTTTAAAATTGAACCCTTTGGACCCGGAACAGATCCTTTAACTAATATTAAATTCTTCTCTTCAAAAATCTTTAATATCTTAAGATTTTGAACTTTTACTCTGTGGTTACCCATTTGTCCGGCCATTCTTGTTCCCGGAAATACTCTTGAAGGGTAAGATGATGCACCTACTGAACCCGGAGCTCTCAATCTGTCGCACTGACCGTGAGTTTCATCACCTACACCACCGAAACCGTGTCTGCGGACAACGCCTTGAAAACCTTTACCCTTTGATACGCCGACAACGTCTACGAATTCTCCTTCCGAAAAAACATTACAAGTCAACACTTCTCCGAATGTTTTCTTTGAACCTTCTTCAAATCTGGAAAACTCTGCCAAATGTCTTTTAGGTGTAGTTGAAGATTTTGCAAAGTGTCCTTTCATCGGTTTTGTGCATTTGCTTTCTTTCATTTCTTCAAAAGCAAGCTGAATAGCACTGTAACCATCTTTTTCAGGTGTCTTGATTTGTGTTACTACACAAGGACCAGCTTCTATAACCGTGCATGGCTGTTGTTTACCAGAGGCATCAAAAATACTGGTCATTCCGATTTTTTTTCCAATTAATCCTGACATTTCTTACTTTTTTATTAATCAGCTTGTCTTCTTCACAGAACACAGAGGCTGAATGCTTAATTTACTCTATCAAATTGTTTTAAACAGTTCTATCAAACTTTTATTTCAACTTCAACTCCCGAAGGCAACTCCAACTTCATAAGAGCATCAATTGTCTGTGTAGATGTGCTGGTTATATCAAGCAAACGCTTGTATGAACTCAACTCAAACTGTTCTCTTGATTTCTTATTCACAAAAGTTGAACGGTTAACTGTAAAGATTTTCTTATTAGTCGGCAAAGGTATAGGTCCCTGTACATGCGCCCCTGTCAACTTAACGGTCTTGACAATCTTTTCAGCTGATTTATCAACTAAATTGTGGTCATAAGACTTCAATTTGATTCTGATTTTTTGTTTTTCCTGGCTCACAATTTTTAATTTTTATGTGTTAAACCTATTTTATTTTTTAATTATTATCTTTTAAAACTTCGTCCGTAACATCTTTAGGTGCCTGTGCATAATGGGAAAATTCCATTGTAGAGTTTGCCCTTCCGGATGTTATCGTTCTCAATGCAGTCACATATCCGAACATTTGTCCCAGAGGAACTTTTGCTTTTACACTCTGAACTCCTATTTTTGCAGTTATATTTTCCAAGATAGCCCTTCTTCTGTTCAAGTCACCAGTAACATCACCCAAATAAGCATCAGGGGTATTGACTTCCACTGACATTATAGGTTCCAACAATACAGGTTTTGCTTTCTTGGCTGCAGTACGGAATGCCAACTTGGCACAAAGTTCAAATGACAACGCATCAGAGTCAACAGGATGGAATGACCCGTCTTTTAACACGACTTTCATACTTTCCACAGGATAGCCTGCCAAAACTCCGTTATGCATAGCATCTTTGAAACCTTTTTCAACCGAAGGAATAAACTCTTTAGGAACATCTCCGCCCTTAACTTCGTTGACAAATTGCAATCCCTTAACGCCTTCGTCTGCAGGACCGATGGAGAAGATAATATCAGCAAATTTTCCTCTACCGCCCGTCTGCTTTTTGTAAACTTCACGGTGCTCAACCTCTTCGGTGATTGCTTCTTTGTACGCAACCTGCGGTCTTCCCTCATTTACTTCCACGTTAAACTCGCGTTTGATACGGTCGGTTACAATATCCAAATGCAACTCTCCCATACCTCTTAAGATAGTCTGACCCGATGTTTCATCAGTTTCAACACACAACGTAGGGTCTTCTTCTGCAAGTTTTGTCAAAGCATTGTTAAACTTATCTATATCAGCCTGCTGTTTAGGTTCAATTGCAATTGAAATCACAGGGTCAGGGAATGTTATAGATTCCAAGATAATAGGATTAGCCTCATCGCAAAGAGTATGACCCGTCTTTATATCTTTGAAACCTACTGCCGCTGCAATATCGCCCGCTTCTATCTTTTCAATAGGATTTTGACGGTTTGCATGCATCTGCATTATACGCGATATACGTTCTTTCTTTCCCGTATTTGCATTAAACACGTAAGAACCCGATTCCAATGAACCGCTGTAAACACGAAAGAAACACAAACGACCTACATAAGGGTCGGTTGCTATCTTAAACGCCAAAGCACTGAACGGTGCTTTTACGTTGACAGGGCGTTGTACAGGTTCGTCCGTTTTAGGATTTACACCCTCTATTTCAGGTACGTCTACTGGGCTAGGTAAGTATGCACAAACTGCATCTATAAGATTTTGTATTCCTTTGTTTTTAAATGCAGACCCGCACAAAACCGGACATATCCTCATTTCACAGGTTGCCTTGCGTACATAGTTGATTACTTCTTCTTCAGTAATGGAGTTTTCGTCTTCCATGTATCTTTCCAACAATGCGTCGTCTTCTTCGGCAACTCCTTCTATGAGTTGTTTTCTGTACTTGGCTGCAATCTCTTTCAAATCATCAGGCATAGGAACTTCGTAACATGTAGTTCCCTTTGACTCTTCGTCGTAAATAAATGCTTTATTTTTAACTAAATCTATAACGCCTTTAAACATATCTTCCTGTCCGATAGGTATCTCCAACGGAACAGGGTTTGCACCAAGTTTTTCTTTGATTTCAGAAAGTACGTTGAAAAAGTCTGCACCCGCTCTGTCCATTTTGTTGACAAAACAAACACGGGGTACTTTGTACTTATCAGCCTGACGCCATACGGTTTCGCTTTGAGGTTCAACACCGCCCACTGCACAGAACAATGCTATCGCACCGTCCAAAACACGCAACGAACGCTCAACCTCGGCAGTGAAATCCACGTGGCCCGGAGTATCAATGATATTTATTTTATGGTCACGGTTCTTGTATTTCCAGAATACTGTAGTTGCAGCAGAAGTGATTGTTATTCCCCTCTCCTGCTCTTGGGCCATCCAGTCCATTGTTGCCGTACCGTCATGTGTTTCGCCTATCTTGTGATTTTTTCCGGTATAGAACAATATACGCTCGGTTGTTGTTGTTTTGCCGGCGTCTATATGGGCCATTATACCAATATTCCTTATTAAACGTAAATCTGCCATTTATTTTTACAATCTTCTTACCTTTTTACATTCTGAAGTGTGAGAACGCCTTATTTGCTTCGGCCATTCTGTGTATGTCTTCTTTTCTCTTGAATGCAGCACCTTCTTCTTTTGAAGCGGCTATAATTTCCGAAGCCAAACGTGCTGCCATTGATTTTTCATTTCTTTTTCTTGCAAAACCTATAAGATTCTTCATGCCCATAGACTGCTTTCTTTCAGGACGTATTTCCGTAGGAATCTGAAACGTAGCACCGCCTATTCTGCGTGAACGTACCTCTACATTAGGTGTTACATTAGCCAATCCTTTCTTCCAAACCTCAAGACCGTCTTCTTTCGTTCTTTCACTTACGATATCTATTGCATCATAAAAAATTGCATATGCTATAGTTTTCTTTCCCTTCAACATGATGTTGTTTACAAACTTTGTAACCATAACATCATTATATTTAGGGTCCGGAAGAATTATTCTTTTTCTTGGTCTAGCTTTTCTCATTTTATCTCCAATGCCTGTTAAAAAATTCTACAAATTATTTCTTTGCATCCTTCGGTCTTTTAGCGCCGTATTTTGAACGTCTTTGTTTTCTGCCGTCCACACCTGCTGTATCCAAAGCACCTCTTATTATATGATATCTTACGCCCGGAAGGTCTTTTACCCTGCCTCCGCGTATCATTACTATAGAGTGCTCCTGCAAATTGTGTCCTTCACCCGGAATATAAGCATTAACTTCTTTAGTGTTAGTCAATTTTACTCTGGCTACTTTTCTCATTGCAGAATTAGGTTTTTTAGGAGTGGTGGTATAAACCCTCGTACATACACCTCTTCTCTGCGGACAAGAATCCAATGCCGGTGATTTACTCTTATATTCCATTTTCTGACGTCCCTTGCGGACTAACTGCTGAATTGTTGGCATATCAAAAAATTTTCTTTTCTGTTTCTTTTGTTTTAAAATTTTCCTTTTTAAACCTTTAACAACCGTAAAACTTCGGGTTGCAATCAAGGTATTCTTATTATACGCCTGATAAATAAAAAATGTTACATTTTCCTCGCAAACACTTAATATTATCAGCACTGTCACAGAAAATAATCACGTCATTTCAATTGCAGCCAACAATTTACTTTGAATTTCTCCCAAGTACGCAACCCTCATAGAATCAAAGACTTTGTCCTATTTTCTCATACTCATCAGAGAACGCTTTTATTTTCAATTTGCAAAATTACAACAATTTATAATACTGACCAAATATTTTTTAATTTTTTTTATAATTTTTTCTCCTTTAATTTCAGCCCTTTCGCAAAAAACCGCCGCCTTTTCGCATTTAATTTCCGCCCAATGCCGCTTTAATGTCAAAAAAAACTATTTTTTTGATGCAAAAAATCTGATTTTTTCAGTCAAAAAACCTATTTTTTTCAGAATTACTTTCAGAAAGGGCGGCGTTTAAACATTAAAAGGCAAAAATTAAACGTAATAAGGCACCGTTCAATTAATTACACATTGTCACAAGGCAAAGAAAAATTTTCCCCACACAATACATATATATAATTATATGTACGGGAAAAAATTAAAAAAAATGAATAAAAAATCACGGATTAAACCTCAACCTTGCAAAAACGGGATAATGGTCGCTCGGCAAACGCCGCTTGGATTTTTTGAATTGAATTTCTTTCGGAGCGTCCACTGCTTTTTCGCTATCATCCGCATATGATTTGTCCCAATATCCGTCTGTCAGCACGGCATAGCGGTCAACATAAAAATGTTTTGTAACAAAGATATGGTCTATTCGGCTGCTTGTGGTCACGTCGGAATTAAAATTGTTGAACGTTCCGTTAGTAATAAATTTCAAACGTGCCGAAGTATAACAGTCCGACAACAATTGCGATTGTGTAAATATTGTATAAATGCCGTCAGTTTGGTCAACATTGAAATCACCCGTCAATACGGCGGGATTGTCTTTGGCTGTTTCCTTTATCTTTCTGACAACCAACTCCGAACTTTTTTGCCTTGCCTCCACTCCTACGTGGTCCATGTGCAGATTGAACATATAAAAAATCTTTCCGCTTTGTTTTTCCTTAAAACGTCCCCACGTACAGATTCTCACACATGCAGCATCCCAACCTTTAAGCGGAACGTCCGTCTGTTCATTCAACCAAAAATGACCGCTGTCTTCAAGTTCTATCCTGTCTTTTTTATAAAACACGGCGGCATATTCACCCGACTGTTTGCCGTCTTCTCGTCCTACGCCTATATAGCCGTAACCGTCCAAAGCATTCAGCATATCAATCAGTTGCGAGTGCAACACCTCCTGTGTACCCAATACATCGGGCTGTTCATAATTGATTTGCGAACACAGAACCGCGCAACGTTTTTGCCACTCATTGCCGTTAACGGAATCGCGGCTGTTCTTATTCCTTATATTATATGTTGCAACGCATAAATCCTGTGCAAATAAATTTTGCAACATCAAAAAACAAATAAAAAGCAAAGAGATTTTTTTCATCGGTTTTCAGAATTTAATTTTGTTCGAAACAGAATATTCACAAAAAAGACCGCACCAAACTGTAATATGATGCGGTCTTAAAATTTTGTTTACATTATTTTGTTGTAATTACAACTGTTTGTCGGCTATTTCCCTGCCTGCCCGAAGGGCTTTAATGTTGGCTTCAACTATTTCTTCGCCCTTTCTTGCGAAGTTAGCACGCACTGCATCTTCCAATTTCTCAATATCAATCTTCAGATATTTGCTTGCAGCACCCAAAACCACCATGTTAACGCCTTTAGGATTCTTTACCTCTTTGGCAACCGAGGTAAAATCGTGGAAGATATGGTTCGGAATATTGTTAATCTCCTTTTCAATGTCCGACATATCAGGGTAGTTAGGAATATTTACGAAAGGATTGGAGTCGGTTATAATCCAACCTGTTTTTTTGTTCAAAAAATTAACGTAACGCAATGCTTCCATAGGTTCAACGGACAGGATAAGGTCGCATTGTCCTTCTGGGATAAGGTCGGAAGAAATAGGCTCGTCGCTCAAACGCAAATGTGATTGAACATCGCCTCCTCTTTGGCTCATACCGTGGGTTTCCGCCTGTTTCATGTACATACCCATTTCCAAAGCTGCTTTAGATATTATGGCAGCACTTGACAATGCTCCCATACCGCCTACTCCGCACAATATTATATCTATCTTCATTTTAACAGTCCTCCTTATTTCTTTAACATTTTACGTTTCTTGTTAGCCCAAACTATACAATCTCTTCTCGGAATTATGACGCTGACGCCCTTGTATGCTATTTCCTCTTTCATAATCTTCACATTCTCCTCGTGGTTCTTTGCCAAAGGAGAAAGAACTCTGATATGGGCAGGGTCAACTCCGATACCCGTACAGATACTCTCTATTCTGCCGGTTGCGGACGACTTTTGGGAACCCGTCATTGCGGTAATATCGTTGTCAAGTATGATAACAGTCACAGGAATATTATCTACGCAACAGTCAAGCAAGCCTGTCATACCGCTGTGAGTGAAAGTAGAGTCACCGATTACGGCAACGGTAGGTTTTAAGTCGGCTTCGGCAGCACCTTTTGCCATTGTGATGGAAGCACCCATATCAACAGTGGAATAGATAGCGTTGAACGGAGGCAAAGCACCCAATGTATAACAACCTATATCTGAAAATACTCTGCTGTCACCGAATTCTTTCATAGCCTCATTTAATGCCAAGTAAGAATCTCTGTGAGGGCATCCGTCACAAAGTTTAGGCGGACGCGGAGCAACTAAACTTGGTATTTCAAAGCCGCCCTCTACGTCAATGCCTACTGCTTTGGCTACGCTGTTAGGTGACAATTCTCCGTCCCTTTGTATAGTTCCGTCCAAACGTCCGTGAATAGGTTTGGAGTTTTTCAACAATCCTTTGATTAATCTCTCATAAATAGGCTGTCCTTCCTCAACTACCAACAATTCTTCGCTTTCGTCGTAAAGTGTTTGCAGAAGATTTTCCGGCATAGGATACTGTGAAACTTTCAAAACGCTGTAAGGACATTTGCCGTCTTTGAAGTTTTCCATCAAATAGTTGTATCCCAATCCGCAGGCTACTATACCTAATTTTTTGTTTTCACCTTTTACAAGTGTGTTAAAGCCTTTTGTTTCGCTTTCACGCATCAAATCGTCCTGTTTGGCAATCAAACTCTTGTAATGACGTTTCGCATTAACGGGAAGCAATATGTATTGGCGTTTGTCAACAGGAAGAGTCAAATTGTTCTGTTCCCTTACGGCTGTCTTTCTTACAACGCCTGCACGTGAGTGAGCCAAACGCGTGGTAACTCTTATCATAACCGGAGTGTGATATTTCTCCGATATTTCAAAAGCGTAATGCACCATGTCGTAAGCCTCTTGTTGATTGGACGGTTCCAAGCAAGGAATCATTGCAAAATCTGCATATTGGCGTGAATCCTGCTCATCCTGCGAGGAGTGCATGCTCGGGTCGTCGGCTGCTATATAGACCAATCCTCCGTTTGCACCCGTGATTGCAGAGTTCATAAACGGGTCTGCAGCAACGTTCATGCCCACATGCTTGCAGCAAAACATGGCACGTTTGCCTGCGTACGACATTCCTATTGCGGCTTCCATAGCCGTTTTTTCATTACAAGCCCAATTGCTTCTTATTCCCAATTCTTTTGCTTGTTTTGAATCCTGTATATATTCCGTTATCTCTGTGGACGGAGTGCCGGGATATGCAAAAACACCGGACAATCCCGCATCGATAGCGGCTTGAGCGATTGCTTCGTCGCCCAATAAAAGTAATTTATCCATAATATCTGTTATTTATTTTTTAATTGTTCCCTTGCGGTCAATGTTTTTCAAAATAAAACGCAAAGTTATAAACAAATTCCGAATTACCCAAAAATAATTTCAAAAAATTCTTTTCTGAAAAGAAAAAATTGTTTTCTGAAAAGGATTTTTTCTTTTCTGAAAACAATTTTACAAAATATATATATTACTTTTGCAAAAAGTAAAAAGGCTTTAAAATTATGGAAGCAATACTGACGGCCGAACACCTTTACAAATCTTTCGGCGACAAAGTAATCTTTTCCGACCTGTCGTTCGGGGTGAACAAAGGCCAGAAAATAGCCCTTATAGGCCGCAACGGCGAAGGCAAATCTACATTGCTCAACATGTTGTTTGACCCTATGCAAAGGGACGGCGGAAACATCATCTTCAACTCTTCGGCCTACCCGTCCTATCTACCGCAAAACACATGGAAAAACGAATCCTGCTGCGTTATTGACGAACTTATGTCATGCCATGAGCCACATACGGAAGACAAAGATTCGTTTATAGCCCGTGCATCGCAGATGATGTCCGTTTTCGGCATAACCGACTTGCAAAAACCTCTCAATTTGCTGTCGGGAGGCGAACAAAAAAAGGTAGCCCTTGCCAAAGTATTGCTCAAAAATTCGCAGTTCTACGTATTAGACGAGCCTACCAACCATTTGGATATGGACATGATTGCATGGTTGGAGGGTTATCTGATAAAGAAAAACGTAACCCTTTTGATTGTAACGCACGACAGGGATTTTATAGACAAAGTCTGCACCGACATATACGAACTGTACAAAGGTCAAATAAGCCGTTACAACTGTTCAAAGCACGAAAACATACGTTTGTTTGACTGGTTTTTGGACAAAAAAGAAGAACGGGCGGCGTTGCTCAAGGCCGAAATAGACAAAGCCCGCAATCTGTATGCACGCGAGCTGGACTGGATAAACCGCATGCCGCAGGCAAGGGGAACAAAAAGCAAAAAACGTATTGAAAACTTTGAATCCATAAAACAGAAAGCATTTCAAAAACAAGACAAAGAACAGGAAAAACTCTCCGTAATAGAAAACCGCATAGGCAAAAAGATATTGGAGATAAACGATATAAGCAAATCGTTTGACAAAGACCGCCCTTTGATAAAAAATTTCTCCTACACATTCAAAAAAGGCGACAAGATAGCGGTGATAGGACGCAACGGATGCGGCAAAAGCACGCTGTTGAACATCATCATGGGCAAAGAAAAACAAACGTCGGGGACAATCATCAAAGGCGAAACCGTAAGTTTCGGCTATTATCAGCAAAAAGGTCTTGAGGAAGAGCCTACCAAACGAGTTATAGACATAATCAAAGACATTGCGGAGTCAATAACCGTCAACAACGACGGAAAAAAATACGACATGTCCGCATCGTCGTTTTTGGAAAAGTTCGGCTTTAACAAGGACATGCAATTCCACCAGTACGGATTGTTGTCGGGCGGTGAAAAACGGCGGCTTTACTTGCTCAAAACCTTGATAGGCAACCCAAATTTTTTGATTTTGGACGAACCGACAAACGATTTGGATATTTATTCCCTGCTTACGCTGGAAGAGTTTCTGATTAACTACAAAGGATGTCTGCTCTTGGTTTCGCACGACAAACGGTTTATTGAAAACATTTCGCAAAACCATTCTTTTATCTTTGAATCCGACGGCAAAATAAAGGATTTTTATCTGCCTTATTCCGACTACGTAAAACAACAAAAGCAAAAACAAAACCCTCCGTCTGCCGCTTCGGACAATGCCAACGGCTACAAACTGCAAAAACAACAAAAAGCCATGCAACGCAAAGCCGTCAAACTGTCGTTCAAAGAACAAAAACTGTTGGAAGAAACCGAAACGCTTATTGCCGCATTGGAAAAAGAAAAAAAGGAACTGACCGAGCTTTTGTCTTCAGGTACGCTTTCAAGCACGCAGATAGTGCAGACGGGACAACGTTTGCAGCAAATAATGGACGAAACCTCGCAGGCGGAAAACGTTTGGCTGGAATTAAACGAAAAAATATTATGAAGCACATAGACGGATTGCAACAATACATCAAAGAAAACAATTTCTCGCAACTTTTTTTATTAACCGACACCAACACTTCCGTGCATTGCATGCCCTTGTTGCTGGAAAAAGCCGACATAATAGCCGACATGCAGGCCGTACTGTTGGAAATACCCGCAGGCGAAGAAAACAAAAACCTGCAAACTGCGGAAAACCTTATATCTGCCTTGAGCGAAAGCCGTGCAGACCGCAACGCATGCCTTTTGTCCTTGGGCGGAGGATGTGTAACGGATATGGGAGGGTTTGTCGCTTCGGTTTACAAACGCGGCATACAGAACATCAATCTGCCCACAACTCTTTTGGCAATGGTTGACGCCTCTGTCGGCGGCAAGACTGCGGTGAACCATTCGGGTATAAAAAACCTTATCGGTACGTTCAACTTCAAAAGCGAAGTGTTTGTTGACACCGAATTTCTTTTTTCCCTGAACGAAGAACAAATACTTGAGGGTTCGACCGAAATGTTAAAGACTTTTCTTGTGTGCGATGCTCCCTCTGCGTTAAAATTTATTGACTGCCGACCCGTGCTTTCGGATATTACGCCTTTTATAAACCCTTGCATTATGATGAAAGAACAAACCGTCAAGGCAGACCCGACGGATACGGGCATACGCCGCAAACTCAACTTCGGCCATACGCTCGGACATGCCGTTGAGATGTACTATCACCTGCCGCACGGTGTGAGCGTAGCGGCGGGAATGCTCTACGCATTGGATTTAAGCGTGCGTCACTGCGGATTTGACCGTGTTAAAGCCGGAAAGATTGAGCAATATATCCGCAATAATTACACTGTACCCGACTATGAAAAAGACTTAAAAGAATTGTATTCCCTTATGCTTAACGACAAAAAGAACACCGACGGATGTATAAACTTCGTTTTGCTTGAAGACATTGCCCGTCCGTGTATGTTCAAAATGAATTCACTGCTGTAATTCCGCCGCAAAAACTTTTTTTATTCATCTATCGGGCGGACATCTTCAACAGGTATTTCGGTATAAACCAGATTGTTTTCGCCCATCTCCACCCTTATGACTATGTACGACGAGGCTGCGGTGCGGTAAAACCAACCCTCCATGCCTTCAAACGGTCCGCTTACAACTTTTACTTTTTGGTTCAACTTAAAGTTTTCGGCTGTAAAGAAAACAGGTTTTTCGGCTTTGTTTAAAATAAACTGCAACTGTTCCATCTGATTGTCAGGAACGAACGCAAAAGGTTTGCTGCCGTATTGGTTCTCCAATCCCGCCCGTTCTTTTTGAAAGCGGTATACCGAAGAAAACGTCTGCATTATATCCATCAGCTTTTCTTCTTCAACACAAACGAACAACTTTCCGGGAATAACTATCTTCTCCACCGTACGTCTGTTACGGCTTTTGTATATATGCTCTTCGCTTTGAGCGGCAACATACACGTTGTAGCCTGCATTTTTCAGCATGGTTCTCACCGTCCGTTCCTTTGTCGGTTTGCATTCGGCTATATACCACCGTGGTACGCTCTCCTTTTTTCCCGCTTTTTTCAACGGTCTTGCCGGGTTTTTGATGTCTTTAACGGATATGTTTTCGTTTTTCGTCATAATTATATTTATTTCCGTCCAATCTGATTAACAACGCCTTACATTCAATTTTCCTTTTCTTTGCAGTCCGTTACCGTTAATACATGATTAAAATCAATTTCCAAAAGTACAACTTTTTTTTCAATTACCGCCCGCAACCCCAAAAATATCCCCCAATCCACGCCCAATTCCCACACAACAGCCCTTTACCGCCTTTTTATCGTACCTTAATTTCCGCCAAACCGCACTCCATTCCCGCCTTTTCTCCCCTTTTTCCCCGCCTTTTCTTCCTTCACCGCTGCCCAACGGCATTACTTCGCCGCCCTTTCAGAAAGTAATCTCAAAAAAATCACATTTTTTCACCGAAAAAACCTATTTTTTTGAGGCAAAAAATCAGATTTTTTTGTGTTTACTTTCTCAAAGGGCAAAATTTTTATTGTATTGGGCAAAAATCAAATGAAAAAGGGCGGCAAGTTATTGCCGTTATGTAAAAATTATGTGAGGTTGAACGGAAATAAAAAACGAAAAAGGCGGGTGATTTTTTTGCGGATTAAAAATAAATTTGTATTTTTGCAGCGATAAAATGTAAAATTGATTGTTAACAAAACTCATTTTATGAAAAATAAAAATACCATATTATCTTTTAGTTATTCATTTTGTGTGAATTATATCTTTGTTCTGGGTAAAAACAATTTGCTGATGTTTTAGCATCTTGCAAACCCAAATGTTTTTTCCTTGCAAGGTGCGAGTGATAAATTTCTTTCTTTTACCAACGAAAAGAAACATTGTTATTGCGAAAGTTTTATTTACAGATTTTATTTGAGGAAAAAACGCCGTCAAAGAAAAGATTTTAAATAATTAATAACACAATAAAAATTAATTTAATATGAAAAGAATTAAGTATTTATTATTTTTCGCAGCACTGTTATTAGTAATAAGTGCAGCACAAGGGCAAATAAGTTATACAGGTGCAGTATCTGCCCAAAAATTAAATTATTTTAATAACATTAACACTACATTTTCATCTAAAACAATTTGTGCTGATGATGTAGGAATAGTTATCACATTGGCTCATGATTCAAGTAATCAAAATTCCTTCTTTATGCTTACGCTGGAAGGAACAAATACAATCCAAGTGGCAGAAGTTCAAAATTTTTTGATTACAGACTTTGATATCATTTATGGTTTCATCGTTTTTTGCGGAAAATTATCTACAACTCCCTATACAAGTTCTGTCGGATTTGTTGATTTTTCTACTTTATTTGCAGGAAGTACTACCATAAATATATTGGATATACCGTCAGAATTTTCCTGGCTTAATTTAACAAAAATACGTGCATATCCGACTGTAGATGGTTTTAAGATAGCGACCACAACAGACGGAGGATATGTTTTTGATATTGATTGGATGAATCAATCACTTGATGCATTTAGAAATCCCTATAGGTTGAATGATTTGATTGTGACAGATGATTATGTTAGTGTACTTGGTACTGTTTCCAGCTCCCAATGTATTGTTTATGTACATAATAAAAATAATATGCACAATCATACAGGAGAAATATTCGGAACACAAGAACGGTATTTATTTTCAAAATATTTAATAGAGGAAATGCCGGGTTACGGTATTTACGAAAATTTTGTAAACGGCAATCAAGCTATTATCGGTGTTGTCAATGATGATTTAACCGATGAATTTGCTATTATTGATTTAAACACTCTTCATATCATAGATGATTTTATTGTGGATTCAGGGTTATTACGTCACATCATAACTGATTTATGCCACGATAACGATAATCAGATGATACATTGCTTGTCAAGAGATACCATTTTTAAAGATTATATCTACCAGCCTTATCCGTATATGGATACTCTGACTGCAGTATTTCCATTGTATAATTGGCAGTTTTACTACAATTTAAGAACAATAACTCCGCATATAGATTATTTTATCACTTCTGGACACGGAATAGGGAACACAAACAACAATGCTGTTTATTGGTTTGATGCTAAAGTGGGAGATTACTCTTCTTCTTGTATGAATACCAAACCTTTAACAGAGAAAATCGGAAGTTCTTTCTATCCTGCAAACAGTTGTTCTTATTCAAATATAACAAACCATCCGTTAGGACAGTCTTTCGTTCAATCAATAAAATTGTCTGATGATTTTTATTCATATGATTGTAAAGATTAAATTATAAAACAGTAAAAAAACAAAAAAGGAACAAACCAATGAAAAAGTTAGTTTTATTAGCAATTATTAGTATTGCTTCTATCAATCTATTCGGACAGATTGATACCAATACTTATTTTCCGCATGCCAATCAATATCTGCTACCGCAAATATATCAAGGCGAAAATCCGTGTATGAGTTTTGATAGATCAATCTCTTCGTATATTGATTTTTGGTCCATACAAACGGCAAACGATATTATTGATGTAAAAATATTGTATGATTATGCACAACCGTATTACACGGAAAAACCTCTTACCGTTATAGGTATCGCTGCATTAATGTGGAGGGATTATCAAGCTGTAGATATACCTCCGTTCAGGTTCGGTATTATGGATACTAATATGAAATCGTATGTATATATTAAAGATTCAATTAGAGTGCAAGTTCCGTCATACAAATTTTCCGAATATTTTTTCTATGAACCTATTAATGTAAACGGTCATTTCTATGTTTATGCCCAAACGCCTAAACCAGGTAAAGACGGTTACAACCAACACCCTGCAGGTGAAGTACGTTTAGCCGTCACAAATGATAAATGTAAGGAAAACTACGGAGATGTTTTGCCGAAAATAAAAACTTACCATTATGCTGAAAATTGCGATTTACATTATGTGGAAGATTGGACACCTGAATATAACGGCCGTGTGTTTATGTTGTTCCCTATAATAGGAGAATATGATTCTACACTGTTTGTGGCAGGACTGAACGACGCAGATATTGCAAAGTTTTCCAACGTTTATCCGAACCCTGCAACAAGCGAAGTGACCGTACAAAGTTCGTTCAACATTGAGTCAATAGAACTGTACAACATGATAGGTCAACTCCTTGACACAAAACCTGTCAACGCATACAGCACATCATTGGATGTCAGCCTATACCCTAAAGGTAACTACACCTTGCTAATCCGCACCCGTCAAGGCTCCGCCAAAAAGAAATTGATAGTACAGTAAGTATTAAACAACGTATCTTTTATAAGGAATTTGTGCTAATCACCGCAAAATTTGCGGTGATTAGCACCGTTTTTCGCCGCACACTTATGTTTTATCCTCTGTCAATTAACAATGTTTTATCTGAAATACAGATAATATTCAAAAAAAGAAAGGGTGCAGCGTCATTTCTTTTGTTACGCTACACCCTAATTTATTAATTAAAAATTTTTTCTATGCTTTCTTGTTTATTTCTCCTGTTCTTCTTTGTGGGTTTTGTGCAGTTTATAGCCAAGCGTTGCACTGCCCAAGCCTAATAACAATAAAGTTGCCGTACCCACAGGTCCTTTTTCTGCATGGGTGTTGTGTATATAACCCGGTCCTGTCGCATCTTTGTTCGGTTTAGGCGGCTGTGCCGTCAATGTCAAAGTACTGAAAATCATCACTGCCGATATTATTATTGTCTTTTTCATCTTAATGTCTCCTTATTTTATTATTATCTTTGCCGTCTTTGCCGCATTGGATTTGTTATACACCTTTATTATATATGCTCCGTCTGTCAGATGTGTGTCAAACGTTGCCCCGTTGACAGCAAGATTTTGCATATGCACTGTCTGTCCCAATGTGTTTATTATTTCCGCTTTGCTTAAATTCTCTCCGCTTACGGTAATCTTTCTGCCGTTATTCCATATTGAAATATTTTCCGCAGAGTTTTCTGCCGTTATGACAGACGATTTTTTATCAGCAAACTTTATCTTATATCTGCACTCATTGCTTCCGTTGTCAACGGTTAAGGTTATAGGTTCGTCAGTTGTCAATACAGTTTCTTTATTTTCATTCATCACATCTATCAACGAAACTTGTATGTCTTCGTTGATGGATGTAAGTGCGAAGTCTACGGTATTTGATTTATATGAATTAAAACACAAATCCGCTACGTACGGCAATTGATTGAAACGGTTTTCCAACAAATCTTTGTTTTCAACAACAAAGTACGGATTGACAGCATCTTCATTGGAAGAGAACATTACATAAGAGTCCTTTATATCAAATCCGTTCGTTGCATTTTCGTCCAATTTGGCGTAGACTTTCTTTTCAATGCCGTTAGCCGTCGCAGTAAATATGATTTTGTCTGTTTTTGCAGACTTATATATTGTTGCGGATATATCTTCGTAGGCAGTCATATCGTAAGCAAATGAAAAGGCCGGCTGTGCATCTGTTCCCGCTACCATAAAGCCTGTTGCAGGGTAAAGCATATCGGCGCTCTCCATGTCAACTTCCGTCCAATCGCCTGCACTGCTCCATACGTATGCATTAGTGCCTTGTATCTGTCCGCCCATGCTCATATTAGTAGAATAAAATTTATCCAACCGAAGTTTTCCTAAAAACGGATTGGAAAGGGCGAACCATTTTTTTGCATCATCGCCTTGGTTTTTTATTCCGTCAAAGATAACGTCGGAAAAATTCAAATCCTCTGCCGCTATTGTCTGCGTCAAGGTTATATAGTTGTCCGCAAGTTCTTCTCCGTCCTGTCCGTTGTCCGTCCATTTTTCCTTGTGAGGCCAAACAAAGAACGAACCGTAATTCTTCGGCGTTGCGTCTTTATAGTACGCATATGTTCCGCTCCATTGGTTCGTTGTATAATCATACGGTGCTGCACTTATTGCATGGGCTTGCGATGTTGCAGTGCCGATGTTGTTATCCAACACTGCGTATGTCTGCGTTGACGATATATTTCCAAGCAATGACCACTTATCCACAGACAGCGTTCTTTCCACATTAATAGTCTTTCCTGCCAATACAGTAGCCACATTGCTGTAATTGGTAAACGCCAACGATGCTCCAGACTTTATGGTTATATTGTCTGCATATGTATGGCAATCGCAATCAATATATATGTTTTCGTTTATTGTTTCAATACGGTTCAACAACAACTTTTGTGCATCTGTTAATCCCGTTGAATTTTTATAATTTGAAAAATATTCACACGGTACATATATATCCTTTATTGCATTGCATTGATAAAAATTTTTTTCTCCAGAAAAAGTCGGACAGTCACCCTTAAATGTAACTGTTTTTAATTTGTTACAATAATGAAAGGCATAGTTTCCGATATTAGTTACACCCGCAGGTATTTCTATACTTGTCAATGATTTACAAGAAACAAAACCATTGACAGGTATAGACGTGATATTTTCTGATAATTTAACAGTTGTTAATGCTTCACAATTACTAAAAGCATAATATCCTATAGTCGTAACACTGTTTGGAATTTCAATAGTTTTTAACTTCTTACACGCTCCGAAGGCATTATTTCCAATAGATGTAACAGTGTTAGGTATTTGTACACTCGTCAATGAAGAAGAATTAAATGCTGTTTCTGCAATACCCGTAACTGAGTATGTAGTACCGTTATACTCTACAGTTGACGGTATGACAATATCACCTGAATATGTGTCACCACCAGATTTTGTAACAGAAACTTTAGAAGAACTTTTTACGGCATATGTAATTCCGTCTACAGTAAATGTTTGGGCGGAAAGATTGAATAAGGATGAAATTAAAAAGAAAGTAAATATAAATAATCGGGTCAGATATTTAAATATATTGGTGCGGGTTACTGTTTTATTGTCCGAAAATACCCCCCCGCCGTCAGATGTTCAACATCCGTTAGGAATCGTTTTCCGCCAAATGCTGCCGCAGTGTTTTTGCTTTTGATTATGGTTTCCATTTTTTTATACATTGATTTAATTTGTTTATAACTATCATATTCACACTGCAAAAGTAAATATTTTTTCTGAAAAAACAGACAACACACGTAGGAAAACGTATCTTTTTTTTTCTGCAAAACAATAAATAACGGCCGCTATCTAAAGAAAAGACAACGGCCGAATTCAAAAATATGACGTTTTATCAGTTTGTTCTTCCCGGATAAATCTTCAACGCTTCTTTCAAACAGTTGATACCTGCCATCAAATCTTCTATGCACAGACAATAAGTGATACGTGCCTGTTTTCTTCCTTTTTCAGGGTCTGCATAAAAGCCCGTTCCCGGTGCCAACATTACCGTTTCGCCGTTAAGGTTGAAGTCGGTCAACAACCATTGGCAGAATTTGTCACTGTCGTCTATCGGCATTTCTATCATTGTATAGAATGCTCCGTTAGGATTAGGACATTTACAGCCCGGTATTTCGTTTATTCCTTTTACCAAGGCTCTTCTTCTGCGGTCATACTCGTCGTTAACTTCTTTGAAATAACTTTCCGGGGTGTCAATTGCGGCTTCCGAGAATATCTGACCGAAATACGGAGGACACAAGCGGGCTTGTGCCATTTTCATAGCCGATGCCATCACTTCTTTGTTCTTTGAGATAATCATTCCTTCTCTTGCTCCGCATGCAGAGTAACGTTTGGAAACCGAATCCAAAAGTATTGCGTTTTCTTCTATTCCCTCTATCTGCATAACCGAGAAATGTTTCTGTCCGTCGTAAACAAATTCCCTGTAAACTTCGTCTGCGAACAGGAACAAGTCGTGTTTCTTAACTATCTCGGCCAATTTTCTCAACTCTTCTTCGGTGTAAAGATAACCCGTAGGGTTGTTAGGGTTGCAGACCATGATTGCACGGGTCTTTGGAGTGATTGCTTTTTCAAACTCTTCCATCGGCGGCAATGCAAAGCCCGTATCTATTGACGAAGGGATGGTTTTTATCACCGCACCCGAAAGTTTTGCAAACGAATTGTAGTTTGCGTAGTAAGGTTCGGACACCAACACCTCTTCACCCTCGTTCAAACAAACGTTGAACGCTATTTGCAACGCTTCGCTGCCTCCGCATGTTATAATTATGTCTTTAGGGTCAAGTTTGATGTTGAAACGGTTGTAATATTCGCAAAGTTTTTTTCTGTAAGATGCGTTACCGTTTGACGGAGTGTACGCCACAATCCCCATATCCGCCTTACGCAAAGCGTCCAATGCTCCCGTAGGGGTTTTTATATCGGGTTGTCCGATGTTAAGGTGATATATTTTTATTCCTCTTTCTTTTGCTGCATCGGCAAAAGGCACCAATTTTCTTATAGCTGAAGCCTGTAAAGTAGCTCCTTTTTCTGAAATTCTCGGCATTTTTTAGTTGTTTAATTATTATTGTACTTTACCTTTTATGGTTAACTGAACTCTTCCCTGCTGGGCATTGCCCGCATTTGAATCAACATTGATAGTTTTCGTAAAACTTCCCACTCTTTTGGTGTCATAATGAACGCGTATAACCGCCGTTTGTCCCGGCATCAACGGCTCTTTTGACCATTTAGGTATAGTGCAACCGCATGTTGATTTAACGCTTGTAAGCATCAACGGTGCTTTTCCCGTGTTTTTGTACACGAATTCGCAATCTCCGTTTGCTCCTTTCTCTATTGTACCGTAATCATGTTCCTTGGTTACGAATGTAATCTCGGCTTGCGTGCCGCCGTTAGTCTTGTTATCCGTTTTAACCTGTGCGTTTACCGAAAAAACAGTCACAAGTGACAGAATTGCTGTTAACAAAAATCTTTTCATATCTGTAAATTGTTATTAAATTGGTTAATTAATCTTTTGATTGGTATATTACCCTGCCTTTAACAGTCAGTTTTACTTTGCCTTTGTTGCCGTTGGCGGCGTTAGTTTCCACGTTTATGGTCCTAACAAACTCTCCCGTACTCTCGGTATTGTACTTTACCTTTATCACTCCCGTTTGTCCGGGCATCAACGGCTCACTGCTCCACGAAGGCACCGTACATCCGCACGAGGAACGCACGTTGGTGATAACCAACGGAGCTTTGCCCGTGTTTTTGTATACAAATTCGCATACGCCGTCGCTGTTTTTTTTGATTGTTCCGTAATCATGCTCCACTTCGTTGAAACTTATCTGTGCGTAAGAGCCTCCGCTTATCTTTGCACCCGTCTTTTCCTGCGAGAAAAGCGTAATATTTACCGCAAAAATCAGGGTTATCAGAACAAGAATACGTTTCATTTCTTTAAAATATTTATATGTTTTCAAAGTCAACATACGGTTTTTCATCAAAAAAAATGCCATCCGCCGTCTTTTACACTGCAAAAATACAACTTTTTTTTTACATCAACCGCCGTCTTTTGTAAAAATAAGGACGCAAAATGCGGTCGTACGGTTGGTTTATGTCGCATTGAACGCAGTCAATCATCAGATTATTGCATGCAGTGCGTATGTTTTTCATTCTTTGCTGCATTATTTGGCTGTAAGTCTGCTGAAACTGTACGGGATTAAGCTTTATGCTGTGCGAAGTTTCGGCATCCACGAACTTGTACGGACGGTTTTTATACGCCAACTGCCCTTCCAACCTGTCGTCAAGCACATGGAACAACAAAACTTCGTGTTTCATATGCCGCAGATGTTCCAACGACCGTATAAATTCGCCGTCATAAGCCTTGTCAAACATCAAGTCGCTGAACACAACCACCATACTTCTGCGGTGAATGCTCTCACTGATACGGTCTAACGCCTTGTGTATGCCGCCGCTCTGCGGAAAATCGGTGTAAGGCTTTTGTGTAAGGGCTTCCATCAGCGAAAAAATGTAGTGACGGTGCTGATTACTGCTGCGCACGGGCGTAATAAAGTCAACATCGGACGAAATCAGCCCCAAAGCGAACGCATCCCTCTGATTATACAACATCTGAATGACGGCAGCGGCCGCATAAACGGAAAAAATACGTTTGTCAGGATGCTGAAAACTCTTGTTTTTTTCGTCAAACGGGAAACACATGGAACGGCTTTGGTCCAACAGTATGACGCAACGCAGGTTTGTTTCCTGCATAAAGTTTTTTACATACAAACGGTCGGTACGTGCAAACAGTTTCCAATCAATATTTTTCGTTGACTCGCCTTGATTATACGCCCGGTAGTCCGAAAATTCCACCGAAAAGCCCCTCAACGGCGACGAATGCAGCCCCGTCATAAAGCCTTCCACTGCCTGACGGGCGCGCAACTCAAACTTGTTGTAACGGTTCAGCCCTTCCCAATCCATAAGTCTGCAAAAAACGGGAGGCAAACGGCGTTTGCCTCCCGTAAAACACGGATTTTAAAGATATTGTTCTATCTTTTCTTTGTAAGAACTTTTGCTTTGTGCGCCCACAAGCTTGTCTTTCAACTCTCCGTTTTTGATAAACAACACCGTAGGAACGTTTCTTATGCCGAATTTGGACGGAATCTCGGGCGAATCGTCCACATCGCACTTGGCAATCAACGCTTTACCTTCGTATTCTTTTGCCAATTCATCTATAATCGGTGCTATGTGCTGGCACGGACCGCACCATGTTGCCCCGCAGTCCAAGACTACCAATCCCGATTGGGCGTTTACAAACTGTTCAAAGTTGTTGTCATTAATCTGTGTTGCCATAATATATATGTATTTAGTGTTATTTCCGCCTTAAAAACGGTGCAAAATTATTACAATTTTTTCAATAAACAAGAAAAAAGCGGCGGATTGTCAAAAAAAATTCATACCTTTGCATTCCCTTATACGAAATAATAACAAAAAAACTATGTATAATAAATTAATTTTAGCCATTAATCCGGGCAGCACTTCTACAAAAATCGCTGTATTTGACGGAGAAAACAAACTTTTTGATAAGAATATCAAACATCAGGCGGAGGATTTAAAACCTTTTGAACACATTGCAGACCAATATCAGTTCAGAAAAAATTTGTGTCTTGAGGAAGTACGGCAGGCAGGTTTCAATATTAATGACTTCAAAATTATTATAGGACGCGGCGGATTGACAAAATCCACGCCGGGAGGCGTTTGGGAGGTCAACAAAGCTATGATTCACGACCTGCAGATAGGCTATGCCGGTCAGCATGCGTGCAATTTAGGCGGACTTATAGCCAACGAAATAGCTAAAGAGATTGGTGTCAAAGCCATAATAGCCGATGCCGGAGTTACCGACGAAAGAGAAGAGATTGCCAAGCTGAGCGGCCACCCTCTTATGCCGAGAAATTCCATTTTCCACTGCCTTAACCAAAAGGCAATAGCCCGTCGTTATGCAAGGGAACACGGTCAGGGCAAAAAATACGAAGACCTTAACCTTATAGTTGTCCATTTAGGCGGAGGAATATCCGTCGGAGCGCACTACCAAGGCAAAGTTATTGACGCCAATCAGGCTTTGGACGGCGACGGTCCTTTCTCGCCGGAACGCAGCGGCTCGGTGCCGATGACCAAACTTATTTCTTTGTGCTTCAGCGGCCGATATACCGAACAACAAATACGCAAAATGATTGTCGGAGAGGGCGGTTTCGTTGCATATTTAGGCACTAACGACGCTCTTACGGTGGAAATCAAAGCCAAAGAAGGCGATGAAAAATACGCATTCATCCAATCCGCCATGGCATACCAAGTAGCCAAGGAAGTAGGTTCGCAAGCAGCGGTACTGCACGGCAAAACCAAGACAATAGACGCCATCTTAATCACGGGAGGCATCGCTTACGGCAAGCCGTTCGTCAAAGAATTGTCAGACCGCATTGATTGGATTGCACCGATTTACGTTTATCCGGGCGAAGACGAGATGGGAGCCTTGGCAATGAACGCCTCCATGTATTTGGACGGCGAGTTGCAATTGCAACAGTACGAATAATCATTTGAAACTACGACAATTGTTTAATTGTTTTCATAATTTTCAGTTGTTAATTCAAATGTTTTAAACGTTTTTTCACTTCTTATTTATTTAAAACATTTGCGGCAGTTTTTAATACTGCCGTTTTTTGTTATACCTTATTATATATAGGTATAAATCCGCCCGTTTTTTACTTGGATTTTTTCGCTTTTTCTCTGTCCGCCCCCGTTTGACGCTCTTAATTTTTCATCTTTTCGCCGTCCGTCAACTCTGACGCTTTACTTTTTTTAGAAAAAAGTAACAAAAAAGAAAGAATGTTTGACTGTCTTTTTGACAAAAGCCAGTCGAAAAATTCTTTTTTAGGAAAAGAACCAAAAACTATGTTAACGACGTGCCGTACGCCCGTGGTTTTTATACCGTTTGTCGCTGATTTTCGTTTGTTTTTAAATTGGATTTCGGCTTTTTTCTATACATATATTATATATAGGTATAAAAAATCGACCGTTTTCGGTTTATTTTCGGTTGGTTTCCGTGTTATTTTTACCGTTGTTCAGATTTTTCCGCATAATATAAGCCTTTATTTGCAAATACACCGCAATCAAAAGCACGGGTACAGGCAGCACATAGCAGATAATTGTGACTTCTATGTCGTTATATCGGTTGCCTCTTGTAAAATAATTCATATACAACGACTCCGACAGTACAATAAGCAGCATTGCCAATGCCCCTCTGGCTTTCTTTTCAGCCAAAACCACACGTTGTTCGGGCGTAAGGAAAAATTTTATATTCTTTCCCGCCGCATTGTTGCTTTCTTTCGGTTGATTTTCAGGTACAAAAAATTCATAATCTTCCGATTTTGTCAGCACTTTTATCAGCAGTTGGTAATAAAGCCACATTCCAAAACCGACGGAAGCGGCAAGTCCCGCCAAAATCACCGCCCAATAGGCCGAAAACCGTCCGTCAAGCATCGGTATCATGCACACAAAAAGCCCGACGGTCGCCGCCAACGTAATGATTTTGACGTATTTCCACCGTATCTCCAGCGAAAAACAGTAGTCTTTTATCTCTTTTAACGACGAAAAACTCCATCGTTTTATCCGTTTTCTCGCCGCAATCTCCGAAACAGTGATGCAAATCAGCACTGCCACCGTCAGACCTACCAATATTATCGGTTCAATTCCCGTTTTCATATCATTAATCCGTCAAACATCCGTTAACTTTCAGCACTCTTTATACTTACACCGATAAAATATATGCGGTTTTTGATATTTTTTCTTTACTCCGCACACTTTTAAAGGGCTTAAATCAATCATTTAACTGAGATTACATCTTATTTCTACACCAAACTCACAAAATATTAACGGATAAAAAGCACTTTTTATTTAAATTTTTCACAAAAAAATTGCAATCATCCGCTTTCTTTTCATCATCATTTTTCGTTTTTGGATACATATATTATATATAGGTATAAAAAAACGCCCGTTTTTTTTCGTCAAACGGCACAATTTTTCCGTCAAACGCCCGTTCTTATTAGAAAAGTCAGACATTTGAAACAGAAAAGCCCAACCTTTCTTTAAAAAAGTCCGACTTTTTTTGAAAAAAGTCCGACTTTTTTTGAAAAAAGTCCGACTTTTTGATTAAAAAGTCCGACTTTTTATATGAAAAGTCCAACTTTTTGAAAGTAAAGTCAAACTTTTTCAGTGTAAAAGTCAGACTTTCTGAAGTTTATCGGGCGTTTGACGGAAAAAAAACGCCCATTGACAGAAAAAATACGGCGTTTAATGCACACAATACGGCTATAAACCCTGCCCAAAGACCCGAAAACCACTGAAAAACCGACTGAAAACTAACGCCAACCCACTGAAAACCACTAAAAAACCACAAAACAAAGCATCCAACGGGGATACGACGGCAAGAAAACGAAGAATAAAGGACATCCAAATGGTATGTGCCGGCGAGAAAGGGAAAAATTAAAGATAACAACGGGGATATGGCGGCGAAAAATAGAAGAATTAAAAGACAACAACGGGGATATAGCGGCGAAAAAAGGGAGGAAAATTTATACCTATATATAATAAGGTATAAGAATGAATAAAAAAAGCACGTCCAAGAGGGATGTTACGACGAGAAAGGGACGGAAAAGTACGGGCGGACGGCACGTCGTTAACATAGTTTTTGGTTCTTTTCCTAAAAAGAACGATTTTTTGTTACTTTTTTCTAAAAAAAGTAAAGCGTCAGAGTTGACGGGCAGGCAAAAAAGCGAAAAAAAAGGACGTCCAAGAGGGATGTTACGACGAGAAAGGGACGGAAAAACAAGCGGGAACGAGTAAAACCAACGACAAACAGACTAAAAACCAAGTGCGGACGGCACGTCGTTAACATAGTTTTTGGTTCTTTTCCTAAAAAGAACGATTTTTTGTTACTTTTTTCTAAAAAAAGTAAAGCGTCCAACGGGGACGGACGGGCAAAAAACGAAAAATTAAAGACGTCCAAAAGGGATTGACGGCGACAAACAGACGGAGAAGCAAGTAAAAACGGACGGAAACCAACGACAAACGGGTTAAAAAGCAAGTGCGGACGGCATGTCGTTAACATAGTTTTTGGTTCTTTTCCTAAAAAGAACGATTTTTTGTTACTTTTTTCTAAAAAAAGTAAAGCGTCCAACGGGGACGGACGGCAAAAAAGCGAAAAAAGTAAAGCGTCCAAAGGGGACGGACGGGCAAAAAACGAAAAAAAAGGACGTCAGAGGGACGGATTTGTATAAAAAAGAGAAGAATTTATAAAAAAAAGAATAAAAAAAGGAGGGGATTATGACGGGATTTCCGTTTTATAAGGTGAAAAGAAAGGTGTCAATCAAAGGAAAAGTGACAGAAAAATACGTTGCGACGGCGTATAACCAAAAAACCGTTGACATGGATATGATTGCGGAGATGATAACTCAATCTTCCACAGTGGCAAGAAGCGACATTTACAGCGTTTTGGTGTCCATGGAAGACTGTATTTTTACCATGCTTTCGGTCGGACATGCGGTTGATATGGGCGTGCTGGGGACTTTTTTCCCGTCATTGCAAGCCAAAGCGTGCGATACGCCAGAAGAATGCAACAAACAGTCAATCGAAAAATTCAAACTGATATTTAAACCGTCAAAACATCTGAAAAAAAAGTTTAAAACCATTGATTTTCAGTTGGCAAACAGCCGTGTTATAGAGGCAGGCGAAAAAATTAAGGGCAAAATATAGCCTTGTATTGAAAAAATATATAATTTTGCAACCGTAACAACGGCGGATGACTGAAAAAAAACCGCCGCAATTTTAATAAAATTCATTAACAAAATAAAAAATTACGCCATATGGAGTACATCAAGAAAAAACGTTCCATGAAAACCAGCGGAACAAAAGAAGACAGATACATTGCTTATCCGTTCAGATTGAAAGAAATAGACTTTGACATGCTGGCTGAAGCCATAGAACAGTCGTCTACGGTGTCAAAATCGGACGCAATGGCAGTGTTGAACGAGGCTATGACGCAGGCTATGAGGTTTTTGCAGTTAGGCCACACGGTAAGATTCGGCGATATGGGGTTGTTTACCCCGACTATGACGTCCAAATCGGTCAAGAATTCCGAAGACGTAACGGCGGATATCATCACAAACGTTTCGGTAAGATTCACTTTAGACCCGAGATTTAAGCGGAAATTCCGCAACCAAAAGATTACTTACCGCGATTTATCAAAGACTAAACACGTATAACTGACGTAAATACGTCGTATTAATTGCAATAGTGCATGTTTTTTCCCCGTTTTTTATGCAAATAAGGGACGGGGTTTTTATTTTATATAACCAATTTATTAATTAAATCTATGTTTAAACAAAAATTTCAAATCAAAAAAGCGTTCCGTTTCAAACGTTTTGAACGCAAAAACTACAGTGCATACAACTCAATGCACAAGGTAGTGACGATAGGGGTTGTTTCGGTTATGACACTGACCCACAGCCCTGTAACAAAAGCCATAGGGCAACAGACAAACACCGATTCGCTGATGATGTACGGCTCTTTGCCGCAGGTAACGGTGAGCGATGACGCAGCAACGCCCGTAAGCCTTGCGGGAGTGGTTGTAAATGTGGTGGACAAACGCCAAATAGAAGCCCTCAAACCCCAAAGTATCAACGAATTGCTTGACATTGTCAGCGGCGTTGACCTTCAGACAAGAGGCAAACACGGAGTCCAGGCCGACATATCCTTAAGGGGCGGAAATTTCGACCAAACGGCAGTGCTTCTCAACGGCATTAACATCACCAATCCGCACACCGGCCACTATTCTATGGACATTCCCGTAAACATTTCGGACATTGAACGTATTGAAATATTGAGCGGACCGTCGTCATTGGCGTACGGAGCGGGAGCATTTTCGGGTGCTGTCAACATAATAACGAAAAAAGGCAGCCAAGCGGCCGTTAACACAAAAAAACCGGCCGTTGACGCCGAAGTAACGGCAGGTGAGCATGGGCTTTGGGCTGTTGAAACAAGCGTTGCGAAGAATTTTAACCGCCATCGGCACAGTCTGTCGCTTGCAACAAAGAATTCCGACGGATATACAAAAAACAGTGCTTACAACATATACAATGCCTTGTGGCAAAGCCGTATTACGATGAAACAAGAGGCGTTTTTGGACTTTCAGGCGGGATTTCAACACAAAGATTACGACGCCAACACGTTCTATTCGGCGAAATACCCCGACCAACACGAAAAAACTTCCTCTTTTCTGACCTCTGCACGCTTTGCAGGGCGTATTGCAGACAATTTTTCGGTCAATACATCGGCTTATTTTACGTTGCATACCGACGAATTTGAACTTATCAAAAACGTTTCAACGCCTAACTATCACAAATCGCATGTTACGGGCAACAATACGGTGTTTTCTTACACGCAAAAGTCATTTAACCTCAAATTCGGGTCGGACGTCCGATGGGAAGAGATACTTTCTTCGGTTTTGGGGGAAGAATGTCAGACGCATTCAACGCATTACAACCATCACAAAGACCGTGTCAACGTGTCATTCTTCGCTTTGGGCGAATATGTTATCAAAAATCTGACGTTATCCTTGGGGGCGTCAACGTTTCAAAACACTTCTTTTTCGCAAAGTCCGTTTTCGTTCTATCCGTCGGCTGCATTAAGGTGGGAAGTCAACCGAAATTGGCAGATATATGCCCAAAGCAAAGCGGCAACAAGGCTTCCGTCGTTCACCGAACTGTACTATTCCGACGCAGTCCACACCCCTAACCCGTCGCTTAAGCAGGAAAAATCAACGTCTTGGGAATTGGGTGCGAAACATCTGTGCCGTTTTGCCGTAACATCGCTCAATGCGTACTATATGAAGGGCAAAGACATGATAGATTGGATGAAATTTTCGCCCCAAGACGCCAAATGGCAAAGCCGCAACATAAACAATCTCAACAAATACGGCTTTGAACTCAACACAAGGGTGTATCTGAACGAAATATCGTCCGTTTTCAGCCGCAGAACGCTCTTTGACGCAGGCTATTGCTTTATGGACCAGCAGCAAGCGGACAATGACTACATTTCTTCGTACGCTTTGAACTATCTGAAGCACAAATTTACGTTCGCAACGTCGTTTGAGGTGTACAAAAACCTGTTTGTCAGCGTTTCGGGGCGGTATTGCGTTAGGAAAGGGTCGTTTGTAAGCTATGAAAACTCGTCTTCGGGCGAAGAAAAGGAGTATGACCCGTTTTTTACGGCCGATGCCAACGTTAGTTATACGTTCAACCGCTGGACTGCGACGGTTGCATGCAGCAATATATTCAATAAAGAGTATTATAATATAGGTAATATTCCGCAACCGCAGCGTTGGTTTACGGCAGGCATAAAATTCTCGCTGTAAAACGCCTGACTGCATGCTGAAAAAAGGCTGTTGAAAAAAATTTATAAATCCCCCCCCCATAAAATTTGCATATTACGTATAAATGACGTAACTTTGCAAACTGAAAAAAACAAGGAAAATCATCGGGGAATTATAAAAAAAGAATGTAAGATGAGCGAATTTGAGAGTTACTGTCCGAAAACTTATTACTATGAGGCGATTTCAGCCTGCATACTGTTTCTTCCGCTCGGTATAGCGGCACTTTACTACGGCAAAAAGACCACCAAGTATTACAGACATCCCGACAAATTCCACATGGCAGTGCGTTGTTCAAGGAGTGCAGGCTCTTGTGCATGGTTAGGAATAGTTTTGGGCATCGTTTTTTGGGCAAGTTTTTATCTTATATTCTTCCGTTAACGGCTTTTAACAGTATTAAAAATCATTTTTTTCATCTAACAGGGATGCTACAAGGCGTACATCCCTGTTGCTTTTTACGTATTGTATGCCCGTTTTGCGTGCATAACGTGAGAAAACGAACTGTTTGTTAAAATTTTCCGTGCTGTATTGCACCCAGATGTCCGCTTTGGGATTCATATAAAGCCACAAGGCTACGGTCAACGGCCAATTGCCTGCGGGCAACAGATGTTTTGTTATCTTAAAACGGCATGTAACCAAGGTATAAACGCCTTGCTTGGATTTTATCCGCAGGTTGCCTCCGTTTTTGCGGCACATCTCTGATGCAAGATAAAGACCCATGCCGCCGTGAGCATTGTTTTTGGTAGTAAAACCCTTGTCCGCTGCATGCAACAGAGTGTTTTCATCCATTCCGCAGCCGTTGTCAAGGATTTTTACGGCAACTTCCGAATTTTTTACGTCCTTGTGAATATGCAAAAGTACCAAATCCGCACCCGCATGGGTACAGTTCAAAAGCAAATCCAGCAGATGCCCATCAAGAGTCTGCATATCACAAAGGTTAAAAAGCGGAGTTTTTACTGAAATCTCTCCTGAATTTCATTTTTTAGGAACTCCTGTGCCATGTCAATCTGCGATTGTTGACCCGCAGTTTGTTCAAACAACAGTCCTGCATACTGTTGGGGCGACAGTTTTTCATCTTCTTTCGGTACTAAAGAGTTCAACAGGTTGATTATTTCTTCTTTTGCGTTCTTTATATAGACCCAACTTTGCGAGGAAATGTAGAGTTGTTGCGACAGATTGTGTTCGTATTCGTCGCGTATGTTCTTTATTATCACGTCATGCAACAGTTGCGTACTCATATCGGGTTGATAGCACCGCAAAACCAAGTTGTCCGGCTTTATTCTTTCCAAAAACAACACCAATCTCTCGTATGCCTGCAACTGAACGGGCGTTACCGTCTTGCGGGTTTCGCTTTCGGAGATTTTTCTTATCTCCAGCAATGTTTTTTTCTGCTCGTTTTCCACAAATTCTTTGGTTTGTTGGGTCATATAATGCCCTACCAATGCCAAAGCTCCCACAAATACTACTGCAATCAATGCAAATGCTACTGTTTCCATGTCTTTTCTTTATTGTTTTATGTTCGGTTTTTCAAAAAATTAGGCCGATTTATCCAAGCCGACCGACGTTAATCCAATTTCAAAACGGCAAGAAATGCACTTTGAGGCACTTCCACCGAACCTACCTGACGCATACGCTTCTTGCCTTCCTTCTGTTTTTCCAACAATTTACGCTTTCTGGTTATGTCACCTCCGTAACATTTGGCGGTAACATCCTTTCTTACGGCTTTAACCGTTTCCCTTGCTATGATTTTGCTGCCTATTGCCGCCTGAATGGCTACGTCAAACTGCTGACGGGGGATAAGCTCCCGCAGTTTTTCGCACATACGCCGTCCGAAAGCATAGGCATTGTCGGCATAAATCAACGTTGACAAAGCGTCAACGGGTTCTCCGTTAAGCAATATCTCAAGTTTTACAAGTTTTGAGGGTTTGTAATCGAACGGATGGTAGTCAAACGAAGCGTAACCCTTGGAAATGCTCTTCAGTTTGTCATAAAAATCAAAGACAACCTCGCTTAAAGGCAATTCAAATACTATTTCCGCACGGTCGGTGGTTATATAGGTCTGATTTTTCAATATTCCACGCTTGTCAATGCACAGTTTCATTATGCCGCCTATGAATTCGGTGCGGGTAATGATTGACGCCAAGATGTAAGGCTCCTCTATATGCTCTATATGCGACGGGTCGGGCAAACCCGAAGGGTTGTAAACCTCAAGGCATTCGCCTTTGGTGGTAAAGACTTTGTAGTTAACGTTAGGCACAGTGGTTATTACGTCAATATTGAACTCCCTTTCCAACCTTTCTTGTATGATTTCCATGTGCAGCAAGCCCAAAAATCCGCATCTGAAGCCGAATCCCAACGCCAAAGAACTCTCGGGAACGAACGTAAGCGACGCATCGTTGAGTTGAAGTTTCTCTATACTTGAACGCAACTCCTCGTAATCTTTGGCATCCTGCGGATAAACGCCCGCAAAAACCATCGGCTTTACGTCCTGAAAGCCTTTGACGGCCTGATTGCACGGATTGTCAACGCCCGTTATGGTGTCACCCACTTTAACCTCGCTGCTGGTTTTGATAGACGAGATTATATAGCCTACATCTCCCGCTTCCAACTGTTTAACGGGCGACAAATCGTATTTCAATACCCCTATCTCATCGGCATTGTACTCTTTGCCCGTAGCCATGAACTTAACCTTATCGCCTTGACGCAAAGTGCCGTTGAAAATACGGAAATATGATATAACACCGCGGTAAGAATTAAACACGGAATCAAATATCAACGCCTGCAAAGGTTCGTTTGCATTGCCTTTGGGCTGCGGTATTTTCTCAACGATGGCCTTCAGAATGTCTTCAACGCCCTGTCCCGTCTTACCGCTTGCAAGAATTATATCTTCCCTGTCGCATCCTATCAAGTCAATGACTTGGTCTGCCACTTCCTCAACCATGGAATTTTGCAAGTCTATCTTGTTCAGCACGGGTATGATAACCAAATCGTTGTCCAAAGCCTGATACAAATTGGATATAGTCTGTGCCTGTATTCCTTGAGTGCTGTCCACTATGAGCAATGCTCCCTCGCATGCCGCTATTGAACGCGAAACCTCGTAAGAAAAGTCCACATGGCCGGGAGTGTCTATAAGGTTAAGGCAGTAATGTTCGCCGTTCAACGCATAATCCATCTGAATGGCGTGCGATTTAATGGTTATACCTCTTTCACGTTCCAAATCCATGTTGTCCAACACCTGATTTTCCATCTCACGTTGCGGAACGCTTTTGGTAAACTCCAACAAACGGTCGGCAATAGTACTCTTGCCGTGGTCTATATGGGCTATGATACTAAAATTCCGTATATTTTTCATAGTGCAAAGATACAAAAAGATTTTTAATTGTCAAATCCCGCCGTGCATTACGGGCATAACACGGCTAAAAAATATAAAGATACGGCAATAAAAACTCCTTTTTTAAGTTAAAAGTTTATAAACCACTGAAATTTTTCCGCTTATGAATAAGAATATAATACATATCCAACACTATTTTTCGCCCTGCGGGGAACTGATATTGGGCAGTTATGACAACAAACTGTGCCTTTGCGATTGGGCAAACGAAAAACACCGTGACAAAGTATTAATGCGGCTAAAGAAAACGCTTAACGCCGTCTGTGAACCTACGCCCGATGACACTTTAATCAACGCTTCAAGCCAATTGGACGGATATTTTGCTAAACAAAGAACGGAGTTTGACATGCCGCTACTGTTTGTCGGCACGGAGTTTCAGAAAAAAGTATGGCAGGCATTGACTTCAATCCCTTACGGCACAACGGTATCGTACGCAACGGTAGCAAAACAAATATCAATGCCCACTGCCGTGCGGGCGGTAGCCAACGCAAACGGAGCCAATGCCATATCGGTGTTTGTACCCTGCCACAGAGTAATCGGAAGCGACAACACGCTGACGGGATACGGCGGAGGATTGGACACAAAACTTTATTTATTGCAATTGGAAGGCAATTTTTCGCTGTTTTAAACAGTAAAAAAATTCTTTAGAATTTCGTCCTGCACTTCCAACCGCCCTTAAACCTTATACCATAAGGCAGTTTGCAGTATTAAAGCGTAACTTCAATGAAAAAAAACATATGTTTTTGAAACGAAAAACATATGTTTTTTGATTAAAATTCATATGTTTTTTTCTTCAAATAAATATGTTTTTTAAAATTACGTTCACAAAAAAAATTTACGTTTTAAGGTTGCGGTATTATAAATTGCAGTAATTTTGCAAGCCTAAATTTATTTATTGAATTAAAAACAATACTAAAAACTATGTCAATAAACAGTAAAACTCAGGAGTTGAAGCAAAGGATGCAGGCTGCTCTGCAAGGAGGCGGCGAAAAAGCTGTTGAAAAACAGAAAGCATCCGGTAAACTTACCGCAAGAGAAAGAATTTTGGCACTGTTGGACAAAGATTCGTTCCACGAATACGATTTGTTTATCCAACATTCAGGCCGTGATTTCGACATGGATAAAAAAATCCTTCCCGGTGACGGAGTGGTTACGGGAACAGGTACAATAAAAGGCCATCCTGTCTGCATCTATGCACAGGATTTCACCGTATCGGGCGGTTCTTTGGGATACATGCACGCTAAAAAGATTTGCAAGATTATGGACCACGCAATGACCATGCGTATGCCTATAATAGGTATTAACGACAGCGGCGGTGCGCGTATACAGGAAGGCGTAAACGCTTTGGCAGGTTACGGCGAAATATTTTACCGCAACACTATGGCAAGCGGCGTAATACCTCAAATCAGCGTAATACTCGGCCCTTGTGCCGGCGGAGCGGTTTATTCGCCTGCGTTGACTGACTTTGTGTTCGTTGTGGACAAGATTTCAAACATGTTTATCACAGGTCCAGATGTAATAAAAACGGTTTTGGGCGAAGAAATCTCAAAAGAAGATTTGGGAGGAGCTAAAGTGCATGCCGAAATATCGGGTAACGCACATTTCTATGCAGAAAGTGAACAGGAATGTTTCCGTCAGATTCAGGATTTGTTCACTTATATTCCTTGGAACAACACAAAGAAAGCCGACAAATTCGAGCCTAAAAAACCTAATACCAAAGAATTTAAAATCAACAGCGTATTTCCTACCAATCCGTCGCAGCCTTATGACGTGAGAAACATAATAAAAAGTATTGCGGACGGCAGTGAATTTTTGGAAATTCAGCAATTGTTCGCTCCGAACATAGTTATAGGATTCTCGCGTATCAACGGAGATACGGTAGGTTTCGTTGCCAACCAGCCTAATGCCATGGCGGGAGTATTGGACTGCAATTCTTCGGACAAAGCCGCACGGTTTATCAGATTCTGTGACGCATTCAACATCCCTCTTATCACCTTTGTAGACCTTCCGGGCTACCTTCCGGGCATTGACCAAGAGCATGCAGGAGTGATAAGACACGGAGCCAAGATATTGTATGCATATTCCGAAGCAACGGTTCCTAAAATCACCGTCATACTACGCAAAGCCTACGGCGGAGGATATATAGCCATGTGTTCGGCACACCTTAAGGCTGACTTTGTCTTCGCTTGGCCTACCGCCGAAATTGCGGTTATGGGACCGGAAGGGGCTGCTAACATCATCTTCCGCAAGGAAATAAAAGAGTCTGACGACCCTGAAGCAACACGCAAAGAAAAGATAGCGGATTACAAACAGAAATTCGCCAACCCGTACGTTGCTGCATCTTACGGATATGTTGACACGGTGATACAACCATCGGAAACACGCAAATATATTGAGCATGCGTTGGAAATAACACGCAACAAACAACAAAATACACCGTTTAAAAAACATGGTCTTCCACCATTCTAATCAATTAATAAGGAGGAAAAATTATGTCAGAAGAGAGAAAACATTACAGACAACTGTATGTTCAGGTAGAACCCGGTGAAGTCTTTGCATTTATTCCGGGCAATATAATAGAGATATTCGTAAAAAAAGGTCAGAAAGTCAAAACGGGCGACCCTCTGTTGTCACTGCACGCCATGAAAATGGACAACAACATTTGTGCAAACACTGACGGAACGGTGGCAAGCATCAACGTAAAAATAGGACAGGCCGTATCAAAAAACGACGTTCTGATAAAAATCAAACCTGATTCACAACAATAACCTACAAAATAATTCTTAACCGAATCCTTTTTTGAAAACAAAAGCAGTTAATTCAAAAAAGGATTTTTTCTTTTTATGAATCAACCGTTTTTAATGCCTTAAAACCTATACGGACTGCCGTTTAACAAACAGCAAGAATACGCTTAAAGAAAAGTATTACCGCCTTGAAAAGCACTGAAACTGAAATTGCAGATTGCTTTTTGCGTCGGTCATCACCTCGCTTTGCGATATACACTGCCAAACGGTCATATCAATCTCTGGAAAAAACGTATCAGCATCGGGGTATGTGTTAAACACTTTGGTTATGTAAAGTTTCAAACAATGGGGAAGCATCTTGGCGTAAATACTTCCGCCTCCTATAACAAACACTTCCTTATCATAAGGCGGCAAAGTCTGTATCTGTTCAACCGAATGCAGAACTTTAACGCCCTGAAACGCAAAGTCTTTATCGCTTGTTATCACTATGTTTTCCCGTTTGGGCAACGGACGAACCTGCAACGACTCCCACGTCTTGCGTCCCATGATTACGGGATGTTCTTTGGTCGTGTTTTTGAAAAAAATCATATCTTGGTGAATATGCCACAGCAAATCACCGTCTTTGCCTATTGCATTGTCCTGTGCAACTGCCGCTATTATACTGAATGTGTTCATATTAAACCGAAACTTCTGCCTTGATGTGAGGATGCGATTGATAGTTTTCAATAGTTATGTCCTCATATTTGAAATCAAAAATATTGTCCACCTTGTCATTAAGTTTCAACTGCGGCAACGGATAAGGTTTGCGGGTAAGTTGCAGCCGTGCCTGTTCAATGTGATTGTTGTACAGATGGGCGTCACCGAACGTATGGACGAATTCGCCGCACTTTAAATTGCACACATGTGCCGTCATAGCCAAAAGTATTGCATAGGAAGCAATATTGAAAGGAACACCAAGGAAAATATCCGCCGAACGCTGATAAAGCTGAAGCGACAATCTGCCTCCGGATACATAAAATTGGAACATGCAATGGCAAGGCGGCAAAGCCATTTGACTGATTTGCCCCACGTTCCACGAATTGACAATCAAACGTCTTGAATCGGGGTTGTGTTTTATCTGTTCTATCACCTCGGAAATCTGGTCTGTGAAACCTCCGCCGGCATTGTCCCAATGCCGCCACTGATGTCCGTACACCGGACCCAAATCTCCGTTCTTATCAGCCCACTCATCCCAAATGGTGACCTTGTTTTGGTGAAGATAATCAATGTTCGTATCGCCTTTCAAAAACCACAACAACTCGTGGATTATACTACGTGTATGCAGTTTTTTAGTTGTCAGCAACGGAAAACCCTCACTCAAATCAAACCTCATCTGATACCCGAACACACTTTTGGTTCCCGTACCCGTACGGTCGTCCTTTTGCGTTCCGTTGTCCAAAACATGCTGTAATAAATCTAAATATTGCCGCATAATTATTTTCTTTTTTGCAAAGATAATGAGTTTTTGCGAAATATGAATAATTTTTTATTACGCCCCATAGTTAAAAAAATGCTGATGTTTTCACTAAATAATTTTGCAAAATAAGGTTGTATTGTTGCCGAACGCAGTTTCATTTTTGCCGAACGCCGCTTTGCTTTAGAAAAAACCCGCTTTTTTGACCGAAAAAACCTGCTTTTTTAGTGCAAAAAAGCAGGTTTTTTCTAAACTCTTTTCTGAATCGGCAACGGCGAAAACTATTTTTACAAAATTTATTTCTGCAATTAATCCATCTTTTTATATCTTTGCAACTTAAAAAAATAACAAACAACCATATCAACAAAAACATTCACTCAATTGAAAGCAAAAGACTATCTGTATTGTACTGCACTTGCCGCCATAGTCGTGCTTTTGGCACTTGCGGCTGCATTTTTCGGCAGCGTAGACATAAGTCACATGACCGATTCGGACAAATATATTCTTTACAACATCCGCATTCCCAGAGTTTTGATGTGCATGATTGCGGGCAGCACGCTCGCCGTATGCGGCTGTGCATACCAAGCCATTTTCCGCAACCCCCTTTCCGACCCGTATATTTTAGGCGTGTCTTCGGGAGCATCGCTCGGAGCGTCGCTTGCCATAGTTTTCGGGCTGGATATGATAGTGTTAGGAGTGACATTTATTGCATTTGTCACCGCATTGCTTACGGTTTTTATCATTATGAAGCTTGCCCAAGCGGGCAACCGTATGCACACCACTACCCTTTTGTTAGCGGGAATTTCCATGAACTTTCTTATCTCGGCCGTAATCTCAATAATAATGTTCGTAGACCAGGAAGACATGCACAAAATATATTTTTGGACTATGGGTTCGCTGGGCGGAGTGAAATACAGCGACGTTTTGATAACGTTTTGCTTCTCTTTGGCAGGAATAAGTATAATAAGAATTTATGCAAAGCGGCTGAACATTCTGTTGCTCGGCGATTTGCAGGCAAGTTCGTTGGGAATTGACGTGGAGAGAACCAAAAAATTCATTCTTATTGTCAGCACTCTGATGACCGCAGCCGTGGTCAGTTGCACGGGAGTTATAGGTTTTGTGGGCTTGGTTGTGCCTCACATAGTGCGGCTTTTGGTCGGAGGGGACAACAGACGGATAATACCTTATTCAATTTTCGGAGGAATGATTTTCATGCTCGCAGCCGATATAGCGGCACGCAATGCCGCCGCTCCCGCAGAACTGCCTATCGGCTCCATTACCTCACTTGTCGGGGCGCCGTTCTTTATTTATTTGCTTTACAACGCAAAAAAGAAACTACACTTTTAGTTTTCACCAAAAATAAAGCGGGCGTATTCCTTTCGGATACGCCCGCTTGTTTTATTAATTCCTTAACTGAATGTTTTTATCAGTTGTTTATAATGTTTTGGAATTCTATCTGTGATTGGTAACGTTTGAATTCAACGTCATTCTTTGCCTGATACTTGTATGCAGGTTCCATTTCGCAGGCTGCTTTCAAGTTTTTAATCAAGCCCGACACGTCGTCCAAACGTGCATAGCATACTGCACGCAAATAATTCACCTCACTTGTTTGGTCAACGCAACAATCCAACGTACGGATTGCATTTCCCGTGTTGCCCGTAAGCAATTGTATCAAAGCAAGGTTGTATGTGCATTTTCTGTCTTGCAATTGTTCTGCCGCAGCTTCGTAATCGCCTTGTTTGATGGATACGATTGCTGCATTGATTTCAGCTTGTTCGCTGCCGTGTTGTTTAGCAAGTTCAATATATTTTGCAGCTGCGTCGTTATCTCTTAATGCCAATTGCAACAAAGCCAAATTGTTTTCTATCTGACCGTTGTCCGGCGAAAGTTTGTAGGCTGTTTCCAAGTACATCTTCGCATCGTCCAATTGGTTAAGGTACAACGAAGTTGCCCCTGCATTGTTCCAACCTTCCCACTGTGACGGAAAACGTTCGGTAACTGCTTGGTATATCTGAAGTTTTACTGCATAATTGTGCGACAAAGAGGCAGCATACATCAATTCGTCGTAGGTTAAATTGTCTGGATTGGTCAACGCCATCTTGGCAAGTTCCTGGTCGGTTTTTTGAACGCCCGTAAAATTGAACGCAATCTCACCCCTTCTCAACGTAGGAAGTATATCTTCTTCTATCTGACGGAAAACTACGGACATGTTTCTTATTTCCTGTTCCCTTCTTACCTTATCGGGTTGGGATTTAACGACATTTATCACCGTGTTTTTCTCTTGCAACGAAGAACCTTCCACCAATTTAAGGAAATTATCCCAGTCTTCACCGCGTGCATTTGTGGTTATGACTACGTCTTTCTTAATATCCTGTACGTATTTGTCTATATCGGATGGTTTAATGTTCTCCGCCTTGGCTCTTTCGGTCAATGCCTCGGTCAGCATGTTGTCCACAAGTTTGACGGTTGTTTCCGCTCTCTTTTTGGATAAGCCTATATTGTAACTTTCCTCGCCTTCGGGTGAAGCCCATGCGTTTACGTATATCTGACGCGGCACTTGGTTGTTGACAATATAAGATTTCATATTGTTAACGCTGCGTTTGGCTTCCATTTTTTTGTTAAGTGCGTTGTTCCAATTCAAATCCGACATGTTTACGGTGAAGTATATGTCGGCTTTAAGCAATTCGTCTTCCGATACGGCGTAGTTTGCCGTTGCCAAAGACATATCGCCCTTGATGTCAACGCGGTTTGAAGTGGAATTGATGCCTTGTGCTATCTTTACATTGCCCAATTCTATGGCTTTGTTGTTCTCCAATGCTTCGCTTCTTGTAGCGTTTGCTTCGTTAACATTCTTTGATTTGTAAGCCACGGGGTTGAGTGTAAGCACTGCACTTTCCATTCCCTGACGGTAAGCCACGGTATCGCGGTACATGAATCTGCCTCCGGTTTTCTTTTCTATGGTTTTGCCGTTGCCGTCAACCTTTTGGCCTTTAAGATTCATAGGTGAAAGTATAACTTCACCCGTTTCCCACGTTAACACAGGCTGCAAATACATCACTGCATCCTTTTTGAAATAGTTTTGAGGTATGTTTCCGTTAATGGTAACTATAACCTTATCGCCCGTAGTTTCCATCGGATTGGGAGAAATCTGATAACGGACCGTATTATGCTTCTTTTGCATAGAACTTAATGACGAGGAACAGGAAGTTAAACCCAAAATCGCTCCTGCAATCAATACTCCCGAAAGAAATCTTTTCATTTTTGTGTCGTTGTTTTATTGTCTGACTGATTAATTCTTACTGTGTTGCAATATTATTAATTGTGCAAAGTTACGTAAAAATTGAAAACAATGCCTTAAAAAGCGGCGATATTTTAATTTTTTTTGAATTTTGTGTAACATTTCCGCCTTTTAAATTGTTATACTTATAAAAAAGAGCGGAAAACCAACGGATGACACAGGCGGAGTATAAGCAAGCGGTAACGGTGTTAAGCGACAAAGTGATGCGTTTTGTTCAAAAGAATTTACGCAGTTACCATGACGCATGCGACATTGTGCAGGACAGCCTTATAACTCTGTACAACAACATACAGGATGTTGAATTTGAAAAAGCCAAAAGTTATCTTTTTACCGTAGCTTACAGAAAAATGCTGAACGTTTTGCAACAACAGAAAGTAAGAAGCAAAAACCTTGAAAACATCCAAGTCTTTAACCCGACGCAAATGCAAGACACCGCCGCAGAATATGACCGCAAACAACTGATAAGCCATGCCATTGAACAGTTAAGCCCTGCTATGCGGTCGTGTCTTATGCTCAAAGACTACGAAGGTTACAAGACTTCGGAAATTGCTCTGATTATGGACATAAGCGAAGACAATGTAAAGATAAATATTTTCCGTGCAAGGCGGATATTAAGAAAAATTTTAACAAACGCAGGATATAACCAATGAATATAACAAAAGAAAATATTGAAATCATTTTGTACGATTACGCAGAGGGCAATCTATGCGAGAGCGAAGAAAAACAAGTGCAGAGTTTTCTGCTTTTGCACCCCGAATATGCTGATATGCTTTCGCAATACGACCCTACGCTAAAGTTAAGTACCGAAGATGACATTTGTTTTGACAAAAAAGAACAAGTACTACTGCAAACCGTAGAAAAACCCCGCAGCAAAAAAATCCGCATAAGCCGCTATATAGCATACACAAGCGGCGTTGCAGCCGCAGTGCTTTTATTTTTTGCCTTGAAAACACTGTACACTGCATACGGTACAAAAAACACGGATTCTCTTGCAAAAGACACCGTTGCCGTACGGCAGGTGAAAAACGCCGAAAGCCGCAAGGCCGCTGCCTCTTCTGAATCCGCTGCCGAAAAAACCCCCTTTTTTGGCTCAAAAAACCCCCTTTTTTCACCGAAAAAACCCCCTTTTTCTGACAGTGAAACGGTGTTTGGCAAAAGTGAAGTGTCAAAAAGCAACGACAATACGCAAAAAGGCAATGATGACAACCTGAATGAAGACATAAACCCGCAGTATGAATACGCCGAAAACCAAACTTTGAGCGAAGATAACGACACACAAAAGCAATCAGGCGGGGAAAACGCAGTATCAAACCAAAACGCACTGACATCGGATACGGATTTAGCCCTGCAAAACGAAGAAACCCAAGTGTCAGACATTGATTACGAAAACATGGAGTACAGAATAATTTTTTACAACAACAGACCTACGCTTTTAAAGAGGCTTAAACGTTTGATAGGTTTGGCTTAAAAGAGCGGATTTTTTTAAAAAATAAAACAGAGTATTTACCGTTTAAAATTATAAAGATATGAAAAAGATAAAGTTTTTAGCCGTTTTGTTGATTTTCTCTGTCAGTTTGCCGTCGTATTGCGGACAAGCCTACAGGTTGATTTCGGATTCGTTGACACAGGAAAATTACTGCGATTTCGTTTTAGGGGCAAGAAGTATTGTTTCGTTCATAAAATCGCAGCATGAAAGTACGGGCATGCAGTATTACAAAAACACGGCGGGCAAAATTCCCGCAGGTTCAATAGCCACGATTATGTATAAAAACCTGCACTATGTACAGATAGGAGCGTCGGGCGTGGTTAACTTCAAAGATTGCATAGACGGAGATATGTTTTATTTGGAAACAAAGCGGGCAAGTGTGGTAAATTTCCGCGACGGTGCCGTTTGCGACGTGCTTTATTTGGAACTGGGACAATCAAGCGTGGTTGCGGTAAACGGAAAATCAAAAATAAGAAAACTTGTCTTGGATTTATCCAACGCGTGCATGGTAAACCTGAAAGATATTGCCGTTGACACTTTGGCACTTGTGGGAAACGGAAAGTCAAGCGTAATAAAAATTAACGGAACAATCAATTTGATGATGAATTGCAAGGATTATTCTACGATGATTGCGGGAAAATACATAGTAAACGACATAATGGAAGGCGACGGACTATGCAAAGATTTAAGAAAAGAAGTAGACAAATTCAAAAAAGCGGTAAAACCTTAAATTAAAAATATCAGTCTTTAAGTATAAAGCAAAATAATGTGTTGTTTGAAGCGGGAATTTTTTAATAAAAATTCCCGTCTATTTTTAATTATATGCCCGTTACATAATTTTGTACGAAGATTTACTTCCGCAAAACAATGTTTAAAACACGTCACACGGACGTTTTGTCCTTTTTGAATACAGTCAAAATCTTGCTTCTGTTGAAAATAATTTTCAATCTCCGCGGGTTAAGCATATTGGTTGAAGTACGTGATATTCTCACCTTATCGTTTAAAGAATCGTTTTTACGCAGTGAATGCCCTTCGTGTAGGCTTCGGCTATGGAAGCGTTGAGTTCAAAACCGAGAATAAGCACATAAGAGTTCAAATACAACCAAAGCAAAAAAATGATTATGGCTCCGATTGAACCGTACAAAGCATTGTAACGCGAAAAGTGAACTATATACCAATTGAATCCGCTTGACATCAAAATAAACATTATGGTTGCAAGCGTGGCTCCGGCAGAAAAAAACTTATAACCTCTTTTGTCTATCGGCGTTATGTAGTATATTGACGCCAAAACTATGTAAAGCAAAAATATAATCACCGCCCATTTGATTATTTTCAGCACATACAACTGAACCAATGAGTCTATCCAATCGTTGATGACCAAATACATAAACAAATGGCGTGAAAGTATTATAAGGGAAAAACTGATTATAACCGCTACGAACACTCCTACCACCATTCCTACGGCTATCAACCGCCGTATAAGGAATTTGCGTTTGCGTGTAGCATGTGCCGAAGAATTGAAAGTAAGCATCAAAGTATTGAAACCCGACGATGCCACGTACAAGGAGGATATAAAACCTATGGACATCAAGCCTTTGTGTTTGTGGGAAAGCAAATCGGTTACGGTAGAGCGGATAAAATTCTGCGTACTGTCGGGAAGAAAGTTCTCCAATGTTTCAATTATCATCGGAATATAATGTTCCAAGTGCATAAAGGGCAACAGTGTGAACGATGCCAAGAGCAAAGGAAACAACGAAAGGAAAAACTGAAATGATATTGCAGCCGCACGCTGATTGATAACTCCCTGTTTAAGTCCTTTGGCAAAGAACAAAATGACGTCAAACAACGGCACACCCTGAAAACCGGGCAAAAACAACATACGCGAAGTATGCAATGCCTGCCTGACGGGACGCCAATACAAAAACTGCCGTTGTTTGAGTTTTAAATTCATCAGCTTTAACTAATCGCTGACAAGGCTTAAATCCAATGCAGCGATATGGTGGGTCAACGCACCGACGGATATATAGTCAACACCTGTCATTGCATATTGACGCAAAGTGTCTTTGTTTATTCCGCCGCTTGCTTCGGTTTCGTATCTTCCGTCAATAATCTTTACGGCTTTTGACAAATCGTCAACGGAAAAATTATCCAACATCACACGGTCTATTCCTCCGCAACGCAAAACCTCATCCAACTCTTCAAAGTTGCGTACCTCTACCTCTATTTTTAAATCCAAATCATTTTCTTTCAGAAAAGATTTTGTCTTGGCAACGGCTTGAGTTATTCCGCCCGCAAAATCAATATGGTTATCCTTGAGCATAATCATATCAAACAGACCTATACGGTGATTGTATGCCCCACCTGTCGTAACGGCATATTTTTCTACCGTTCTCAAACCCGGAGTGGTTTTGCGGGTATCAAGCAATTTGGTGTGCATTCCATCTATCATCTTTACATATTGCGATGTGCATGTAGCAATGCCGCTCATCAACTGTATGTAATTCAATGCCGTTCTCTCGCATGCAAGTATGTTTCTGGCATTTCCCTCAATCCGCAGAATAACGTCGCCTTTGTTTATCCTGTCCCCGTCTTTAAAATATTTTTCTATGCGTATATCTTTTTTTGTATCCCGCAACTCAAACACCCAACTAAAGACATCCACTCCGCACAACACACCCTCTTGTTTTGCAACGAGTTTAACTTTTTTTACGGCTGCATCCTCAATACATGCCAACGAAGAATAATCGCCCTGACGTATGTCTTCTTCCAGCGATTGAAGTACATGATTTTTTATATCCTCTATGTTCATATATTACCTTAATATAATAAGTTTATCCTGCAACGTTTTGCCGTCGGTTTTAACCGTAATGACATATGTTCCGTCCGATAACGAAGACAAATTCAAGGCATTCAGTCCGTTTTTAAGCACTGTTTGCTGTCTGTAAACCGTTTGTCCGTTAACGTCGGCAACGGTTATATCGGCTCTGCTTCCGCTTTTTGAAGAAGAGAAATTGATATAAACTTCGCCCTTTGACGGATTAGGCAAAACATTCATCGCACAAACGTCTTCAACTCCGCTTAAACTTACAGGGTTTACTACATGTATGCTGTCTTCGCCCGATTGTGCGGCGTTGCATTCACCGCTTTTCACCGTTGCACGGTAATAATAATAGCCTGTATCTTGGTATGTGTCGGTCAAAAATACGCTGTCCTGCGACAAAGTGATGATTTCCCAATCGTAACCGTCCTGCAAACGTTCCCAATAAAGAATACTGCCCGTGTAAGCCCTCAATTCCATCACACGCTGTGTTGAACTGACATCAACCGAGTCATACATACGGAAAACGTTTCCTCCTTTTGATGCAGGGTCTATGGTGATTGTAACCGTATTGGACGTATCCACCGAAACATAAGAAGTAACCACTCTTCTGTAATAAGAAGTTACGAACAATTGACGCGGTGAATAGTTTTGTTTGTCGTTAACCGAACCCTCGTTACAGTCCTCCCAATCCGTTTGGTTTGTGGATTTAATCCAACGGTATGTATATTCACCGTTGCCGCCTGTAGGAATACTGCCGTTAAGCACCTGCGGAACGGTACCTTCGCACCAACTTTGGTCGCCGGATATGGTATTATTAAATATAGGTGTGAACGGAGTAGTGATTTTTACGGTCTTGCCGTATGCAGTTCCGTATTGGTTGGTTGCAAACGTACGTACATAGTAGTCGGTCAAAGGTTCCAAACCGTTAACCATACAAGAGAAGGTATCAGGTTCACTGATAGTTGAAAGCACTTTAGTATCTGCAACGGTAGGTTCTGCATTCTTTGACCAGCAAATGCCCGCTTGTGTTATTTCGCTCATACCCGTGTAACTTACGGTGCCGTTTACTTTTATTGAATTGTATGTCTGCAAAAATGCACTGTCGGTTGAAATGAACGGTATCTGCGAAACGGCTCTTACTTCTATATTCCGAACATACACTTTGCCGTTTGCCGCTGCCGAAGCCTCAAATGCTATATAGGCATCCGCACTTTGATAGCCGTCGGTTGGGATATTAACGGTTTTGGATGTGTATGCCAAATCATTATCCGCTATTTGCGAAAGCATAATCCACGGACTTTCCACGTTCTTTCTGTAATATACCTTGATTATATCCGTATTGGCATTTGCCTGTTTATAATCGAAAGTCACGGACATAGAATCTTTGTACGACAAATCCATTATCGGCAGGATAAGTTTTGAACTGAATCCCGCAGTTGATGATTCAAATACATATGCGTTGTCGTCCGTATCTTCTTTCCAGCCGTCCTGCATGTCTACGCACATGCTTTGCGTTGCTACGTTTACATCATACGGAAACTCGGTTATCTTTGCACATCGCGTAACGAATTTTTCCTGTTCGGAATAGGCAATCAAACCTCCGTTCATTGCGAATGCACGGACATAATATTCCGTTGAACTCTCCAAATTTTCTGCATTCAGTTCAAACTGTCCTATGTTTTGCGAATTTGTTTCTACAACATAATCGTCCGTTGTAGGCATTGGGTTTTCGGAATATACAAATCCCGTTTTTGTTAACGGAGTATAACCAGATGAAACGACTTTTGCCGCAAACAAAGCACTGTTGTCCGTTATGTTATCTACGGATTCAAACTTAACAACAGGCCATGACGCCGCACTGTTGTCAGTAACCGAAATATCGTCTATGCCTATTCCCAATCCTCCTTTCAGTACTGATTCAAATGCTATGTACAATGTACGGCTTTTTTCGGGGATTAACAACGAATCTTTCTTCCACGTGTTTGCACTTTCCGAATACATCTTAAGCAAAACCCACTCTTTGCTTGGGTCAGTGCGGTAATAAACTTTCAAATTGTCAAACTGTGTTAGGTTCGTTTTCTGATGATGCCAAAATTTAAGTATAGGTTTGTCCAGCACGGTCACATCCATAGCAGGTGTAATCAGTTTGGTGGTCTGGTAAGAGTTACCGTAATCGGAGTGAATGTAAACTGCATGTCCTCCGTTGTGACCTCCCTGAATTGCACCGTCAACTTCAACCGTGTCAATCACCTTCCATTTGTTGTAAGCATACTTATCGGTTTCCTGTTGCCAACATTGAATTTGTTCATCTTCAAAAGAAAACTCATAAGGAAACATTGCTGTTGCTGCACAAGGCGTCTTTATCTTGATGGATTCACCGTAAAAAGTATTGGTCGTCGTTTTTACAAAAGGCCGTATATAATAATATGTATCTCCGTTCAGATTGTTTATGTTTGCAGCGATACTTGACGACGACGTATTGTCAATTATTATACTGTCATTCACCGTCGGAACATCGCTGATTGGGGAATAAACGAAACCTTTTTGTGCTATTGCAACAACCGAAGCATTAAGTATGTCGGCTTTTGCAGTAAGCGTGTCTTCATTGTAAGAAAGAACAAAGTTTCTTATGTTGGCTCTGCCCGTTGTGTCGCCCGAATGCAGAATTATGTTTCCCGTCTGCGTATTTTCGTCTATACGGTACAACTGTGCATTGGCATTTGTTCCGCTCTTGCTCTTGGCTGACGGCGTTGAAGTGTTGGACAGTTCCGTGTTTTGTGTGGAACCGGGGAACGGCTGTCCCTGATGGAAATAATACGGGTTGTATTGATTGTCGGCGGTTATGAGTGTATAACCCGTATTTGTGGAAACACAGTTAATGCAATTGTTTTGCCAACCGCTGACTGTCATATCCACACGGTAAGCCATTAATCCGTGACCCGGAAGATAGAAATCAAATCCTGTCTTTTGCCTGTTTTCCAAAATAATGTATTCACTTGTATTGCCCGGATAATAAATCATGTAAGCTTTGTTTGAATGTTGCAAATCCGGAACGGTAATATCGTAATTATTAATAATGGTATCCAAGGTTATATACAGTCTTTCTTTTCTCTCCATTGCACTCCAAACAGGAGGAAAAGCACCTCCGCCGTTGTAATTGCCCTGTGCCATAACGTCCCAATCGCCCGGGTTGAAAGCCTGTCCGTTTACACCGTAATCCGTATCGTAATAATCGGGTTGACCCAACACATGGGAAAACTCATGGCATATTGTACCTATCTTCATTGCTTCGTTAGAACCGACCGAACCCGGATTTTCGGACGAACAACCGTAATCGTGTACATACACTCCGTCAACATAATAGTCCGAAAGCAAATAACTGCGGTGCGGCCATATAAGATATGACGGATTTCCTCCCACTGCCTGACTGTAACCTGCGTAGATAACATACACGCACGACACATAATTGGAACCGTTTGTGTATTGCGAAAAATCAACCGTACTGTCCGCATGTTTCACTGCTTCGATTATCAAATCCCTTACGTGCATGTCGTTAATCGTAACTTCCTGTCCCGTGTACGGATTGGTGTAAGTACCCGATTGACCGTAGTACGTAATGGAACTGTCAGCCGTATAAGGACCGACAACCGTTGCTTGTAAATCCAACTTTCCGAACGACGAAGCATCAAAATAATCATGCACGCTGCCCGGATGTCCGCTTGCCGAATAGCCTACCTGATTGAACAAATCTTCAACGTCTTTTTTGGGCGTTGTAAACTCATAATCGTTGAACGACATCAATATTACGAGCATCTTATACTCCTCTTTGTCCTGCGAGGATTTCAAAAGGGAAGTTTTTTGTTTGAAATCTTTTCTTATATCCGAATATTGTTTCAACATGGATATTTGCTCCGAAGAATAGAAAATATCCGTTGAAAGCGATGAAACGAACGTCTGTTCCTCTTCACTGCGGTATTTAGGGTCGTGGGCAACCATATCAGAAGGTTTCATTCCGCCCTTGCCGTCAGAGATGGCATAAACATAAACATCGTTTTTATTACGCAAAAGCGTATAATTGTCAGTTGTCTTTGCCCAAGAAGCAATCTCGTCGCCTTTCAAACAAACGGTCAACGGTTTTCCGTCAGATTGGCGTATTGTGACGGGTTTAGGGTCTGCCAAAGAGGCAAACAGCGTGCTGACGGTCATAAAACACATCAGCAACATTGCAATCGCTTTTTTCATTTTCTATATCGGTTTATAATGAACAATCACTTAAAATCATGTAATTTGCAAAGTTATGAATATTATTCTGAATAAGAATAATCCGTTTTAACATTTTTTTCAATGCAAACAGAAATTTCTCCGCCTTTGATAAAGATTAAATTTTAATAAAAATTACTCTAAAAGAACTTGAATATCTTTTTCCAACTGTTCGGGCGTCACCATAGGTTCGTATCTTGTTATTGTCTTGCCGTCTTTGGACACTAAAAACTTGCCGAAGTTCCATTTTATAGCATCGCCCTGCTCATAGCCGCTGCCTGTCTGCTTATGGATTTGCGTCAATTGCTCCGCAAATTTTTCCGTTCCCTTCGGATAACCCTTAAACGGAGCCTTTGCTTTTAAGAATGTATACAACGGGGATTCGTCTTTGCCGTTAACGTCAATTTTGTCAAACAAAGGAAAACTTACATCATATTTGTCGCTGCAAAATCTGCGTATCTGTGCATTGTCATCAGGCTCTTGACCCAAGAATTGATTGCACGGGAAAGCCAAAATCTCAAATCCGCGGTCTTTGTATTTGCGGTACAGTTTCTCCAAACCTTCATACTGCGGAGTAAGTCCGCATTTGGAGGCAACGTTAACTATAAGCAACACCTTGCCTTTGTATTTGTCCAACTTTACGTCCTTGCCGTCAATGTCTTTGACCGTAAAGCAATATATGCAATCCTGCTTGCAGCATGTTTTTGCCTCTTCCTGTCTGACTCCTTTTCTGTCGCAGCACGACTGCTGGGCATTCAATCCGCTGCCAATCACAACGGACAATGCCAACATCAATAAGTACGCTGTTTTTTTCATCTTTGAATTATGTTTTTGTTTGTTTTTATACGTTTTTATCCGCATGCCGTCAGTGTGAACCAACGTTTGCTTTTAAATAAAATATTCCAGTACTATTTGCCCGTACTGTTTATTGTATAGCCCAAGGTTATATAATTAGGTGCGCCGTAGTTATGATACTCGTTGCGTGCATAGTTCAATGTATAATTCCTGTACTTTATGCCGATACCGTATGATATGCCCGCCAACGAAAACGCATCGTCAACTTTCATCTCCTGCCTTTGCCGCCAAGAATAGCCCAAAGACAGATAGAAAACATCGTTAGGCACTATGTCAACCGCAAAATGCAGGTGTCTGAAACCCTTGTCCAAAAACGCACTGAACTTGTTATCGTCTTTAATCTTGCCGTCAATGCCTACGCTTTGCTTACCATCCAATGCGTCCGTCTGTCTGATGTCCCATTTGGTCAGTTTGTCGGCTACGATATATATTATAAGCGGTGCATGTGCCAAACGTTTTGACGCTCCTATCATTATATCAAACGGCAAGGTATCCCTCACACTTCCGAAAGAAGACACTTGCCGTCCTATATTCTTTAAAATACCGCTGAACTGCCATTGCTTGTCATTAGTTACGTAGGTTGCCGCCAAATCAAAGCCGATTGCAAACGACGAATAGCTTTCATAGGCGGAGAACAAAGGTTTGAACGTTGCTCCGAAGTAAAGATTTTTTTCTATCTGCATGCCCCAACTTACCGAAAACATGAAATCGTTGACGGAAAACTTGCCCGTAACGTCGCCGTTAGGCTCGGTAAGTTGAAACGAACCGTAATTGATGTATTGCAATCCGAAACCGAAATTGCCCAAAGTATTAAACGTATGGGTAAAAGCCAATGCTCCCTGAAAAGCACCTGCAAACAAGTTGGTGTAAGTGACAGACGCCATGTTGTTTAGCGAAGCGTTTAACGACGAAGGGTTGGTCAAAGCCGAGGAAGCGTCGTGCGTAAAGCCGGGCATAAAGTTCAGCCCCCTTGCCGTCATCTGTGCCGAATTGTAAAGATTAAGCACGGCAAAGGCATCGTTGCCTGCCTCGCTCTGTGCCTTGAGTGAAGGTGCAATTGTAACAACAGCACACAACAATATCAATATTTTCCGTATCTTCATACGCTCTTTTTTATTTTAGCATATCATCGCATTTAAATGCAAACCGTTTATTATAAACTGAAAATCTCAAACTTTATTATTTATAACCAGAAAAAAAACGTTTTAACTAAAAATTCCCATGCCGAATCATTGCTCAATGACAACAAAAAACAAAATACCGACCATTATCTATATATAATAAAAGTGCCGAATGAAAAATAAAATCCGCCGAACTGCACTTCATTTTTGCCGAACGACGCTTTAATGTGAAAAAAAGTGGTTTTTTGAGTAAAAAAACCACTTTTTTTAAGGTAAAAAACCTGCTTTTTTCATTCCTCTTTTCTGAATCGGCAAAAACCAAATGAAGAAAGGCGGAAATGTTTTGAGGTTTTAAAAAATTTTAACGCCTTAAAAACACTGAAATTTCCGAAAATCACCGCCGCAAGCAAAGATTTTGTGTTTTATTTTTTCCATTCTGATAAATTTATGTACCTTTGCAAGTTAAATTAAAGTTGTATTCAAAAACATATATACTAAACATGGAAATTCATCATATAAGTCCGGAATTGCTTACCTTGGAAAGAGTAAGCGAGATAATGGAAAAAGGAATGCACTTGGAACTTTCACAGGAAAGCAAACAAAGAATAACCAAGTGCCGTGAGTATTTGGACAAAAAAATGGAAAACCAAAAAGAACCGATTTACGGTGTTACCACCGGCTTCGGTTCTTTGTGCAATATCTCCATCAGTAAAGAACAACTCTCGCAGCTGCAAAAAAACCTTGTGATGTCGCATGCCTGCGGATGCGGTGAAGAAGTGCCGCACGAAGTTGTCAAACTGATGCTTTTGAACAAGATTCAATCACTTTCATACGGTCACAGCGGTACCCAACTTGTAACGGTTCAACGTTTGGTAGATTTCTTTAACAACGATATTTATCCCGTTGTATACCAATTGGGTTCGTTAGGAGCTTCGGGCGATTTGGCTCCTTTGGCAAACATGTGCCTGCCTTTGTTAGGATTGGGCGAAGTTGATTACAAAGGAAAACGCATCAGCGGAGAGGAATTGAACAAACAGATGGGTTGGCAGCCTATTGAATTGCAAAGCAAAGAGGGTTTGGCTCTTTTGAACGGAACGCAGTTCATGGGAGCATTCGCTATGTATTCAATAATCAAAGCAAAAAAACTTTCCAAATTGGCAGACCTTATAATGACAGTGTCATTGGAAGCCTTTGACGGAAGAATTGAGCCTTTCTTTGACAACGTTCATCTTGTCAGGGCGCATCAAGGCCAACTTACAACGGCAAGACGCATACGCTCTTTGCTTGAGGGAAGCCAGATAATAAAACGCAAAAAAGAACACGTTCAAGACCCGTATTCGTTCCGTTGCGTTCCGCAGATTCACGGAGCATGCAAGGATGCAATAAACCATGTAGCCGACATAATAACTACGGAAATCAACGCCGCAACCGACAACCCTACCGTTTTCCCTGACGAAGACATGGTTATCAGTGCAGGAAACTTCCACGGCGAACCGTTGGCTTTGAACTTGGATTTCTTGGCTATTGCAGTAAGCGAACTGTCTTCGGTTTCGGAAAGAAGAACTTATCAGTTGATAGGTGCAAAACGCAACCTGCCGTCTTTCTTGGTTGCCAAACCGGGAGTTAACAGCGGATTTATGATACCTCAATATGCAGCGGCAAGCATAGTAAACCAAAACAAAATGTTGTGTATGCCTAACAGCGTAGACACAATAGACTCTTCGCAAGGACAGGAAGACCACGTAAGTTTCGGTTCCAACGCCGCTACAAAATGTTTCCGCGTTGTCAACAACACCGAAAGAGTGCTTGCGATAGAACTTTTCAACGCTGCACAGGCATTGGATTTCAGAAAACAGCAGACAGGACTGAAATCATCGCCTGCAATAGAAAAATTTGTTGAGCAATACAGAAAACAGGTTCATTTCGTAGAAAACGACGAAGTGATGTATACGTTGATAAACAAATCAATTGAGTTTATCCAAAACTACAACCCTGAATTTTAAATCAACATTTTGCAGATTTAAACGGTAAAAGAAATAAATTAAAATCAAATTAATAATCATTTAAAACAAAAAAACAGTTATGGCATTCAATTTAAGAAACAGAAACTTTTTGAAGTTATTGGATTTCACTCCGAAAGAAATACAGTATATGTTGGATTTGGCACGCGATTTAAAGAGAGCCAAATATGCAGGAAGCGAACAGCAACATTTGAAAGGCAAAAACATTGCCCTTATATTTGAAAAAACTTCAACACGTACGCGTTGTGCATTCGAAGTTGCAGCACATGACCAAGGTGCGCACGTAACTTATTTGGGTCCTACGGGTTCGCAAATCGGCGTAAAGGAATCCATGAAAGATACGGCAAGAGTTTTGGGACGTATGTTTGACGGAATAGAGTACAGAGGCTTTGAACAAAAAATCGTAGAAGAGTTGGCAGAATATGCAGGCGTACCTGTATGGAACGGACTTACCAACGAATTCCACCCTACTCAGATTTTGGCTGACTTCCTTACGATGAGCGAACACACGGACAAACCTTTGAACCAAGTTACTTACGCTTACCTTGGCGATGCACGCTACAATATGGGTAACTCTTTGATGGTCGGCGGAGTTAAAATGGGTATGGACGTACGTATAGTTGCACCTAAAAAACTTCAACCGTCAAAAGAATTGATTGATACCTGCAAAAAAATAGCTAAACAGACAGGTGCGAAGTTGACGGTTACCGATGACGTTGCCAAAGGCGTAAAAGGATGCGATTTTCTTTACACTGACGTTTGGGTATCTATGGGTGAACCTGCTGAAGTATGGGCTGAAAGAATCAAATTGTTGAAACCTTACCAGGTAAATGCCGCTATGATGAAAGCAACGGGCAACCCTAACTGCAAATTCATGCACTGCTTGCCTGCATACCACAACCTTGAAACCAAGGTGGGAAGAGATGTTTACGAACAATTCAAAATCGACGGATTGGAAGTTACAGAAGAAGTATTCGAATCAGATGCTTCAATAGTATTTGACGAAGCTGAAAACCGCATGCATACGATTAAAGCCGTTATGGTTGCCACTTTGGGTGACTAAACGCACGCTTTTATATACAAAACGCACCGTTCTGCATAGCAAAACGGTGCGTTTATTTTATTCAAATGTTATCCGCAATAAAAATAACGGGCAACCAATTTCTTTATTTCTTCGGGTGAATCTTTTATTTTCTGTCTTAAACCGTTGTCATCATAGGACTGCAAGTCGCGGATTATGCCGTCAATCAATGCAGGTGCGAAAACATTGCCCTGTTGATAATATTCACGCTGTTTTTGCAACTGCAAAGAACTTGCAAAACATGAATCAGGCAATTGTTGCAACGCATCTTTGTCCGTTGTTTCCGTCATATAGGTTTGCTCTGCCACCTGCTGCCAATTTTCCGTCTGCATTCCCAACGTTGCGGCAACAACCAATCCCGCCATAAGCAAATACACATTGGCCGAACCGTCAGGACAACGGAACTCAACGGTCTGTTTGTTCATCATTTCGGGCAGTTTGTCATCTTCTAAAGGATTTGCAGCCTTGCACATATTCCTTTTGCTCGTCCAACCCAGCGGAACACGCACCATGGCACTGCGGTTGCGGTCGCCCCAGCACACCGAAGTAGGTGCTTCTTGGTGAGGAACCAAACGGAAATAAGAAGTCGGATTGTAATTGCCGAATGCCGTCAAAGACGGAGCCAAAGTCATTATACCCGCAATGACCTTTTTAGCCGTTGAAGACAATTTGCCGTCCTCTACGTACATGTTTTTTCCGTCCTTAACCACGCGTGTATGTATATGCATTCCGCTTCCCGCTTCGCCGACCGTGATTTTAGGGGCGAAAGTTACGTTCAGACCGTATTCGTATGCCAAACTTCTCAACACCCATTTGCCTATCATAAGTTGGTCTGCCGCCTGTTCAACGGGAACGGGCAGAAATTCTATCTCGTTCTGCTCGTAGTTCAGTCCGTCCTGCGTAAAATTGCCCACTTCCGAGTGAGCGTACTTGATTATACAGCCGCACTGTGCCATCATATCCATAGCCTGACATCTGAACTGTTCGTACTTGGTAAAAGGAGTGGACTCCTGATAGCCTTTTTGCGGCATACACTGAAACGTTTCCTGCTGCTCGCCCACTACATAGTACTCCAATTCGCCCATAGCCCAGAATTCCATACCGCCCGATATGTCATAAAATCTTTCATGTGCCTTTTTCAAAACATATTCAGGCGAAGATTCCAACAAAAGTCCGTCTTTATCAAAATAATAGCAAAGAAAACTCAAGGTCGGAATGCTTGCAAAGGGATTTACGAATGCCGTTGAAAATCTCGGCAACACATACAAATCGCTGCTTGATGCTTTCATATGGGTAAATATTGACGAGCCGTCAACCCTTTCACCCATTGTAAGTATTTGGTCTAAATATTCTGCGTCGGTTATAACGAAATTCAATGTCTTCAATCTGCCGTCACCTGCCGAATAATGAAAATCTATCATCTTAATATCATTATCCTTTATGTAACGTACAATATCTGCTTTGGTAAACTCGCTCGGCATTTTCTTCAAATATGCAACCAGCGGGTTACGGTTCAATTCTGTTCTGTCTGCCATAATCTTTTTATATTTATGTTCATAGATTAATAACGGCTATAAGCCTCTCTTTATTTTGACATTGCACAAAAAAGAACTGAAAAAGTGCGGATATAAGGTTTTATCCGTACTTTTTCAGTCAAAAGAATCTATAAATACTTCAGAAAAAAGTAATATTCCCTGTCCCATCAATGCGTTGCAAGGGTATATAAATATAGGTGTTAAAACAAATACCGCCTGCAAAAAAACAAAAGAATTACTTTTATCCGTGTATTTATATAATCAACACTCTCAACTTGCTTAACGGAGGATGCAGAACCCTGTCCGAAAAGTTTTGTATGCTTGTGTTGAGGGTGAAATGATTTATTCTGTTGGTTTTTACCGAACAATCGTAAGGAACTATTATATGGTTGTCGTTATAAGTCGGTGTACGCAGTTCATTGATTACAAAACAATACTCATTGCGTTGCGAAGAAGTCTTTGTATCAATGGAGTTTACATTGTTGTTGGCCTGCAAATAAGATATTACAATGCCTGTATTGAGGTTAAGGTTTTGCGGAATATTGCTCCGAATGTTGCCCGTGTTGAACGCTAAACAACACAGCAACATCACCGTAAAGGAAACCGTCAGATTGTATGTTTTCTTATTGCAATTCATCCGCAGATAAACTTATAACTTTTACGCTTGCAAAATTACAAATTTCCGCAATTAATGCAAAGGAATTTTGAAATTATTTTTGCCGAACGACGCTTCAGCGACAGAAAAACCTGCTTTTTTCAGTCAAAAAAAGTGCTTTTTTAATACAAAAAACCACTTTTTTTCTGATAAAAAACCTGCTTTTTTCAGAAGTAAAGCGGCGTTCGGCAAAAACAGAATAAGGTTTAAATAAAATGAAATACGGATGCAAAATTTTCACTCCGCATTACAAAGCATTACCGTTGTCACAATCTTTATGACAACGGTAATATTTATAAATAAATTTGTGGTTTTATTGCTTTACAATGATTTTTCCGTTTTTTTGAAAATAAGCCTCTGCTATTTTATACGCAGTTTTTGACCCGGTTGAATCTTCTTTGCGGAATTTTGATTCAAATTGTTTGCTTTCAAAATCTGTGCTTCGCTTACTTTGTATTTAGCCGCAATTTTGGCAATTGTTTCCCCGCTCTTAACGGTATGCGTTTTCGTCTGTGCAGGGGCTTTTTTCTCTTTAGTGTTTTTCTTTTGTTGGGCAGCAACTTCTGTTTTTTGAGTTTTGTTTTGCGGAACGTTTACTGTGGATTCTTTTTTATTGCCCGCATTTTCATTTTCGGTTATCTTTTGTTCAACAATGCTTTCCTGTTTGTTGTCCTGCTGTTGCGTCGAAACCTTTTTCTCAACGGCTACCCTCTGTTTAACGGTCAGCATGGTGCCGCGCGTAAGATTGTTTTTCTTTATTTTTTTGTTCCACTTTCTCAAATCCGAAACGCTTACGCCGTATCTGCGGGCAATTGACGACCAACTCTCCTTGCTTTTTACTTTATGATATACAGTTTTTGTTATATATACCGTTTCGGTTGATGAATCCGCTTCGCAGGTATCGCAATTCTTTTTCGCAAGTTCAGGGTAGTATTTTTCCTTATCGGTTTGTGATATGGAATCTTCCAAATCTATAAAATCGTTAATATATTTCATCGGCAGTTTCAAGGCATATTCCGCCTGTGTACCGGGTATGTAATCCATTTTGTACTGCGGATTAAGGTCACGCAGTTCCGCAACCGATATTTTCATCACCGTTTCTATCTGTCCGAAATAAACGTCCTTTTTAACGACAACCGTGTCGGTCACAAGGTCCAGCGGTTGCGAAAGATTAACAGGCTTGATGTTATGTTCGTTGTGGAAATTCATCACATATGTTGCGGCAATAAACGCAGGTACATAGTTTCTTGTTTCTTTCGGAAGGTAAGGATATATCTCCCAAAAGTCGTTTTTGCCCGAACGTTTTATGGCTTTGTTCACGTTACCCGGCCCGCAGTTGTAGGCAGCCAGCACCAAAGACCAATCATTATATATAGAATAAAGGTCTTTAAGATATTTTGCCGCCGCAACGGTTGATTTTATCGGGTCGCGTCTGTCGTCCACAATGCTGTTTACCCTTAAATCGTAAGTTTTTCCCGTAGCATACATGAACTGCCACAACCCCGTAGCACCCGCACGTGACACTGCACGCGGATTAAACGCAGATTCTATGACCACCAAATACTTTAAGTCGCTCGGAACTCCGTATGCATCAAGAATATTTTCAAATATAGGGAAATAGTATTTACTCATTCCCAACATAACCCCTACTCTGTCGCCGATACGGTCAGCATAATAAATTATATGATTTCTTACAGTGGAATTGTAAACAAGTTTTACGCACGACGGGATGCTTTTTAAACGTTGTTGATATACGCTGTCAGCAACGTCGGATGCGCGATTGTCATTGTAGGTTGTGCCTGCAAAACGTTGGTTCAACAATTTTTCGTTTGTCTGTATATAATATGTATGCAGCAAATCATTATAGTTTCTCTCAAAATTTGAATAAACCTCATCTTCATCTCTTTGTGCCAATCCCTGAAAAGAAAATATCAGTGCAAAAAACAATATTATTAACGTCTTATTCCGCATCATATCCCGCTGTTTATAAATTAAAAAAATTCTTCTCCGTTTGTTTTTTCATAAAAACAAAGTGTAAAGTTACAACAATATTTTGATACAGTGGCATTAATACACAAAATTTTTACACTCCCAACTCTTCGGCAATCTTATTTGCGGCATTTATTCCGTCAATTGCGGAAGAGGTTATACCGCCTGCATACCCTGCCCCTTCGCCGCAGGGATACAAATGTTTAAGTTGCGGATGCTGCATCGTAATCTTATCCCTGACTATTCTGACAGGCGATGACGTGCGGCTTTCCAAGCCTATAACATTAGCCTCTTTGGTAATAAATCCTTTCATCTTGGAATCAAACGATTTGAAACCTGCCTGCAAGTTTTTGTAAATAAATTCAGGCAATTTAAAGTTCATATCCGTATCCGCCAAAGCGGGTTTGTACGAACTCAAAGCCAAAGGCAAGTGTGTTTTACCGTCCGTAAACGACAATAAATTCTGTGCAGGACATGTCAAACCTTTATGATACATCTGTCTTTCGCAATCCTGTTGCAGTTTCATCAATGCCAACGGTCCGTATTGCTGATAATCTTTTCCGTCTTTCTCTTCCACCGTCACCACAACCGCACTGTCGGCAAATTTTCCGCCCCTCGATGCGTTTGACATTCCGTTTACAACCATTATACCCTCTCTGTCAACCGTCGGAACCACTATTCCGCCCGGACACATGCAGAAAGTAAACACTCCTCTGTCCGTATTGTCCGCCGTAAGCGAATATTCGGCAGGAGGCAAAAGCGAAGAATATGATTTGTTGTGATATTGTATCTCATTAATCAGTTGTTGCGGATGTTCAACCCTTACACCCATTGCAAACGGTTTGGCTTCTATCTGCCAGTTATTGTCATAAAACAATTGGTATATGTCCCTTGCCGAATGGCCGGTTGCCAAAATAACCCTGTCAGCCATTATATCTTCGCCTTCCGATGTGGTAACGCCGATAACTTCTCCATCTCGCAGAATAAAATTGTCTACTCTCGTATCAAATCTATACTCACCTCCGCACCGCAGAATTTCTTCCCTTATATTTTTTACCACACGCGACAATACATCGGTGCCTATATGCGGATGCGATTGGTACAACACTTCTTCTTTTGCACCGAAATATACCAACAGTTGCAATACTTCGTCTATGTTTCCCTTCTTATTGCTTCTTGTATACAACTTACCGTCGGAAAAAGTTCCAGCTCCTCCCTCGCCGAAACAATAATTGCTGTCTTCGTTTATCTTTTCGTCACGGAAATACAGTGCTATATCTTTTTTTCTTCGCTCAACATCTTTACCGCGTTCCAATATAACGGGACGCAATCCTTTTTGTATCAGTTTCAATGCTGCAAAAAGTCCGCACGGACCTGCACCGACCACGATAACATCCATGGAATTTTCCACATTGAGAAAAGGTGCGGGGTCTGTTTTGGGTAAATCATTATTAGATGATGCTATCACATTGACATGATACAGGGGTTTTCTTCTGCAATCCAAACTTTGTTTTGTGATTTTATATGAAAGATATTTTAAATCTATTGAAGTTTTCCTGCTTATTATACGTTCCAATTCTTCTTTATCCGCCCATTGTTCGGGACTTACAGATATTTGAATCTCTTTTCTCATATAATTATTGTATGGTAAAGGTGATATAAAACAATTGCGATTTCATCTTATCTATACATTCGGAATACGGCGTCACAAAACCATGGTCTAAAATGTCGGTCAACCCGAACGAACTCTTCAATTCCAACCCTATCTTGCAATAAGGCAAAAATAAATCAAAGCCTGCTCCGAGTGTATAAAACAATTCCTTGTCTTTAACTTTGAAAAAAATATCATCAGGGTCTATTTTTTTTCTTCTTATTGAGCCTAAATCCCAACACCATCTTACTCCTCCGATAAGATAAGTATTGAAATTGTGCCAACGTTTGGCGTTGACGGTAATTTCGGCGGGAATATCAATGTATATAACCTCCATTGTTTTGTGCCGTTTACGCAAAACATCGTCTTTTATCACAAGATAATTAAATGCTCTTTCGGAAAACGAAACACCGGGCAACAGTCTTGCGTGAACAAAGGGCAATAAAGTCACATCTCCTATAACTCCTATCTGATAACCCAAGCCTGATTCAGAGTTGAAACTCATTATACTGTCATACAAAGGCAGGTTTTTATTACCGACCATGTTAGTATACAAACTGTTCACTCCCGTATGAATACCGAAATAATACCAAGAGCGGTCGCACCAAGGTTTGTTCGGAGGGGTTGATTGTGCATACAATAATATATTATATACACAAAAAACCAACAACAGTATTCCTCTTTTCTTCAACAGCATGTTTAAGTATAAAAAAATTGAATTCTTACAATTTTATTATCAGCATCTATTTGCAATTTTAGGAGCAATAATCCTGCCAAATCAAATTAAAGATATATTGAAACTATGTACGGCTTTACTTTATCCTTGTAACCACGCCGTCTTTAAGCATGTAAACAAAATTACTTTCCCTTTCCGTTGCCAATCCGTCCTTTCCGAAAATAAGTCTGTGTCCGTATTCTCCTACCCAACCCAATCTTTGTGCAGGATTTCCTGTCCAACACTCATAGTCGCCGACGTCCTGTCTTATCACACAGCCCGCTCCTATCAACGAATACTTACCCAACGTATGTCCGCATACAATCGTTGCATTTGCACCTACGGAACATCCCTGTTTAAGCAAGGTCGGCCTGTATTCATCTTTGCGTGATACCGCCGAACGGGGATTTATCACGTTGGTAAAAACACATGACGGTCCCAAAAACACGTCGCCTTCGCACTTCACTCCCGTATATACGCTGACATTGTTCTGAACTTTGCAATTTCTTCCTAATACTACATCGGGCGAAATCACCACGTTTTGACCTATATTGCAGTTTTCACCTATAACACTGCCTGACATAATATGCGAAAAATGCCAAATCTTGGTCCCGTTTCCTATTTGACTGCCTTCATCTATGATTGCCGTCGGATGAGCAAAATATTCCATATATATTAATTATTGTATAGTGTATTACAAATGCAAAATTAAGAAAATTCCCTGTAATTTGCTGATATTACATATTATTTATATGCCGCAATAAAGAAAACATACCGCAGCCAAAGGCTTGCGGTATGTTGACAATATTAATGTTTACTTGTTTTATTTCACTTCTTCAAAATCCGTATCGGTTACATTGTCGCCGTTTTGTGAAGAATTGTTTTGCTGCTGCGACGTACCGTTTTGTCCTTGGTTCATATCCGCATTAGGATTTGCCCCTGTATTTTGGTACATGTTCTGTGATGCAGCCTGCAATATGCCGTTAAGTTTTTCGGTTGCACGGTCTATTTCCGCAATATCTCTTTTGGCATGTGCATCTTTCAAATCTTTCAATGCCGCTTCCACTTCCGACTTTTTGTCTGCAGGAACTTTGTCGCCGTTATCCTTCAAAAAGTTTTCCGTTTGGAATATCATACTGTCCGCAGCATTGATTTTATCGGCTTCTTCCTTAAGTTTTTTATCCTCATTGGCATGCGCCTCGGCATCGGCTTTCATTCTTTTGATTTCATCTTCGCTCAATCCGCTTGATGCTTCTATTCTTATAGACTGCTGTTTACCCGTTGCTTTATCCATTGCCGATACGTTCAATATACCGTTGGCGTCTATGTCAAATGTAACCTCTATCTGCGGAACTCCTCTACGTGCAGGCGGTATGTCGTCCAAATGGAACCGTCCCAAAGATTTGTTATCTGCCGCACGGGTTCTCTCTCCCTGCAATACGTTTATCTCTACGCTCGGTTGATTGTCCTGTGCAGTTGAGAATATCTGCGATTTCTTGGTAGGGATAGTGGTGTTGGCGTCTATCAACTTGGTCATAACTCCGCCCAATGTTTCTATACCCAATGACAACGGAGTTACGTCCAAAAGCAATACGTCTTTTACTTCTCCCGTAAGCACTCCGCCTTGGATAGCTGCACCTATTGCCACAACTTCGTCAGGGTTTACGCTCTTGTTAGGTGTTTTGCCGAAGAAATCTTCAACAAGTTTCTGCACTGCAGGTATACGTGACGAACCTCCGACAAGAATTACTTCGTTTATTTGGTTTTTATCATAACCTGCATCTTCCAATGCTTTTTGACAAGGTACAAGACAACGTTTTATAAGGTCGTCGCACAACTGTTCAAACTTGCTTCTTGTCAAGGTAAGGTTAAGGTGCTGCGGTATGTTGTCAATAGAAGTTATGTAAGGTAAGTTTATTTCGGTTGAAGTTGACGAAGACAACTCTATCTTTGCTTTTTCGGCTGCTTCTTTCAAACGTTGCAACGCCATAGGGTCTTTTCTCAAGTCAACGGAAGGATGGTCTTTCATAAACTCTTGTGCCATGAAATCAATAATTCTTCTGTCAAAGTCATCGCCTCCCAAATGTGTGTCGCCGTTTGTTGATTTTACTTCAAAAACTCCGTCACCCAATTCCAAAATACTTATATCAAACGTACCGCCTCCAAGGTCAAACACAGCTATATGCGAATCTTCCGTCTTTTTGTCCAAACCGTAAGCCAATGCTGCAGCCGTCGGTTCGTTTATAATTCTTCTTACGTTCAATCCTGCTATCTCTCCTGCTTCTTTGGTAGCCTTACGCTGTGCGTCGTTGAAGTATGCAGGCACCGTTATCACCGCTTCGTTGACCGTTGTTCCCAAATAGTCTTCGGCAGTCTTCTTCATTTTCTGAAGAATTATGGCGGAGATTTCCTGAGGGGTGTACATTCTGCCGTCAATGTCAACACGAGGGGTATTGTTATCGCCTCTTGTTACTTTGTAAGGTATATGCTGCATCTCTTCACCCACTTGGTCGTAAGACATTCCCATAAAACGTTTGATGCTGTATACCGTATTTTGAGGGTTGGTTATGGCCTGACGTTTTGCAGGGTCGCCCACCTTTCTTTCGCCGTCTTTTACAAAACCTACAACCGACGGTGTGGTACGTCTGCCTTCGTTGTTGGTTATAACCACTGTTTCGTTTCCTTCCATAACAGCTACGCAGCTGTTAGTGGTTCCTAAATCTATTCCGATTATCTTTCCCATTGTTCTATTATTTTTTTTGATTATTACTTACTAAATTTACCGTTTGTGTTTATTGTGATTGTTTTCAAATCCGTTCAAAACACAAACCTCAACTTTCAAACTGTATGCCATTGCCACGGGTGTGACATTTTGTCATAATTATATTTGTTTTTACATTTTATTTATGTCAGAAAAAAAATATTGTTTTCAGAATCTAAAAATAAAAAACATATGTATTTTTTCAAAAAAACATATGAATTTGAATCAAAAAACATATGTTTTTCGTTTCAAAAACATATGTTTTTTTTATTTAGTTTCTGAAAAGAGATTGTTAAAAGCACGGGACAATTGTGACAAACAAGGGGTTGAATGAGGCGGAATTTAAAAAAAATCGTATCTTTGCAGTCAATTAAACTGTAAATGCACAAAAAAGCAACTGTATATTATGGACAAAAAAAATTTTGCAATCATAGGCGTAGGCGGTTATATAGCCCCGCGTCACCTTAAAGCCATAAAAGACACGGGCAACGAACTGATAGTTGCCTTGGACAAGTCGGACAGTGTGGGCATAATGGATTCTTATTTCCCTCAATGTTCGTTCTACACCGAATACGAGCGGTTTGACAGGTTTGTGGACAAAATAAAACGCACTGACAAGAAGTTGGATTTCGTCACGGTATGCACGCCGAACTATCTGCACGACTCGCACATACGTTTCGGGTTGAAAAACGGCTGCGACGTAATATGCGAAAAACCCATAGTGCTGAATCCTTGGAATATTGACGCCTTGGAGCAATTGGAAAAAGAAACGGGACACAAGGTTTACAATATTTTGCAGTTGCGTTTGCACCCTGCAATCATTGAATGGAAGAAAAAAATAGACGCAGCCGACAAAGACAAAATATTTGACGTTGATTTGACATACATTACTTCAAGGGGATTGTGGTATTACACCTCATGGAAAGGCGATGTAAGCAAATCCGGCGGAGTGGCAACCAACATAGGAGTGCATTTTTATGACATGTTGTCCTGGATATTCGGCAGTTTGCAGGAAAACACCGTACATGTATACACCCACGACCGTGCCGCAGGACTGTTAAGATTCAAACGCGCCCGCGTACGTTACTTTTTGTCCATCAACTACGACACCATACCTGACAATATCAAGCAGGAGGGCAAACGTACATACAGAAAAATAACCTGCGAAAACGAAGAAATTGAGTTTTCGGGCGGATTTACCGAACTGCATACCGAAAGTTACAAAAACATTCTCGCAGGCAACGGTTTTAGATTGGAAGACGCACGCAACTGTATAGAGATTGTCAGCAGTATAAGGAATTCTTCACCTATCGGATTGAAAGGTGATTACCATCCTTTGGCACGTTTGCCGCTTTGCCCTCACCCTTTCAACAGATAAAAACCAAAGCCGCATGACAGAACTTGACGATGCAAGTGAATTTATAAGATATTTTGAATCCGTACATTCAAAAAAAATAATCCGTATTCCTTACACCACCAAACAAGGAGTAAGGAAGACGGTTTTGATGTGCAAATGCGGCAAAACATATATAGGTCTGCCTTATTTATCAGTAGGTATTACGGAAAACAGGATTACAGACAGGAAGACAGCTCCTTTTATGCTTTTCGAAACTGAAGAAGGCAACATAATATCCACGAGTAAAAAAAAATGGGAAATACGTGACACTTTAGCCCATTCACATTATATATATTCGGACAAACTGTATTTAAGACTCAATATAGGTTCGGCGGACAATCTGATGCAATTGTACTCTTCCGATGTGAGAAGAAAAATACGCAAAGCCATAAAAGAAGGCATTGCAGTCAAGCACGGGTCGGACAAAACATTGATAAAAGATTTTTACCATGTCTATTGCGTAAGAATGAAAGAGATTGGGGTTGCACCTATAAGCCGCAGCACCGTAGCCAAAGGCGTTAAGACGGGAAAACTTACTGTTTTTGTTGCCTATAAAAACCATACGGCCGTCGGCGGAGCAACGCTTAACACCGTTTTTCCCTCCGTCAGTGCCAACGAACTGTTTGCTACGTCCAGCAAACACAACAAATACTACGTTTCATACCTGTTGCATTTCTGCATGATGAACTTTGCCAAACAGCAACACGCACAATACTATTCTTTCGGCAGAAGTACGCGTAACTCTTCCGTACATAATTACAAAAAACATTGGAAAGCAGAAGAGATACCTCTGTATTGGTCGTATTCAAACAAGACCAAAAACATACGTAACAATAAACTGTTGTATTGGTTGTGGGACAAACTTCCGTACTTTGTCACCAAAAGGCTCGGCCCCGTAGTTTCAAAATACGTTTATTAGCAACTAATACTTTTATTTACGCATTTAAATGTTTTCAACGGCATATCTGCCGTAATCTTTTCTACCATCTGTACGACAAACCCGCCAACACATATCCCGGAATCTTTTTGTAGAACGTGCTGCTTGAGTAAGATTGGTTTGCGGATATGCTTACCCAATCCATATTCTTAACATTCAACACATTGCTTCCCTGTACGTGAATACGGAATTTGTTTATACGGTATTCGGCACGGAATCCCAAACGGCTGTAATTGCGTCCGAACGTTTCGTTGTCTAAATACGAAAAAGTATAACGCACATTGGCAGTCAAATTTTTGTAGACAAATATCAATGCAGCGTTACCTCCGAATTCCGCCATGTCGTTCGACGCCGTTGAAACCTTATAATCATACTTTGAAGCGGAATATGACCCGCTTAATTCAAAGTTTAAAATCTTTTTCATTCTGGAAATAAATCCTAAATTCAACGAACAATTCAAAGAATTCATCTTATCGTGAACGCCGTTAAGCGAAGTTTCGTTTGTGGATTGGCTTAAATTCACTCCCGTTTGCAAATCTACGGGTATCGAACCCAAGCCTTGCGTCAGATGAGCCGACAAATATTTGGATTGCATGTGACCGTCGTTGTCGTATTTTGACATCATAACCACGCTGCTGTCCTGAACGGAGTGTGCTTTAACCAAATCGTTTTCACGCAATCCCGCAGAACAAAACAACATAGTGGAAGAATACAGGTTGTGATAGTTGTAATTAACGGACAGGTTCTTGCTTTTGGTAAAAGGATTGGTGATATCCGAACCCAGATACAGACTGCTGTAACCGCTGACCATCTTATTTCTCAACAGATATTCCGTTTCAATGGCTTCATTGTCCGTATTGGCATTTAAAGACAACTGATGGGTGGAAGAAAAATGCAAACTGACGGAACCTTTGGGCAAAACATGCCAACTGCTGCCGTTATCCAATCCTTCTATACCCGTTTTCCAATGGGTGTTGCGAAGTTCCGCTCCCGCATAAAACCTGAAAAATCCTTTGTTCTTGCCCAATTGCAAAGTTGCGGAGTATTCATTCCACGTCAAATCTTCGCTTTCTTTTGACGAAAGGTCGTTGTACGAAAATTTGTTCTTATTGTAATTGTATGCCAACGTGGTTTGCAGGTTCAAAACGTCGGTTAGTTGATAAGCATACGTAACATCGGGGGAGAATGTATAGTTTTTAATCTCTTTGTCGGTGTTAAGGTTGAAACTGTTTACGGCTATCTGGGTGTAAGTCACGGGAAGGATATTGTTATCGGTCAACAAATCGTAGGTATAGTTGCGGTTAACGGCTTCAAAAGATACGTGTGCGGAAAGCAAACCTTTAGAAGTTTTAACGTTTACTGCAAATTCGTCACTGAAACTCATTTTTTTGAATTCCGAACCTTGAGTTGCGAACATATCCGTCAGTCCCGCTTCGCTCAAAGAGTCGTCTGCGTTGAGGCAGGTGCGGGAAAACTGCGTCATATTGCTAATCTCCACATTGGAAGAGGGCTTGTATTTTTCACGTAAGTTAAAACTCAAAAAACGGTTCTTGTTTTCGTTTTCCGTAAAATGCCTGTTCTTTATATCATATATATAATACAACTGTTCGGAAAGGCTTTGTGCATCGGTCTTTGAGGTATTGGTAAGCACCGAACCCTGAATTTTCAAATTCTCCGACGGCTTGTACGTTCCGCTCAACGACCAAAGACCGTTGAGGGATTTGTATACATTCTGCGGAGGAAAGATTAAAGACATGTCTTGCGAAGAAAAAACGGAAGACTTGCGGCTTCTTTTCACCAGCAAATTGTCCAATCCTCCTATGTTTTTCAAGTAATCGGAAAAACTCATCAACGCTTCGCCCGTGTTATTTGCCGACACCACCGAAGTGAAATATGCTTTGTTGCCCATATACAGCACATGTGCATTGCCTTGGGCTTTGTTTTGTATTCCTGCGGCTAAAGTTGCCTTGCCCGAAATGCGTACTTTGCCGTTTGTTTTTATGTTCAACGCCGTCAACTCCTCGCTTCTGAATTCGTCAACAAGCGAATTGGTTTTGTAATTCTTCAATATCTCCGCTCCCGTCATCGCATCGGCCGACATATTGTTGATAACGCCGTCGCTGCCTGATGAAAACATGTCTTTACCGTCTATAAGCACTTTGTCCACTGCCTTGCCGCCGAAGCTCACGTCGCCGTTTTCCGAAACCTCCATGCCGGGAAGTTTTTTCAAAACCTCGCTTACCGTTTCCTCTTCGCCCGTTTTGAAATGTTCGGTATCAAAGGCTATCGTATCGCCTTTGACACTTATGCCCGTATAAGTGGATTTGACCACCACCTCATCTAAATTGCCGCCCTCGCCTACTTCCAACAAAATGTTCAGACGTCCGTAATCTTTGCCTATCTCCGCTCTGTATTCCTTCGAACCTACATGCCGCACGGCTATCCACCAGCCCTGCTGCGGAGTGGCGGCTATTGAAAACTTTCCGTCCTTGTTCGTAACTGCATATTTCACAGGAGATGAAGATGTGTTCTCCGTTTTGTATACCGACACCGTTGCATATTGTGCGGGTTTGCCGTCCTGACACGTCACCGTGCCGCTTATCTGTGCCTGCAACATGCCTGCAAAAAGACACGCCAAGACAATAAAAACCGTTTTCCTCATTCTGATTAACGTTCCATTATGATTACTCTGCCCGGACCGCCGCCCCGCGGGCCGCCGAATCCTCTTGACTGCATTTCTTTGAGTTTCTTTTTCTGTATTTCTTTAAACTCCGCCCCCGTAACCTGTTTGCCTTTTGTCGGAGGTTCTATCTGCGGCATATCCTCCACCGCTTCAATATCGGAAAGGGTGAACGTCATTGCCTGCATATCCAACTGGACAATCAAACCCGGCAATCCCATATAACCCATAGGTCCTGCGGGAATAGGTATTTCAGGAGAAAACCAAGCGGTTATATGTCCCTGCATCACTTTTTCAAAATCCACGTTTTCCAAATCTTTAATTTCGCCCTGCATATGCTCCAAACTCATGTTTGTATCGCCCAAAACCGCCTTTGTACACAGTCTTCCGTTTATTTCTTTGGTTTGTTCGGTTACCGTCCAGTTGAATTCTTCCAACGTATCAGTGATAAGGAACATTTTTCCCAAAGAGTTGTCCTGTGATATTTTGACTTGGGTGTTCATATCCGTGTAAACGGTGTTAGAAAAATCGCCCATAGGGGTGTTAGACCGCTTTTTGTCCATCTCAAACAACGACTTACCGTCGGCAAAAGTCAAGGTGAAATATATTTTCATATCCCTGAACGCCTTGTTTATCATCTCCGCCATATCGTCGTTCATATCCTTGCCGCCCTTGAACGAAAAACCCATTTTCTGTTCGTACGTACACTTGTAACCTCTTGTCTGGCCAATAGCCGTTAAACACATTACGGCTGCCAAAACCATTATAACCGCTTTTTTCATTGCACTGACTTATTTATATATATGTATAACCTTATTTGTTAAACGGTTGTATTTCAATTTTATTGCATTTTCTCTCAATCCGTTACGCCTATAAATACACCAAACAACGCCTTTGCCGCCGTTCTTACCGCCGATTGCCGACAGATGTCTTGTTTTCTTTTGACGCTTCTTTACTATTAAAACAAAGTTTTCTTTAAAAAGTTACACCCTTGCCACGCTTTTGCAAAAAATTACCCGCCTAAAAAAAATTGTTTTCAGAAAAGAAAAATAAAAAACATATGTATTTTTTCAAAAAAACATATGAATTTTAATCAAAAAACATATGTTTTTGAAAGAAAAAACATATGTTTTTTTTTATTTAGATTCACAAAAGAGATTATCAAAAGCATTGCACAGTAAGGCAAAAAGAAAGAAAAACACAAAGGCATCTGTATATTAAAAATGTTTGTTGCCTTAAAAATGCGGCAGATTCTGCATTCGGAGGATTAAGAAAAAGCATTATTTTTTTATTATTTTGATTAATATTCGTATCTTTGCACATTGGAAATTCATTACAAACAATGAAAGTAAATATTTGTCAGTTTAACTATTACGCAGGCAACACCGAAGCCAACCAAAAGCAAGCGGAAGGCGTTCTGAACGCAAGCGGGGAGGATTGCCTTAACATTTTCAGCGAATTGTCTTTAAGCGGAGGACCTTTATACAACAAAGTACTGCACAAAGATTTGTACAAACAAACCTCAATGTGCGGTGATAACCTGTGCAGCACGGGCAAATCGTTTATCATCGGCACACCCGCAGAGAACAACGGGCAGTATTACAATTCTTTGGTCTTTGTTGAAAAAGGTCAGGTGCGGGCGTTGGCTACCAAACGCAACCTTTCGCGTTTTGACGGCAACTTTGCTGCGGGCAACGGTATGGAAGTGCTGACGTATCAAGGCAAAAAGATTGCCTTCGGCTTCTATGAAGATATTTACAATTTCGTTCAAAGAAAAGTGGATGTTGACCTGCTTATAGTGTGTACGGCATTGCTTTTTGACAAAGACGAAACCGATGAACTGCAAAACGAGATAAAAGGATATGCCTTGCGGTTAAAAGCCGATATAATCTTGGTCAACCGCATAGGAACGGAAGGCAATTATCTGTTTAACGGTCGGAGTTTTGTAGTAACCAAGCAAGGCAAAACGGCGGTAAGCCTAAAAGAATTTGAACAAACGCAATACGGTTTTGATACAGAGGATATTGACAATGTATCGCAGGTCAATCCGCTGCCGTGCTACGAAGAAAGAATCTATCACGCTTGCGTTGAGGGCATAAGGGATTATTGGCATAAAAGCAAAATACAAAAAGCCGTCATCGGTTTGAGCGGAGGCATTGACAGTGCATTGGCGGTTGTCTTGGCTGCCCAAGCATTGGGCAAAGACAATGTGACCGGAGTATTGATGCCAAGCGAGTTTTCGTCTTCGCACAGCGTTAACGACGCATTGAAAAGTGCGGAAAACTTGGGAATAAAACATTACACCGTTCCAGTTCAGGGCATTTTTCAGGCAAGCAAAGAGGCATTGCACGAACTTTTATCCGACAACAAGACCGACACAACCGAAGAAAACCTTCAGGCAAGGGCAAGATGTATGATTGTTATGGCGTTTTGCAACCGTCTGAACGCCGCTATGATAAACACATCCAACAAAAGCGAGAGTGCAGTGGGCTACGGAACGCTTTACGGTGACGACAGCGGAGCTTTGGGTCCTATAGGCGATTTGTACAAACAGGACGTTTACAAACTGTCGCGTTGGATAAACCGCAACGAAGAAATAATTCCGTGGAACTCAATTGATAAAGAACCGAGTGCGGAGTTGCATTTCAACCAAAAAGACAGCGACACCCTGCCCGAATATGATGTTTTGGACAAAATATTGCAGCAACATATAGAACGCAACATGAGTGAACAAGAAATCATAAACGCAGGTTATGATGAAAAAACAGTCAAACGGGTGCTGCACCTTTACAATATAAACGAATGGAAACGCAGACAGGAAGCTCCTGCATTGAGATTGAGCAAGACATGTTTCGCTACCGATTATAAAATCAACTTTTAATTATGAGTGACAGTATAAAACACGAATGCGGTATAGCGTTGTTACGTTTGAAAAAGCCGCTTGAGTACTATCAGACCAAATACGGCAACACTTGGGCGTTGAACCGTATGTATCTTTTGATGGAAAAACAGCACAACCGCGGACAAGACGGAGCGGGATTCGCAAGCGTGAAATTTGACACCGCACCCGGACGGCAATACGTTGACATTGCCAAGTCAAATGCACACCAACCGATAGCCGAGATATTCAAAAACGTATTTTCGGACTACAAAGCCATAATCAAGGACGACGCTTCCAAATCCGAAGACATTGTTTTTCTCAAAGACAATGCCCGTTTCTTCGGCGAATTGTTCATGGGACATCTGCGTTACGGCACTTTCGGCAAAAACGAAATAGAAAACCTTCACCCGTTGCACCGTGAAAGCAATTGGAAAACGAGGGATTTGCTCGTTGCAGGCAACTTTAATCTTACCAATATTGACGAAATGCTTAACAAACTTATCTTTTTGGGTCAACATCCGGTAAAGGTAAGCGACACGGCCATAGTTTTGGAGAAGATAGGCAAGTTTTTGGACCGCGAGGTTCAGACTTTGTTTGAAAAACACAAGCTTAACAAAGAATCCAACATACAAATCACCGAATCCATCAGCAAAGAGATGAATCTGCAACGCATACTTGCCGACAGCGTCAAACACTTTGACGGCGGATATGTATTTTGCGGCATAACAGGAAACGGAGGTGCGTTCGTAGTACGCGACGAGAGCGGAATACGTCCTTGCTTTTGGTGCGAAAACGACGAGATTGTCGTAGCGGCGAGCGAACGCCCTGCCATTATGACAACCTTTGACGTCAAAATAGAGGACGTTCACGAGTTGACACCGGGCTGTGCGTTGATTATAAACCGCGACGGAGAGGCAAGCGTTGAGCGGATAAAAGAAGAGAACCGACCGAACAAAAAATGTTCTTTTGAAAGAATCTATTTTTCCCGCGGAACCGACAAAGACATTTACCTTGAAAGAAAAGCGTTGGGCGAGATGATATTTGAGCAAATACTCAACGCCATAGATAAAGACATAAAAAACACTGTCATATCTTATATTCCTAACACGGCAAGCGTTGCGTTTCAAGGTTTGGCCAAAGCCTTTGCCAACTATATAGACAAAAAACGAATAGAGCAAATATTAGAACAAAAAGACAACCTTACGGAAGAAAAACTTAAGGACATATTCTCCACTACCGTAAGGCGGGAATACATAGTGGTAAAGGACGTCAAACTGCGTACGTTCATCACCCAGGACAACGAAAGGGACGACATGGTGGCACACGTCTACGACGTAACCTACGGACAAATCAAAGAATACAAAGACAACTTGGTGGTAATAGACGACAGCATAGTAAGGGGAACGACGTTAAGGCAAAGCATTATATCCATCTTAGACAAATTGGGACCCAAAAAGATTGTCGTTGCATCGTCTGCACCGCAAATCCGTTACCCTGACTGTTACGGTATAGACATGTCAAGGCTCGGACAGTTCGTAGCCTTCAATGCAGCCATTGAACTGTTGAAACAAAGAGGTTTAACGCACATCATAGACCGTACGTACGAAATGTGCAAAGCCCAACAGTCGCTTCCGAAGGAAATGGTTGTCAATCACGTCAAAGCCATATACGAACCGTTTTCCGACCAAGAGATTTCGGACAAGATAGCCGAACTTATAACGCCGAAAAATTGCAACGCCGAAATACGCGTTGTATACAACACGGTGGAAACTCTTCACAAGGCATGTCCCGGACATACGGGCGATTGGTATTTTACGGGCAACTACCCTACCGCAGGCGGAAACAAAGTGGTCAACACGGCGTTTATCAATTGGTATGAGGGCAACAACGACCGTGCATATTGATTTTCAGATTTGATAACAATAAAAAACATTCAATAAAATGGCAAAAGAAACAACGGCGGATGCCGCAAAGAACGAGAAATTGGAGAAACTTAAAGTTCTTGCTTCGGCATTGGACAAAATAGAAAAGAACTACGGTAAAGGTTCGGTAATGAAACTGGGCGAAAAACACGCCGAAAAAGTAGAGGTGATTCCTACCGGAAGCCTTTCGCTTGACATTGCCTTGGGCGTAGGCGGACTTCCCAAAGGCCGTATAATAGAAATCTACGGACCAGAATCGTCAGGTAAAACCACTTTGGCTACGCACTGCATAGCCGAAGCACAGAAACAGGGCGGCATAGCCGCATTTATAGACGCCGAACACGCCTTTGACGCTTTTTATGCACAAAAACTCGGCGTGGATACGGACAATTTGTACATATCGCAACCCGACAACGGCGAACAGGCGTTGGAGATAGCCGAAAACCTTATATCTTCGGGGGCGATAGACATCATTGTCATTGACTCCGTTGCGGCTTTGACCCCGAAAAGCGAGATAGAGGGCGAGATGGGCGACAGCAAGATGGGCTTGCAGGCAAGACTTATGTCACAGGCATTGCGTAAGCTGACCTCAACTATAAGCAAAACCAAATGCTGTTGTATTTTCATCAACCAATTAAGAGAAAAAATAGGCGTAGTTTACGGCAACCCCGAAACTACTACGGGCGGTAATGCCTTGAAATTCTACGCTTCGGTACGTTTGGACATCCGCAAAACGCAGTCAATCAAGGACGGCGACAGGATAATAGGCAACCGCGTAAAAGTAAAAGTGGCAAAAAACAAGGTAGCCCCTCCTTTCCGCACGGTAGAGTTTGACTTGATGTTCGGCGAAGGCATATCGCGTTTGGGCGAAATATTGGACATTGCCGTTGAACACAACATAGTAAAGAAAAGCGGCTCGTGGTTCTCGTACGGCGAAAGCAAGTTGGCACAAGGCCGTGACTCCGTAAAACAACTGTTGCGTGACAACCCTGATTTAGCCGAAGAAATAGAAGCAAAAGTCCGTGAAGTGCTTTTGGCATAACGCTTTTTTATAATTTTGTTTTTAGATGCGGCACGCATAAACAGCAAAAAAGAAAAACTTTTTTCTGAATACAAAAATAAAAAACATATGTTTTTGAAAAGAAAAACATATGTTTTTTGTTTAAAATTCATATGTTTTTCCTTTTAAATACATATGTTTTTTATTTTTACTTTCTGAATCCATTTTTTTATTTCTTCCTTTTTTACCTATATATTGCTGTATTTTTTACCGTATCTACGGACATATTTAAGCAAACATATTTTTCCATGCAGGGAAAAATACGTACTTTTGCAAAAAACATATCATCATGAAAAAATATGATGTATTTATAAGTTATTCAAGAAAAGATACCGCAGTTGCGGACAAGATTTGTGCGGCGTTTGACCGTAATAATATTTCTTATTTTATTGACCGTCAAGGTATAGCAGGCGGAGCGGAATTCCCCGAAAGTATTGACTGATGCCATCAATAACTGCAAGATAATGTTGTATCTTGCAAGTCAAAATTCATACAGCTCAAAATATACGACTGCCGAATTAAATTACGCTTACAATAAGAAAGAATTGGGTACTATGATACCTTATAATATAGACGGTTCCACTCTTCCAGACCAGCACCAACTTATTTTTTCCGCAGTAAACCAAAGAAATATTAAAGAACATCCTATTGACACTATTTTAATGCAGGATATTTTGCTGCTATTGGACAAAAATGCTTCTGTTAATACCACAACTACACAAACTCAAATACCGGCAGCAGCAAAACCGACACCTACTGCGGCAGCAGCTCAACCAAAAGTATCTTCAGAAAACCTTGAGTCAATGTTTCAAAAAGGTCTTGCATACTGTAACAATAAAACTATACTGAAGCCGTAAAATTTTTAAGGCAATCAGCAGAGCAAGGTTATGCTCCCGCACAAACTTTTTTTAGGTTCTTGTTATTATAATGGTTATTTGGTAGAAGAAAATTATACTAAAGCAGCAGAGTGGTTCAGAAAGGCAGCCGAACAAGGTTATAATGTTGCACAGCATAATTTAGGTTCTGTTTATTATATAGGGCAAGGTGTAGAAAAAAATCATACTAAAGCAGTAGAGTGGTTAAGAAAGGCAGCCGAACAAGGTAATGAAGACGCAATAGATGCATTAAAAAGCCTTGATAAATATAATACACTATTATCAATAAGAATTACATCATAATAATCAAGTAATATATATACAAGCAAATAAACAATCATTAGATTTGGATACAAATAAGTATAAAAGAAAATCGGCAGAATATCTAAAAAAAGAGAATTCTGCCGATTTTGTTTTATTTAAATATATGATATGTTTGAATTAAAATCTAACGCCCAAGGTTGCTTGCAATAAATGTTTGGTTGTAGATATTTTTGACGGATTTGCATCCGAAGACCACTGCCCGTTGTCGTATGTGTCGTACATATAATATTTGCCGTCGGATAATTTGCCGTATGCATAGCCTATGTCAAAGAAATATGTCTTGCCTCTGTAGCCTACTCCGCATGTAAGATAATTCCATGCTGCGTTGTTTATCTCTTTTTCTTTGTACGGATTGCCGAAATAAGCGTAACCTGCTCTTGCACGCAAACGTCCGTATTTTACTTCTCCGCCCAAACGTACGGTGCTTGCCGACGAATAGTTGGCATCTATTGCATTGTTAAGCGTTGTTTCAGTCATTATGTTGTCTTCCAATGTCATGGACATTGCAGAGTATGATGCCAATTCGTAGTCAAGGCTTATCGTTCCGCTTACTTTGCTGGTGTTGTTGCCCAATATAACTGCCGCAGAACCTATAAAACGCCAAGGGGATTGCATGTTGTATTCGTATTGAGGCCACCAACCGCCCGACCTTTTGTTGTATTCCACTTCCGAATAGAAATCATCGGTTACATTGTAGAACGTAGGAGTATGAATGGCAGCACCTATACGCAACCATTGCACAGGACGTACTATCGCTCCCAACTTCAAGTTAACTCCGGCAACTGACAAATCCTGTTGGGTGTTGTAATTGTAGTAGCCTGTTGACACTCCGCTGACAAAACGTTCCTCCGAAAAAGAAGTCTTGCAGGTATATTCTCCGAACGGAATGCCTATCGTTGCCCCCAAGTACAACCAATTTTCATAGTTAGTGCTTAAAGAGAATGACATCTCGTTCAAATAGCCGCTTTCACGTACTGATTTGATTTGGTTAAACGTTCCGTTTTCGTATACGGACGAAGTATACAAGTCGCCGTTTGCATCGCGGAACGTGTCAACAACGCCTGCAGCGATGAAATCATCGTCAATGCTTGTTATAAGGTTCAATGCGTTGTCGTCAATATATGAAGAAGCCAAATTGTTTCTTGCAATCTTTGTACGGTTGTTGAAATTTACCAAACGGTTCAAGCCGAACGACATCTGCACATGGCGGAACGGTGAAGACGAACCGTTGTTAAAATCCACTACCATTCCCAAGTTGCCGAAATTAAACGTCGGATGGGAATCGGATGTTTTCATTCCGTTGAAATTTGCAGAAGATGACGTAATGTCAATTCCCGAAGTAAAGGTTATCTCGCTTGCTCTGTACAATCCCAATCCTGCAGGGTTGTAGTTGGATGACATAATGTCACCTCCCAATGCTCCGATTGCACCTGCTTTTCCTATATAGGCAGAAGTTCCGTTTAGTCCGTACTGACTGAAATACAAAGGAAACGATTCACTCTGTGCGTTTAAGCCAAGGTAAGTGAAAATTCCTACGGCCAAAATCAAAATCTTTTTCATTTTTTATCTTGTTTTAAATACTTTTAATATATAACTGTCAAAATCAAATTTTATTGCAATCTACCGTCTGGAACCTCCGCGTGATACACCCGACGAACTGTGCGAGCCGCCTGATGAACGCATACCTGAAGAAGAGGAACGCGATGATGAGGAAGACGAACGCATGGATGAAGAAGATGAACGTGACGGAGAGGAAGATGAACGCAATGACGAAGAACGTGAAGATGAAGGAGTGGTAATGTTGCGTGAGCGTTGTTGATTGTTATTTCTGTACACATTGGAACTTCTTTGCTGACGCTGCGATGCAGGAGTGTAGCTGCGGCGTTGAGGTTGTGAGTTTACGTTTGCAGGTCTTTTTTGCGTAGATGCAGGTTGTACCGTACGGCTTGCAGGTTTTTGCATCCGTTGCGACGGCGTTACGTTGTTTCTGTTTGTTGTCACAGGCCGTTGAAGTTTATTGTTAACGGTGCTTCTTCCGTTTACGGCAGTATTACCGAAACGTTGGTTGTATTTATCTCCGAAAGTAACGGGTGCGGAACTGTTTGACGAAGCGTTGCGTGATATTTTTGTGCTGCCTGTTGCAGAAGGTTCTCCTCTGTAACCCGGACGCAACGATGCAGAACTTCCGTTTGCACGTACCAAACGTCCTCCGTCGTGTTCAGAGCGGTAGAAGTTGGAGTTGCGGTCCTTGCTGTTGAAGTACCAAGCGTCGTGCCAACCGCGTCTGTGTCCCCAATATCCGTGGTGATATCCGCCGTACCAGCCCCAAGCGTAATCATACCATCCGTAATGCCAACCGTACCACGAATGACGGTACCATGGATTCCATCCCCATGACAATCCGATTGACGGCCACCACCATCTGTAACCTAAATATATGCTTGTACCCCAAAGCAACGGGTCCCTGTCGTACCAATACAAGTTTGTATAAAAATCATCGTAATATCCGTAGATAGGAGCAGGGTCATGGAAACGGTGCAATCTTGCCGTATAAGCGTAATCGTAGTAATCGTCCATATCAAAATAAGCACTGTCTTCAACAACAGCGGTATCAGCCAAAGCATATTCATTATTATATCTTTCCCTGTACTGTTTGCTGTTGTGTGTGTAGCGTTTGTCCTGATAAAAACTGCGTTGAGTGTTGCGTTGATAGTTTTCCTCTTCAAATGCAATCTCACTGTCGTCGGCGTAAATATCATCGTAGCCCGCCACAGTGCCTTCAACGGCACAAGAACTTACTATAAACGCCGTAAAAACCGTCATCAACGCTCCTTTGACAAAACTTAAATTTACCGTTTTCATAAAATAACCTCCTGTAATCTTCTAAATGTTTTACTTAATTTTGTATCTTTGCAACCGTTTTACGCCTCTGTATGAGTGTATACGGAAAACATTAAACCAAAAATAACAAAAACCATACCAAAAACAACATATATAATGGCAAAAGATTTCATAACAAGACAGGAGAACTACTCCGAATGGTATAATGAATTGGTAGTACGGGCTGATTTAGCGGAAAATTCATCGGTAAGAGGCTGCATGGTAATCAAACCTTACGGATATGCAGTTTGGGAAAAGATGCAACACATATTGGACAATATGTTTAAGCAGACGGGACATCAGAATGCATACTTTCCGTTGTTTATTCCGAAATCTTTTTTTGAGAAAGAAGCGGAACACGTTGAGGGTTTTGCAAAAGAATGTGCAGTTGTTACCCATCACCGGTTGTCAAAATCTCCTTCGGGAAAAGGCCTTATACCCGACCCTTCGGCCAAATTGGAAGAAGAACTTATAGTAAGGCCGACATCGGAAACGATTATATGGGACACATACCGCAAATGGATAAAATCATACAGGGATTTACCTATATTGTGTAACCAATGGGCCAACGTAGTGCGTTGGGAAATGAGAACGCGTATGTTCTTGCGTACGGCGGAATTTCTTTGGCAGGAAGGTCATACGGCACATGCAACAAGGCAGGAGGCGGAACAGGAAACCGTAAAGATGATGCACGTTTATGCAGACTTTGCCGAGAAGTATATGGCTATGCCTGTTATCCGCGGAGTGAAATCCGCCAACGAACGTTTCGCAGGAGCTATAGAAACATACTGCATTGAGGCCATGATGCAGGACGGAAAAGCATTGCAGGCAGGCACTTCGCACTTTTTAGGTCAGAATTTTGCAAAAGCTTTTGACGTAAAATTCCTTTCCAAAGAGAATAAATTGGAATATGTATGGGCAACTTCGTGGGGTGTTTCCACACGTTTGATGGGTGCTTTGATAATGACGCACTCCGACGACAACGGTTTGGTACTTCCTCCTATGCTTGCACCTATTCAGGTTGTGATTGTACCGATATACCGCAGCGAAGAAGAAAAACAGGAAATAGACTCATTGGCACAGAACGTTATTGAACAACTGCAAAAACTCAACATATCGGTAAAATATGACGATGACGACAAAACCAAACCCGGTTGGAAATTCAACGAATACGAATTCAAGGGCGTTCCTGTCAGAATAACTTTGGGTGCAAGGGATTTGAAAGAAGACAAAGTGGAGATATTCCGCAGGGATACATGCAAAAAAGAGATAATACATAAGGATGAAATCGTATCAAAATGCGAATTCCTTATGAAAGACATACAGGACAACCTGTTCAAAAAGGCTTATGATTTGCGTGCATCCAAAACCCGCAACGTTGATACGTGGGAAGAATTCAAACAAGAGATAGAAAAAGGCGGATTTCTTATGTGTCACTGGGACGGAACTGCCGAAACGGAAGAAAAAATCAAAGAAGAAACCAAAGCCACTATACGTTGTATTCCGATAGATGCACCGCAGGAAGAAGGCAAATGTATTTACACGGGCAAACCTTCGCACAGAAGGGTTGTTTTTGCAAGAAACTATTAATTTAAACAGGCGGTAAAAAGCGGCGTTTTGCCCTTTTGCCGCCAATAAAACGATGTAAAACAGTGTTGAAAACGCAAAACGTTTTAATATAAACGGGTTTTTATTTATACAATAATATATATAATAAAAACGAATCAACACTGCCTTACATTTTTATTTTGTTTTTCACAGCATATATTCTTATTTAAAAATTTCGGATTTACAACCGTACAAAACATCTTCTGAATATCATCTCTGTAAAACTCTGACATACTGCCGTCAATGCCGCACTCCGCACGGAAAAATCGCAAAAACATTTATTTAAAAACATGAAAAAACGCCCTTTGTTTGTAACTTTTTAAAAGCCAAGAGGGTTTTAATTGTGAACAAGGCTTTGAATAATGACTGAAAACGACTATAAACAATATATAAATATGTATTCGGACGGTGTATTGAGATACCTTGCAAAAAATTTGCAGGATATTGATGACGCCAAAGACATATTGCAAGACACTTTTATAGCCTTGTGGGACAACAAAGACAAGATTCAAAACGGCAAAGCGAAAAACTGGCTCTTTACAACCGCACACAACCGTATGCTTAAGTTGATACGCTACCGCAAAGTGAGGCAAAACACGGTAAACATAGACCAAGAAGCCGCTTTGGTTCAGAGTTCGGAAAAACACCGCTACGACTCACTGCAACAGATAGACGTTTTGCTGCAAAACCTGTCCGAAACAATGAAACAATGTCTTATGCTGAAAGAATGGAGCGGATTTTCAATCAAAGAGATTGCTTCAATAATGCAGATAAGCGAAGAAAATGTAAAAATAAACATCTTCCGTGCGAAGATAAAACTGCGTGAAAACACACAGGCAAGATAACCCGATAATATGAAATCAAACAAAACTGAAATGGAAATAACGAAAGAAAACATAGAAGCCGTATTGTACGATTATGCCGAAGGCAATCTGTCGGCTGAAGAAATGAAACAAACGGAAGATTTTCTGGCTTTGCACCCGCAATACAAGCAATGGTTGGCTATGTATAAAGAAAGCACCGCCCTGCCGCAGCCTTTAGATATTGTGTACAAAGAAAAACAGGAGTTGTTTGCACGCAGCGTCAAAACCAAAGGTGCAAAGATTGTAAAAATAAGCCGCTATATAAAATACATAAGCGGTATTGCGGCAATGATAGCATTGTTTTTGGCGGTAAGAACTTATTACACTCTGCAAAACACTCAAACCACCACGGACAAAACCCAAACCGCACAACTGATTTCAGAAATAAAAACCGCCGAAAGTGAAAACGCTCCCGCCACTTCGCACTTCAGTAGCAAAAATACCCGGTATTTTCACTCAAAAAACCCAGTATTTTCACTCAAAAAACCCGGTATTTTTAACAGTGAAACGGCAAGTGGCGAAAACGAATCCACTTTTGGCTTAAACCAAGAGGATTTTAGCTCTGTTACAGCAATGAACGGCGAAGAAGAAAACATCACTGACAATCCCAATGAACTGAACGCAATTGCACTGAACAAAGAAACAAATGAAATAAACGTAAACAATACTAAAGAAGAAATCATGTCCGAAACCACGCAACCAACGGGTTACTATCTTGTAACCAAGGAACAAAAACCCCAAAGGGACGGATACATACGCCGCAAGGTAAACTCCGCCCTGTCAACCGATGCCGCACAATCGGCAGTGGACGCCGTGGTTCAGGTGATAACCAATCCCGTAACCAAGAAACTTGTCAACACCCTGACAGGAAGAAAAGCCAAAAGAAACGAAGTGATACAGCGGCAGGTTACAGCAACACAGGAAGCCAACGTTTAAGCAAACAAAAATAATAACTGATAAATTCATACAAAACAATGAAAAGAAAAATTTTAATGCTCTGTGCATTTACCGGCATGATGTTAACCTTTAACGTCAACTATGCACAGGATTTTGTAAAGCAGGAGTTGCATCTTTTAAGCAAAGACAATCCTACGGGCGAGAGAATGGTAATCCGTCAGGGTGAAACCAAGAAACTCCGCGGTTATATAACGGTTGTAAACGGCAATAACCCCGGTGTTGATTACAGCAAGGCAAAATATGCCGTCAAAGACGCCGATTATCTTTTTGAAAAACTCTCAAACGACATTGACAAGGTGATTGCGGCAGAGAAAAAAGACGCAGTGGCGTCATCCGTTGACACTCTTTACGTCGTTGCGGACTCTTTGATAATAGAAAAAGCGGCAACTGACGGCGAGGACGGCTACGTTACCAACCTCAAAGGTATATTCCTTTTCAGCGAAGGGCAGAAATACCACCAGATTTCAAGTTCGTATTCCAACGATTTGGAAGATGCCATTGACGGATTGGGTTATGCGTTGAAAAAACGGTTGAACGCCAAAAGCGAAACGGCGGTTAACGACATCAAATGCGAGCCTAAAAAACGCATAATGTCAAGCGGATGGATTTTCGGGTACGGTTATCTAAACTGGAGTAACGACGGTTTTTTTTCAACGCCCGACGGCAGCGATGCCTACTCATTGAAATGGTCTGACAAGTGGGATATAATGTACAGGTTCACATTCTTCCCCGACAATGCAGTGTCTTTGACTACGGGTATCGGTATTCAAAGCAATGTTTTCAGATTCGAAGACGGTTTTGACATATATCCTTACACTGTAAACACACCCGCAAGCGGTTATTCCAAGGATAAATGCAAACTTGTGGCACGCTACATCACCGTTCCGTTAATTGCCGATTTCCATGTAGCCAAACACTTCAGCATTCACGCAGGCGTCATCGGCGGAATCAATTACCGCAACTCCCACACGGGATTTAAACGCAACTACCGTATAAACGGCGAGAAGACGGAGCAGTCTACGGGCAGCAGTTTCAAGGAATTCAACGCCTTTAAAGCCGATGCAATGATAGGAATTAAGCTTTACGGTTTGACATTCTATGCTTCGCACTCATTGACCGACATGTTCAAAGATTCTTACGGCAAAGAAATGCAGCCGTTCGCCTTCGGAGTTATGTTAGGACTGAAATAAATACATCGTTCAAGTGTTCTCGCAGATACTTGCAACAATTTTTGCACTTGCTTTTTGTTAAAAAGTTATCAACTTGATTACTTACATTTACATTATGTATCATAGTAAGAAAGTCATCTTCAGTGATTCCTTTAATAAAGAAACCATCATTCATTTTTATAATCTGTATGTTATCATTCTTCATACAGATTATATTTTATAAAAAGAAAATGTTGTTAAATTATCATATATTTTTTGTTAGTTGTAAAAAATTAAAAATATTGGACAGCATTCCCTCTCTTTATTGAATTAGATTTTAATGTACCGCATTTGATTAACCTTATAATATTTATAAAGTCATTTTCCGTAATAATCTCTGCATTAAATTCAAGTCTATTATCAAAATATTCTTGAATAACATATGTATTATCACTAAAAACCTCAATGCCAATATCTCTATCTGGAAACTCGCAAATAAACAACGAGGATTTTGTCATTTGTCTTTTATAAAATCTAACATGATTCATATGTTGCATTTCAATATTATTTTAAATTCAGATAATAAGAGGGAATAAATTATACATTATCCATTACCCCACAGATAAATTTTATATATAACTGATTCCATCTTATTATCATGTCTTAATTTTTATTAACAATAATAACTTACTTGTATTACCAGTTCAGTTTCTCGGATAATATCTTTGCAGCCTCTTTATCAGACACCTTTAAATATTTCATAAAAGATGATTCTGATTTGTGTCCTGAAATTTTCATTAAGGCATAAGCATTATGAGTCTGTAAATATGAATTAGTAATAAAACTTCTTCTTGCAGTATGAGTCTTTGCAAGTTCCCATTTTTCTTTAAATTTTACTTCTCTTTTACCACCTTTTGTTATTTTAGTAAGGACAGGTGCATTTATTCCTGCCTCTTTACAAATCAGTTTAATATGTCTATTCATTGTTTGCTCTGCAATACGTGGCAACTTTTCTACTGTTGATAAAACTTTTTTATATGGATGTAAAGGAATGCAAACAGGTTGTCCTGTTTTCTTCTGGATGACATGAATATATTCACCATCATCCTCTTTCACAATATTCTTTTTGGATAATACAGAAAAATCGGAATATCTCAATCCTGTCCAGCATCCAATCAAAAATATTGTCCGTACAATATCTTGAGTACCCGTCAATTCAAGTTCTTCCAATAATTTTAACTCATCTGTTGATAAATATATATTAACACTGTCTTCTGAATGGGCTTTAAATCTTGAATCCTTATATTTCACATTCGTATTAAGTCCTAGAGCGGTTGCTTCATTAAGCATTGTTTTCATTCTATTAATATAGCTACCTATCGTATTTAAAGCAAGTTTTTTGTTTTGTAAGAATGATGTAAAATCTGTACAAAAGTTAAAATCTATATCATCAAAGTCATATATTTTCTTTTGCTCAATACAAAACTCCTCAAAAACTTTCTTAAAATGTTTAAATTTATTAATGGTTGGTTGTGTAAGTTTCTCTCCGCTATTCAGACTTGTCCTTTTTGATAAATTATCAATGTATAATTGAATGAAATCTATAAGAGTTTCTTCTTTGTTTACTTTTTTCCTTTCCGGATGTATGTATTCTAATGCAAAATTACTGATATCTTTTAATGATGGATTATGAAATTTAGCATTTTCTTCTGCATAGAAATTATTAACCGCAAACTCTATGCTATTAAGTTTTGCATTTACATTACTTCTGTCAAAATTGTCTTTTACCCGTTCTTTCTTTTCATTCCAGATAGCAGGATTAACAGTACTGCCCGTTGATATCACTGTTGCTTTAGAGCATAATGATATTTTCAAATAAATCATTTTACTTTCCTTACTTGCACCTCGTAATAAATAATGAGTTTTCATATTGATAATATTTTATAATTTTAATTTTATAGACAAATATACGAAAAAGTTTTAAATTTTTTGCAAAAAATTTGACACGTTTTTTGATCCTATTTTATGTCGTTTATTGACGTTTTGTGTTGTTTTATGTCGCAACAGGACAAGAAAAAATCTGCTGATTTATAGTGTAATCAGCAGATTTTCTTTATTTTATATTTGTATGTCAGAGGTCTCTTCCAGATTCGAACTGGAGTAAACGGTTTTGCAGACCGGCACCTAGCCACTCGGTCAAGAGACCTTATCGTTTTTCGCAGTGCAAAATTACAAATATTTTTTTATCTACCAACATTTTTTGTAAAAAAAGTTGCAATCCGTAATTTTTATCTGCCCCAAGATTCTCTGTCAAGGCTTCTGTAATTGATGGCTTCCGCAATATGTGACGGTTGAATGTCAACGCTGTTTTCCAAATCCGCAATTGTACGCGATACTTTCAGTATTCTGTCGTATGCACGTGCGGATAAACCCAATTTATTGACTGCATTTTTTATCAAATTAAGCGAACGTTCGTCGGTTCTGCAGAATTCTCTCATCAGTTTGGGCGTCATCTGTGCATTGCAGTGAATGTTTTCAAAATCCTTAAACCTTTCGGCTTGAATCTTCCTGGCATTTATCACCCTTTGTCTTATCACTTCGCTTTTTTCACCCTGCTGTTTGTCCGATAATTCTTTGAACGGAACAGGTACAACTTCGCATTGTATGTCTATACGGTCAAGCAGTGGCCCCGATATCTTGCTCATATATTTGTTGACAGCACCAGGTGCGCAGGTACAAGGCACGGAAGGATGGTTGTAATATCCGCAAGGACAAGGATTCATTGCTGCTACTAACATAAACGATGCAGGATATTCCGTTGTCTGTTTGGTACGGGATATGGTTATGATACGTTCCTCCATAGGCTGACGCAAAACTTCCAGCACACTGCGGCGGAATTCGGGCAATTCATCCAAGAATAACACTCCGTTGTGTGCCAAAGATATTTCTCCGGGTTGAGGATACATCCCTCCGCCCACAAGAGCGATGTCGCTTATGGTGTGATGCGGAGAGCGGAACGGACGTACACTTATTATTGACGACTTTAACCCCATCTTACCTGCCACACTGTGAATTTTCGTTGTTTCCAAACTTTCTTCCAATGTCAACGGAGGCAAAATACCGGGCAAACGTTTGGCAAGCATTGTCTTTCCGCTGCCGGGCGAACCGACAAGCAATATATTATGTGAGCCTGCCGCCGCAACCTCCATAGCACGTTTTATGTTTTCCTGCCCTTTTACGTCTGCAAAATCCAACTCATATCCGTGCAAACCCTTTTCAAATTCCTCTTCAACGTTGATTATCTCCTTGTTGATTGACTCCGTACCGTTGAAAAAGTTTATAACCTGCATTATATTGTCTACACCTAACACGTCCAACCCCTTTACAATTGCTGCTTCTTTGGCATTGGACGATGGCAGAATAAATCCTCTAAAACCTTCTTTCTTGGCTTGCATGGCTATAGGCAATACTCCTTTGATTGGTTTTACCGAACCATCCAAAGAAAGTTCGCCCATGATAAGATATTGTCCTAATCTGTCTGCCCCTGTTATCTGTTCGCTTGCCGCAAGTATGCCTACGGCTATGGTTAAATCGTAACTGCTTCCCTCCTTTTTTATGTCTGCGGGAGCCATATTGATGACTATCTTCTTTCCGGGAATCTTATAACCGTAATAGTTCAACGCCGAACTGATGCGTTGGTGCGATTCTTTGACGGCATTGTCGGGCAGACCGACAAGAAAAAAGTTTATACCCTGTTCAACCGCTACTTCAACGGTTACGGTAGTGGCGAAAATACCTTGTATAGCACTTCCGAAAGTTTTTACTAACATAGTTATTGTTGTGTTTTGTTGAAAATTTCAGTCATTAAACGCTTGTCGTGCAGGTAAATGTTCAAATCGTGGTCATAAACGGCGGGAGTGGTATTGTAACGGGTACATATACTTTGTTTGTAATCCCTTAATTTTTGTTGTTTTGTCAGGGAATCGTCCTCCGATATGCGTATCAAATAGTTGGCTTTGTTCATATCGGTCATCATTTTTGCCACCGTATCAACTGTAAGCGTTGTCTTGTCCTTGTTTTCAGATGTGTTTGAACAGGCAAAAGCAATGCTTATACAAAGCAATGCGGCAACTGCCAAAAGTAAGGAAGATTTTTTTTTCATTTAAATTCTTTCCAATACGGTTTTAATCAGATTTTGCATTGATTGATGGTAATCTTTGGCAAACGTACCTTGCTCGCGGTTGGCTATAACGTTGCATACGGTCAGAACATTGTGACCCAAATTCTTTCCCAGACAATACAAAGACGATGTTTCCATTTCGTAGTTGGTTATCTTCAGATTGTTGTACGAAAATTCCGGCATTCGACTGTTTATGGTTTCGTCGTACAAGGCCAAACGTATTGCCCTGCCCTGCGGACCGTAGAATCCTGGAGCGGTAACGGTGATTCCTTTTCTCATATCAAAGGCAATTCTGTCCGTCAAATCTTTTGATGCCGACACGGCATAAGGAGTAGGCAACGGAGAATGCCATTGCATGTATGATATGAACTCTTCCTGTAGGGCTTGTTCCATAACCTGCGGATTGTTTTTATAGAACCACATCATTCCGTCTATACCTACAACATACTGACTGCATATATACGAATTTATATCCATGTCTTTTTGCATTGCACCGGTAGTTCCCAACCGTATAAGGTTCAAAGAAGTAAGATGCTTTTTCACTTCCTTGGTTTTTAAGTCTATATTGCGGCAGGCATCCAACTCCGTTATGACTATATCCAAGTTGTCCACGCCCATACCCGTACTCATGGCGGTGATGCGTTTGCCGTTGAACGTGCCTGTATGTGTAACTATCTCACGGTTTTCTTTTTTCACCTCAACGGTATCAAAAAAATCGCTGACCATGTTGACTCTTTTCGGGTCGCCGACCAATATTACATTGTCCGCAAGTTCTTCCGCAAACAGTCTTATGTGATACAAACTGCCGTCATCGGCAAGCGTAAGTTCCGAAGCTTTAAACATATCAATTTGTTTTATGTTTTTAAAAGTATTAAAATTTATTTTTTACGGTCAATAAGTTGGTTTGCCAACTTTTTAAGGTTTTCTTTGTTTTGTTCTTCAACGCTTATACGGTCCAAACAATCCAATGCCTTGATGGTATATTGGCCTATCATTTTTTCAACATCGTCCTTTACATTGTATTTTTCAAACAATTCTTTCACTCTTTGCTTTTTACGCTGAAAATCTTTAGTTTTCTCCAAATACCAACCTGCAAGTTCCTGCATGTCTTTGTCGTCTGCTTTCTCTACGGCCGAAAGGAACAGAATCGTTTTCTTATTGTCCACTATGTCGCTGCCCGTTACCTTGCCGAAATCCTCAAGGTTGCTCCAACAATCCAATATATCGTCCTGCAATTGAAAGGCTATACCCAAGTAAAGACCGAACTCGCTCAAAGCGTTCATATCCTCTGCCGAAGCACCTGCTATTATCGCTCCCATTTTAAGCGACGCTGCAAGCAAGACTCCCGTTTTCAGACTTATCATGGTGATGTATTCTTTGGCCGAAACGTCGTTGCGGGTTTCAAAACTCATGTCGTACGCCTGTCCTTCGCAAACCTGTATCAATACGGAGGTAAGCGTTTTGACCAAAGCCTGCGATACTTCGGCATTGTAGTCCAAAAGATATTGGTAAGCCTTGGCATACATCACGTCACCCGACAATATGGCTTTGTCCGTTCCGAATTTTTGATAAACCGTCGGCTTGCCTCTTCTCAACGGAGATTGGTCCATGATGTCGTCATGCAACAAAGTAAAGTTGTGTGCCAACTCTATGGCAACGGCTGCATTTTCGGCTTGCTTCAAATCGGCGGAAAACATATCTGCAGCTAACATCAATAACAACGGACGCAGTCTTTTGCCGCCCAAATCCATAGTGTATTGGAACGGTTCGTATAAAGACAAAGGTTGTTTTTGGAATTTCAAATCCTTAAAGAGTTCCGCCGTTTGTTTTTGTATTTGTTCTAAAGATTTCATTATATAATGTATGTGTTTAATTCTGTAATTAACGCAACAATGCTGCTTTGCAAAAATACAAAATAATTTAGAATAATTGCCTTTGATACTGATAAATCTATATCCGAAAGGGCATAATACGGCACAAAAGCAACAAAATTATATCCGAATGCGTATAATCAGAAATAATTTTTATAATTTTGCACCCGAAAGGATATAATTTTAAATGCAATGAATCATACCGTACTGTCACAATATGTAAAAACAATGCGTAAACGCCACCGTTTGACGCAGACAGACCTTGCCGAAAAAGCGGGAGTGGGCATCGGATTTGTCAGGGATTTGGAACAAGGCAAACCGACAATACGTTTGGACAAAGTAAACCAAATATTGAATCTGTTCGGAACGGAATGCGGTCCCGTACCGATGAAAAAACAAGACGTTGAACAATGAAACAAGCCAAGGTATATTACAAAGACATGTACGCAGGATTGCTTACCGAAACCGAAGACGGCTATACTTTTGCTTATGATGCGGAATATATCAACAATCCGCAGGCAAAAGCCGTAAGTCTGACCTTACCCTTAACAAAGGAAGTCTGCAAAAGCAATGTCCTGTTCCCGTTTTTTGACGGACTGATACCAGAAGGATGGCTTTTGGATATTGCACGGCACAACTGGAAAATCAACCTGCGGGACAGAATGTCCTTGCTGACGGCTTGTTGTAAAGATTGTATCGGAGCGGTAAGTGTAGAACCTGTAATAGAAAGGGAATAAAACATATGTGTTGTAAGTGTTTGTATTGTTATGAACCGTTAACAAACGGCGAAAAAGATTTCCACGACAAATGTTCCAAGAAAATATTCGGCACAAAACATGTCCCCGTTCTGCCGTATAGAAGAGATGAGATAGAAGAATTGGCAAAAGAAGTGATACGGTCGCAAACCACTGTCACGGGAGTGCAGCCCAAACTGTCTTTAGACTTTGATAAAATGAGCAAACCTACAAAAAGGTTTACCATTGTAGGCTTGTGGGGACGGTTCATACTCAAACCGCAGACCGAGATGTACCCTTTTCTGCCCGAAACCGAAGATTTAACCATACACTTGGCACAAGAAGCCAAAATAGATACTGTCCCCCATTCACTAATACGCTTTGCCGACGGAGAGTTGTGCTATATAACCAGACGTATAGACCGAACGGACAAAGGTGAAAAGATTGCAATGGAGGATATGTGTCAGCTTTCGGAGCGTCTGACCGAAGATAAATACAAAGGTTCACACGAAAAGATTGCCAAAATCATAGAAAAATACAGTGCAGTGCCGAAATTGGACGTTATCAAGTATTGGGAACAGGTTCTTTTCTCATGGATTGTCGGTAATGCGGACATGCACCTGAAAAACTATTCCTTGTACGCTCCCGCAGGTGAGTATTTTTTGACACCGGCTTATGATTTGCTTTCCACCAAACTTGTTCTGCCAGAAGACAAAGAAGAACTTGCTTTGACTTTGTGCGGAAAAAAACGCAAAATTACGGCAGAAAATTTTATCAGTGCAATGCTTCAATCGTCAATAAGCGAAAAAGTCTGCGGTAATATCTTCAACCGCTTTGTCAAAACCAAGGACAAATGGATTGAAACCATACACAAAAGTTTTCTTCCTAAAGAAATGCAACAGCAATACATAGATTTGATTACGCAAAATATCAATTCACTGCAAAACATATAGCCTTTGCAATATCCGTATCTTTAAAACAAACATCAATTTACGGAAATACAATTTGCAAAACATTTTTTCCTGCACGGTATACATGTTTTAAAATTAAAAAGAGGCGGCAAAAAAAGTGCTTTTTGTGAAAAGGAAAATGCCTTTTGCGATTTTATCGCCGCCCCTTGCGAAAGTAATTGTAAAAAAATGTGGTTTTTTGTATCAAAAAAATAGGTTTTTTGTGTGAAAAAATGTGATTTTTTTGAGATTACTTTCACAAAGGGCAAAAACCAAGCGGCATTGGGCAAAAACCAAACGCCGCAGGGCAGACATAATGCTTTATTACAAAAATTATTGGTATCTTTGCACAAAATTTAAACGTTGAACTTAAAAACATCAAAACTCCATGCAGGGAATAAAAAAGATAATATATCTATTGTTGATTGTAGCCTTGACGGCATCGTGTTCGGTATTTAAAAAATCTTCCAAGAAGAAAAAATCCGCACCTGTGCAAACCCAAACCACTATTACCAAACCCGAAAAAAGCAAAGACACCGTTACGGTGAGTATACCCGCAAAAAAAATTGCTCCGTACAAGAGTTGCTCGTTCAAATGCAAGACCACTTTCAAGTCAATGCCCGTTACCTTGAATGTAAGGACAACGTACGACAGTATTTTTTGGATTTCCGCTTCGTCGTTCGGAATAGAAGCCATCAGAGTGAAATGCGACAGGGATTCATTGCTGATGACGGACAAATTAAACAAAGAAAACGTACACTGGACTTACCAACGGGCTGCCGTATATGCAGGTCTGCCGCTTACCTTTGACTTTATACAGGATTTGTTTACCGATACTACTTTGGTCAAATCGTACAATACCGCCAAATTCAGCGGAACGGTTGTCAAAAAACTTACAACCGTGCAGGGTGTAAGGTTGCCCGAACAGGTCAATATTGACGGCAAAATCAAAGGCTCGCAGCAAAAAATACAGTTATCGTTGAGTAATTACAAACTTAACGCCAAAAACGAATATCCTTTTGAGTTCGTAAAAGGATACAAAACCGTGAAATAACACGCAGGATAATATTTACGGAATCAAAAAACGCAAAAAATGTTTGCGTAGTTATGAAATATTTCCGTAATTTTGCAAATCACAGCAAAAGAAATTGAATATGAGGAAACTATGTGCATATATTTTGTTGACGGTGTTCCTTTCGATGACAATCTTTACAGATTTTCACCGTCACAGGATAGTTTCCCCGATTGCAAAATGCGAAATGTGCGGGCATAATATCCCCCACCCTGACCATATATCGCAAAGTTATTCATACCAAGACTTGTGTCTTTTGTGTCATTGGGCGTCGGAAGAGTTTACAAGCGATGTAAAAACTCTTGCATTTTGCAATTTGCAGGCAATAAAAACGCAGTTTGCGGACGTTTTTTTGCAATATTCATTTATTAAAGACAATTCCTGTCCGTCAAGGGCGCCGCCGCAGATATAAAGAAAAGGAAAACAATTCCTTTTTATCTGTATTTTCAATAAATAGAACGAAGTATTAACAAGGATATATCCTGAATATATCCGTTATTAAACAACGCAGCAAATGACGGCGGTAATGTTTTGTGCAGTCACGTTGTTATCCGCTTTTGTTGATACGGTTATCGCCGTTGACACAATCGGAAGATATGACAGCATAGTGGAATTGAAAGACATTGAGATTTCGGACAATCAGGGGCGGAGTTATGATTTAAGTTCGTCACAGGTCAAAATAAATATAGGAAAAGAGTATTTGGAGAATCATTTTGAGGGCAGCTTGATGCAGACATTGGAACAAATGCCGGGAATCAAGGCTATGACGATAGGTTCTTCGCAATCAAAACCCACCATAAGAGGATTGGGATTCAACAGAATGTTGGTTGCCGAAAACGGAATCAAACACGAAGGTCAGCAATGGGGTGACGACCACGGCTTGGAGATAAACCAGTTCGGTGTGAACAGGATTGAAATCATCAAAGGACCGTCTGCCTTGTTGTACGGTTCGGATGCAATAGGCGGAGTGTTGAATTTGTTTACCAATTACGTCCCTTTGCGTAATGCGGAAGGCTCTGCGTCGGTGTTTTTCCGCTCCAACAACATGCTGACAGGTACATACGCAAGCGTAGGGGGTAACAACGGAACATGGTTTTACCGCCTTGACGCATCGTATTCCGATTATTCGGATTACAAAGTGCCTGCCGACAGCATTCAATACTATTCCTATTGGATTAAACTCAAAAACCGCCGCCTTAAAAACACTGCGGGCAAGGAACGTTACGCAGGTTTATTGTTAGGATATGCGAAAAGCAACTTCCATTTTGACGTAAAAATATCGGACAATTACTCCAAGAGCGGATTTTTCGCCGATGCACACGGATTGGAAGTAAGACTGTCGGAAATAGATTATAACCGCTCGCAGCGGGATATAGATTTGCCTTTTCAGCAAGTAAACCATATCAAAGTGTTAACGCATTCGGTTTACAGCAAAAGCAACTTCACCGCCGAACTTAACGCAGCCTATCAGAACAATCTGCGGCAGGAACATTCCGAACCCTTATCGCACGGTTATATGCCTACGCCCGACAACACTACGGAGCGAAAATTCAACAAGGATACCTACACTGCGAACCTTAACATCATGTTGCAATTGAACCAATCGCATTTTCTGCGCACGGGAATCAGCACCGAATACCAAGACAACGCCATAGGCGGATGGGGATTCATAATCCCTGCGTTTACGACTTTGTCCTACGGAGCTTACGCTACGGACAAATGGACTGTAAACCCAAATCTGACCGTTAACGGCGGAATACGCTGCGATTTTTCCTCAACCCACACCGACGCATATACGGATTGGTACAAAACACCCGTAACCTCCGGCGACAGCGTGTACAAACAACGCAGCAAAGACATGAGCCGCAGTTTTAAATCCTTGACCTACTCTTTGGGAACGGCATACAATAAAAACCGTTGGTCGTTAAAAACCAATATAGGCAAAAGTTTCCGCATTCCCGTGCCGAAAGAATTGGCTGCAGACGGAATCAATTACCATATATTCAGATATGAAAAAGGCAATGATACGCTTAAAGCCGAGCAAGCCTATCAACTTGACGTTGACTTGGCATATTCGTCCGACAGGGTGGCTGCGGAGTTGGACGCATACGCCAACTATTTTCCCAACTACATATATCTGAACCCTACGGCCTATTATACAGAAGGCATGCAGACGTATTACTACACCCAAGCCGAAGTTTTCAGATACGGATTTGAGTTGCAATGCAACTACAAGTTGACTGCACTTTGGAACATGGATTTCAGGGCGGAGTATTTGTACTCGCGGCAACTTTCGGGTCAGAAAAAAGGCTACACGCTTCCGTTTTCGGTGCCGTTTTCGGCGGATATGAACGCACGGTATACGTTTTCACCGAAGCAAAACGGCTACATATCGGCGGGAATACATTTCACCGCACCGCAAAACCAGATAGTGCCGCCCGAGAAAGCCACCGAAGGATATTTGTTGGTCAATGTGTCGGCGGGAAAACATTTTGCAATAGGCAACAAAACGCTGAAAGTGTCCGTAAGCGTAAAAAACATTTTCAATACAAGGTATTACGACCACACAAGTTATTACCGCCTGATAGACGTACCCGAACAAGGACGAAACGTTTCGGCGGTTTTTTCAACGGAATTTTAAAAACAAAAAATTATTATCAACATTTAAAACCATTAAAAACAAATGAAAAGAACATTAATCATAATAACGATTGCTGCAATGTTTGCAGCCTGCAACGACAAAGACACAAAAGACAAAGACATGTCCATGCCCGAAATCCTTGAACCGCAGTCGGGGGCATGCCCTGCGGACTGTCAGCACTTTGACAGGGGAGATACCATACATGTATGCTATTTGTTTACCGACGATACGGAGTTAGGGGCATACAACATAGAAATCCATAACAACTTTTCGCACCATACGCACAGCACATCCGACAGTGAATGCGAACACGACGAAGCTAAAACGCCCGTCAACCCATGGGTTTTCAACCATGATTATTCAATCCCCGAAGGCATGAGGGAGTTTGAAGCCCGAACAGATATAGTTGTACCCGAGGATATAGATGACGGGGAATATCACTTTATGATTCGGCTGACCGACCGTGCAGGATGGCAACAGATAAAATCCGTTGACATCCATATCAACGAGTAGATTTTTCAACCAAGGGCTTATTCAAAATAAGCCCTTTTGCGTTTTACCTCCGCCCTTTTATAAATAACCACCGCCCCTTCTGAAAGTAATTTTAAAAAAATCAGATTTTTTGACTCAAAAAACCACATTTTTTCACTTAAAAAAATAGGTTTTTTCCGAATTACTTTCGCAAAGGGCGGCAGCCTTACATAAAAAGGCTGCCGTTAAACAAAAAAAGGCTTAAATATTTTTTATTTCCGCTTTGTCGGTAAAGCTTGCAAGTGCAAGCAAAACCCCTGTCAGCGAAACTATCTGTATTCTGTACGTAAACCAAGAGTGAACATACGAGTGGTTGGCGGCGAACAAAAACCAAAGATAAGGAATGGCGGCGATAATTAAAAACATTACGCCGTATTGCCACTGCGTCTTGCCGGCTGAAACGGCGGGTTTGCGTTTAACCATCCGTACAACAAAAGGAACCAAAATTACAAGTGCTATGATTATCACATACAACCATGGCACAAGTGCAGTATTTGCCGACACGGCGTCCCAACGGGTGTAACCCTCTTGTGTTGAGGAGCGGAACAATGTTTCCTGTACTGCGTTCTGTATAGTATTGTGGTCGGTAAACAGATTGGTCAGCAGCCATTTGGTAAACCATGTCACGCCGTAACCTACTGCCCAAAGCAAAGAAAAAGAAACTATTGACCCCAAGTCTTTTTTCAAATCCGCACTGCGTACGGATGCAGTCATACAAAGCCACGTGCAGAGCATTATTCCCAAGGACAAAACGGGTGTTGTGAGCAAATCAAAATATGTAGTCAAGGCTCCGAAAACGAAAAACAACATACACGATTTTTTTCTGCACTCAAAATATTTCAACATCAGAAGCGAACCCGTCAAAGCCAAGAACAGCGACGGGAAAAACTGAACGGAAAACTGCATAACGAAAAAATTGCACAGCGTAAAGCCTGCAACGTATGCCAAAAGCGTTTTGTATCCCGTTTTTTTGTAAAGTTTGCCGCACAAAAGCACAAACAACAGCGACGAAACTATATAGAAAAGTATTCTTATGCCCGGATATGCCCCCATAGTCAACAATATACGCACCATAAACGTATTGCCGTGCCAATAGCGTGAGTATCCGCCGTCCAAATGCGTAACCCCGTTTTCAGTCAAACCGTGCAGGGTTTGGCTCTGCGTGCCTTTAAACTCTTCTTTTGGCAGAAGCAACAGGGATTCTTTCATATGTTTTTTGTCCAAACAGTAGGCTTGGTTGAGTATAAGGGCGTCCGTGAAGTTGTCCAACTTACATGATTCGCGTGTAGTGAACACTTTGGAGTAATCGCTCCACAAATCGCCTTGTTCAACCGTACGGGTTATGTTTTTTTGCACCGTTTTGTCGGGCATCATACACGCCGCAACGCCGAAAAGCAGGAATGAAACTATAAGAATGCAAAAAACTTTTACGTAAGACAAAAATGTTTTCATGGCTTTATGATTTATTATCAAATTCAATCAACTTCAACTCATAGTCTTTGCGTGATTTGACGGCTATAACATCCAAACAAAGACCCGTGAAAAAAGACATCAACGCCGCCAAAGCCAAGAACACCGCCACAAACAAGGTAGGAAATCTCGGCACAAGCCCCGTATGCAAGTATTCGTTCAGAACGGGTATAAACAAAATCAACGCCGCAACGAACAAAACGCCCGCAACAACGCTGAAAAACGCTAACGGACGGTATTCCCTGAACAATACGGCAATGGTTTTCAGCACACTTATTCCGTCGGAAAAGGTGTTGAGTTTGGAAAAACTGCCTTCAGGGCGGTCTTTGTAGTCAACGGGGATTTGTGCAATGGCAAAACGTTTGTCCAAAGCGTGTATTGTCATCTCCGTTTCTATCTCAAAATTGCCGCTCATTACGGGAAAAGTTTTTACAAACCTGCGTGAAAACGCACGGTAACCCGTCATAATGTCGTTGATTTTTATGTTCCAAAACATTTGTATGAGTTTCCGTACCAATTTATTGCCTGTATTGTGGAACTGTCTTTTGTTTTCGGAAAAATAGGTTGTGGACAGTCTGTCGCCGATTGCCATGTCGGCACGGTTGTTCAACACTGCGTTTTCCAAATCTGCGGCATGGATTGCAGGATATGTGTCATCGCCGTCCACGATTATATAACAATCGGCATCAATTTCGCGGAACATGCGGCGGATTACGTTTCCTTTGCCCTGAACATGCTCTTTTCTCACCACGGCTCCTGCTTCAAGGGCTATCTGTGCCGTATTGTCGGTGGAATTGTTATCATATACATAAACCGTTGCATGAGGCAACACTTTTTTAAAATCTTCCACCACTTTTTTAATCGTTACCGCTTCGTTGTAACACGGAATCAATACTGCTGTATTCATGTTTTGTATTTGTTAATTTTGTTTTTTACGGTATTTACACATAGTACAAAAAGATAAAGTGAACGGTTCGCCGCTTTTTATCAGCAAACGGTCAAATTGGGTTATGGTATCGGGGAATTCTTTGAGCCAATTGTTTTTGATAAGATAGATATTATCCTGCGAAACTGCACGTTCGGCCAATTGAATATTACGTGTATAATCCCAACATTTGTCATGGGGAGAGGCTATTATGTTTTCAGGATTGTAGATTGAGGAAAGGTAAGCGTATTGCCAATCTCCGAGAACGCCGCATTTGCCCAATTGTTCGGTTTGACGCACACGTTGCAGCATCGGATTGGTCTTATACGGGGCTGTATACTTGAATGTGGAGTACGTACTTACCGCCGCAGTAAGACTGATTAAGATTAAAAACCGTCGGCATGTGACTTTGGCATAGGGTTGTTGCATTTTGTCAATGCACAACAAGATTGCCATTGACAAAGATATGTAACAACTCACGTAATACCACGACGCCATATTGTTCAATCTCACCCAAGCTGAAAGGAAATACACTCCCATGAACATAAAGAAGTCCGCAAGGAAAAATACCGCCCATTTGTCTTTGATGAATTGTCTGTATACTTTGGTTTTTACTGCAAGTATTATCACAACTGCAAGAAACAAAACAACCAACCACGCATACACCCCTACTGCAATGCGGACTTGTACCTCGGAAAAGAAAAGATAATTGTACAAAGCTTTGCCCAAAATCAAAAAAGAGTCCTTTACCTCGCTCAAAGTGTTGATTTGGTTGCATTGTTTGCACTCCGTATAAGGTTGGGAATACATATAAAACCATGCACATGCGAACAAAACAACACCGATTGCGAAAGTTATCAAAACGTGTTTACCCGGCAATTTCATCTTATTGAAAACCATCAGCACCAAAATCAGCAAAACTATTGTGAATACGGCGTTGTACAACACCCAATAGGCAAGAATCAGGCTTAAAACAACTCCGCACATCATCCAACGGCTGCTTAATTTGGATTTGTCTGCGTCCCACAGTTTGTTTATCAGACACACGGCAACTGCAATCAGACAATACTCCATTCCTATGGGATAACGCACTATGTCAACGAACCTTTGGAAAGGAAAGAACCACACCATTGCCAAGATGATTTTAAGAAATTTTGTCTTCAAAAGCGAACACAGGCACAAAACTCCCGTTAAAAGCAAAAGATATGTGGCTATTGACACCGATGTTACGGCTTTTAATCCGAACAAATGTATGAATATTTGGGAGATAAGCGGTATAAGCGTTCCGCCTCTGTTCTGTCCCCAGCAAAATATATTGCCCGGAAATTCATAGTAATGTGCCATCAAAACATTCATGGCATCGTCCGAATTGATTCCGGGGTAATAATTGTAAGAGTAAAAGAAAAAAGATAAAAATGCAATGAGAATAATTATTAATATATGATAATTATCCTTCATTGCATTAACGGTTTTCTCTGCTTTCAGTTTCATACAATCGGATTAAAGCAATGCAAACAAACCTATTTTGCAACAATTATGAAATAGTTTTTCTTACCTTTTTGAACCAAAATATATTTTCCGTTCAACAAAGAAGTGCCGTCGGTTACGTATGTTTCGTTTATCTTTTCTTTGTTTACCGAAAGCGAATTGCCTTTCAACTCCCTGCGTACTTCGCCCTTGGAAGAAAGAACGGAAGTCTTCTCTGCCAACAGTTCAACAATAGGTATACCTGCTTCTATTTCGGACTTTGCAACCTCAAACTGCGGAACTCCGTCAAAAACGCTTAAAAACGTCATCTCGTCAAGTCTGCCCAAGGACTCCTTTGTACCCTTGCCGAAAAGTATTTGCGAAGCCTCTATGGCATTGTTGTAATCCTGCTCGCTGTGAACGCGTACGGTTATGTCTTTGGCTAAAGTTTTTTGCAACAAACGGGCTTCGGGCTGTTTGTCATGTTCTGCTTCCAACGCCAGAATTTCTTCCTGCGTAAGCAAGGTGAAGATACGGATAAAGCGTTTGGCGTCTTCGTCCGACAGATTAAGCCAAAACTGGTAGAATTGGTAAGGAGAAGTTTTTTCTCTGTCCAACCATATGTTGCCTTTCTCGGTTTTGCCGAATTTTTTGCCGTCCGACTTGGTTATAAGCGGACATGTAATGGCGTAGGCTTCGCCCGACTTTACGCGTTTTATAAGTTCCGTTCCCGTGGTTATGTTTCCCCACTGGTCGGAGCCGCCCAACTGCAAACGGCAGTCATAGTTTTCGTACAAATACAAATAATCATAACCCTGCAACAGTTGGTAAGAAAACTCGGTGAACGATATACCCGTTTCCATTCTTTTCTTAACGCTGTCTTTAGCCATCATGTAGTTGACGGTTATATGTTTGCCTATGTCGCGGATAAAATCTATGAAACTCCATTGCTTAGTCCAATCGTAATTGTTTAATATCATTGCATGGTTAGGCAGAGTTTCGCTGAAGTCAAGGAATTTGGAAACCTGTTTTTTAATACATTCCAAGTTGTGATTAATAGTTTCGGGTGTCAAAAGCACACGTTCGGACGATTTGAACGAAGGGTCGCCTATCATTCCCGTCGCTCCGCCAACTACAATCAACGGACGGTGGCCGCAGGCTTGGAAATGAGCCATAATCATTATACTTACCAAATGGCCTATGTGCAGTGAGTCTGCCGTAGGGTCAATGCCCACATACGCAGTCTGCATTCCTTTTTTCAATTGGTCTTCCGCACCGGGCATGATGTCGTGAATCATGTTCCTCCATCTCAATTCGTCTACAAAGTTCTTCATTTCTTTAAATTATTTTCTGATTAAACCAGTATTACATCTAAAAATCAATATGCTGTAATGCAATCAAACTATTCTTTTTTGCAAAGATACGACTTTTGTTGCAAATTGCAAATAAAGACAAAATATTATACACCTATTCCTTTTGCCGCTCTTTTCATTTTTATATACTCTTAAAAAACGCCCCTTTTAATAAAATTTCTGCCCAATCAGTTTTGATTTTTGCCCCTTCTGAAAGTAAGGGCAAAAAAATCTGATTTTTTGTATTAAAAAACCACATTTTTTCACTCAAAAAACCTATTTTTTTTCAAACTCTTTTCTGAAAAGGCAAAAATCAAATCCGATTGGGCTTTTATACAATCTGTAAGGGCATAATTTGTTTGAATTAAAAACAAGACCAAGAACTGAAAACAAAATGATTGCAATATAATCTACTAACGTAAAATGAACAAAAAATGCAAAAATACAGAAAGTCAAAACAGTATAAATAAAACTAACAAGTTAAAAAGATAAAAAACGATGATATAAAAACAAAAGAAAAAAAATCCTTTTCTTAAAACAATGTCTTTTATTTAAGAAAAGGATTTTTTGGATTGTATGTTTAATAAATGATGTTATGCTATAAAATACGCCAAGAAGCACCTTCCTTGCCGTCTTTTATCTCTATGCCGAGCGGTTTTAAGGCGTCACGGATTTTGTCCGACGTTGCGTAGTCTTTGTTGCTGCGTGCCGTTGAACGCATATCCATAATCAAATCCATCAAACCCTCTATCACCTTGGAATCATCGCCGCTTTTTTCCTCTTTCAATCCCAAGATACCGTCAAAAATAGCTGCAAGGTTTTCTTCCAAATACTGTTTGTCCTGTTGGGTTATGGTTTCTTTGCCGTCGGATACGGCATTGATGTGTTTGGTCAACTCAAACAGATGGGCAATCATAACAGGAGTGTTGAAATCGTCGCAAACCGCCGTCAAAGCATCGGCTATGATTTTCTTTGCATCAAAACTTGAACTTTGGGCATCGGCTTTAAGGGTTTTCAGTTTGGCTTTTGCTTCAGTCAAACGTGCCAATCCTTTTTCTGCGGCAATCAATGCGTCGTTGGAAAAGTCCAACGTACTGCGGTAATGTGCCATAAGCATGAAAAAGCGTATGGTCATAGGGTTGTAAGCCTGCTTTAGCAACTGGTGTTGTCCGCTGAACATCTCCGAAAGGGTGATAAAGTTGTTGTAACTCTTACCCATCTTTTTGCCCTCTATGGTTATCATATTGTTGTGAAGCCAATATTTTGCGGGCATGTCACCGTATGCTCCGATGCTTTGTGCTATCTCGCAGTCGTGGTGCGGAAACACCAAATCCATTCCGCCTCCGTGGATGTCAAATTCAGCACCCAAATATTTTCTTCCCATTGCCGTACACTCCAAGTGCCATCCCGGAAATCCCAAAGACCACGGCGAAGGCCATTTCATTATATGTTCTTTCGGTGCTTTCTTCCACAAAGCGAAGTCAAACGGATTTTTCTTTTCTTTTTGTCCCGAAAGTTCTCGGCTGTTCTCCATCGTATCTTCAAGGGTTCTGTGCGAAAGTATGCCGTAAGGCTTTACCTCTCTGTTGTATTTATCTACATCAAAATAAACACTGCCCTCACTTTCGTAAGCCAGCCCCTTATCCATCAAAATTTTCACTACGTCTATCTGTTCCATTATATGACCCGAAGCAATGGGCATAATGTTAGGACGCAAACAATTCAATGCGTCGGTGGCTTTCAGATACATCATCTCGTAATATTGTGCCACTTCCTGCGGTTCTTTGTTTTCCGCCTGTGCTTTCTTCTCCACCTTGTCGTCGCCGTCGTCCGAATCATTCAAAAGATGGCCTACGTCAGTGAAATTCCTCACATAACGGACATTGTATCCGAGGTATTTCAACACTCTGTACACAATGTCAAAAGTAATGGCACTTCTGGCATGTCCCAAATGGGCTTCGCCGTATACGGTAGGGCCGCATACATACATTCCTACCCTGTCCTGGTGTACGGGAGTGAAGAGTTCTTTTTGTCCCGTAAGGGTATTGTAAACAAATAAATCCTTTTTATCAGTCATTATATTATATATATTTTCCGTTTTTATGGTTTTAATACAAATGTTACGAATTTTTTATTGCAATGTTTTCACTGTCCTTTTACGTAAAAATACGCTTGAAAAAATTTTGTTCGGGTTTTACTTTTCGTAATGATACGTTCCTTTGGCGTCTTTTACGGTTACATGCGTTTTGGTGTCCTTTTCAACCCTTCCGCTTATACGTGCGTCAATATTAAAGCTGCGGCTTAAAGCAATTATATCACCGGCAACGGCTTCATTGCAATATATTTCCATACGTTGACCCATGTTAAAGGTTTGGTACATCTCCTTTCTGTCGGTAGCGGATTGTTGTTCTATAAGAGCGAAAAGCGGAGGCAGTTCAAACAAATTGTCCTTTATTATATGTACGTTGTCGCAGAAATTCATCACCTTGCCCATGCTTCCTCCCGTGCAGTGAATAAGTGCATGTATACCGCTGCGGTACTCTTTCAAAAGCGTTTTTATAACGGGAGTATATGTCCGTGTAGGGCTGAGAACCAACTTGCCGACGGTGGTTTCAAACGCTTTGCCGCCGTTAACGTACGTATCGGTAATGCTGACAGTGTCCGTAAGTTTCTTTTGTCCGCAATAAACAACCTCATCGGGCAGTTCGGTGTCAAAACTTTCGGGGAACATCTTGGCAAGCGTATGTTCAAACACGTCGTGTCTTGCACTTGTCAGTCCGTTGCTGCCCATGCCCGAATTGTATTCATCCTCGTATACGGCTTTTCCGAAAGATGCCAACGCCACTATTACATCGCCGGGTTGAATATCGGCACTGATTATATCCGAACGTTTAGCCCTTGCCGTCACAGTGCTGTCCACTATAACGGTACGCACCAAATCGCCCACGTCTGCAGTTTCGCCGCCCGTAGAGCGTATATCCATGCCCATATCACGCAGTTTCTGCAAAAATTCTTCAGTACCTTCTATTATGGCTTTTATAACCTCGCCCGGTATCAGACGTTTGTTGCGTCCTATTGTTGAACTTAAAATGATATTGTCCGTAACCCCCGCACACAAAACGTCATCGGTATTCATCACAACGGCATCCTGTGCTATTCCTTTCCAAACGGACAAATCGCCCGTCAGTTTCCAATACATGTAAGCAAGCGAACTCTTGGTTCCGGCTCCGTCTGCATGCATTATATTGCAATATTGTTCATCTTTCCCCAACACATCTTCCACTACTTTGCAGAATGCGTACGGATACAACCCCTTGTCAATATTTTTTATTGCATTGTGAACATCTTCTTTTTTTGCAGATACTCCGCGTAAGTTATATTTATTCATGACGTATACTTATTATTTTTTATTAAATCTTATTCTTTTTTGTTACAATTCTTCTTCATAATGCGAGGCAAAGTCTTCTATTTCCGATGTAAGTGCATCCACCGCCTCTATTTCCGACATATAGTTCTCTTCATCCAAGGACATAATCTTTCTCTGACGCTTGGTTACTTCCATATACGGACGTATTATGCCGAAAAACGTTTCGGATATTATAACCCGAAGTTGTTCCGCATTCCACATCTCGCATGTTGTACACAGATTAAGGTAAAACGATACTGCTTTTGCGGCTTCCAAGCGGTTTTGAGCCTGAAAACGCACAGTCGCAGTGTTGTATCGGTTCATAAAAACCTCAAATTCCCGTACGCTTGTTTCCATCAAATTGCTTGCGTTCTGCAAACACATCTGCGAAATCAGAGCAAAATCCGCCAGATTGTATGAATAGCGGTGTATGTTGTAAGGAATATCGTTTAAAGTGCGGTTTACAAGCGTCAGGGCTTTGCCTTTTTGTCCTTGTTCGGTCAATCTGTAAGCCAAAGAACGTATATTGTCCGTGAAAAAGGTGACAAAACTTCTCTCCGTTTCGTTGTAATATATGTCTTTGTCAAAGTTTTTCATCTCAAAACCTTTGATTGTTTTGTCAAAAGATACATTGTCCGAATTCAAACCGCAACCGCCCAACCTCAAAGCCAAGCCTTCGGGGTGCAGATTGGTGTCTGCGTTCATAAAATCGCCGAAACTGTAAGAAGAAAAATAAATCTTACGGTCGGTATTGGACGCTATAATATCCAAAATCACCATATCGCTTTTGCTGATTGCTCCGTCGTCGGACGTCAAAACTACGGTGCCGCTGCCTGTTTGGCAAGAAAATTTATTGCAATGCAGTTGTTTGACATGATTTCCGAGTTTTATGTCCTGCGGATTGTATTCTTTGAGTTGTGCAACGGCTTTTGATATGTCCAAAGTGTCAAAACCCGGTGTCAACTGCACTTCGTCCATCACTCCGTCTGCCAAATCATTTTCACCAAAGTGCAGTTTCAGTGCTTTGGATTGCGGCATTGGTTTGGTAAGAAGTCCGATGTAATACGGATTGTTGAGCATCTGACGGTTTATTACGCGTACGTCCTGCCTTATTTTCTCAACATTCTGTACGTACCACAACGGATAAGTGTCGTTATCTGCATCAACGAACAAAACGGAATTGCTATCGCACGAGTTCAAAAGACTTACGGCAAAATTCCGTGCCGTATATTGCCGTCTGTGGTCGTGGTCGTCAAAGTTTTGAATCAGCATCCACACCGGTACGATTATAAACAACGGCAGTATATAGCGGGGGTGTTTCACTCTTATTATATTTGCTATGATTTGACATATACCCAATATGCCTATACCCATCCATAAACTCACCGCCATGTAGGACGGCAGAAACACATAGTCCCTTTCACGCGGTTCATATGCGGAAACATTGGTGTAAACCACTATTGCCAAAGAATACATTATGAATACGGTGCCGACAAACAAGAACCGCTTGGAATCTTTTATTATATGGTAAAAAACACCTATGATACACAAAAGAAAAGGTATGGCAAAATATCTGTTGTTTGCTTTGTTTGCAGAAGTCAAAGCAGTTTTGCCCTCATCAATGTCCAACAATTTGTCAATATGATAAAATCCTGTTTGCCATGTTCCGTTAGTTATATCTCCGTAACCTTGGTTGTCGTTGGTTCTTCCGCAGAAATTCCACATCAAATACCTGACATACATGTATCCAATCTGATAATTAAGAAAGAATTGTAAGTTTTGAAGCCATGAGGGTTTCGCTCTGTCTTCTCCGTTTACGGTTACAGTGTTTTTAGGTCTGCCCACCCAACTTGCATAATTATCTTCGGCCGAAGGCGACATATAATTCCACATACGGGGGAAGAACATATTAAACTTGGAATCAAATACTGGTGTTATCTTGTTGTTTTTAATTACAAAATCTTCCGCAGGCGGTGCCGTGTAAGCGGCTCCGTAAACAATTGGAGGGTGAACGTAGGCCGACCGCGACACATAATCTTTCATGTGTTTTGCCGTAAAGGCAGGATATTCGTCGGAAGGAAGATTTTGCGAACTGCGTACGGCAGGCACCAAATAGACAGAACAACCAATAATGAAGAACACTACGCAAAGGGTTGTGCTGTTCATCAAAGGCAAATTCTTCTTACTTGAAATATAAAGCGACAATACCGTCAAAACTGTCAGAACCGATGCAAATAAAATCACGGAATGTGCATTCAAAGCAACAATCCATTGAAAAGCATTGGTATATACGAACAACAATACGGCGGACAACAGTATTGAAACCGCAATGCCTTTGAGCGTAATCTTTCTGTAATGAAACCAAATGATAAACACCAACGCTGGAATGACCAAAAGGCACAACGGATGTATGCCGTAAGAAACGCCGAGTATCAACGAAATCAAAAGAAAATACTTTTCGCCCGGATTTTCTTCCCATCTTATTATAAGCCATATGCACAGAGTAACGGACAAAAACGCCAAAGAATACACTTCGGCTTCGGTTGAACATGTCCAAAAGCTGTCCGAAACGGCGAAAGTAAGGCTTGAAAGTATTGCAGCGAAAGTATTGCCTATGGGTTTGGGAGAATACTTGTTGAAAAGATACAAAAACAAATGGTAAAGCAACATTATACTCAAACCCGACGCAACTGCCGAAACTGCATTTATCAACGGAGCGGTAAGGCGTGCATGCCCGAAAGAAAATATATTGACCAATGCACCTACAAGTTGATAAAACGGAGCTCCGGGTTGATGGCCTACCGACAGATTTGACGCCGTCATTATGAACTCACCGCTGTCCCAAAAACTTACGGTAGGATACATTGTCAATAAATACAGGACGGATGTCATCAAAAATATAATCCAACCTATAATATTTACAATTTTTGAGTATCGTTTGTCCATTGTTTTGAGGCTATAGGGTGAATGTCGGATTACCAGTTGACGAATGCTTTTGTGAAAATATCATCTACCAATTCTTCGTTGATTTCCTGTATAAGCGATTGTTCAACCGACGACAACGAAAGTGTGGCATCGTAGTCTTTGTACCGAGTAAAACGGGTTTCAAAACTGCTTTTTCTGTCAGTACGGTTGACATATTTCACGTTTATCGTGACTGTAAGACGGTTTTTTGCCGCCTTGTCGCCCGCACTTATTGCCGTAGGCGATACATTGTAGGCAATGATTGTCCCCGAGAAGTATGCGTCGGCTTCGTCGTCGGTTTCCGTAAGATTGGTTCCCGAACGTATCTTGTTGATAAGAGCATATGTCAACTCGGAAGACAGTATCGGTTGCACTATATTGGCGCGGTTTATAAAGTTGTCCACATGAAAGGTTTTTGTTTCGGCGTTTATTGACGCTCCCGTAAAGGAATAACCGCCCGAACAGGACTGAAAAATCAGTAAAGATATACTTGTGATAATGACCGATATACAAACGGCGAAATTCTTTTCAGAAAAGAAAAAATCCTTTTCAGAAAAGAAAAAATTCTTTTCTGAAAAGGATTTTGTGAAATGCGTTCTTCCGTTTTTAAAAAAAGAAAAATGCATGTTTTGAATATTGATGTGAAATTTTATTTTACTACAACTTTTACAGTTTTTTCTTTGCATGAAACAAAGTATACGCCCGGATTGTCAAAATTTATGTCAGTTTGCGGAACGTAGTTGTAAACGGTTTTTATTAATTTGCCTTCTTGGTTGAATATGTTTACGTCCTGTTTTCCGCTTAATGACAATCTGACGCTTTTGTCTGCAGTCGGATTCGGATAAGCGTATATCGTACTTTCATCGGCCAACACTCCGTTAATTGCACCTTCCCAATTTATTTGCAGGTTATCTATTTTTAACGTTCCAGCTTGTGCAGCGTCTTGGTCGGAACATGTTGACAAAGCCACGAAAACCACTTCCGTTGCATCGTCAATATATGTTACCGGAACAACAAAAGGAGCGAAACCGTCAGTTGCTTGGTTCATGTTGTACACTCCCCCTCCTGCTATGGTACGTTGTTGGTTTTCGGTTTTAACAAGCAATACTGCTATAACGAAACCGTCAGCGTCGGATTTAGGGCTGAAATCATAAAAGCCGCTTACTGATTGTACTTTTTTATCTGCCGAAGGTATCTTAACTCCGCCTGACAATACATTGAGCAATGAATTTATGAACTCACTGTTTGCTATATCAGACAAGTCAGCCTCACCGTTTGCGAAAACAGAAAGCAAAGACATAAGATTGGAAAGCCCTACGTTGATTGTGGCATTGGTAATCATGGACGGAATGTATATTTTGCCCAGCCATTCTTCAGGAAGGAAGCTCGTATACGCCGATGATATGTGAAAAGGTTGCAATTGTACGCTGTAATTACCGTCAACCGATTGGTTTGATTTGGATATACCCGTCAGATTTATCTCACCTACAAACGGCATTTCAAGAATCACACCGTTCCAATTCACAGGTATAAGGGTTGAATTGTTCCATTGCTCAAAGCTGTTGTTGTTGAAATTGCTTTGGGCTTTGATATTGATACAGGCAAGTACCAATACAATTAAAAGGGTGATTGATTTTGTTTTCATAACGTAAAAAATTTTTAATTTATTGACCGTATTTACTTATAAACACTATACGCATTAACCGCACTTCTTGTTCGGTGTATTCGTCTTCGCCGAGTTCTTCCAGCACTTCGTACACATTATCGGACTGCATTTCTTTCAAACATTCCGTTATCTCTTGCTGATGATACACGTCAACGGTTTCATTGACATAGTACGATATATCTATCTTTGTTCCCGATGACACTATGGACTCCATTTCTTTCAACAATTCGTCCATGTCCAGGTTCTTTCCTTTGGCAATATCTTCCAACGGAATTTTCTTGTCAATACTTTTTATTATGTAAACCTTAAGTCCCGAGCGGTTATTTATTGCACTTTTTATTATAAGTTCCTGCGGAATCTCAATATCATTCTCTTCAACATATTTTTTTATCGCCTGACAGAAAACTTCTCCGTATTTCTTTGCCTTGGCTTCACCTACGCCCGAAATGTTTTTCATACTCTCCAACGACGTAGGGTATTGTATGGTCATATCTATCAGAGAGCGTTCCTCAAATATTATATAAGGAGGAAGATTTTCTTTTTCCGCAATACTGTTTCTTATATTTTTAAGTACGGCAAACAACACTTCGTCGGATGCAGATTGGGAAGCATCCTGTTGCAACGCCTGCATGGAATCAGATTCTTCGTAAGCGGTGTAGTCATGGTCTTGAGGTATCAAAATGTCATACGGATGGTTTCTGAACGATTCAGCTTTGGGCAGAAGTTTAAGCAATCCGTATGTTTCTATTTCCTTTTTTACAAATCCTTCTATTATACATTGACGGAACACGGCACGCCAATAAGCTTTGGATTTGTCCGCTCCAACTCCGAAAACGGGCAGTTTGTTGTGTCGGCATGTCTTTACATCGGCGGTCTTATTACCTATTAATATATTTATCAGATGGTCTGTTTTGAATATTTGCATGGTTTGTTCCACCGCATCCAACGCCAAAAGAATATCTTCGTGTGCTTCAACTCTTTTTTTCGGGTGAAGACAGTTGTCACAATTACCGCAATTGCATTGGTCATAGTCTTCCGAAAAATATTTAAGCAAGGTTATTCTTCTGCAAAGGGCGCTTTCGGCATACGAAGTGACCGCTTCCGTGAGTTGCATAGCCACTTCGCGTTCGGCAACGGTCTTGTCAACCAAAAAACGTTCTAATTTTGCTATGTCTTTTTCAGAATAAAATGCAATACATTTACCTTCCTGTCCGTCCCTGCCTGCTCTTCCTGTTTCTTGGTAGTAGCCTTCCAAACTTTTAGGCATGTCATAATGTATTATAAACCTGACGTCAGGCTTGTCAATGCCCATTCCGAATGCAATAGTTGCTACTATCACGTCAACCTGTTCCAATAAAAACATATCCTGGTGCATAGCCCGTACATTAGAATCAAGTCCTGCATGATAAGGTACGGTTTTTATTCCATTCAAAGTAAGAATCTCGGCTACTTGTTCCACTTTTTTGCGGGACAGACAGTAAATTATTCCGCTTTTGTTTCTGTTTGCATTTATGAAACTGATGATTTCACGGATTAAAATCTTCTCATCATCAGGTTTGGGCCTTACTTCATAGTAAAGATTTGGTCTGTTGAAAGACGATACATATATATTGGCGTCGGGGATTTCCAAATTCTTTATAATATCTTGACGGACTTTTTCCGTTGCAGTGGCAGTTAAAGCCATCACAGGTACATCCTGTCCTATGTTTGTGATGATTTCGCGTATTTTTCTGTACTCCGGCCTGAAATCATGTCCCCATTCACTGATGCAATGTGCTTCGTCTATTGCAACAAAAGATATATTTACTGATTTCAAAAAGTCAATATTTTCCTGTTTAATCAACGATTCAGGGGCTACATATAGCAATTTGGCCGAACCTTCCGTGATATCTTTCCTTACTTTTGTTATTTCATGCTTGCTTAACGACGAATTGATAAAGTGGGCTATGTTTTCCACACCTTTTATGTGGCGTATTGCATCAACTTGGTTCTTCATCAGGGCAATCAAAGGTGATATAATTACGGCCACACCCTGTGACACTACGGCAGGAAGTTGATAGCAAAGACTCTTTCCTCCTCCTGTCGGCATTATAACCAAAACATCTTTGCCAGAAAGAATATCCGTCACCACTTGTTTCTGATATCCTTTAAAGTTATCAAAGCCAAAAATGTTTTTAAGTTCTTTATACAAATCAATATCTGCTATGTTCATGCACTCACGCCCCATTCTGTGTCAACCAATTATTAAAATTATCGTATCTTTGCAAAAACAACCGCCTGTCAGTTGCGGTATTTTGAAAACAAAATTAATAATTTTTTTAATATGAATGACATATTTGACGTAAAAAATATAGTAAAAGATACAATCATACAAGAATCGCAGGCAATAAAACGGCTTGTTGACTATGTGAACGGCGATTTTGAAAAAGCAATAAATGAAATATTTAATTCTTCTGGGCGGGTTATCATCACGGGAATAGGAAAAAGTGCGGACATTGCACGAAAAATAGTGTCAACTCTCAACTCCACGGGTACACCATCTGTTTTTATGCACGCTGCGGAGGCAATACACGGCGATTTGGGCATGATTCAAAAAGACGATATAATAATATGTATATCCAAAAGCGGCAATACACCCGAGATAAAAGTTCTGTTGCCGTTGATAAAAGCAATGAAAAATACAATCATTGCAATAACGGGCGATTTAAACTCCGCATTGGCCAAAAGTGCAGACTGTGTTTTGTCATGTTATGTGGATAAAGAAGCCGACCCGAACAATTTAGCACCGACTTGTTCCACAACCGCACAACTTGTAATCGGAGATGCCCTTGCCGTAGCCTTGCTTAAAAAGAGAGGATTCTCTTCTGAAGATTTTGCAAAGTATCATCCCGGAGGTTCGTTGGGAAAAAGACTGTATTTACGTGTGTCCGACTTATACAAATCTAACGAAAAACCGCAGGTAAACCCTTCAACGCCGATTGCAAAAGTGCTGATGGAGATGACAACCAAACGTTTGGGATGTACCGCAGTGACGGATAAAGACAATATAGTCGGAATTATTACCGACGGAGATTTGAGAAGATTCTTGGAAGCCCACGGTTCAAACTTGGATATGAACATTGCGGCGGAAAAGATTATGACCCAACAGCCGAAAACTATCAAAGAAGATGCGTTCGCAGTGAAAGCGTTGGAAATTATGCGTGAACACGAAATAACGCAAATACTTGTCACTGACGCACAGGGCGGCTATTTGGGAGTAATCCACCTGCACGATTTATTAAAAGAGGGTATCATCTAATTTAAACCACTCATTATTATGAAAAAAATACCGCATACCTACGTCATAATCTTTATTCTTATAATTATAGCGGCAGTCTGTACTTGGATTACACCTTCGGGTGAGTTCACAAGACAGATTGTGCAAACCGCATCGGGCAAAACAGTCAATCAAATTGTACCCGGAACATACCACCACACCGCATCATCGCCGCAGACATGGCAAATAATGAGTGCATTGTTCAAAGGATTTCAAAAAGCCCCTGCAATAATAGCCTTTATTCTTATTTTGGGCGGAGCATTTTGGATATTAAACCAAACAAGAGCGATAGATGTAGGGGTTGCAGTGTTCTTGGACAAAAGCAAAAAGTTGGAAAAATATTCTTTTTTCCGCAAAGCAGGGATAAACAACCTTACAATTATTCTTATCATGGTGATGTTTTCTTTGTTCGGAGCGGTGTTCGGCATGAGCGAAGAAACCATTGCCTTTACCGCAATATTCGTTCCGTTGGCAATTTCTATGGGTTATGACAGCATAACAGGTGTTTGTATGAGTTTTCTTGCGGCGGGATTGGGCTTTGCAGGGTGCATTTTAAATCCTTTTACGCTGGGAATAGCACAGGATATTGCGGGTATAAAAATGTTTTCGGGCATTGAATACCGCCTTGTTATATGGTTTGTAATAACGTTTACGGGAATAGCTTTTGTATTGTCATATGCCAACAAGATAAAAAAACACCCTGAAAAATCGCTTACATACAATTCCGACGGATATTGGAGAAAAAATTCATTGCACCCGCAATCCGAACAAACCGTTACTGACAAGAAAAGAGCCTTGTGGTCATTGGCTGTTTTAGGTCTTACCATCGTTGCTTTGGTTGTGGGAGTTACGGCATTTGATTGGGAATTCAATCAGATAGCGGCATTGTTTTTTGCCATGGCAATAGCAACGGGATTCATTGCGGGCAAAACTCCGAGCGAGATAGCACAACTTTTCATCGCAGGATGCAAGGATATATTGTCCGCCGCCTTGGTTGTAGGGTTGGCAAGCGGCATAATAGTGATATTGGAAGACGGCAAAATAATAGACACTCTGCTTTATGCGGTAAGCAATACCGTTGCTTCTTCTGGCAAATACGGAGCTTTGAGCGTCATGTACGGTTTTCAAACCCTGCTCAATGCAATCATCACTTCTGGTACTGCAAAGGCGGCAATGCTTATGCCTATGTTCAAAGAGATTTCAGACATTGTGGGATTAAGTCTGCAAAGTACGGTAACGGCATTCCATATCGGCGACGGTTTTACTAATTTAATCACCCCTACAAGCGGAGTTCTTATCGCCGTATTGGGCGTTGCAAGAATACCTTACGAGAAATGGGTACGCTTTGCGTGGAAATTTATATTGGCAATGATAGTCTTGGGTTGGCTGTTGTTGCTTCCTACATTGTATTTTCATTTTCCGGGATTTTAATTTTTTATTTCAACTATGAAAAAGTCAGCAATAATTCTTTTAATTGTGATTGCCGCCGTATGCCAAGCCCACTCACAGACAACGGACAGATGGCAGGCGGAATATCTGGTCAAAAAACAGTTTGCAATGTATCCGAACAGCACCTTACAAGACTTGTACAAGACATGTTTTCAAGATGTTTTCGGTGCCGAACACTTGGCTTCAGACACCCAAAAGGTGATTCAGTACATTCAATACGAACTTTCGCAGCCTTTTAACCCGTGCTACCCGTTGTATGAGTATTGCGGGCTTAACGGGAACTATGTCCGCGTAAATATTTCGGCTGTCAGCAACGGTTATATCACCGACAGTTTGCTTGCTTCATGCTTTATACGTAGTTCGCATGCGGAAAAAAAGGTGACATTGGAGCAATGGGCGGAGATATGGCACGAAATATCGCATTATATACACGACATAAAACCCGACATTGAGAATTTCAAACAGGACGATGAGTATATATTCCGTTTGATTGACAGCGGACAATACGCATGGGTCCATTCACGCTTATACCGCGACACTTATATGCCGCATTACCGAATAGTGACAAGGGAAATATTTGAAAACGAGATATATCCTTTGCTCAAAAGATAATTCCTTTTCAGAATATACAACCTTAAAACTGCGGAATAATTCCGCAGTTTTTTCATATAATCAGCCGCAATGCAGTGTTTTAAAAAATCAAAAAAGATATAAAAATTCTTGCCAGAAGAAAATAAAGTTGTATATTTGCACACGAAATTGTCATAAAACAGTCATAATAACATTAATAACAGAATAAATAATATGAAAAAGATGAAAAGAAATCTATGTTTTGCCCTTTTGTCAGTATTAGCAGTTGTTTGTTGTGCAGTGTTTGTGTCGTGCGGTGACGAAGAAGCCGTAAGATGTGCCTGCGGAACCAATATTGTACAGGAGAAAGCAACGTTTTCGGATATGAAACTGTTGGTTTTGGACGTATTGCCTAATAAAGACAACGACCTTATATATTACAACGGAAGTTACTACTTCAGACAACGGGTGCAGGAAGACACTAATTTTTATTTTGTCTGCAACCCCGAAAAGATTTTTGCGTACGCAGACACGCTTATATACGATATAGAAGGTGTGGTAAGGCAAACTTCGAATATATTGCTTGAACAAATGTACGCACAACATCACAATTACTACGAATTTGAGATAACCAAAATTGATACGGTGCCTCAATTCGACCCTAACGCCAAGAAATAACAGCACTTCAACATATTTTTAACGGATTGTATTGGGAAAATATTTTTCACTTTTCCCAATACAATTCTTTTTTATATATACCCAACCGCTTTGCTTCCGCCGTCCATTGTTTCAAAAACATAACCGCCGTAAATAATTTCTGATTTTATTACGGCATTTTTATAACTATACCATTGTTTATCTGCACTTAACAATTGTTTTCTACGCAAATCCCTCCTGCCCTTTCGCAATAAAATTCTGCCCAATGCTGTAAAATTTTTGCCCCTTGCGAAAGTAATCTCAAAAAAATCTGATTTTTTGATGCAAAAAAATAGTTTTTTTAAGTGAAAAAATGTGTTTTTTTTAAGATTGTTTTCTGAAAGGGCAAAAATCAAATGCCGTTGGGCAATAGAAGAATGCGATTGGGCAGTAATAAAAAAACAACTTTTTGTTTTATAGCGGTGCAACAGGCAGTTTATTCGGATAAAATTTTTCAGTGTTAAATAAAAGTCATATCTTTGCATTCTAAAATCAATAACTTAATATAAATATGAATATACTTCTTTTAGGCAGCGGCGGCAGAGAGTCGGCATTGGCAAGGGTTATAGCCAAGAGCAGTTTAACGGAAAATTTCTTTATATCGCCCGGAAATCCCGGAATGGAGCAGTACGGCAAGTGCATAGAGTTGAAAGGATTTGAAAACATGGGCAATTTTTGTATGCAAAACCGTATTGACATGTTGGTTGTCGGACCTGAACAGCCGTTGGTTGACGGTATAAGCGACTTTTTTGCAGGGACAAAAGGGTTGAAAAACATTGTAGTAATAGGTCCTAACAAGACAGCGGCACAACTGGAGGGCAGCAAAGACTTTTCAAAACAGTTCATGCAGCGGCATGACATTCCCACTGCACGCTATCAGACTTTCAATGCAAAGACCGTTGAGCAGGGAAAGAAGTTTTTGCAGACTTTAAATCCGCCTTACGTGCTGAAAGCCGACGGATTGGCGGCAGGAAAAGGCGTGGTGATTGCCCAAAACCTTGACCAAGCAAAAAAAGAATTGGAAGAAATGCTTTTGGATGCCAAATTCGGACAGGCATCAAGTCAAGTGGTTATAGAGGAGTATCTTAACGGCATAGAGTGCAGCGTGTTTGTCTTGACGGACGGCAAAAATTACGTTCTTCTGCCCGAAGCCAAAGATTACAAACGTGCAGGCGAAGGCGACACGGGGTTAAACACAGGCGGCATGGGCAGTATCTCGCCCGTTAAGTTCTGCACAGAAGAGTTTTTAAACAAGGTTAAAACCCGTATAATTGACCGAACCATTCAGGGATTACAGAAAGAAAACATACATTATCAAGGTTTTATCTTCTTCGGTCTGATGAACGTTGAGGGCAATCCTTATGTTATAGAATACAACGTGCGTATGGGTGACCCTGAAAGCGAAAGCGTTTTCGCAAGGTTTGATTCCGATATTGTCAAGGCATTTTCTTTGATAAAAGAACAACGCCTTAACGAATATCAAATAAAGATTTCGCCCCAAACGGCGGCTACCGTAATGCTGTGCAGCGGCGGTTACCCGCAGGAATACGAAAAAGGAAAAGTGATAAACGGATTGGACAGCACAGAGGATGCCATAGTTTACCACGCAGGAACGAAAAACGAAAACGGCAAAACCGTAACTGCGGGCGGCAGGGTTATAGCCGTAACGTGTTTGAGCGACGGTTTGCAGGCGGCACTTGACAAATGCTACCGAAATATAGGCAAAATATCGTTTGACAATAAGTATTTCAGAAAAGATATAGGCAAAGATTTGCTTTGAAATCAGAGTTTAACACAAATATGACAACCGTTCATTGCCGCTCAATGCGGACATTGTCGTTTTTTTATAACGGATAATTCAGAAAAAAATATAAACCGATGAGATATAAGATTGATTATTTAGTTTTAGGTTCGGGGATTGCAGGATTGTCTTTTGCTTTAAAGGCAGCCGAGTACGGTAAGGTGTGCGTGATAACCAAAGCCGATGCAAAGGAATGTTCAACCAAATATGCACAGGGCGGTATTGCCGCCGTTATGTACGCTCCCGACACTTACGAAAAGCATATCCAAGACACTTTAATCGCAGGTGCCGGCATTTGCAACGAAGAAGCCGTACGTATAACCATAACCGAATCCACCGAAAGAATAAAAGAATTAATCAGTTGGGGTGCTAACTTTGACAAAAACCGATTCGGAAGTTACGATTTAGCCCGTGAAGGCGGACACAGTGAGCATCGTATTTTCCACCATCAAGACAATACCGGAGCGGAAATAGAACGTGCATTGTACGAAGCGGTCAAACGCAACCCCAATATAGAATTAAAGGAAAATCAATTCACAATAGACCTCATCACACAGCACCATTTGGGTTTGGAAGTGAACCGTCACATGGACAATGTGGAATGTTACGGAGCCTATGTGATGAACCGCAAGACCAAATCCATAGATACCTATCTTGCAAAGATAATCATGTTGGCTACGGGGTCGTTCGGACAGGTTTATTCCGCAACTACGGCTCCCGTTGTGGCAACGGGCGACGGTCAGGCTATGGTTCACCGTGCCAAAGGGTGGCTTAAAGACATGGAATTCGTCCAATTTCACCCGACATCTCTTTACAATCCGATAGAAAAACCTTCGTTCCTTATCACCGAAGCTATGAGAGGAGCGGGCGGAGTGCTGAAAAACCTAAAAAAAGAAGCCTTTATGGATAAATACGACAAGAGAGGCTCGCTGGCTCCCCGCGATATAGTGGCAAGGGCTATCAATTCGGAGATGACCAAATCGGGAGATGACCACGTGCTTTTGGATTGCTCGGCAATAAGCAAAGAAGAAATCATGCACCATTTCCCTCATATTTATGCCAAATGTTTGGAACTCGGCCTTAACATAACAAGAGGCGACATGATACCCGTAGTTCCAGCCTGCCATTACGGATGCGGAGGCATTGTGGTGGACAATTACGCCCGCACGACCATAAAACATCTTTATGCAACGGGCGAATGTTCGTGTACGGGGCTGCACGGTGCCAACCGATTGGCGTCCAACTCGCTTTTGGAAGCCGCTGTATACGCCCACCGTGCCGCAATGGATGCCAAGGAAGAGATAAAAAACATACAATTCTGCGAACAAGTACCCGATTGGAACGCCGAAGGAATGGTACTTAACGAAGAGATGAGTTTGATAACCCAAACCCAGAGGGAATTGCAACAGATAATGAGCAACTATGTAGGTATTGTAAGAAGCGATGTAAGGCTTAACCGTGCTTTTCAACGCACCAAACTTATATACGACGAAACGGAAGAACTGTACAACCGCAGCGTTTTGACGCCCGAATTGTGCGAATTGAGAAACATGGTGGCAAATGCATACCTTATAATCTCAATGGCCATGAAACGCAAACAGAGCGTGGGACTGCACTATTCCATTGATTACCCTCCCGTTAACCGTCAATAGATGCAATCTTTTGAAAACAACAAAACTATAACCGCCGTTAAAATCAAAGAAAACATAACGGAGAGTTGTTTCCGCAACTGTAACAACCTGCAAGAAGTCATAATAGAAAAAGGCGTAAAGTTTTTACCGCCTTTTTCTTTCAGTCTGTCGGGCGTAAAAGAAATTTCGCTGCCCGAAAGCGTTGAAACCATCGGACAATATGCGTTTGAAAAATGCGGCGGTTTGCAAATCGTAACACTGAAAGGCAAAACCGCACTGCAACAGGGAGCGTTTTACGGATGCCATGCGTTGAAAGAAATCAACGGATTGCAAAATGCAGATGAAATAGAGGCGGGTGCTTTTTGCGGATGCCGCTCGCTGCAAAGCGTAAAGCTGCCCGAATACATGCAAGATATAAAAGAATACACTTTTGCCTGTTGCCAAAACCTTGAATCCGTAAAATTCCCCGACGCATTACGCCGCATAGGACGGCATGCCTTCCGTTTTTGCGAATCAATTGCAGAGTTACAACTTCCGCAAAGCGTTGAATTTATTGACAATTACGCTTTTGCTTCATGCTCTTCGCTCACTGAAGTAATCTTACCGCCAAATATAACACACATAGGCAGTTATGCTTTTGAAGACTGTCTGAACCTGCAACGCATTGTGTTGCCTGTGAATCTGAAAACAATAGGCAAAAGAGTTTTTTGGGGATGTGACAATCTTAAACAAGTGGTTTTCCAATCCCGTGTGCCTTTGTACGACAGGGTTCCGTTGTTTGACTGCAACTCCGATGTGCAGATAATCACCTCGTTTTAGAATATATTTTATTTTCAATACATTTTATTTCAGCCCCTTTTCCATTTACCGACGCCGAAATATTTTTCTACGCCGCCCTTTCTGAAAGTAATCCGAAAAAAAACTATTTTTTTAAGCCAAAAAATGTGGTTTTTTAATGCAAAAAATCAGATTTTTTTGCATTTACTTTCGCAAAGGGCGGCGGCATTGCGGCTGCGGGCGGCAACCGAAAGCAAAAAGGCATTAAAAAAATGTTAAAAAAACTTAATGTTATCTGATACTGCGGGCGGCAGTCATTGCGGTTGAAAATGCAATCTGCAGATTAAAACCGCCCGTGTCGGCGTCCAAATCCAAGAGTTCGCCCGTTATGTAAAGGTTTTTGATTTTGCGGCTCTCCATTGTATATTTGTCAACTTCCTTAAGCGAAACGCCTCCCATCGTTACAACGGCTTCACGCCATCCCATGTCGCCCACAATCTCTTCTTTTCTGTCTTTCATGTACCAAAGCAACGATTCGGCGTTTTGCTGTGTCAGTTTGTAGCCCATGGTTCTGCTTTGGATGCGGCAAACCTCCAACACATCCTGCGTCAACGGCTTTACAAACCATTTTCTTATAATTGAGGCGGCCTGTTCCGTACGCCGCTGGCGGAAAGTTTCCTTTATCTCGCCGTACAATTTGTCTTTGTCCACTTTGGGCTTATAATCAATATTCAAAAACAATTTTTCGCCGCTGTCAAGTCTGCGTGCAATCTGACGGGAAAGCGTCAAAATGACGGGACCCGACACTCCGTACTCGTCAAGCATTATGTCGCCGTCTTTTGATGCGATGACCTTGCGGTGCGAATCCGTTATATTTACCCTGCAATTCTTTATCTCCGTGCCGTGTGCCGAAAGAGGATAACCGTTTTTAGTCCTTAACCCTACAAGTGCAGGAACGGGTGTAATGATGTGATGACCCAAAAGTTCCGCAATGCGGTATCCGTCGCCTTCCGAACCTGTTGTCGGATACGAACGGCCGCCAGTTGCCAATATAACGGCGTCGGCAAAGAAGTTTCCTTGGTTTGTTACCACACCTTTGGCTTTTGAATCCTGCGTTATCACATGGCGTACGTCGCAATTCTTTATTATCTTTACCCTGTTGTCGTTTTCTATCCCCTCAAGCAAGGCAAAAAACATGTCGGCAGCCTTATTGCTTGCAGGATATACCCTTTGGCCTCTTTCTGTTTTGAGTTCAACGCCTTTGAATGTGAAAAAATCCATCAAAGACGTGTTGTCAAAAGCGTCAAACGAGGGTTCAAAAAATTCTTTGTCGGAAACACGGGCAAGAAAACTGTTTTTGTCCGAAGCATTTGTCAGATTGCACCTGCCTTTGCCCGTTATACGCAGTTTCAGTCCGCATTGGTGTTTTTTTTCCAACAACAAAACTTCACAATTTCTGTCTTTAAGACAGTTGGCTGCCATCAGGCCTGCGGCACCTGCCCCTACGATGATTACTTTTCTCAATCCGCCGGAACGTTTACTTGTTTTCGTATCCAAAATATTTAAGGTCTTTGAGGTTATTCCGCCAATTGTTTCTGACTTTTACGAAAAGATTCAGATAAACGTGCTTTCCCGTAAAGGCTTCTATATCTTTGCGGGCTTCAATGCCCACTTTCTTTATCATTTGTCCCCCTTTACCGATTATAATGTTCTTTTGGGATTCGCGTTCCACGTAAATAACGGCTGAAATCTTATCCATGTTGAATTCTTCCGAATAAGAGTCAATTGCAACCTCTGTACTGTAAGGAATTTCTTTGGAATAATTAAGCAGAATCTTCTCCCGTATGATTTCGGAGGCAAAAAAACGCATGCTTTTGTCCGTCAGCTCGTCTTGAGGGAAGTACGGCGGGTTTTCGGGCAGCACTTCAAGCAACGCATCCATAACCTTGTCCAAATTAAACCTCTCTTTAGCCGAAGCAGGTATGACACAGGCACGCGGAATCACGCCCTGCCAATAGTCAATCATCTGTTGCACGGTTTGTTGTTGCGAAAGGTCTATTTTGTTCACAACCAACACTACGGGAATGTCGGATTGGATGATTTTTTCCAATATTTCATTGTTTTTCAACGTCTGTCCAATCTCGGTAACCACCAAAAAAACGTCGGCATCACTCAAAGCATTGTTTATAAACCCCAACATATGCTGGTGAAGTTTATTCGCAGCGTTGACAATACCCGGTGTATCGGAAAAAATCATTTGAAAATCATCACCGTTCAATATTCCCATGATACGGTGTCTGGTTGTCTGGGCTTTGTAAGTGATAATACTCAAATTTTCCCCAACAAGAGCATTCATAAGGGTACTTTTGCCTACGTTGGGATTACCTATAATATTTACAAATCCTGACTTCATTATGTTAAGGGTATCTGGTGAGATTCGAACTCACGACCTACGGAACCACAATCCGGTATTCTAACCGACTGAACTACAGATACCGTCTTTATAATTTCAGTTTGCAAAATTACACATATTTACTTTACCTGCAAAGAAAATCGGAATAATTTTTTAAATTATTTTTATATCACCCTGATTTACAGAATACAGTTTTTTTTTCATTACATTTTTCAACACTACATATATAAATTAAAAACAACAGTCTGCCCGCACCATTGCGTAACATCTCACAAAACCTATGTATACTTACTCTCTGCCGCATTGTTTTCAAAGAACAAAATAAAAAAACATATGTATTTGAAATAAAAAACATATGTTTTTTGATTAAAATTCATATGTTTTTTTGAAAAAATACATATGTTTTTTATTTTTCTTTTCTGAAAAGGATAAGCAAAAAGTGCAATTTCACGGTTTTTATAAAATTTTGTAACTTTGCAAAAATTTATTCATTTTACGGCCATGAGCAATATAGTAGCAATAGTAGGAAGACCCAATGTAGGCAAAAGCACATTGTTTAACCGTTTGACAGGAACAAAAAGTGCGATTATTGACCCCACAAGCGGCGTAACACGCGACCGCCATTACGGCAAAAGCAATTGGAACGGCAAAGAGTTCAGCGTCATAGATACGGGCGGATATATGGTCGGCGGGGACGATGTCTTTGAAAAAGAGATATGCCAACAGGTGCGTATTGCAATAGAAGAAGCCGATGCTATATTGTTTTTGGTGGACGCAAAGGAAGGTATCACCTCAATGGATGAAGATGTTGCCGACATTTTACGAAGAAGCAACAAACGCACATTATTAGTTGTCAACAAGGTAGACACCTTTGCCAAGTCTATGGCAGCTCCCGAGTTTTATTCCTTGGGATTGGGCGAATTGTATGAAATATCCGCCGCCAACGGAAGCGGAACGGGTGAACTGCTTGACGAACTTGTCAAAGATTTTACGGCCGAAGAACAGTTTGACGACCCGTTGGACAACCTGCCGCATTTGGCCGTAGTGGGACGCCCCAACGTCGGTAAATCATCGTTTATCAACATGATAACCAACCAAGACCGCAATATTGTCAAAGACGTTGCAGGCACGACACGCGATTCTATAAACACCCGTTACAATCTGTTCGGTTTTGACTTTGTAATCGTAGATACGGCGGGCTTGAGGAAGAAAAATGCCGTCAAAGAAAACATTGAGTTTTACTCCGTTATGCGTGCAATACGGTCGTTGGAGATGTCGGACGTATGTATTTTGATTGTGGACGCTTCGGTAGGCTTTGATGCACAGGATTTAAACATTTTGTCTTTGTGCGAAAGGAACAACAAGGGCGTGGTTATCTGTGTCAACAAGTGGGACAAGATAGAAAAACAGACCAACACCATGAAAGTTTTCGAAGAACAGATAAGACAAAAGATTGCACCGTTCACCGACGTGCCTATAATCTTCACTTCGGTTATCAACAAACAGAGAATATTCAAAGTACTTGAGGCTGCAAGAACGGTATACGAAAACAGACAGAGAAAAATTCCTACTTCCAAACTGAACGAAGACATTCTGCCTATCGTCAAAGAACAAAACCCTCCTGCAGAATACAAAGGCAAACGTGTCAAAATAAAATATATAACCCAACTGAAAACGCCTTATCCGCAGTTTGTGTTCTATTGCAACCTGCCTCAATACGTCAAACAGGATTATATACGGTTTTGCGAGAACAAACTAAGGGAATTTTATGATTTCAACGGCGTTCCCGTCACGGTATATTTCAGAGAAAAATAAACAAAAAGCGAATTGCGTATTAAAAAACAAGTCCCGTACATGTGTAAATACGGGACTTGTTTGGTTTTAAATCCTTGTTTATTCGGACAAAGGGTTGTTATTTGTCTTTAGGAGTTAAATCCTTTATAACTTTTCCGTGGTCTTTTACTATCATTCTGTACCATTGGTCTGAATAAGCAGGCTGGTCTGGGAATACACAATCGCCTTTGCGGTATCCCGTTTCAACGAATTTGCCGTCTTTTTCCTTTTTGATGTTGCCGTCAATGTATTTTACAAGCAAATAATTGTAAAGGTCCGACCATGCTTGGAAGGTTTGTTCGCCTTTGGCTACGGAAAATGCCGTCAAAGTGTCGCACATTGCGTTTACATCGTCCATATTCTTTACTTTGGCGTCAATCTGTGCCACTTGTTCTATATATGAATTCTCCAAACCGTTTTGTACTTTCTGCAAATCCTTAATCATGTCAATCCATCTGGTGTATACATAGTTTGAAACCTGATTGAATTTCCAAAAAGCAGACGTCGGAGAGTATTCAACCATAGAACCGTTGCCTACTTCAAACGGATGAGGAACTTTGGATATTGAACCGTACATAGGAGTGTACACCGTAGTGTAAGTATCGTCCACTCCGAACCAAAGAATTCCCTTTGCTTTTTCAGGCATCCAACTTCTGGTCTGGGCAACGAACGAAAATCCCGTTTGTTGTGTTGATGTAGCTCTTTCGTGTATGTAGTTTTCGCCGTCAACACTCCATGTCATAGGACGCCAACGGTAAGGACATTTGAAAGGACCTGCACCTAAATCCTGCGACATGTCCATCGGCGTTCCCTGATAGTAGTCACGCATCAAATCCATCACCTCTTTAACGCTGAGTTTCTTATCCGGTTTAATCCAAAGCGGCATACGGTGCGAAAGATTCTTACCCATAGCGTAATCTTCGTACTCTTTCATATTGGAATTTACGCGGTTGAACATCGCATAAACCCTTGCTTCACATCCTCTGGCACCCGAAAAAGTCAACGGAGCGTAGGTATCGGAAAACGAAAACTCCGCATCTTTGCCGTTAAACCATCCTTTGCTGCGGGCAAACGTAATTACGTCGTCGGCATATACGGTGGTAATGTTTTTATCAAATATTTTGTTGATGTTTTTGTACGATACGGAGGTGGTATTCTTCTTTTGTTCCAAAGGGAACGTGGTTATACGGGCTTGGTTTGCGTGTCCGCTCACGTAACCGTCGGGAATCATACGTGCAACCCACACTGCACCTTTGTAACCCTTCCCTTTTCCGATGAGTTCCATTATCCAAACTTCGTCACCGTCCGCTATTGAGAAGCTTTCTCCCTCGGATACGTATCCGTAATCATTCATAAAATCTGCAATTTGTTTGATTGCCTGACGTGCGGTCTTGCAACGCTGCAGCGTAAGGTAGATTAAACTGCCGTAATCTATGCCTTGCTCCTGATGCCAACACTCTTCCCTGCCGCCGTAAGTGGTTTCGCCGATGGTAAGACCCCATTCGTTCATGTTACCTACCGTTGTATAGGTCTGCGAAGCCTGCGGAATTTTGATTAACGGCTTGCCCGTGTCCCATTCTATGACTTGTATCATGGTTCCTGCGGGATATAATGCAGCACGGTTGTAATAAAGTTCGCCGTAAAGGGTGTGTGAGTCCGCTGCATAGGTAATCATCGTTGAGGCGTCCTTGGTTGCTCCCTTTGTGAAAAGGAAATTTGTGCATGCAAACGCCATTGTACTGCATGCAAATGCGGCTGTAAACAAAAAGCCTGCTAAAAGATTTTTTCTTTTCATCTGTTTATGTGTGTTTGATTGATAATATTTCATTTATTATTTGCAAAGATACGGAATTATTTCGTAATACCAAATCCAAGCACCGCCCTATTGTCAGCGGTTTTTCTTTTTGTCCAAACGGTAAATCCATATATACCACAAGGCAAATATGATTATATACATCACAGGCCGTGCTATCCAATCGTGAACGGGCTGAAACATGTCCCAATCAGCCGAACAAATCCATGCAAGCAACGCAACCCGCAAGCCGTTGACCAATAACAAAACGACGCTTCCGCCGATAAACCACGCCGATTTGCCTTTCCACGCACCGCGGCACAGAACCATCACCAACAAATACTGAAGCAACTGTTTCACACCGCTGCAATCCGACACTACTTCCATGTAACCATCGTAAATTTTAACCCCTGACGGCAGAGTATGGTAGAAAAAAAAGTATCCGGGTACCGCATCGTACGGTTCTTTTATCACAAAACCCGCAAAAAACGCCGCAAGCCTGTACGCCAAAAGGCGGAAAAATTCAAAAACCTGTTGAGTGAACGGCCCGAAAAGCCAATTGTTCATGTCCGAATGCCAATAAAGAAAATGAAAAACGATGGTTGCAACGGCTAAAAGGGCGGTATCTTTAAGGGTACGGCGGTTATTTTCCGATTGCAACAGCGAAACAATTCCGTTTTTCAGTGATTTTATTGCATTCATAACGGTTGCAAAATTATACAAAATATTCGTATCTTTGCAAAGATTACCAAAAACACAGGAAAAAAATGAAATACGGCAGAATTTTATTGAAGCTTTCTGGTGAAAGTTTGATGGGAGAACAGAGTTACGGCATAAGTTCTCAAATGCTTACTCTGTATTGCAACGAGATAAAACGGGTGTATGAACAAGGCGTAGAGGCGGCTGTTGTCATCGGAGGGGGCAATATATACCGCGGAATGCAGGGTTCGGCCAAAGGAATGGACCGTGTGCAGGGCGATTACATGGGAATGATGGCTACAATCATCAATTCTTTGGCATTGCAAGGCGAATTGGAACGTCAGGGAGTGCCGACCGAGTTGTTCGGAGGGCTGAATATTGAACCTATATGCCGTTCTTTTTCAAGAAGACGTGCCGTTCAAGCCCTTGAAGCGAAGAAAGTCGTGATTATAGGCGGCGGAACAGGCAATCCGTTCTTCACTACCGACACGGCATCGGTCTTGCGGGCCATAGAAATCAAAGCAGACATCATACTGAAAGGCACAAGAGTGGACGGAGTCTACACTGCAGACCCTGAAAAAGACCCTTCGGCACAAAAATACAGCGTGCTTTCGTTTGACGAAGCGTTGAACAAAAAGCTGAAAATAATGGATTTGACCGCTTTTGCGTTGTGTCAGGAGAACAATTTGCCGATATACGTGTTTGATATGAACAAAGAAGGCAATTTGCAAAGCGTTGTACAGGGACAGGACATAGGAACTCTGGTATGCAAACAGTAAGACGCAGAAGACGGAGCGGATATTACCGCACGCAAACGCGGAGAATAAAAATTTTTCCGGGCGTTTATGTCAACGTAGGGCAAAGCGGCGTCAGTCTGTCGCTGGGAAATCAATCGGCAAAGGCCACTGTCGGCAAAACAGGTACCAATTACACCGTCAAAGTACCCGGAACAGGCCTTTCATACCGCAAAAAAGTGTCCTCCAACGGTCAAAAAACGCAGGGCAAATCATGGATAAGCTACGCCATAACGGCATTGATAGCCGCCGTAGGCATAATCAGCAACAAAAAATCCAAGACCAAGACCTCTTCAAAATAGTTTTTTTCATATAAACCCCCTAACGGCTTTTTTTATCCGCCCCTTTTTTGAATAAAAAAAGCCGTTTTTTTATTCAAACCCGTCTTATACATATATTATATATAGGTTTTAATTAAAAAAACTCCCCTATACATATATTATATATAGGTATAGTATTAAAAAACCGTCTTATACATATATTATATATAGGTATAATGATAAAAATATGCACTGTACATTATATATATAGGTGTATTTTTTCAAAAAGAGGTCGGAGAAAAATAAAAAGAGGTCGGAGAAAAATAAAAAGAGGTCGGAGAAAAATAAAAGAGGTCGGAGAAAAATAAAAAAAACGCCCGATTACACTAAAAACAAGCCCAATAAAATCCGTCAGAGGCCGAATAAAGTTCAAAAAGTGCCGCTTTTACATCTAAAAAGTCTGACCTTTCGTTAAAAAAGTCCGACTTTTCTCATAAAAAGTCCGACTTTTTGCTTAAAAAGTCCGACTTTTTGAAAGAAAGGTTGGATTTTTTAAAAGAAAAGTCAAACTGTTTGACATGAAATGTCCGACTTTTTGAAGTTAAAACGGCGTTTTACGGATTTTATTGGGCGTTTTATGATTTTTTTTCGGCCTTTTTTTATTTTTCTTCGGCGTTTCTTTATTTTTCTTCGGTGTTTTACCTTTTTTTTATTCCCGTTCCGACGTTTTTTTTTTCGTTGCTTTGCTGTCGGAAGAGGGCGGTTTTTACTCCGGTTGCGGCGGTTTACGGCGGTTTTTTATAAAAAATTGTAACTTTTTGCGGTTTTGAATTGTTTTATATGTGTATTTACAGCGGCCAATGCACAAAAAAGCAAAAAATAACGCAGAAATATATGCCTCAACCTCAACATATTATGAATAAAAATGCAGATTTTTTGAATTTTTATGGGGGGGGGGAAATAATAAAAAGGCCGTTGCGTTATAAAGAATTATAAAAATAATAAAATTATGAAGCGGATAAATTTGATGATTGTTGCAATTTTGATTTGCAACGCTCTGTTTGCCCAGACCGTCGGCATAAAAGGCACGGTCAAAGACGCAAAAACCAATGAAAATCTGCCGTATGCCAACTGTATTTTGCAGTATAAAACCGATACCGTAGGCATTTTCAAAGGCGTTATAACCGATGATAACGGCAATTTTTCGTTTAAGAAAATCAAAAAGCGTGACCTTTTATTAAAAATATCGTTTGTCGGGTATAAAACGTTCCGTCATGAAATTTTTCCGTCTGATTTTGACAGCGGAAAGGACATCAATCTCGGTGAAATTGCACTTGAGGCAGATGATGCGTTAGATGAAATAAAAATTGTGGCGGAAAGAAAGCGTATAGTTACCGAAGGCGACAAACTTACGATGAATGTTGACGACGGTATGGCGAATATGGTCACCAATGCGTTTGAATTGCTAAAACTTGTGCCGGGTGTGATGATTGATAATGCGGAAAACATCACTCTTAACGGACAAAACGGCGTTCAGTTTCAATATAACGGCAGGGATATGAAACTTGATTGGTCTGCGGTGAAGGATATGCTCAAGGGAATGACGCCCGAAATGATTGATTCGTACGAAGTGTTAAAAAATCCGGGAGTTAAATACGATGCAGAGGGGACTGCGGGAATTATAAACATAAAAATCAAGAAAAATCAGCAATACGGTATCAACGGTTCGGCATCTTTGGTCGGTAATTACAGAGATGACCGCACGTATCATTATAATCCGTCCGTCAGATTGAATTATGTCAATGATAAATGGATAATTTCTGGCGGTCTTGGCTATACTGACAACTATTATGGGGACCCTTACGGAGCGGATTCCTCACAGCGTTACACTTGGATAGGACAAGACACCGTTCTTTTCCGCAATATTGACGATAAATGGCAAGGTAATACCAAGGGATTGGATTTTAATTTCTCTGCTTCGTATTCTTTGGACAGCGTTTCCACACTTGGCTTTTACAGTTACTACGGTAATTATCATCAACCGACATCTGAGGGCAAGCATTTCACGTTTATGTCGCACAATCCTGCATATTACACCACCGATTCGTTATATAACCAAACGGGAAGGGTGAAAACGCAGAACAATCTGGCGTATCTCGGGCTTAACTACGTGAAAAAACTTGACACTATGGACAGTAAATTCTCTATGGACTTGGATTACAACAACCGTTCTAACGGTAGTGAGCGTCAAACTATACTTGATTATTATAATGTGTTGCCTGACGGCAGCAATGACTTATCCCGCAGCACCGATAACAAAAGAAAGTTGGATAACAAGCAACAAAATCTATCCTTTCGGGCGGATTACTACAAGCCTTTTACGAAAAATTTGATTTTTGAGGCGGGTGCAAAGACTGCATTCGCATTTAACGACAATGATTATAAGTCTGAAGTTCTGCAAGGGACGGAATATGTAAATAATGTTATGGAAACGAACCGTTTTAAGTACCATGAAAACATCAACTCCTTATATGCTTCCGTTACGGATAAGTTTTTCTCCTCAAAACTGTCGGTTCGCTTGGGCGTAAGGCTGGAACAAACCAATACAAAGGGAACGCAAGAGGTTAATGACACGACTATAAAAACGCATTACTTAAATCTTTTCCCTAATCTAAAACTTGGTTGGAAGTTTACGGAGGATAACGAAATTTCTTTGAATTATAATTACCGTATATCGCGTCCTTATCCAAGTAATTTGAATCCTTTTATAGTTAAAACGTCGGAATACTCCTATGAAACGGGCAATCCCGAAATCAAACCGCAATATTCCCACCTTATTTCCCTGTCCCACTCCTATAAGTATATGCTTTTCACGTCCGTTTACTATTATTACTCAACGGATAACATACGTAATCTGTCTACACCGTTGAATGACTCTTACGGATTTGCATATAATCCGCTTGCAGTTATATCCCGTCCAGTTAATATGGGAAAAAGTCACAGCGTAAACGGAAATGCAAGTTTTGATAAGCAACTTTTTGACATTTGGAATATCAATCTGTCGCTTACTTCTTATTATCTTTACACCGATATGGCTTTGGACGGCAACCAGACGTCACTTGACTCTTGGGGATATAATTTTAATTTGTATACTTTCGTAAATCTTCCGAACAAATGGCGGTTTTCTCTTTATTATGGCTATGGTTCTGCGGGTCAATGGGGACTTACCAAAGACAATGGGTGGCAATGGTTGAGTTTTGACGCAGGTAAATCTTTCTTTGAGGACAAACTGAACGTTGATTTCTCAATCGGTTGGGACGGAGGTAAGAAAAATTATGACGAAACTAAATATCTGAACAGCCTTACAAAGAGTTGGTCACGTGCAACGCCGCCTTATCTGTCGCTTACCTTACGTTATAAGTTCGGAAAGTATTATGACAACAAGCAAATCAAAAAACGCCAACTTGAAAACTTTGATGACCGTTCTAACGGGTCAAATCAAGGCGGCGGAAGGCGGTAAAACTAAAACGAACTACCGACTGCATGCAGTCGGTAGTTCGTTTTTGGACTTTAAAATAAGGTTTTATTTTTTGAAATATCTGTTGTAAAGACCTTCAAATCCTTTTCCGTGACGTGCTTCGTCTTTTGCCATCTCGTGAACGGTGTCGTGGATAGCGTCCAAGTTCGCTGCCTTGGCATTTTTTGCTATACGGAACTTGTCAGCACACGCTCCGGCTTCGGCGTTCATACGTTTTTCCAAATTAGTCTTCGTATCCCAAACGACATCTCCCAACAATTCGGCGAATTTTGCTGCATGCTCGGCTTCTTCCCACGCATAGCGTTTAAACGCTTCCGCAATTTCAGGGTATCCTTCTCTGTCTGCCTGACGCGACATAGCCAAATACATGCCTACTTCCGAACATTCTCCGTTGAAATGGGCGTTCAAATCCTTTATCATCTCGTCCGAAGTGCCTTTGGCAACGCCTATAACATGCTCTGTTTCAAATTGCAGGTTGCCTTCTTCTTTCAATTCTTTAAATTTCTCCGCAGGGACTTTACATTGCGGACAATTAGCAGGGGGATTGTCCCCTTCGTGTACGTATCCACATACGCTGCAAATCCATTTCTTTGCCATAATGATTCTTATTAAATTGTTCCTATTGGTTAAATTAAATTATTTTGGTTTAAATACACCAACTATAACGCAGTTTTTCACAAAATATTGTCGGTGTTCAGCAGTATAACATAATATTACGGTAAAAAATCCGCCCATTGACAAAAAACCGTTGCCCGAAGCGTAAACGTTTTTGCCTTTTCTGAAAGTAATCCTAAAAAAATCACATTTTTTCACTGAAAAAACCTATTTTTTTGACTCAAAAAATGTGGTTTTTTCAAAATTACTTTCGCAAAGGGCGGCGGCAAAAACTAAAAAAGCGGCAGCAAAACCCAAAAAGGCAGGAATTAAAACAGGGGAAAGTTGTTTTTCTTTTTGCGGAAATTCTTTCAGATAGGCAAAAATCCGTTCGGGTCCGTAGATTATGCCGTATTTGTTGCAGGTTTCGTCGTAAAGATTCATCAACCGTGCGTTATAAGGCGAAAGTATTTGGTAACTGTTTGCGTAAGTATCAATGTATCTTTGCTTCAAAGCGGGGTCAAACCTGTCCAAAAACCTGTAAAAATACTCTCGGTTGCCTTCTCTCAATGTCATACCCATGCCGAAGCACACAATACCTCTCACATCATTGGCTACGCAGGCGTCAAGTATATTTTTGATGTTTTCTTCCGTATCCGTAATGAAAGGAATTACGGGACTGAGCCATACAACCGTCGGTATGCGGTGGTGTTTCAAGGTTTCCAACACTTGGATTCTCTCTTGCGTGGTGCAGACATTGGGTTCAATGGCTTTGCTCAATGTTTCGTCCGTGCAGGTTAAGGTTATCTGAACCACGCACTTGGTTTTGCCGTTGATTTCCTGCAACAAATCCAAATCCCTCAACACTCTGTCGGATTTGGTTATCATCGTTGCCCCGCAGTTGCGGTTGTTGATAACCTGTAAGCACCTGCGGGTAAAGCCGAGTTCGGTTTCAACGGGCTGATACGGGTCTGACATGGAACCCGTTCCCACCATACATTTTTGCCTTTTGCGTTTAAGTGCGTCATCCAACAGTTCAACGGCGTTGGATTTGACCTCAACGTCTTCCAATGCGTGCGTAAAGCCGTAGCATTTGCTCCGCGTGTCGCAATATACGCATCCGTGCGTGCAACCGCGGTATATGTTCATGTTGCTTCCCGCTCCCGTGAGAATATTTTTTACAGTTACAAAGTGCATATCATATATTTTTGCCCGTAAAACGCAAAACCAACTGCGTTGTTGTACGGTTTCAACAAGTTATCTCCGCCGTTTAACGGTGTTTTTTACGGTTATTAGCTGCAAAATTACGTATTTTATCAGTCCGAACGGACAAAAACGGCATTTAAAAAGACAAAAAACGGCAAAAAGATATTGTTTTTTCAAAATTTATTTATACATTTGCAAAAATTTACCGTCTTTAAATATTGTCAACAAAGAGAGGAATAATAAAAAAACACTTAATATATTATGAGAACATTGGAACTTTTGGCAAACGATTTTGCCAACAACGTAAGAAAAGAGATTGAAAAATATCACCCGTACTCCCCTATCAAAGAGCCGAAAATAGGCGACGTGATAAGAGAGTATAACATTTGCCGCAAAGAAGAAGAATTGGAAGGCAAAAGTTTGGAAGATGTAATGGAAATGGTCATCGTTGACCAAAACATCAAGCGTGAATACGACGGCAAACATCTGTTGAAATTCACCGCAATGGGTTACACGCTTTACATCAATCTGAAAGACAAAACCAAAGTCTTGGATGCAAACAAACAGGAATTGGATCATCCTAAATTTTGGTTGGCTTTGCTTTTGATTAGTGTTGAACCTAACCCTGACAGTATAGCAGGCATCAAGTTTGAATTGAATTATGAACCGACCGTAAGGTACAATTAAACCACATAAAACATGTTAAGCAAGAAAGTAGAAAAGGCTTTAAACAAGCAGATTAACGCTGAATTTTGGTCAGCATACCTTTATCTGTCCATGGCATCGTGTTTGGACAGCAAAGGATTTACGGGTATGTCAAGTTGGATGCGCAAACAGTTCGCCGAAGAGCAGGAACATGCCACCAAATTGTTTGATTACGTATTGGACAAAGGCGGAAGAGTGTTGTTGGAACCCATTGCAAAGGTTGAAACCGAATGGAAAGATGCATTGGATGTGTTCAACGCAACGCTTAAACACGAACAAAAAGTCACTTCAATGATAAACGACCTTTGTGCATTGGCTATTGCCGAAAAAGATTACGCAACGGAGAGTTTTCTTCATTGGTTCGTTGACGAACAGGTTGAGGAAGAAAAGAACGCAAGGGAGATAATAGACGTTTTAAAACTTATAGGCAAAGACGGATACGGTCTATACCGTTTTGACAAAGAACTTGCTGCAAGAAAATAATCTCAACTTGAATTTTTTTTTACAACAATAAAGCGGTAAACAGTGTGCTGTTTACCGCTTTTAACGTATTAACCGCTCGGGTTAATTCAGCAAAAGATTATCTTTTCAGACCTTTGAAGAAATTTTTTCCCGGATAAACGGCTTGTTCACCCAACTCTTCTTCTATACGCAACAACTGATTGTACTTGCAGATACGGTCTGTACGGGATGCACTTCCCGTTTTAATCTCGCCCGTATTCAATGCAACTGCCAAATCGGCTATTGTAGTGTCTTCGGTTTCGCCGCTGCGGTGGCTCATCACTGCAGTGTAGCCGTTGTTGTTAGCCAAACGTACGGCGTTTATAGTTTCTGTCAGCGTACCTATCTGATTGAACTTGATAAGTATTGAATTGGCTACTTTTTTGTCTATTCCCGTCTGCAAACGTTTAACATTTGTTACGAACAAATCGTCACCTACAAGCTGCACTCTTTCGCTCAAAGCATCCGTAAGCACTTTCCATCCGTCCCAATCGTCTTCCGCCATACCGTCTTCTATACTTATTATCGGATATTTCTGACACCAGTTCTTCCAATAGTCAGCCATCTGCTCGGAAGTTAGTTTTTCGCCCGTTGACCATTTGAAATGGTAAACTTTTTCCTCCGGAATATAAAATTCACTTGACGCAGGGTCCAAAGCAATGAATACATCTTCTCCCGGTTTGTAGCCAGCTTTTTCTATTGCTTGCAGAACCACTTCTATTGCTTCTTCGTTTGAACCCAAATCAGGTGCAAATCCGCCCTCGTCACCTACGTTTGTAGAATAGCCTTTGGACTTAAGAACGGCTTTTAAGTTGTGGAAAACTTCGGCACCCATCTTCAAACCGTCGGCAAATGTAGATGCACCTGCAGGCATAATCATAAATTCTTGGAAATCTATCTTGTTGTCGGCATGGGCTCCGCCGTTCAAAATGTTCATCATAGGAACTGGCAAAGTGTAAGCATTGGCTCCGCCGATATAGCGGTACAATTCCTGTCCTGTTTCCTGTGCTGCCGCTTTTGCACATGCAAGCGAAACTCCCAATATGGCGTTTGCTCCCAAACGGCCTTTGTTTTCAGTGCCGTCAAGCTCAATCATTCTGTTGTCAATAAGGATTTGGTCCTGAACGTTCATGCCCCGCAACTCTTCGGCAATAACAGTGTTGACGTTTTTAACCGCTTTCAACACACCTTTGCCTAAAAATGCAGACTCATCGCCGTCCCTTAATTCCACTGCTTCGTGTACTCCCGTTGACGCTCCCGAAGGTACGGCTGCACGGCCGAATGCTCCGGCTTCGGTATACACTTCCACTTCTACTGTTGGGTTTCCTCTTGAGTCAAGAATTTGTCTTGAATGAATTCCGATTATTTGTGACATAATTGTAAAATTATTTAATTGGTTATATATTGTTTAAAAAACAGAATGCAAAGATACTAATTTTTTATCAATGCGTTTTGTCAGTCTATCTTTTTCACCGTATATTTTTCAGAACCCAAGCCTATTTGCTGTGCATAGTCCAAAATATGATCTCCTCTTTGCTGTTCAATTCTTTCAATCAATGGTTTGGTGTTGTTATCCGCCGTTACCTCCATATTGTATATAATGTCAAGGCAGGCTTTGTCCAACGCAACAGGGTCGGTTGAGGCCAAAATACCGTAATCCTTTATCAAAGGTTTTGCAGGGTTGGCATTGCAATCGCAGTCTATGGACATATTGTTCATAACTGCTATATATACTATTTTGCCTTTGAATTTGTCGGCAACGGCTTTAGCTGCTTCGGCCATAGATTCGGTAAAATCGTCCTGCGGGGCAACATGTTTTTCCCACAATTCTTCCATCTTTTCCCACGTACCTGCACTGTGTATGTATGCTTTTCCGTTCGTGGAAGCAAAGCCTATGGATTGGTTTTTCAAAACTCCGCCGAAACCTGCCATTTGGTGTCCTTTGAAATGTGCAAGGTTAACAATGAAATCGTAATTGTTTATGTGCGAGCCTACGATGTCGTATTTCAAATGCTTTCCGCCGTTGATTTCAAGTTTCACTTCGCCTTCTTCGTCCATTATGTCAACCGTTGCCACTTTGTCGTATCCGTGTTGGATGATGGTATTGCGGTGCAAATCGGTTGTGTGGCGTGTTCCTTGGTAAGCGGTGTTGCATTCAATGATGTTGGCACCGAGTTTTTGAACCAACGGGGCAATAAGTTCAGGGCTTAAAGTGTGGACTCCTTTGCCGTCGCCCGTTGAAATCTTAACGCCGACTTTGCCTTGCGGTTCAACTCCCAACGCTTGGAAGATTTTTATCAGGCTTTCGCCCGAAATATTTTCCGTCATATAGACAACGCTTTCGTTTTCCGCTTCCGTTTGAGTGGAAGTTTCCGTGTCCGTGTTCTTCGAACATGAAGTTATTGTCAACATTGAGGCAGCTGACAACAACAAAGAAACAAATGTTTTTTTCATCTTAATTATATGTTTTTACGGTTAATAAATATCAATCAACAATCCGTCTGAACTTCATCAACGGTTCCCGGTGCGGCTTTGGTTGAAATCTGTGTTTTGTAATTGTTTTTGTCAAAACATTCGTCGGTATCGCACGCCCAGAATATTGACGGCATTGCCGCAAGAAGTGCAATCAAGCATATCAACGGCAGTTTGGTTTTTCTTTTCATGTCTTTGAAAATATTTTTAATTCCAAAATGCAAAGTTACGTATTTTCTTTATAATAATAAAATCATGCCGTTGAAATTTAATGCAAAAAACTGCCGTTACAAACACTTATTGCACAAAAAAGTATATTCCGCTTTTCCAATGCCCTTTTTCACCATACCGCCGCCCCAAGCGTTTTAATTTTTGCCCCTTCTGAAAGTAATCCGAAAAAAAATAGGTTTTTTGCCCCAAAAAATCACATTTTTTGACAGAAAAAATCTGATTTTTTCACTCTTCTTTCCGCAAGGGGCGGAAATGTTTTGACAAAAGGCGGCAGTTTTTTTCGGCAATACAAAGAAAAAACTTATCTTTGCAATCCGAAACCAATAAACAAAAAACAGTATACGTATTATGCAGGCAATTACAAAAACAAATTTCAATTTTAAAAACCAAAAAAGCCTTTACGAAGGCAAGGTCAGGGACGTTTATAATATTGACGACAAATATCTTGCAATGGTTGTAACAGACCGTATCAGTGCTTTTGACGTGGTGCTTCCCAAAGGTATTCCGTTCAAAGGTCAGATACTTAACCAAATAGCTTCGGAATTTTTGGACATAACGCAGGATATAGTCCCTAATTGGAAGATTGCAACGCCCGACCCTATGGTTACCGTAGGAAAAAAATGCGAAGGGTTTAAGGTTGAAATGATTGTAAGGGGATATTTGGCAGGAAGTGCTTACCGTGCATATAAAGACGGGGCGCAAACTCTGTGTGGGGTTAAACTTGCGGCGGGTATGAAAGAAAACGATATGTTCCCGCAGCCTATCATCACCCCTACCACCAAAGCCGATGCAGGACACGACGAAAATATTTCCAAAGACGAGATAATCAAACAAGGCATAGTTGCCGCCGAAGATTACGAACAAATTGAAGATTACGCATTGAAACTTTTCAAACGCGGCAGTGAGAAGGCAAAACAACAGGGTTTGATATTGGTAGACACCAAATATGAGTTCGGAAAGTGCGGCGGCAAAATATATTTAATAGATGAGATTCACACCCCTGACTCATCACGATATTTCTATCTTGAGGGTTATGAGCAGCGTCAGTCCAAAGGCGAGAAACAACGTCAGTTGAGCAAAGAGTTCGTCCGCGAATGGTTGATGGAAAACGGATTCCAAGGCCGTCAGGGTGAGAAAGTGCCTGAAATGACCGACGAAATAATTGAGGGAATATCAAACCGTTACATAGAACTTTACGAACATTTGACGGGCAAACGCTTTGTCAAACCGACGGACAATACGGATATTCTGCACAGAATTGAAAACAATGTCAATTCTTGGCTTGAAAGTTTGTAAGAAAAAGCATTTAAAGTTTATATAATGAAACGTTGGTTTTATTCAGCAGCCCTTGCCGCAACGGCAATACTTATATTGTCGTGCGGCAAAGGCGATGTATATAAATCGGAAGTAAGTTTTGACAACTACCTATGGGAACGTCTTACGGACAAAAAGACAATCAGTTTTGACAATATACACATCACCGACACCGATGCGGTGTATGACGTATATGTAGACATAAGACACACTCCTTATATCAACGAAAAGCAGGTGAAATTTCTGATGAAGATAATCTCGCCCGACGGTGTGACAAGGGAATCTTCCCATACAATCAAACTTACCGACCGTTACGGTGAGAAATGGGCGGGAGATGCTGCGGGGGATTTGATAGATATTCAGACCAAATGCAAATCCTTTATTTCTTTTCCTAAACAAGGCGATTATACAATAACCCTTACCAACTTGGGAATGTACGCTTCAATGACGGGTATTATAAGTATAGGCGTAAAAGTTGAGAAAGCGGATTTGAAAGCTTATAAAAGCAGGGAAAACCAATAAGCATTCCTTTTATGGACAACCCGTACAAAATACTTGAAAACAACCCTTACCAGCAACATATTCTGCCTATATTGGCAACGCTTCCCTCTACACCGGGAGTATATCAGTATTTGGACAAAAAAGGCGAAGTTATCTACGTCGGCAAAGCCCGCAATTTGAAATCAAGGGTGTTGTCGTACTTCCGCAACGACTCTCCGCGTTCAATGAAAACGCAATTGCTCGTCCGCAAGATAGCGGATATTAAGTTCGTCCATCTGAAAAACGAAACCGAAGCGTTGTTGATGGAGAACAATCTGATAAAAATATACAAACCGCATTACAATATACTTTTAAAAGACGACAAGACATACCCGTGGATTAGGATAACGAACGAAGATTTTCCGAGAATACTGACCACAAGACGCATTGTACACGACGGTTCTCTGTATTTCGGTCCGTATCCTTCGGGAAAAATTCTCAAGGAACTGATGTCGCTTATCCGCCAACTGTTTTCTTACCGTACGTGTTCGCAATTGCTTACCGAGCAAAGCATAAAGAAATCGTCCTTTCGCCCTTGCCTTAACAGTCAGATAGGACTTTGCGAAGCTCCGTGTGCGGGTCATCAGAGCAAAGAGGATTACAACAATGATATAAACGGAATCAAACAAATCATAAAGGGAACTTTTTCGTCTTATCTCAACGAAATGAAGGACAAGATGATGTCTTTGGCACGTGAAGAGAAGTTTGAAAAAGCCCAATTGATGAAAGAACGGATTACATTGCTTGAAAATTACAGTGCAAAGAGTGCAGTGGTGAGTGCATATTCGCACGATATGGAAGTGTATTCGTACATTGAGGATTCGGATGTGGTTTATATAAATCTTACAAAGGTGGTTGAAGGCAAGATAAACATGTCTTTTTGCATTGAAGCGGCAAAAAAACTTGACATGACGGCGGAAGACATCTTGGCATCGGTCATTACGCAAAACCGGATGCGCATGAAATGGAATTCCAAAGAGATTATAGTTGCCCAAAAGTTGGATTTACCCGAAGACTATGTACAACAAACCATACCCATAAGCGGAGAAAAGAAAAAATTGCTTGAATTTTCCGTTCACAATACCACCGCTTACCGATTGCAAAAGATAAACAAACAGAAAATAATTGACCCCGGACGGTGGGCAAACAAGGTTGTGTTGGAAATGCAGCGTGATTTGCACTTGGACCGTCCGCCGCATCACATAGAGTGTTTTGACAATTCAAACATACAGGGCAACCAACCCGTAGCCTCGTGTGTGGTTTTCCGTGAAGGCAAACCGTCAAACAAAGAATACAGACATTACAATGTAAAATCGGTTGTAGGACCCGATGATTTTGCTTCAATGCGTGAGATAGTATACAGGCGTTATTCCCGCTTGGAACAAGAAGGCAAACAGTTGCCTGACCTGATTGTCATAGACGGAGGCAAAGGTCAGCTGTCAAGTGCATGCTTTGCTCTCAAGCAGGCGGGAGTTTACGACAAGGTAATAGTAATCGGTCTGGCCAAAAAGTTGGAAGAAATTTATTTTCCCGAAGACCCGAACCCTATATGCTTGGATAAACGGTGCCACACCTTGCAGATAATTCAGCATATACGCGACGAAGCACACCGTTTCGGCATTACGTTTCACCGCAATCAGCGTTCACGCTCCACGTTCCGCACCCAACTGACCGACATTGACGGAATAGGGGAAAAAACCGCACAGGACCTGCTGTTGAAATTCACTTCCGTTGCCAAGATAAAGAATGCGGCGTTGGAAGAATTAGAATTGTGCGTTGGCAAAAGCAAAGCACAGAAAGTTTACTCTTATTTCCACTGAATTTATTTAATAAAACGGGCAAGAAAAGCAAATCTTCCCGAAGCCAAAAGGGCGTTAAGCGTTTGTTTTTCGCTCTTTGTAAAACCTGCATACAGCATATAAACAATGCACAATATATCGGTCAACAGGGCAAAGACTATTTTCATTGCAAAATTAAGGCTTAAAAACGTCTGCATTGCATACCACACGGCAATTGTAAACGCAGTTAAGACTACGCAAGGCAATATTACCGAACGCAGATAGGCTTTGACATCCATCAAAGCGACCTTTTTCGCTATCAAAGATATAGCCGCAACGTCCAAAATTTCAAAAATCATCACCAATACAAACACATATTGTTTCGGCATTCCGTATTTCAATCCGAAGTAAGACAGGATTACGGGCATAAGCAACAATATTCCCTCGCATATCTGGTAATATTTCAATTTACCGACTGCCTTGAATATTATGTCTATTTGTTGATGCAAACCCGACACCAATGTGTTGAGCAACAATATCCGCAAAAAACTCACGGCATAAGCAGGCACTTCGCCAAGCCAAAGATACAACACATCGTGCGTGGCAAACAACAAAGGGACTACAAGCAGCAAATCCAATATAAACACAACTTTTGATGCACAAAACATTATGCCGTACATCCTGCCCGTATTGCCTTGGGCGCAGTTGCGCGTTATGGCCGGATTGACCACAACGGTAACATTGTTGATAAACATGTTGACCGCACTGCGTACTTGGTACGCAAGACCCCTTGCGGTGTTGACCGCAGTGGAACCGAACATATTCAACAGCATGTTCAATCCGTTTTGGGTAACGGTGAACGCCGCATTGCCGAAAAACTGCCACCCCGCAAAGATGACCATATGCTTCAAAAGCGAACGGTCGTATACTTTCTTCAGTCTGCATTCGGAGAAATTTTTAACGCAATATGCAATGGTGGCAATACGTATTGCCAAAGTGACGGCAAAAACCGATACGCCGTAAAAGACAAGCCCGTCCGTTGCCATAAAAGGCAATACCAACACGGCAACAAGTTTCAGCACGCCGTCCGCAAGCGACATCACGGCATAAAAGCCCATCTTTTCGTGGGCTATAACCGCAGCGTCGTATGCCGTAGTTACGATATATGCCACTGTAGAGAACAACGAAAGTTGGAATACCGTCTTTGCAGCCGCCATCCTGTCGGGCGATATGTTTGCCTTGTTGTTCAAAAACCATATTCCCGCAATTTCCACCAATATGACGAACCCTACGGCTATTACGGTGTTGATGTATATGCTTGTATTGAAGACCGTACAGAGTTTTTTTGAGTCGTTTTCACCCATGACATAGTTAAAAAATCTTTGGGTTGAGGAAGTAAACAACACTTTTATTGACTCAAAAACCGCAACCACGCTGCCTACAAGCGAAAAAATGCCGAAGTCGTCTATGCCCAAGCGTTTCAAAAGTATGCGTGAGGTATAAAAATAGATTATTGTCAGCAATGCCATACGGCAATACATGACTATAGTGTTTTTAGCCAACGTTTTGCTTTGTCGGTTTGTCTGTTCCACGCTTTTTAAAATATTGTTCAGTTATATGTTATACAACATTCAGGGTTTAAAAGTTACAAAAAGACCCGTTTTGCATACAATCAAAACGGGCTGAAACGAGTAGTAAAAAATTCCTTTTGTGATCCCAGAAGGATTCAAACCTTCAACCGCTTGATCCGTAGTCAAGTACTCTATTCAGTTGAGCTATGGGACCGTTTTTTTTATTCAAAAAAACCGCAACCTTTATTACCTTCAGCTGAATCAGTTTCAGACTTTCAGGCCACCTGCTGCTGTTTTCAGAGTGCAAAATTACAACTTTTTTCAATACTGACAATATTTTGGGTGATTTTTTTTGAAAAAACATTTTTTCTTTCTCTTTTTCTTTTTGCATTTTCATAATTTTCTGTTGCCCTTTTACTGTTTTTTGCCGCCCCTTGTGTTTTAAATTTTGCCCCTTGCGAAAGTAACTTCAAAAAAATGTGATTTTTTGAGTGAAAAAACCTATTTTTTTGAGGCAAAAAATATGGTTTTTTCGCACTTACTTTCGCAAAGGGCAAAAATTATATGCAGAAGGGCGGCAGAAAACACTAAAGGGGCGGATATAAAGTATTGAAGAAGTATTTTGCGGATAAGAACGTGATTTTGCGGCGGTAATGTTTTTTCTTTAAAAAACTCTTTGTAACTTTGCATTTTTAAGCAATGCCGCCACTGAAAAAACGGTATTTGCACGGAAAATTAACACTTAAATGTAATGAAACCATTAGTAAGTATAATCATGGGCAGCACTTCCGATTACGAAGTGATGAAAAAAGCTGCCGATTTCCTTGACCAAACGGATATACCGTTTGAACTTAACGCTTTAAGTGCGCACCGCACGGCAGACAAAGTGAGCGAATTTGCACGCAACGCCCAAGCTCGCGGAATAAAAGTGATTATAGCGGGTGCAGGTATGGCTGCGGCTCTTCCGGGTGCTATTGCAGCCGAAACGTCTTTGCCTGTAATCGGCGTACCTATCAAGGGAATGTTGGACGGATTGGATTCGGTTTTGAGCATGCTGCAAATGCCTCCGGGAATACCCGTTGCCACGGTTGCGGTCAACGGAGCGTTGAATGCCGCAATACTTGCCGTTGAGATACTGTCGCTTACTGACAAAACGATAAATGAAAAAATGACGGCTTACAAGGCAGGATTGAAAGACAAAATAGTCAAAGCCAACGAAGAATTGGCAACAAAAGAGTTTAAAAACAGAGTTTTATAGCAGTACATACGGTTTTGCATTATGTTAGTTATAGGTATAACGGGAACACTCGGTGCAGGAAAAGGCACGGTGGTGGAAATGTTTAAAGAAAAAGGCTTCGTGCATTATTCAGCCCGTGATTTCTTAAAGAAAAGGGTGCAATCCATGGGTTTGGAAGTAAACCGTGACACTCTGACCGAGGTTGCCAACAACGCACGCAGACTTGAGGGCGGCGGTTTTATAGCAAAAGGATTGTTGAAAGAAGCCGAAAAGGAAGGCAAAAACTGTATAATAGAGAGCATACGCAACATCAAAGAAGTGGAATACTTAAAGCAAAACGCTGATTTCACTCTTTTGTGCGTAGATGCCGACATCAACATACGTTATCAGCGTATACGCCTCCGCCAAAGCGAAACGGACAACGTGGATTTTGACACTTTCGTTGCCAACGAACGCCGTGAGATGCAGTCCGAGGACGAAAACAAACAAAATTTAGGTGCAGTCATGCGTATGGCTGACTATACTATTGACAACGGTTCGGATTTGCAGCACTTGCAAATGCAGGTAAACCGGATTATGAACAGTTTGGGTGTCAACAAACGGCCGTCATGGGACGAATATTTTTCGGAGATAGTCAAAACAGTTGCCAAAAGGGCTACGTGCGACAGAGGCCGGAGCGGGTGCGTTATAGTCAAAGACCGTCAGATATTGGTAACGGGCTATGTAGGGTCGCCTACGGGTATGCCGCATTGCGACGAGGCAGGTCATTTGTTCAAAAAAACGGTGGACGAAAACGGCGAGATAAGCACGCATTGCGTACGTACAGTGCATGCGGAACAAAACGCCATATGTCAGGCAGCCAAACGCGGCATATCGCTTGAGGGTTCAACTCTCTATTGCACCATGACGCCGTGCCGTACATGTGCCATGATGATTATCAACTGCGGAATAAAGCGCGTGGTATGTCAAAACAAATATCACAGCGGGCAGGAAAGCGAAAGCATGTTCGCACAGGCAGGCATACAACTGGATTTTATCAGCACCGATGTTATGAAATATGACAATCAATAAACGGATTATCCGTTCTGACAAGTCAGAACGGATAACCTATTCCGAATTGTACGTTTATATCTTTGAATTTAGTGTTGTTCAAAACAAAACGGTCTTCGGTTTCTTTCGCAGGGTCCCAAGCCTTAACGGCAAAATCAAATCTTAAAATAAACACCTGTATGTCTATTCTGGCACCCAAACCTATACCCGTTGCCAATTCCTTGTAAAAATCTTTGCTTATCTTACCGCCTTCCAAGCCTTGTTGGTCGTTAAGAGTCCATATGTTGCCCATATCCACGAATGCTGCACCCTCCAACGGACCTGCTACAGGAAAACGGTACTCAAAACTTGCACCCAAAGCCATATCGCCCGCACGGTCGTAACGCATATTGCCCGTCGGTTTGCTGCTTCCTGGTCCCAAAGCACGCAGTTGCCATGCACGTATGTTGTTTGCTCCGCCGCCGAAAAACGCTTTCTCGTAAGGCAGCGACTGTGCATTGCCGTAACAATAGCCCGCACCGCCGTAAATTTTATAAACAAACGACGTTTTCTTGGTCAGGTATTTGTATTTGATAAAAGATACGTCGCTGCGTACATATTGTGAAAACGGTATATTGAATATTGTATAATGGTCTTCGCCGTCTTTGCTCAAATTGAACGCCATAGAATACAAATCCAACACGTTTCCCGCCGTTTCAACGTTGAGTGTAAAGTGACGGAAGTTCTCTTTTTGGTTTACGGTTTGGCCGTTGTAAACATACGAAAAACGCATTGCCATCACCAAGTGGTCGGACATTTGGTATTGAATACGCTTATCCATGGTTTTAATCATCTCCGCATAGTTGTTATCGGTGATTGTCATGTTGACATAGTTGACTTCCAACGGAATGAAACTGAAATATTTTTTGTCGGAAGTATTCCATGAATATCCGTAGTTAAGATTGAATATGGAGCGTTCGTAATAATAACGTTTTTGAATGTTATATCCTGTTTTTATACTCGTATGCGGATGGAATTTCATTGAGTAGAACGAAGTTGAAAACGGAGCCAAAAAACGCGGAAGTTCTATTCCTGCATCCAAACCAGCCTCAAAAGCATTGAAGATGTCCCAACCCGAATTGGTGTTTCCTTTTTTGAATACATTGCTGTTTATTTCCGCCGCAAGTTTAAGATTTGTTGAGAATATTTCCGCACCGTGCAACAGATTTTTGTCCGTATACGCCAAATTGCCTTCCATTCCCAAGTTGGAAGAATTGTCGTTCAATGCCGCATTGTTGTTGGCCGAATAGTTAAATTCAAACGATGAAGACAGGCTGACGGGCTTGTTACGCGTCAGACGTATATAACAAGCCAAATCGTTTGTGTCTTTAATTTTGTCGGTTATGTCTTCGTACGAAATATCTATATATTTAAAATTTCTCAATTGAAACAACGACGAATATGTGTTGGCACTTGCCGAAGGCGAAAACAGATTGTTGTTTTGCATAAGTATGCACCGCATTATTGATTTGGCTTTTATGCCCGGTTGGGTCGTGTTGTTGATAAAATAAAGCGGAGTTACGGCATAACCTTTTTGCTGTTTGTGGAAATATCTTATGGTGTCAATGTCGGGAATGTAGTCAGGCGATGTCGGAGATATATAATTGGGTTGGATATATATCCTTGATATCTTGTAAGGTTTATGTTTGCCCGCCGTATTTGCCGAAGTGTCGGGATTGGAAGCGGGATTTTTGACAATCATTATCACTTTTGTCTTGTCCGTTCCCTGCGTTGTGTCCACGTTAAACACTATATATTTAGGTGCAAAAGCATAGTAGCCCTGTTCAAGCATACCTTGGGCAACTTGGGTACGCAATGCTGAAATATTATCTTCGTTATACCACGTTCCTTTTCTTATAGGATTGTCCTTCAAAAGCAAAGACACGGTATTGTACAAAGCACTGTCCTCGGTAACATACATAAACGTGTCTATAACCGCACGGTTGGGGGCATTGATGTCGTATACCACCGTTCTGCGTTTGTTGTAAAAACTCCACGGAGCGTACCATCGCCTTACCTGTTTCTGATAAGAAGTTACCTGTGCGTCAAAACACCCGTGTGTTTTCAGATAAGTCTTTATGTTTTTGCAGGAAACTTCGGTTTGGTTGTCATCTATCTCCACCGGTTTGTCGCCTACGGTGCGTAAAACGTACTTTTCAAAGAAATTGCATGTGCTGTCGTCGCCTTGTCTTGACATGGAATAGATATACATTCCCATCTTCATGCCTAACAACTTGTGATTGGGGTCTTGCTGAACGTAGTTTATAACATTGCCTTTTGAGATGGTTTTGTTGTTAACCGCAATCTTATTCTTGCTTAACAAATATCCGTCTTTGCTTAAATGCCGGTTGGGAGAGCAGGAACACATAATCACTATTGCAACTATCAGAAGCGACACATGCTTAAGTATTTTCGCCGTTGCTCCTACGTTATCTCTGACATATTTACCCGCAATGTCCGAAAACTTTTTGCGTTTGTTATCATCTGTCAGCATACTTTCAGCCCATGAACAGAGTTGATGCTTATCTTTTATCTCACATGCCGCACCTGATTGCAACAACTGCGACGCTTCCCGGAATTTTTTGTTGTTCGGACCGAATGCTACGGGTTTTGAAAATACCGCAGCCTCCAATATATTGTGTATTCCTTCGCCGAAACCGCCTCCGATGTACGCAATATCGCACACGGAATAAAGATACATCAATATGCCTATGCTGTCTATTATGATACAACCGTAATCGGATACAGTGTTTTCATCTGCACGGGAAAGCAATACAGAATTGTCAAACATGTCAAGCAATTTGTTTACATGCAAAGTGTCCGTCAGATGCGGAGCAATGATGAATTTACAGTCGGTTTTACCCTCTTTTCCGAATTTATTGTAAACATACTGCAACAAAACTTCGTCTTCAGGCCAAGAACTGCCCGCTAACAACACCTTGTTATCACCGCAAAACGCTTCTATTATCGAAAAATGTTTGTGTTCAAGGCTCATTTGATAAACTCTGTCAAAGCGTGTGTCGCCCGTAACAATGCAATTGTCAAACCCTGCTTTGTGCAACAAATTGGCTGTGTTTTCGTCCTGCACGAAGAACATGTCAAAAGATTTCAGTTGTTTTAAGAACCAATGCGAGTAAGGTTTGAATATGTAGTGGTTTTTCCGCAGAATAAGACTTACACTGTAGAAAGGAATGTTCTGCAATTCCCTTATATAATTCCACCACAACTCATATTTGACAAAGAACACTGCTTTGGGTGCAACTTTTTGTACGAACTGCCGTGCGTTTTTGCGTGTGTCAAAAGGCAGATACGTAACACAATTGGCCATATTGTAATTTTTTCTGACTTCATAGCCTGAAGGCGAGAAGAAAGTCAGAAGTATTTGATATTGCGGTTTGTTTTGCTTGAAATATTCTATCAACGGGCGGGCTTGTTCAAACTCTCCGAGCGATGCACAGTGAAACCACACGGTCGGCATGTCTGATTTCAATTTGTCCAAATCCCTTTGCACTGCAGCCTGTCCGCTGCACATGGCTTTCAATTTCTTGGAGAACAAAGCACCTGCAAGACAGAATACTTTTAAAAGATAAATGCCGAAGTTATAAACATATTTCATAACTGAAATAATCAGAAGTAATAGATTTTGTCCGCAGCACGTTTGAAGAAAGGAAACATCCAACCGACTTTAAAGGTCAGCATACGGTCTGTATACCTCTTGTTGTCGCCGCTCATCAAGTCAAACTGGTATTTTCTTGTCATCTTGGTGAAAGCAAGTGAGTATTGAACGCCTGCAAACCAATTGGCGTAAGATTTTTTGCTTATATGGCGGTAACCGATAAACATTCCTGCCATCGGGCCCCTCATCTGACGGTCGTAACCGTACGCATAATCGCCTTCCAACTGCTCTACTTTGGTTTGGGTTGACTGATAGATTATCTGATGTTGCAGATAACCGCCCTGCAATGACACTTCCATGCCGCTGTTTATGTTTGAAAACGGAAGGCGTATTATTTTACCTATTCCCAATGACAACGAAAGATTGCGGTTGTAGCCCACAACGCCTGCATCCGTACCGTCGGAACCGATAACAAACGGATTGGAACCGTCGCTCATCATCGCAGCCAAATAATCGTCCATATGCTTGATGTTGTTTGAGCCGAATTGGAAAGCAAAATCCAAATATATTATCCAATTTGTAAGAGTCTTTACGCCCAAATCAGCATTCAGGTTCATAAACGAAGAGTATCTGTTGCCCATTTCGCCGAAAGGAAAAGTCCATCCCGCCGCTGCGGAAAAATAAGGAGCGACTACCGATGTATCTCCGCTGTCAGAGCCTGCCAAAACCGATTCGGCAAAAGAGTTGCCCTGTCCCATGGTTACAAAAGGAAGGCTTATCAACAGTGTTATCAGAAATTTTTTCATAGTTATATTACCGTTTTATTATTTTCTTTGTTATTAAAGTACCGTCTTTGCTGTATATCATAACAGTATATACACCTGCATCCAAAGTGCTTATATCCACCGTGTTTTCCCCGCCGTGCAGCACACCGTCTGTACGCTCGGCTGCCTTTATGTCGGCAATTGCAAACCGTGCTTCTTTGTCACATTTTATTTTAATATAGTTTTCCGCAGGAACGGGGTAAATCTCTGCCTGCATATGCTTAGCCAGGTCTATCGAAACGTTTTTCGGCACAAGTTCAATGTTGACTGTTTCCGTACCACCCGTCATTGCAATTTCTTCCACCTTGTCATTGTACCCGTCTTTTGAGAACTTAACCGAATATGTCCCTTGTTTGATGCAACGGTTGTAAAATCCCTGACTGTCGGTGTACACCTGCGACGAATCTCTGTCGTGGTCCGATATCTCTATCTTCACTCCGTCCAACTGTTTGCCCGTAACGCTGTCGGTGACCGTACCTTTGAAACCTTGTTGCAGGTAATCAAAGAAGACGAACAAGGATTTGTGCAAACGCACCCAATACAAAGGCAGTTTATCGGCCTGCGGAATGTAATCGTCGGAGAGTTCCAAAGTCACTTCGGGGCAATGGGCGTAGTATGTACTCCAATCCTGACGCGAACCTCCGATTACGTACCAATCGCCTCCGTCAATAACGCCCGAAGAGTTGACGCTTTTGAAATACGTTCCGCTTTCGTCCTGCAGTGCGGCAACAAAATCTTTTCCCAAATCCTCAAACCACTGTCGGTCTGCGTGGGTTTTGACCGACGAAGTATATTTGTCAAACGGATAATTAAACACTTCGCTGCCCGTATGCAGATTGCAACTCATGTGAAACCTATGCTGCAATTGATAATCCATAAACGCCTGCGTTTCGGGTTGCGTTTTTTTGCCGTCGGAATTGTTTTTGGTGGCAATGTCTTTGTAGTTGCGGTTAAGGTCTACGTAGTTGGCGTTGTAGCGTACGGGATTTTTTATTTTGCCGTCCGTGCTGTTGTTCCACGTTCCGTCAGGGTTGGCAAAAGGGTTTATATATATTTGTATATTGTCAAGTAATGCGGCAAACTCTTCTTTGTTTGCCGTCAAAGTATCTATCAACCGCATAAGCATTACTGCACCCGTCAGTTCGTTGCCGTGCATTGCGGCGGAATAAAAGAATCTCGGCTTGGGCAAATCTGCTTTTATCTGCGAAGTAATACTCATGCACAGTATAAGCCGTCCGTTGATTGAAGTGCCTATTGTATCTAAACGGCATATGTCTTCGTTTTGCTGTGCAATGTTCTGCATAAAAGATATATATGTGTCATAATCAGGATATTCGTCCCACTTTTGAGCATATCCCGTAAGCCATATCAGTGCAGTCAGAACTATAAGCCAAACTCTTTTCATAACGCAAGAAAATTGTTTTAAGTCACAAAGATACAAAAAATAACGATACCGTAAATAAAAAATGTTTATTTTTATCATTCCCTGCGGCATAACGGACAAACAAAGCGTGGTTTTAAAAATTTGTTTTCAGAAAAGAAAAATAAAAAACATATGTATTTTTTCAAAAAAACATATGAATTTTAATCAAAAAACATATGTTTTTGAAAGAAAAAACATATGTTTTTTTTATTTAGGTTCCCAAAACAATGTACTGTGAAGCAAATCTATTGCTTCATTGAGGCATGGCGGCATAGGTGCAATGTGCATTTGCGGTACAATATTTCAGCATAATATGCGTTTACATTCTTATAAATTTATCCTATGGACACAATATTGGAAATAAACAACGTTTCAAAGTCTTACGGAGAGAAAAAAGCCTTGGAAAACGTTTCCCTGAAAGTTGAAAAAGGCGATGTCTTCGGTTTGTTGGGACCCAACGGTGCGGGCAAGACTACTTTGATTCGTTTAATCAATCAGATAATCACGCCCGATGAGGGTCAGATATTGTTTGAAGGCACACCTTTGAACAGCGGACATATAAAAGATATAGGCTATCTGCCCGAAGAACGCGGACTGTACAAGAAAATGAAAGTCGGACAGGAAGCCTTGTATTTGGCAGAACTCAAAGGACTGAAAGGTTCTCAGGCAAGAAAAGCGTTGGATTATTGGTTCAAAAAATTTAATATCAACGATTGGTACAACAAAAAAGTGCAGGAACTGTCCAAAGGCATGCAACAAAAGGTGCAGTTCATTACCACGGTGATGCACAACCCGAAACTGTTGATTTTTGACGAACCTTTCAGCGGATTTGACCCGCTTAACGCCGATTTGCTTAAGAATGAAATTTTGTTTTTGCGTGACAACGGTGCCACAATCATCTTTTCAACCCACAATATGGAGTCCGTTGAACAGATTTGCGACAAAATAGTATTGATTAATGCCTCAAAAAACATTCTTCACGGCAAGGTCAAAGACATTAAACAACAATTCAAAAAAGGCGAGTTTGAGATTGCAGCTAACGGAAGTTTCCGCTCCGAATGGTTAACCGAGCAGGTGGAATTGTTGGATTGCAAAACTACGGACGATGTTTCAATTATGAAACTGCGTATACCTAAAGGCAAAAACGCTGATTTACTTTCCAACATACTGCGTTATACGGATATTATCTCCTACAAGGAAATACTTCCGAGCATGCACGAAATTTTTGTTCAAACAATAACGGAAAACAACAATGAATAAACTGTTTATCATCATAAAAAGAGAATACCTTTCCAAAGTATGTAAAAAATCGTTTTTTGTTCTGACCGTTCTCGGTCCTGTCTTGTTGGCGTTGCTTATCGTTCTGCCCGCCGTTTTGAAAGAAAAGACACAGAAAACGTACAATATCACCGTTGTGGACAGTATTCCCAAGACCGTAATCAATTCGGACACAATTGCTTTTTTCCAAGGCAAGTTCAAAAGCAACGAAACGGTAAACTTTTCTTATGAAAGCGATATCAGCAAGGCACAACAAATGCTCAAAGACAACAAAACCGACCTTGTGCTTGAAATAGTTAAGACTAACGACAATCCGCCGATAAAAACATTTTCATACTTTGCCGACAACGAACCGAGTTTGGAAGCAAAAGAAGAAGTATTGCAGCAAACCAAACAAATTTTCAGAAACTCCGTCTTGATGGTTAACTATGATATGACCAAGGAAGATATTGCCCAGATAAACAATCCGCAGATTTCGTCCTATATAACCGACATCCGCACGGGCAAAGAGTCGTTTTCGGAAGTCAAAATGATATTGGGAGCCGTGTTAGGCTTTATGATATATTTCTTTATCTTCTTTTTCGGCGGACAGATTATGAGAAGCGTTTCGGAAGAAAAGACTTCAAGGATTGTGGAAGTGTTGATATCAAGCGTGAAGAGTATATACCTTTTGTTCGGAAAGATTATCGCCGTGGCGTTGGTGGGACTTACCCAATTGGGATTGTGGATTATGCTTTCCGCTTTGCTTTTGGGCGGGCTGAAGATAGCAAAGCCCGACTTGTTTGCCGCAAAGGAAAAAGAAAAAATAGAACTTAACCAACGTATTATCACCGCCGACAAGATTAATACCATGGATATAAACTCTTCGTCTTCGCCGCAGATTGCCGAAGGGTTGTCCGCAATCAACGTTCCGCTGATTGCAGGAATGTTTTTGTTGTATTTCTTGCTCGGATATTTGCTTTACGGAGCTCTTTTCGGTGCCGTAGGTTCACTGATTGACGACGACGCAGACGCGGGTCAGTTTTCGCTGCCAATAACCATACCTTTGATTTTTGCAATGATATGTACACCGATAGTCATGCAAGACCCGTCCTCATCGGTTGCCTCTTGGCTGTCGCTGATTCCGTTTACATCGCCTATGATTATGCTTGTGCGTATTCCGTACGGCGTTCCGGTGTGGCAGTTGTATGTTTCGGTAATACTGTTAATACTTACCGTTGCGGCAAGTATGTATATTGCGGCAAAAATTTACAGAAAAGGAATTCTTATGTTCGGAAAACAAATCAAGTATAAGGATTTGTTCAAATGGATTAAGACCAAATAACCGTTTTAATCCGCAAAAACGCCGGAAGCAAATGCGGAACATAAAAAATCGTTTCCGCAGTTAAAAACGGTTAAGCACGAATCCGACGGATGCAAAATCAAATAACAATGATGTAAAGCTACATTACAAAGATGCAAAATCAGATAATAAAAAAGGCAACTGTAAAAATACAGTTGCCTTTTCTTGTTTTAATAATACAATTATTAGTTTGCAGCTTGTGCTTTCTTACCTGCAAGGATTGCATTAGTCAAACGTGTTTTGTATTCTGCATTTGACGTACAATCTTTAATGGAATTTTCCATTGAAACGGCTTGTTTTCTCAAGTCAACCCAAGCTTTAAGTTCGTTAGCTCCGTTTCCTTTTGCTTTTTTAGCTGCCGTGATAGCATCAACCCATTTTTCAAAAGCTTTAACTTTTGCTTCGCAAGGGTCAACTGCAGCTTTAGTTTCCTGTTTTGCAGTTGTCTGTTGGTTTGTTGATGTTTGTTTTTTTGCAGGAGCAGGAGTAGAAGCATTGTTTTGTGCTGTTTGGGCAACCTCTGCTACTTCCTCAACAATTGTTTCTGCAGTTTCTGCCATTTCTTCAACTGTTGTTTCAACAGGAGTTTCTTCTGCAACTTCCGTGTTTGATTTGCTTCCGCATGCAGCCATCAAAGATACGATAGCGATGCCTAATAATAAATGTTTAATTTTCATTTTTGTAATGTTTTTTAATTAATTAATTAAAGTTACTTAATATTTAAATAAATATTTATTTTCATTCGGCAAATATACAACAAAATAAAAACATAAAAGGTTTATTTTTCGTTTTTTTTGAATTATTTTTTAACAATTGTTTGATTTATTTATAATTATGTTTTGTTCCTTTATAGATTCCTGATGTATGATTTCAAAGATTTCTTTTATAAACCCGCTGTCAACATTTCTCTTTTGTGCCATTTGACAGATACGCTCCACCACGCCGTGCCAGCGTTCGGGTTGGAATATAGTCAGATTGCCATCTTTTTTTACTTGTGCTATTTTTCGTGAGAGTTCCATCCGGCTGCCTATCAAGTCTATTAAACTTTGGTCAATGTCGTCTATTTGGTTGCGAAGTGTCTGCAATTGCTCTTCTTTTGCCGTATCGGAACTGCCGTTTACCTTGGGCAAAGACTCCAAAAGTTGTTTCAATTGCATGGGTGTTAACTGTTGGGCAGCGTCCGTGCGTGCTGCGGCGGGATTTATATGCGTTTCAACCATCAAACCGTCAAAACCCGTGGCTATGGCGTTGTTTGCAATCTCTTTTATATATAATGTATCGCCCGCAATGTGAGATGGGTCGCATATAACGGGCAAATCTTTTCTTATACGTTTAAGTTCCAACGGAATTCTCCACAAAGGGCTTTGTCGGTAGTTGTTAAACGACAACGAAAAGCCTCTGTGTACGGCTATAATATTGTTTATTCCGTGTTTGTTCAACCTTTCAACCGCTCCCAACCACAACTTAACATCGGGGTTCAGCGGATTTTTAACCATAACGGTGATATTGCTCACAGACAATGCCGAAGCAATATCTTCAACCATGAAAGGATTTTGCGTGGTTCTCGCTCCTATCCAAACAGCATCAAATCCGTGTTCGACACAAAGCTCGGCTGTATAAGGACTGACAACTTCGGTTGCTATTTTTAAGCCGAATTGTTCTTTTATTTGCTTCATCCACGCCAACCCTTGCTCTTTTACTCCCTCAAAAGCGTCGGGACGGGTACGCGGTTTCCACAATCCTGCACGGAAATAATCGGGTTTGACCTCCGCAAGAGAGGCTGCCGTTTGCTCCAATTGCCCGTAACTTTCGGCACTGCAAGGACCGCAAACTAAAATCATATTAATTGAAACTGTAGACTATTGTTTTTTGCAAAGTCGGACTGTAAATTTCCGTCGCCAAAGCATAATCCATTATAGCGTCTATAACATCTTCAGACGGCGAGGAGTCTTTCAATGCCAAGTCCAAGTCCTGCTCCCAAAAAGAAATTAACGTTTTTGAAAGATAATAATATTTTTCCATCGCTTTTGTGTTTATTAAATTTGCTTTATGTATGGATAACGCATAAATGAAATATATATTGTATGCCGTAAAAAAAAACTTACCGCAAAATGTATACGGTAAGTCTGAACAAATTAATTTTTTATATAAAAATGCTTTGCCTACATGGAAAGCACTATTGAGTTCTCTTCGGCAAGACGGCGTATGTTTATCAACGCATAACGCATTCTTCCCAATGCAGTGTTTATGCTTACGCCCGTTTTTTCGGCAATCTCTTTAAAGGACATGTCTGCATAATGACGCATAATCAAAACCCTGCGTTGTTCTTTGGGCAGTTGTTTTATCAAAAAGTGGATGTCGTTGTATATTTGTTTCTTTATCATACGGTCTTCCATCGTCAAATCCAAACTGTTTAGCACGTCAAACACGTCGTAATCTTCGGTTGAATAAACCATATGGAACTTTTGGCTTTTTCTTACATGGTCTATAACCAAGTTGTGGGCAATACGCATCACCCATTGTATGAATTTGCCTTCATCCCTGTACGTTCCGCTTCTCAAGGTGTTGATAACCTTGATAAAGGTGTCCTGAAAAATATCGTCAGCCAATGTCTTGTCTTTGACAAGGGAAAGAATATAGTTGTAAACTTTTTGTTTGTGCCGCTGCAAAAGAGTTTTAAACACTTGCTGCTCGCCCTCTTGGTAAGCCATCACAAGTTCGTAGTCCGTTCTTTGGTCTGTTGTTTCCATAAGAATATTCCGTTTTATTGTTTATTACAATAATTTAAAAAACTGATATTCTTATTTGCCATATTTGCAGTATTATTTTGTGTCTTTTATTTCGGATGCAAAGATATACATTTTTTTTTAATCTGCAAAATATTTTCTTATTTTTTTTAATTTTTTATAAAAATTTACGCTTTTGTTTTTTCCGTACTCTGCAAAACCATCTCTCCGCCATAGGCAGTACTTGGTTTAACAATGCTCTTTTGTGAATCAAAAGAAAAAAAAACATATGTTTTTGAAACGAAAAACATATGTTTTTTGATTAAAATTCATATGTTTTTTTGAAAAAATACATATGTTTTTTATTTTTCTTTTCTGAAAAGAAATTTTTTACTGCCTAAAACAATGCTTTAAGTTTAGGTTTGTATTATTTTGTCATCTGAAAAAAAATCCGTTACTTTGCAAAAGTATTATTTATCCAATAATTATTATAAAGATGAAAAAGATTAAAAATTTTGCAGTAAAAAGTTCCGCATTTTTATTTTTAGCCTTTGTCAGTGTATTTCAAATACAGGCACAGACAAAAGTTGCAGACAACGGCAGAATGTCGGCATCAAGTTCAATGTTGTATAATATTCTGAAAACCAACCCCGATATGATTGTCCGCACGGACAGCATCACCTGTGACAGATTCGGAATAAAATCCGACAATAACAGAATGTATACGGGAGCATTTATACAGATGAAAGTAAACGTTGATTACCGGGAATTGCAAACGGAGTTTGACCTCAAAGTCAATACGGTTACATCATCCGTAATCACCGCACGCATTCCTTTAGACAGATTTGCGGATTTAATCAATTCCGACAAAATAGTTTACATAGACGTTGACCAAAAGATGCACCTCAACCTTGACAACGCCAAAGACAGTGCAAATGTCAATAAAGTTCATTACGGAACGGGTCTTAACAACAGTTACACGGGCAAAGATGTAGTAGTGGGAATAGTGGATATAGGTTTTGAGTACAACCATCCTAATTTTTGGGACACCTTGTACCAGACATTCAGAATTAAAAAGGTGTGGGACCAAAACGCAGAAACGGGAACAAAACCGCAGGGCTTTGATTACGGAGCGGAATACAGCACCCAAAACCAAATAATTTCGGCAGTATATTCGCACGAACAACAATCGCACGGTTCGCATGTTGCAGGTATTGCCGCAGGAAGCGGAACCAAGGACACAAGCGTTAGCAAGTACCGCGGAGTTGCACCGTCGGCCGATTTGGTTTTCGTTTCCGCCAACGCTTATACTTCTGGTTTTTACGATGCAATATCGTATATACATTCTTATGCAAAGAGTGTCAACAAACCGTGTGTAATAAATTTTTCGTGGGGTTCGCATTCAGGCCCGCACGACGGCACAAGTTCGTTTGACAGAGCATGTGACGAATACATAAAACTAAACAACAAAGGATTGCTTTTGGTAGGCAGTGCCGGCAATGAGGGAAGAGAAGACAACACCATACATGTCAAAAAAACGTTCTCCGCTTCGGACACTGTTGTCCGTATGTTTGTCACCCCTGATGAGTTGGGTTACAACGTGACAAACGTCATTGACATTTGGGGAGATACCGCTTCGGGACAGAACCTTGCGGTAAAAGTTTACGTATTCAACCAATCCACCAACAAATACGAAGACTCGTCGGCATACATTACGGCTTTGTCAGCCACAACTACTAATTATTCGCTTTTCGATTCTGACAACGAAGAAACTTTTATTCAGCTTTACACAGAATCTTCAAATATGTTTAACAACAAACCACACATCCAAGTATATTCCGCTACCGAACAATCAAACTCAAACCAAAAACTGTTGGTTGAGATTTACGCAAAAAAAGGCACCGTTCACGCTTGGACCAACAAAGGCATATTTGCTTCTGACGGATATACGGGAGTTACCTCGGGTGACAACCTTTACACCGTCGGCGAGTTAGGAGGCACGGGAGCGTCAATGATAACCGTCGGGGCATATACCACACGCAACGATTGGACAAGCAAAAACGGAGGTTATTGGTACTTGAACAATGCAACCAAAGGGGCTAAAGCCGACTTTTCTTCAATAGGTCCTTTGTCCGATGAAACCGTCAAACCCGACGTTTCGGCACCAGGACAGATTTTGGTTTCCTCCGTAAACAAATACAACACCAATATGTTTTACGACCAAAGCCCTTATTCCAAAGCAGGAATTACCTTGAACGGCAATAATTACGAATTCGGTTTGATGCAAGGCACAAGTATGAGCGCTCCGTTCGTAACGGGAGTTATGGCTTTGTGCTTGGAGGCTTATCCTAACCTGTCGGTAAAACAGGCAAAATGGCTTTTGAAACAAACTTCAACACAAGACAACTTGACGGGCAGTATATCTTCTGCAGGCAGCACTGTTTGGGGTGCGGGCAAAATCAATGCTTACGGATTGGTAAAACTTATAGAGCAAAAAACAAGTCCCGTTCAGTTGGAATGCGAAAACACCTCAGTATGTCTGGGAGAACAAGCAATCATAAAAGCTCCCGAAGGATATACGTCATATCTGTGGTCTGACGGCAGCACTACGCAAACAATTGCAACGGGACAAGCAGGCAATTACAGCGTTTTATGCACCGACAGTATGGGATTTACCGCAGGCAGCGACACGGTGACGATAAACATAATTACAACCAACTACAAACAATATTTCCAAAGCATATGCGAAGGGGATTCGGTTATATTCGGCGATGAGATGTACAACACATCGGGCGTATATACCTACACCAAACAAACCGCTTCGGGTTGCGATTCGGTTTTGGAGCTTAACCTTACGGTCAACCCTGTATATGAGATGTACGATACCGTTATCATGTACGGACAAAGCGTTGAATACGGCGGGCAGCAGTACACCGCAGCAGGCAATTATACCATTCATAACACTTCCATGGAGGGTTGCGACAGCACAACTTTCCTTTCCGTTCAAACGGACAACTCAATTGCAGAGTCAAATGCCGCAGAGTTTTCAATAGATTTGTACCCTTCGCCTGCAAAAGATTTCATCACATTGAAATTAAACGGCAATTTGCCTCAACAGATAACGGTTCAAATCTCGGACAACAACGGACGGACGGTGCTGAACAAAGACTTGCCTGCACAAAAAGAAACCCTGTTGGATATACGTCAGCTTGCAGCGGGAACATATATGATAACCGTAAACTGCAACGGCAAAACCTCGGCAAAGAAATTCATTGTAAGATAACGTAAAGTAATGGAAGAAAAAGGATTGTACCCGCTTAAGTTCATGCCCTTGTTCAAGGATAAGATTTGGGGCGGAAATAAGGTCAGGGATTTGTTGAAAATAGATTATTCACCTCTGAACAGATTGGGTGAACTGTGGGTATTGAGCGGCATGGAAGGTGAGGAAACCGTAGTGGAAAACGGTTTCCTTGCCGAATGTACGCTTAAAGAACTGTTGCAGATGTATTCCGACGAATTGGTAGGCGAAAACAATTTTGACCGTTTCGGAGATGATTTCCCTCTGTTGATAAAAATAATAGACGCCCACGACAATCTGTCCGTTCAGGTTCACCCTGACGACGATTATGCGTGGCAACACGGCATGGATAACGGCAAAACGGAGATGTGGTACGTATTGCAGGCCGACGAAGAGGCAAAGATTTGGTCGGGATTTAACAAAAAAGAAACCAAAGCCGACATAATAAACCGTTTGCGTAACAAGACAATAAAAGAAGTTCTGCACTATGACCAAGCCGAAAGGGGAGATTTGTTTTACATTCCCGCAGGTACGGTGCATGCAATAGGAAAAGGCGCCATGCTTGCCGAGATTCAACAAAGTTCAGACTCCACTTTCCGTATATACGATTGGGACAGAACGGACAGCAACGGCAAGAGCAGGGAACTGCACATAGAACAAGGGTTGCAGGTTATGGATTTGTCTGCACAAACGCAGACTGCAAAATGTCATTATCATTATCACCTTAATCAAACCACCAATCTGATAGAGTGTCCTTATTTTGTTACCAATTTAATTCCGCTGAACACTCCTATCAAAAAAGATTTAAGCTCGTACGACACGTTCTTTTTGTACTTCTGTGTGGCAGGCAACGGCTTTGTTCATTGCATGCAGCAGCGTATTCCGTTTACTGCGGGCGAAATAGTGATGATTCCCGCCGTTGCGGACAGTGCCGTCATTGAACCTTTGTCAATGACGGAGATATTGGAAATAACTGTTATGTAGTCCTATGGCAGCAAAGAAAGATACGGTAACCCCGTTAATGAAGCAATACAACGAAATCAAAGCGAAATTTCCCGATACTATATTATTGTACCGCATAGGAGATTTCTATGAAACTTTCGGTCAGGACGCCGTACAAACCAGCGAAATTCTTAACATCGTACTTACACGCCGCAGCGGTGGCGGACAGGACAAGTTGGCGGGCTTTCCCCATCACGCATTGGACACTTACCTGCACAAATTAATAAAAGCAGGCAAACGTGTTGCCATATGCGAACAAACGGAAGACCCCTCACAAGTCAAAGGTATTGTAAAAAGAGAAATAACCGAAATAGTAACTCCAGCCCTTGCTTATAACGACGGAGCCCTTTCACCCGGTGAAAACAATTATTTGTGTGCCGTATTCAAAAAAAAGAACCTGTACGGGTTGGCATTTGTAGATATATCCACGGGCGAATTTCTTGTAAGCGAAGGTTCTCTGAACGATGCCGAGAAATTAATGCACGATTTCAACATCAAAGAAGCCGTTGTGTTAAGACAATACGAAAGGGATTTTCTTACGGAGTTTCATTCAGATGTTTTGACCAAGACTTACGACGATTGGGTGTTTACAAAGGCTTTTGCTTTGGATATATTGAAAGAAGTTTTTTCGGTTGAAGGAGTAAAAGGTTTCGGTATTGAAGACATGCCTTTAGCTGTCATTGCCGCAGGGGCTGCATTGCATTATATAAAACAGACCAACCACACCCAGCTTTTGCATCTTTGCAACATCTCACGCATAGACAACAGTGAGTATGTGTGGTTGGACGGTTTTACGATAAAGAATTTGGAAATCGTTTCTTCTTCCAATTCAGACAAAACCACGTTATACAATGTGTTAAATCACACCACAACCCCGATGGGTGCGAGATTGTTGTACAAATGGCTGCTTATGCCTCTTAAAAACAAGAAACAAATAGAGAAAAGACATCTCAAGGTCGGGGCATTGCTGCATGACGACTTGTACAGAAGTGAATTGTCCGAAGTTTTGTCGCAAATCGGCGACATGGAAAGGTTGACTGCAAAAATATCCGTACGCAGAATACAACCTAATGAACTGTATCATTTCGCACAAATACTTGAATGCACCGAAAAAATCAACAATATACTGGCTTATCTGCAACCTAACAATACGGAATTGTTTGATAAAATAGAAACATTTGCCAAACTAAAAACATTTATACTTAACGCACTGAACGAAGATGCCCCGAACAATATCAACAAACCTAATATTATCAAGGACGGATTCAATGAACAGTTGGACGGATACAGACTTCTTGCTTACAATTCCGAGCAGATAATGTCGGATATACTGAAAAAAGAAACGGAAAACACAGGCATCTCCACTCTGAAGATAGGGTTTAACAACGTATTCGGCTACTATTTGGAGGTAACCAATACAAATAAAGACAAAGTTCCTGCGGAATGGCAACGCAAACAAACCCTTGCCAACTGCGAAAGGTATATAACCGACGACTTAAAGAAAGCGGAAGTTCAGATATTGACCGCACAGGAAAATATTTCTTCATTGGAACGTTCCTTATATAATAATGTATTGGAGCAAATCTCGCCTTACATTGCACGTTTAAAGAATGCTTCAATGCTGATTGCAGAACTTGACTGTATTCTTTCTTTCGCTATTGCCGCAAAAGAATACAACTATGTATGCCCTCAGATGATGGATTCGGACATTCTGCACATAAGCAAAGGCCGTCACCCCGTAATAGAACGTATGTTGGACGTATCACAACAGTATATTGCCAACGACGTTTATTTAGATACGACAACACAACAAATAATCATCATCACAGGACCTAATATGTCGGGTAAAAGTGCCTATCTCCGCCAAACTGCACTCATTGTTCTGATGGCACAGGCAGGGTGTTACGTTCCGGCAAAGAAAGCACAAATAGGAATCGTTGATAAAATCTTTACACGGGTCGGTGCTTCCGATAATATTTCTTCGGGAGAAAGTACTTTTATGGTGGAAATGCACGAAACGGCTTCCATCTTAAACAATCTTTCACCGCATTCCTTGATTTTGCTGGACGAAATAGGACGCGGCACATCTACGTATGACGGTTTAAGCATTGCGTGGGCGGTAACACAATATCTGCATGACAATAAGAACAAACCTAAAGTCATGTTCGCAACCCACTACCACGAGATGATAGATATAGAACAACAATGCCCGAGAATAAAGAATTATCATATTGCAGTAAAGGAAATAGGCGATAAAATCATATTCTTACGTAATGTAGAGAAAGGTGGAACCTATTCTTCTTTCGGTATTCATGTCGGTGCGATGGCAGGATTGCCTAAACAAGTCATTGAAATTGCCGAAAAAATGCTTGATTCTTTGGAAAAAAATGCGAAAAAGACCGAAAAAAACAGTGCAAAAAGTGCAAAAAATGCCATACAAATGAGTTTTATCCAACTTAATGACCCTCTACTTGAGCAAATAAAAGACGAGTTGTTAAAAGTTGATATAGATAATCTTACACCGATAGACGCACTTTTGATGTTAAATAAAATTAAAAAAATGGTAAAAAATATTTAAAAATATTTGGTCAGTATTTAAAAAGGTTGTACTTTTGCAAAGTCAACTTCAAGGGAATTAACATCTAAAAGTGACAACACTGCGGGAATAGCTCAGTTGGTAGAGCGCAACCTTGCCAAGGTTGAGGTCGCGGGTCCGAGTCCCGTTTCCCGCTCTTTTTTTTTGATATAAAAGTAAGTTCATTGATAAACAAGAATCAGTTGCTCTGGTGGTGGAATTGGTAGACACGCGGGACTTAAAATCCCGTGAGCAATGCGCTCTTATGGGTTCAAGTCCCATCCGGAGTACGAAAGACAAAAGCAAGAGGGGAAATATGAAATCATATTTCCCCTCTTGCTTTTGTTACAATCACAATGTTTTTGATTTTATACGTCAATATTTCCTTGCGGTTTTAACTCATTAACGTCTTTAAAGACATTTTTGCTGCCGCCTCTTGTTCCTTCATCGCTGCCCTATCGCATTACGCTACTGCCCTTTCAGAAAAGAATTTCAAAAAAATCACATTTTTTCACTTAAAAAACCTATTTTTTTGAGGCAAAAAATCAGATTTTTTTACGATTACTTTCGCAAAGGGCGGAATTTTTACCGCATTGAGCAAAAAGAAAATGCGATGAAGCAACAATTAAGTGCAGTTAAATGTAATTTAATTGCAAAAATGACGGAGATAAAATAAGGCGGGGCGGAGATAAAGAATAAGAAAATACATAATAAAAAGAGGCAGTATTCAATATTTAGCTGAATACTGACCTCTTAAAAAATCAGTTTACATTATTTTACTATCAATTTTTGAGTCACATCACCGACTTTGATATAATAAACGCCGCTTTGCCAACCTCTGACATCAATTTCGGATTTTTGAGATTGGATATTTGATTTATAAACTACTTGTCCTATACTATTAATAATAGTAATTGCGTCAGTATTATCCAATACCAAATCTCCCAAATCCAAAATAACAACGTCTTTTGCAGGATTAGGGTAGACAGTAATAGTTTTTGTGTCTTTTACGTCTTCAATACCTGCATAACCTTGCAATGTGAATTTCTTTTCTGTACCGAAGATTGTATCATTTGAAGTTCTTACAAAGGCTCTGACATACATCTCTGCACCCTTATTTAAGTCAGACAACGTCGTATGCAAGTCCTCACCGTCATAATAAGGAAAATCTTCCGTCAATTGTGCGATTGTTTCATATTTCCCGCCGCTGTATTTAGCCTGAATACCGAATTCTTTCATGGTGCTGTAATCGTTGGCAGTAAATTTACCATGCAATGTTACGGATGTTTCGGTTATGTCGGTAGGTTCCATTGTCGTTGCCGTAATTTTTATGGTTTGGTTAAGTGTTGTAAATGTTTTTTCACCGCCGAATATAGTATCGGTATTGGTTACCACATATACACGGTAAGTGTAAGAAGTACCTTTGCTCAATCCGTCAGCAAGTACATTCAAATCTTTACCTGCTTGGGCGGAGAAATTACTTGTAAGATTACCGAGTTTGGTGTATGTTCCGCCGTTGGTTTTCTTTATTTCAATTGCAAACTCTTTGAAATTGGTGTATTTATCGGCAGTATATTTACCGTATATAATTGCAGAAGTATTTGCAATATGGTCGGCCTTTACTGTTGTTACAACTATATTATCCGTATTGGTATTAGCCAATGTTTTGAAACTCTTTTCCGTTCCGAATATCGTATCATTGTTTGTAGTTACGACATAACATTGGAAATATAGTGTAGCATCGGAATTTAAATCTGTCAGATTTATTCCCAACTCTTGCCCTGCATTTGCAGCGAAATTACTTGTCAATTGTCCGACCTGTTGGTAAGTTTCACCCGAGTACTTTGCACGGATATAAAAACCTTTCATCTGGAAATAATCATTGTCGCTGCAGGTATATTTACCGTTTAATCTTGCCGAAGTGCTTGTTATATCTGTTGCATCCAAAGTTGTTACCGTAATATTGACAGTTGGTTGAAGAGTTTTAAAAGTTTTTACTTCTCCGAATGTAGTATCTCCGCTCACTACTGCAAAAGCACGGAAAGAATAATCAGTGTTTGCAGTCAATCCTGTCAAATTATAAGTAAGAATGCTGCCAGTAACATTTACTTTACTGTAAGCAGTAGCGGAAGATTTTTTGTATTGGAATCCTTTAGCGGATATTGTACCGTTGGAAACTGTTGCCGTACCATTAAGGGTTGCTGTTGTTTGTGCAATATTTGTTGCAGCACTCGTAGTAACGGTTACCGTCGGTTGAGGAGTTGAATTTTGTAATGTTTTAAAAGTTTTTACTTCTCCGAATGTAGTATCTCCGCTCACTACTGCAAAAGCACGGAAAGAATAATCAGTGTTTGCAGTCAATCCTGTCAGATTATAAGTTAAGGTACTGCCCGTAACATTTACTTTGCTGTAAGCAGTAGCGGAAGATTTTTTGTATTGGAATCCTTTAGAAGATATTGTACCGTTGGTAACTGTTGCCGTACCGTTAAGTGTTGCCGTTGTTTGTGCAATATTTGTTGCTGCACTTGTCGTAACTGTTACTGTCGGTTGAGGAGTTGTGTTTCCAAGAGTTTTGAATGTTTTAGCTTCTCCGAAAATTGTATCTCCTTCAAACGCAGCATAAGGGAGTAATGTATATTCTGTATTTGGAGTTAAATTGTCTATTTTCATATAATTACCCTCAAATGATATATCATTGGCATAAATAGAAGCGGAAGATTCTTTTAACAGAAATCCGTAATGTGTAACCTTTGTTGGATATACACAGTTGGCAGGATAAACAATGATACTGGATAATTCTCCGATTTTTTGCCAATATCCGGTTACATAAGCGTAACTTTGTTCAGGGCCTACAGAACTGATTAAAAATTTCGACGGATAATATGTATAAACACTCTTCCAACCGTTTTTCCAATAGTAAGAATAATTATCTGTTTCATCGGATAGTACAACAACACTTTTTCCCTTTTCCGAATAACCAAGTCCAATATCCGTTGTAGGAGGTTCTTTCGGAAACATATAAATATAAATACTATCACAACCTGATAATACTTGTTGTCCCATAGAAGAAACATTTTCACCTATTGCAATAGATCTTAATTTAGAGCAATTACTGAATGCTTTATTCCCTATTGCAATAACACTGTCCGGTATATTTACACATGACAAACTTGTACAACCACTGAATGCTTCACTGCATATCACTCTTAAATTATCAGGAACATCAAAACTGCTTAATGTACTGCAATTTTTAAAAGCACTACTACCTATATATCTTACATTTTCTTTGATATTATAAGAAGCATAACTTTTATCTGTGGCTTCAACTAAAAAATTATCAGCGTACCGTATATTGTTTTCTATTGGCAAACTTTGACAATTTTTGAATATTTCACTTCCGAGATAAGTAATACTATCAGAAAGTTTAATGTTCTTTAGATTCGTACAACCATAAAAAACGGAATCATATATTGTACGTATATTTGCAATATCTACATATTTAAGTCCTGTACAATTACAGAAAGCGGCTTTACCTATAAACTCCAATGAAGACGATTTAACGGTATCTACAATATCACTATTATACATGAAATATGCTGGAATATATCTAACGGTGTTTCCTATATTTAATTTAGTAAGATTTGAACAATTATCTAACCAATTTGTATAAATAGTCTTATTGCCATATATAGGACTAAAGCCCTTACCCGAACAACTGTCAGCATTATAATTTATAGTTATAAGACCTGTACAATTTTTGAAAGCATATTCAGATATATTTACTACGGATGCAGGAATCGTTATCTGTTTAACATTCTTCTGATTTACCAAAAAATAAGGAGGAATATATTTCACGTTTTCTCCGATAGTTACTGTTTCCAAATTAGGACTATCTTGCAACCAATGTATATTTTCAGTAGACTGAACTTGATAACAACTGTCAGCATTGTAGTTTAATGTAGTTAATCCTGTGCAATTCTTAAAAGCAGAGATACCTATACTCTTTACTTTTTCAGGTATGCTTATTGTTGATACTTTGCTTTTACCAAAAATAAAATACGACGGAATGTATTTCACATTATTTCCTATATTTACTGTAGTAAGCTCTGTCCAAGTAACAGTACAATCGGAAAGATATCCTGCATTACAACTATCAGCATTGAAATTAAATTCAGTTATCCCACTGCAGCCATAGAATGCATTTTGACCTATAGAAACAACTTGTGTAGGAATCGTTATTTTTTTTATATTTGGGTTACTTTGACTGATGAAATTATTGGGAATAACTTTTACTGTATCGTCTATGATTAACTTTTCTATTTGAGAACAACCATATATCCAGTTAGTACTAGTAAAACCTTCTCCGGAACAACTAATCGCACTATAGTTTATAGTTTTTAATTTGCTGCAATAAGCGAATACCCCTTTACCCATATTTTCAACGCTATTACCTATCGTTACAGATGATATATTTGAACAAGCATTAAACGCACCATCTCCGATATCCGTAACCTTATCAGGTATAAATGCATATTTCAAAGATGTACAATTTGAAAAAGCATATTTCTCAATGGATTGAAGATTAATAGTTTTCATAATCTCCTCTAAAGATTTACAATTAGAAAATGCTCTTTCTGGTATAGTAGCAATATTAAGACTCAATGAAACTTCAGTCATGGATGCACAATCGGAAAATACCCGTTTTCCGATGGATGTCACACTATTCGGTATTGCTATACTTGTCAGATTAGCACAACCTTGAAATGCTCCATTACCTATTGTTTCAAGTGATTCTGGCAAAGTTATATCAGATATACTACAATACGCAAAAGAGGAATCTCCAATAGAAGTCAATTTATCCGGAAGTGTGATTTCTGTAACTTTTGATTGATTATATATAAATTTATCTGGGATGGTTTTCACAGAGTCACCTATAATAACATTTGTTATAGGCAAATTATAAAACCAACCGTTACCTGTGCCTTCGTACTTACAATCAATAGCAGTCCAATTAATATAGGATAATGACGAACAGCCCTCAAATGCCTCACTGTGCAGATAAGAAACACTCTTTCCTATCTTAATTTCATTTAATTTGGAACAAAGAGTGAAAGCCTTACCAATCGTCGTTACACTATCAGGAATATTTATAAAAGTCAATTTTGTACAACCATGAAAAGCGTGAATACCGATTTTCTTGATAGAATTTGGTAAAGTAACACTGGTTAAATTTATACAACCGTTAAAAGCATTATCTCCTATGTCCGTAACATTGTATGTTTTTCCATTATATGTTACCGTAGAAGGAATTGTAACACTTCCAGAGTAACTATTATAACTAAGGCTTCCATAAGTAACATATACATTACTTCCTCCATTGTTACCATAGAAAATGCCATTTACATAGAATGTTAAACCATGAACAGATGCAACAGAAACTACTGTCGCAATAAGGATTGCAAATAATTTTCTCATTTTATTTGTTTTTTATTTGTCAAACTTCTAATGTTCTTTTTAAAAGGAGGTATACCTAAATAGATATACCTCCTTATATGCAAATGTTTAACCTATTCAACAATTAATTTCTTGGTAACATTACCTACTGTGATGTAATAAACACCGGTTTTTAATGATGTAGTGTTTAACGTGTAAGATGTAGCATTTGGTTTAGTTTCCGATAAAATCAATCTGCCTTGTGCGTCATATACATTGATTGTCATATGCTCCGCATTACATTCTACATTCTCTATAACTACAAAGTCTTTTGCAGGATTAGGATAAACGGAAATTATATTGCCTTCTGCGACATCATCTATACCGACACCGCCGCAATTTTCTACAATATTGAACCATTTCCAACCAGCACTTGATTGATACACGGCTTTTTGCCCACAAGGAACTATACAAGTAATATTTTTGGATAATCCCTCAAAAGCATAATCCGCTAAATCTGCAGGTACATCTGCTTTGCAAATTATAGTATCTAAACGATTGCAACCGGAAAAAGCATCAGGCCCGATGTATTGTAAATTTTTTCCTATAGTTAGTTTCCCACTTAAAAACATATCATAAAAACAAAACCTAAAAGCATTACCTTGTATAGCTACAACAGGGCATGATTTTCCGTTATAGGTTATGTTGTCAGGAATAGATATATCTACTATTATATTATCAAAGTCATCTCCCTCAAACATTGAAGGCGGATATGTATAATCTATAACTACGGCTTCATCTGAATCAGTGAATCCATAATACAAATCACCTATTTTTACACCTTGAAGCGTTGTGAATGTACCGATTGCTTTAAGATGTTCATAATCCCCAGTGGTGTTTGTAGTGTAAACTTCGTACGTAGTATTCGGGTCTAAACCGGAAAAAGTTACATATTTTCCCCAAGTTCTGGTACGCAACTCTTCCCATTTATAAGAAGATGCACCTTGTTTCGTTATAGCAAGAGTAGTGATGTAACCGGATACATCGTTATCCCCTGCGATAATCGTCACCGACGTTCTGGTAAGACTTCCTACTGACCATGCAACAGCGTTGCCGCTTACTACTACTGTCGCAATAACAATTGCGACGAATTTTACTAATTTTTTCATCTTATTTATCCTTTTTTAATTTTTGTTTGTTATGTAATTTTCTTTCCAATGGTTTAATAATGAAGACATACATTCTTTGTCTGACAGACCTTTGAATATATCTTCCGCCTTCATCGTCTTAAATTTTTCAACAATAATCTTATTGATGTCTGCAGAGTAGGTTGTCACAACTATTCCGTCAGTTCCTTTCCGTTGTTTATCCTCTTTACTGCACAACGCAGGATATGCTGTCCACATCCTTTTATTGTATTCCTCTGCACTTTCTCCGTTATTAATTTCTAACTTCAGGTTTTTAATAAACTTTTTGTAATCATCTTCAGCAAGCAATAAAGACAAATTACCGTTAGAAAATTTACCCATCCGCCAAAGATAAGCATCCAAAATATCAAATTGCTGCATACCATCAAACAAGACGTCTTTGTCAAAAATTTTCTTTCTGACAATATCCAAATCATCTATATATGTATGAATATTCTCTGCATGAGTCTTATTCTTGGTTATACCTAATATCTTGCAAAGTTTCGGGTAAGAAGCAACAGCCAAATTGTCATAAATAGGAAAACCTATCGGGTCATTATCCTTATTAGTCATAAAGACATAATAGATATATTTAGACAATAACGAAGTTTGAAGAGAACCTAATGATAAATTTTTACGAATACCGTACTGTGTACTGAACAATTCTTTGTCATCAGCCCCTTTCTCACGGATAGTTTTTGCGTATTGAATAAACTTGCTTTCATCGCCGAATGACAGAATCTTATCTGCAATATGTTCCAATCCGAAATAATTGAAACTTGCATTGGTTGTGTACATAGAATCAAGCACCGTAAGTCTTAAAACTATATTCTCTTTACTGTAATTTTCTTTTGTTGTTTCAAACAATCTGCTCAACAAAGACTTTTGTTCAAAGTAAGCAACATTACTTTCGTCTTTTGCAATAATGTTGAAAACATGTTTTAATTCATCGTTCATATTTTTCTGCGCAGATAACCCGCTGCGACACCCGGGATTGACAGTGAATAATTATGTTTCTGTATCTTTCTTCTTTTGGTTTATTGTTTTCTTGTCTGCCGTCATACAATATACACGTCATTTTACAGCACTATATAATGCAAGTAAGGAGTACGCACGCCTACGTGCATACTCCTTACTTAATATATTATATAAATTCTTTTCTGTGTTTGCTATACGGTATTGGAATAAAGCAAAAATACCCCCCCCCATACATTTAGTAATGAGGTGGTTATATTGTTATTTTGTTTGCTTGTATGCAATTTTTGTTCAATCATACGTCAAATTTCCTTGATTTGATTTTGCAAATATACGAAAAATAATTATCTCTCAATCCAATTTTCAATATTAATATCCGGTATTCTTGCCAAATGCTTTACATTATCCGTTACCATAATCATATTATTTTTCACCGCCGTTGAACCGATTAACAAATCAAAATCATCTAATTTCTGTCCTTGTTTTTCTAACAACACTCTGTTGTCAGCGTAAGTTTCCAAACTATCATATATATGTACAACAGAGAACGAATTGATAAATTCGCTTGTTATCTGCAAAGATTTGTTAGGATTATTGCTTTTTTTGGCTCCGTAAAGCAACTCAGCAACGGTAATATCCGATATAAAGCAATTCTCTTCTCCTCTTTCAAGGATAAATTTGTCTATATCATACATTCCCCGTATAAAGAAAATACAAATATTCGTATCTAAAAGGTATCGTTTCATTGTCTTGTAGTTTTAATTAATCAAACGAAACAATTTTACGGGAATATTCTCTGCCTTGATTGCGTGCTTGGGCAATGTCGTTTTGCATTTGCTCTCCTTCTTCTCCGGATAATGCACCGTACAAACGCATCAACTTTGACTGTTTTTGCAATATGTTGTCATCGGACATTATCATATTGAAATATATGATAACCTTATTAACTTTATCTCTGTCATTCAGATTAACGAAATCGTGAATAAAGTTGTATTTCATTTCCGCTATACTTTCCGTAGTTGCCATAATACGAGTTTTACTTTTCATTTATACTGTTGCAAAAATACGAAATGTTTTTCAATTAACAATATCTTCAATTAAAAACTACGCATTGATTACCAATCCCACTGCACCTAATCTCCGCCTTTTCTTCACTCACCGCTGCTTTTTCGTATTACACTGCCGCCCTTTCAGAAAAGAATCTCAAAAAAATCACATTTTTTCACTAAAAAAACCTATTTTTTTGCATTAAAAAATCAGATTTTTTTACGATTACTTTCGCAAAGGGCGGAATTTTTATTGCATTGGGCAAAATTTTATTGCGAAAAGGCGGAGAAAAAGTATAAAAAGGAAGTATTTAATTGCGAAAAAGACACAAGCAAAACAATTAAAAAGTATAAATAATTACATCTTTTAACAATCTACATTAACCATCTTTTTTGAGTAAAAATAATCAATGATTTTTATAAATCAAAATAAGCTCTCATTATCTACTGATAACAAGGATATTAGACAATAAAACAATATCACAAAATGCAATACTTTTGATATTTTTTATATTTAAAGTGCAATACTTTTCAGATTTTTCAACCTTAAACTGCAATGTTTTTAGGATTTTCAATCTATGAACTGCGATATTTTAAATGTTTTTTACCGTTAAAAAATGATAAAACTTTAAACCTTATCTTCCAAAAACCACCATTCTGCGTTGACAATCTTTATTTTATGTCCGCCAATTTCCACAACGGAGGCATCGTTCATAGTTATAAGCAACAAATCCTCACAATGATATTTTTCCGCACCCTTTACCAGAGCATTAACCTCGCGGTTATAAGTCTTTTTTGACGACAGCGACCAACAAACCTGAATCAATTGCTCCGTATGTCCCGCTTGGGTCACAAGAAAATCTATCTCATAGCCGTCTTTAGCATAAAAAATATCCAACGATAACGGATTGCAACGCCGCAACAACTCAACATAAACCGCATTTTCCAATCTCCATCCCCAATTCTCCGCAGAAAAATTGTCCGTACGCTGCGATACAAACGACAAATCCACAACATATGCCTTTTCGTTGTATATCCGCTCACGGCTTTTGAACGAAAATTTCTTCAACCCTAACAACAGGTACGCTTCTTTCAGATGCGAGTAATAGTTTTCGGCCGTATGCGACGAACCGAACGAAAAAATATCTTTCAGTTTATTGATTACCACTTCCTGCGAAAAGTTATTTATCAAGTGGTTAGCCATATTGTTCAAGGCTTCTGTATATCGGATTTTAAACCTCTGCGAAATATCTTTTTTTATGATGGAATTCAACAAACTCATCACATATTTCCGTTTGTTTTTCACGTTAACCGTTTCGGGCAAGCCGCCATCGGCAAGATATTCGGCAAGTGCTTTTGTGAGCAATGCGGCGGATTTGGTTGTCTTTTGCTCTGTGTCTATGTGTTTTACGCTGCAATACTCCGCAAAAGAGAACGGAAACAGTACTATCTCGTTGTACCGTCCCGTCAAATATGTACTCAACTCCCCGCTTAACAGTTTTGCATTGGAACCTGTGATAAACAAATGAAGATTTTGGCGGAGCAATCTGTTGATAAACAAATGCCATTGCGGCACATTTTGTATCTCGTCAAAAAACATGTAATCCGTGTCGCCGTAAACTATATAAGCCGCTTCCAACAACACATTCAAGTCGTCTTTTGTTAACGAAGACAACCGTTCATCGTCAAAATTAACATATATAAAATTGATGTTCTTTTGCTTCAAAACTTTAATACACAGTGTTGATTTACCGCAACGCCTCACTCCGATAACTATCTGTGCCAATGTACTGTCAAAATCGAACTGTTCTTCTTCCCTTCTTGCGCAGTATTTATTGATATTTATTGCTTCTATTTCTGCTTTTTGGTCGGACAATATCCTTATAAAATCTTCTTTCTGCATATTTTCAAGCGATTAGGATGCAAAATTATGAAAAAATATTCAATTAAACTGCAATACTTTGAAAGTTTTTTACTTTTAAAGTGCAATATTTATGAAGTTTTTTTTACCTATAAACTGCAATACTTTTAAAGTTTTTCTCTTATAAAATGCAATACTTTTTAGTTTTTTATCCGCTGTAATAATCACAAAAATCGGCTTAATGGACAAAATGGGAGGCTGAAGTATCGCAAAAAGTGTAGTAAATATTAACGTTCATATTCTTTTGCAAGATATTTATCAATAAAGATTTCCCTTTGCCTTATATTCATCCCGTTGTGTACTTTTAATTTACTTCTAAGGTGAGTAAAATAATCCTCTAACGCATTATTTGTATTAGGAATACCTAATTCTATGAAGTCATACCACGTCCATAAATATTTCATATTTGTTTTCATACTCCTTACAGCACTTCTTAAACGCCTATGAATAAATATCTTTCTTTCGTTATCATCTATACTATGTTCCTGTAAAAATAATTCCAACGACTATTCCATGCATCAAAAGCACCGATAAAACTCTCTTTATCCATACACGTTATCTCTTTGACAAGTTGTAACAATTCTTGCCCTGCAATTGTTTCAGGTGATAATGTAAGGTATCTCTCTGTTATTTTTATCTGATGATATTGACACATCTGTATTTTGTAACCGTCAAGTTCTTTGAATAAACCTTTTAATCCGTCACAAACAATACCTAATATATTGAAACTATGCTCTTTCAACCACAGTATACCTTCTGTATAATCCGATATATGTTCTTTTCTATATATGAACTTTCTCCATAAAATTTTTTTGGTTATTTTATCTTTAAATACCACCACACCGAAATTTCTTCCCCAATAAGTAGTATCCATTAAAACAATAACGTTTTTATCTTTAGATATATAACGAATAGAGCGGACACTTCCAATCCTGCGTTGAATGGTTCATCAGATAGCTGATTAAGAGTTTGTTTACCAAAAACATAATCATTGTAGATACGGTTAGTCAGAACTGTTTTGTTATTTAGAGTAAATTGTTTGCCGCAATCAAGACATTTATACGATATTTTACCACGTTTTTTGCCGTTCTTTTTAGTGTGGCACGAACCACAAAACTTACACTTTTTTGCATGTGTTTTTTAAAAACCTTTGCAAAGGTAACATTTTTAATTAATTACAGCCTTTTCAGCTTACTTTTTTGTCCATTAAACCTAGATTTTCAAGGCTTAATGGATAAAATTAATGGTTTTTTGAAGACATTTTAAATTAATGGACATTTTTAATGATATTAACTATATACGGAGATTTTAAAATCTCCGTATATAGTTTACTGTTATTTTCTTGCTAAAAAATCTTCTATGA
>JAGBJI010000010.1 GCA_017934545.1 Bacteroidales bacterium
AGGACTGAAAATCCTTGTGTCACCGGTTCAAATCCTGTCGATGCCACGTGTTTCAAACGGAACCGAAATCATATTCGGTTCCGTTTTTTATTGTCCCTGCGGCAAAGAATATCCGCTTAAATACTCCTGATTCATATTTACAATTCTGCATTACGCCCGAAATGCAAAGTATATTCTTGCTTTACGCCTACTCTTTTCAGAACACAATTAAAAAAAACATATGTATTTTTTCAAAAAAACATATGAATTTTAATCAAAAAACATATGTTTTTCGTTTTAAATACATATGTTTTTTATTTTTAGATTCTGAAAACAATATTTTTTAATGCCGTCTAAAAAAATTTTTTACTGCAATTGTAACATTTTTACCCTCCCGTGCGTCATACTTGTGTAAAGAATAAAACAAAAGGATTAACGTTTTAATATTTATAAATAAAATTTAACAAAAGATGAAGACAGTAAAAATCACGGCAATCATGCTAATCAGTGCAATGTGTTTAGGTTTTTCTTCCTTAAAGGCACAGGAGCAAACTAAAAAATGGCAATACACGGGCGGAATAGAAATAAATTTTGATTTCTTGTCCGCAAACAAAGGTTGGAAGCCCGCAGCGGGTTCACGGCCTGCAGGTTTCGGCGAAGGATTGGGTATAAACTTGGGAGCAAGATACGGAAGGGCATTCTTTGTTTTTGATATTGAATTATCAGGTACGGGCAATTTCAGCTCAAATACCTCAACCTGCGATTTTACCTCAGGACTTATGGGTTTTAAGATAGGATACGATTTTCTGAAATTCAAAGAGCCTCATTCCAAACAAGGACTTACCTTTGTAACGGGACTGTTGTTCGGCTCCAACTCGTTGAAATACGATTTCAAAGCCATAACAGACCAAACTACGGTGATGGGTGCGAGAAATCTTTCGGCCAACTTCAACCAATCGGTCATGTATGTTCCTTTGGAATTGAGATGGAAATTAGAGTCGGCATACATCGGACTGTCGTACATGCTTAACGTGTACCGCGGCGAAGTGACTTCGGGCGTTATTTCAACCTCTGAAATAACCGACGCTCCTAACATCAACGTTCTGCCTTTGCGTTTGAGCTTCGGATTGCAATTCTAAAACTCCGTAAACCTCATATTTGTCGGCACTGCAAACCTTGACTGCACGCAAGTATAATACATATGTAAAGGATTTTTCCGACAATGCTTTCCGCTTTGCTTACACCTTGGTCAGACAAAGGGAAACGGCGGAGGATATTGTGCAGGACGTATTTCTGAAACTCTGGGAAACGGGCGGCAATATCTGCAAAGAAAAAATCAAATCTTGGATATTTTCGTCCGTTTACCACAAATCAATTGACTGCCTGCGTAAACAACGCAATTTCGACGCCATTGACGGGTGCAAAGAAGAGGTTTATCAACCGCAGATGATAATAAAAGAAGAGTTGGATAAGTTTTTGCAACAACTGCCCGCCGTTCAAAAGTCCGTTTTGGTGTTAAAAGACGAGGAAGGCTACAAATACGAAGAGATAAGTCAGATACTGAACTTGTCAATGGAGCAGGTAAAGGTGTATCTTTACAGGGCAAGAAAACAAATGCAACAAATGATAAAAACGAAAGACAATTTGTTATGATAACACTTGATAATTACGAAGCGTTTTTGCTTGACAAAGCCGAAGGTACGCTAAGCAAGCAAGCCGAAAGAGAGTTGGATGAATTTTTATCCCTCCACCATGAACTCAACGGCGGCATTATTGATACGGACAGTGAAATAAAGTTCACGTATTCTACAAACGAAGAATTCAAACTAAAAAAAACTTTGATGCGTCCTGTTTTCAATGCTTTCACATGGGTAAAAGCGGCGACGGTTGCGCTTTTCGTTGTTGCATCTGCATATTTTGTCTATACGTTTTCTGATAATACGACGCCTGACAGCCCTGTTGCAAAAGTTCCTTCCGTACCCCAACACGTCAGTTCTACAATTAAAAGCGTTGATACCGTAACCTACGCCGTTAAACCGCAAAAACACGTAACGCAAAACATAAAACCAATAATCAAAAACGAAAAAACACAGGATTTAATTAATGAAGAACCTATTGCGGTTTATGAAGAATCCCAACCCAATACTGAACCTAAAACAACCGAAACGCAAAACACTGCAAAACAAACGGATTTGCTTATAGTATACAAGCAATCGGACAGAACGGAATCACAAAATCTTGTAGCCTATGCAGAACCCGAGCCGACAGGATTGAAAAAAATGAGAAACGAAGCTAAAGAATTTTTTAACAAAATAAGAGGATAAAACCATGAAAGCAACAAAAATTTTATTCTTATATGTATTCGCTGCATTGATATTACCGTGTACTGCACAGAACAGTATCTCCCAAGCAACGGACACGCCAATCAACCACGTAAAAATAAAAAACAACTCACACAAAACATATATAAACATATCGTCTTCAAGAGTTACTGACACGGTATCGGTATTATTTGCAACAGGCAGTGAAAACGCTGCGAAGATTGCAGGCTTGTTTTCCGTCAGGGGTGACACTCTGACGGTGGAAGATAAACAAATATCCGCCGATGCAGACATCACCATAGAGTTACGCCTGAAAAACTGCCCGAAAACGCTTACTGCTTACGGCAATTCAGATGTTGCCATGCTCAACAATGAAACCGTCTGCATGTTTTCACTGTTTACCGAAGACAATTCACGCTTTTGTATGATATGTCCGCAGACTTTTGTTGCCGATACACTGATAATCAAAGCCGACAGCACGTCGCAATGTATAGTTTCGGACAGTATTGCGGTGAAAAAACACCTTGACATTGAGGCTGACGGTTCTGCACAAATACGTTGCCACAAGTATTCGTTCCCTTCGCAATATTGCAGATTGAATCAAAACGGCGGAAAAATATTTTTGGACAATAAGCCGTTTGACATACACTCTGATTTGGAGCGTCAGCAAAACAATCTTCCGAGCGGGGTAAACAGCTTGCAGTTTTATTGGAAAATTTCGGCAGACGCAGGCTTCGTTGTACCCAAATCTGATTTCTGGGGAAGAGCATATGCATATAATGACAATTTTGACTTCCTTTGGCAAATCAATTTCCCTCACAAAAACTCCCTTATCGCAGGTTGGGGATTCGGATTCAAATATTTGCATTTCAGTGCTGACGGATATTCCGACGGATTGAACGTTGAAAACAAAAACAATCAGATTTTGTACCGCACATGCCAAACCGTACGTTTCCCCGTTATGTACCGACGCTATTTGGACAACACCGCAAACGCTCCGAGTGTTGACATAGGACTGACACCTTATATTATATTGCGGCCGTCATGGCATATGAAATATTCCGATGCCACGGACACCAAACCTTTGTCAAAATCAGCCGTAACGTTTGAAGACGTGAACCGAAAATTTCAACTTGACGCTTATTTAGGGCTTAACTTGGGACGGAAGTTTTCAATATATACGCAGGCAAGTCTTCTGCCCGTATTGGACAAAGCAAAGACTGATAAAATGCGTTCAATAACCGTGGGAATAAGTTATAAGTTGGATTTTACTACTTGGAATTGGTAAAAGAATAAAAAATATTAACAAAAACTTTTTTGCCGCACTTTATGCATGTTTTTCCTTGGCAAAACCAATAAACAGTGTGATTAAAAAAGATTCTTTTCTGAAAGTAAAAATAAAAAACATATGTTTTTGAAATAAAAAACATATGTTTTTTGATTGAAATACATATGTTTTTTTCTCAAAATACATATGTATTTTTGTTTTCTTTTGCGAAAACAATTTTGTAAAGCCAAACTCTTACAGATTAATCTTCGCTATGGCTGTATCCAAACGGAACAATATCTCCTGTTTGCCTAACACTTTCATTATATCCAGCATATTCGGTCCTTTGGTGTCGCCCACAACCGAAAGACGAAGGCAATTCATTATCTGTCCCATGTTAAGTTCATTTTTCGGAATGTAGTCCATAAGGAAATCTTCGGCTTTTTCAGCCCAATCATTATCCTCTATATCATGCAAATGTTGCGATATTGTCTGCATGATTGCACCCGTTCCTTCTTTCCAACGCTTTTTCAATGCTTTTTCTGCGTACTGTTCAGGCCGTACAAAGAAATAATCGCTGTTTAACCACAACTCATTGGCAAACGAACAACGCTCTTTGACCAAGCCGACTACCTGTTTAACGGTTTGATACTCTGTATTGATACCTTTTTGTTGCAATTGCTTTTGATAAACTTCGGCAAGTTCGTCATCTGAAACTTGTTGCAAATATTGGTGATTAAACCATTTGGCTTTGTCAAGGTCAAATTTGGCTCCGTGTTTGGATATTCTGTCTATGGAAAACTTGTTTACCAACTCGTCCAATGAGAATATCTCCTGTTCGGTTCCGTCATTCCAACCCAAAAGTGCCAACATGTTAACCACAGCCTGCGGCAGATAGCCGCTTTCTCTGTATCCGGAAGATATTTCCCCGCTTTTGTTATCGTGCCATTGCAACGGGAAGACAGGAAATCCCAATCTGTCGCCGTCGCGTTTGGAAAGTTTGCCCTTACCGTCGGGTTTAAGCAACAAAGGCAGATGTGCAAACTCGGGCATCGTATCTTCCCAACCGAAAGCACGGTAAAGCGATACGTGCAACGGACAACTCGGCAGCCACTCTTCACCTCTGATGACATGGGTTATATGCATCAATCTATCATCTACTATATTGGCCAGATGGTAAGTAGGCATGCCGTCGCTTTTGTAAAGAACTTTGTCGTCCAAGAGTGAAGAGTCCACGCTGATATGCCCTCTTATCAAATCGTCAAACTCAATTTTCTCCCCTTTTTCAAATTTGAATCTTATAACATATGCTTCTCCCTGTTCCAAACGCCGCTGCACCTCATCGGCAGGCAATGACAACGAATTCTTAAGCGTGTTTCTTGTATTGCAATCATATTGGAAAGTCTGCTTTTGTGCTTCCGCTTCCTGCCTTTTGGCGTTCAGCTCTTCGGGAGTGTCAAAAGCATAGTATGCTTTGCCCCTGTTGACAAGTTCAAGTGCGTAATCTTTGTAAAGATGTTTGCGTTCTGACTGACGGTAAGGACCGTATGGTCCGCCCATTGTCACGCCTTCGTCAAATTTAAGTCCCAACCACTGAAATGATTCTATAATATATTGTTCTGCACCCTCAACAAAACGCGTTTGGTCTGTGTCTTCTATTCTTAAAATGAAATCTCCGCCGTTTTGTTTTGCAAACAAATAATTGTACAACGCCGTTCTGACCCCTCCTATATGCAACGGACCGGTAGGCGAAGGTGCAAATCTTACTCTTACTTTATGTTCCATTATGTTTTTATGTATTATTAATGTGTGAATACTTGATTTTAAGTTGCAAAAATACGCAAAATATTAATATCATATAAACATTTTAACCAACCTGTTAATTTTTTGTATCTTTGCAATTGCAAAAAAATAACAACAACTTTATCTCTTATGACAACACAATCTGGTGACACGGCAATAATCACCGCACACAATATTTCGTACAGCACACACTGCACCGAAATATTACACAACATGAGTTTCAATATCCGTCCCCGCTCGCTTACGGGCATTATAGGAATGAACGGAAGCGGCAAAACCACATTGATGAAACTGCTTTGCAATCTGATAAATCCTTCTTCGGGGGAAATACATCTTAAAGACAAACCTTTGAACAGTTATTCCCGCAGGGAATTGTCAAAAAACATTTCCATGGTTTTTCAAAACAATCCGACGGATTTTGATTTTTCCGCCCTGCAAATAGTTTTGATGGGACGCATGCCCTATCAAAAAATGCTGTCAAGGGAAACCGACGAAGACTTTGCTGCGTGTAAACAAGCCATGTGCCAAACCCAGACGTGGCATCTGCGAAACCGTAACATCAATTCGCTTTCGGGCGGTGAGAAACAACGCATCTTCATTGCCAGAAGCCTTGCCCAGCACACCGATGTTCTGCTTTTGGACGAGCCTGTTGCCAATTTGGACATCAAACATCAATACGAGATAATGAATCTGTTGAAAGAAATACAGTCTTCCCGCTCTGCAACCGTTGTAACAGTGCTTCACGATTTGAGCCTTGCCTTAAAATATTCCGATTATATATTGGCACTAAAGCAAGGTAACCTTTTTATGATTGACAATACCGAAAAAGTGCTTACACCCGGCAACATTTCCCTCTTGTTTGAAGTTTCTGCGGGTATAACCGATGATAAAAACGTAATTATAACCAAATAACAATGAAACGTATTATTTTTTTATGCCTAACGGCATGCGTATTAATAGGCTTGAACGGTTGCAAAAAAACTTCCGTTGAGCCTCAGATAGGGGAAGACAACGTTTACGTATCGTCAAACCCGAAAATAAAGAAAGACAATCAGCGTATTGCAAGCGTATCTCCGCAGGTGACGGAAATATTGTTTGCTTTGGGGTGCGGGCAACGGCTTGTCACGCGTACGGATTTCTGTAAATTTCCCCCGCAGGCTGAAAAAATCCAATCGGTCGGCGGTATCAACGACGCCAATTTAGAACTTATCATCGCCTTACGGCCTGACATTGTGATAACTTCGTCAATTTTTCCGAAAAAATCAGTAACCATGATTGAGGATGCAGGCATTGCGGTGATGAGTTTCAGAGAAGGGTCTAAAATACAAGACATGTACGCCGTGATGCGTACCTTGGGCAAGATAACAGGTAAAGAAAAAACAGCGGACAGTTTGATTGAAGACTGCAAACAACGTCTGCACGCCGTGTCCGTGCAATGCAAAAAACTCTCGGAGCAATCCGCAAGAACAAAGCCCAAAGTCTATTATGTTGTAGGGTTCGGTACAAGCGGTGATTTCTCTGCCGGAGGAGATACATACGTAAACGAAATCATCACCTTGGCAGGCGGCGATAACATAGCCAAGAATGCAACCAATTGGTCGTTCAACAAAGAAGAATTATTCCGCAATCAACCCGACTATATCTTCGTCCGCAGTTACGACAGGGAGAACTTTATGAACATGCATCCGTACAGCGAACTGAAAGCCGTTAAAGAGGGCAAAGTATTCGGCATAGACAACTTGGACAATCAGACGCCCCGCAGCATAGATGCAATAGAATACATCTTTAAAACCATATACCGACAGTAACCAATCATATTTTTATACCAATAAAGAAGCCGCAACATTTAATACGTTGCGGCTTTTTTTTATCTGAAACCTTATGCGAAAGATTTCTTTTCAGAAAAGAAAAATAAAAAACATATGTATTTTTTCAAAAAAACATATGAATTTTAATTAAAAAACATATGTTTTTGAAACAAAAAACATATGTTTTTTTGAAATGGTTTTAGAAAAGACAATTTTCAGCCGTTGATTTAACGGCACGTTTTTTGAAGATACAACCAAAGAAGACAAAAAACAATGCTGATTATACTGAAAAGAAAAACATCATCAGTACTATAACCGTAAATTTTGTCGGAAAAGAGTTTTTTGTTGTCAATAAACAAACGGATTCGGGGTAAAAAACTTCCTGCCCGATTCACATCGGACAGGAAGAAAAAAAATGAATGTAAAAATGATGATGATTTTTATAGTTATTTAAATAACTATCTATGTTGGTTTTGCAAAGTTATGCCAATTAGTTGAAACCACCAAACTTTTTGGAAAGAAAATATGCTCCCCCCCCCCCCCGAATTTTTTCGTAACAAAATCGCAATCAATAAATTACAAAACGAAAAAAAAGCGTCATTTTGAGAAAAAATGACGCTTTTTTACAAGATTTACGGACATTTTTTAGCCCAAACGCTTCAATTGAACCGTAAAATGACGCATCAACGGTGCTTCCCAAACAATTTCAACTCCGCGTTTGATTTCGTGTCTGCGGTCATAAACATTTTTCAATGCTGCAGCTATCACGTCCATGTGGTTGTTTGTGTATACACGTCTTGGTATGCAAAGACGCAACAAGTCCAATCCGCCGAAACGGTTTTCCCTTGTAACAGGGTCACGGTCGGCTAACATGTAACCTATTTCGCATGCACGTACGCCTGCTTCCAAATACAACTCACAAGTCAACGTCTGACCCGGAAATTCTTCTTTAGGTATTTGGTCCAAAACTTTATCTGCATCTACAAATATTGCATGTCCGCCTGCAGGGCGTTGGTAAGGTATGCCGTATTCGTCAAGTTTCTTTGCCAAGTACTCAACCTGTTTGATTCTTGTTTCCAACATATCAAACTCGGTGTTCTCATCCAAACCGACAGCAATTGCATTCAAATCCCTTCCGTTCAATCCGCCGTAAGTGATGTAGCCTTCAAAAGGAATACAATACAATTTACATCCTTCGTAAATTTCTTTGTTTCTCGTTGCAATGAAACCTCCCATGTTAACGATGGCGTCTTTCTTGCAAGACATCGTTGCCATATCAACATAAGAATACATTTCCTTCACTATTTCTTTTATAGTTTTGTCCTTGTAACCCTGTTCCCTTGTTTTGATAAAGTAAGCGTTTTCAGCAAAACGTGCAGAGTCCATAACCACAGGCACACCGTATTTATGGCAAAGTTCGCATGTCTGTCTTATATTCTCCATGCTTACAGGCTGACCGCCTTTGGTGTTGTTTGTAACCGTAAGTACGAAGAAAGGAACATTGCCTTTGTTTTCTTCCAATACCTTTGTCAACAGTTCAAGCGAAACATTGCCCTTGAAAGGCAGCTCCAACTGTGTGTCGTTTGCTTCAGGTATTGTAACGTCTATTGCAAATGCATGTCTTGATTCTATATGTCCTTTGGTAGTATCAAAATGTGCATTGCCCGGGATTACATTACCCTCTTTTACAAGATATGAAAACAATACGTTTTCCGCTGCACGTCCTTGGTGGGTAGGAATAACGTAGTCCATACCGAAGATACGTTTTACCGCATTCTCAAATTTATAGAACGATGTTGCACCTGCATACGATTCATCGCCCAACATCATTGCCGACCATTGCTCTTGGCTCATCGCTCCTGTGCCTGAATCGGTCAAAAGGTCTATATAAACCTGTTCGGCTTTAAGTTGAAATACATTGTAATGTGCTTCTTTCAGCCACTGTTCTCTTTGTTCTCTGGTGGATTTACGCAATGGTTCAACCATTTTTATCTTCCACGCTTCTGCAAATGGTAATTCCATAATTTTAACTGTTTATTTAAATTATTAATAAAATGAATTGTAATTTGTAATTCGGAATAAATAAATGTAAAAGACCTGAAAAAAGGAAATTGAAAAGCCTAAAGAGCATACCGGTCAAGCTCTTTGATATTCATAAAGTCGTGGGATATAAATTCTTTATGATTAACAGCCTTCATGTTTTCAAGTTTTACCGTGCAAAATTACAAAAGAAATGTATTCCGACCAAATTTTTTGAACAAAAACGGCTTTTTTACAAACATTTAAACAAACATGCGTCGCCGTAAGAAAGGAATCTGTAGCCGTTATCCAACGCATGCGTATACACATCCCGCCATTTATCGCCTATCATAGCACTGACCAACAACAGCAATGTGCTTTTGGGTTGATGGAAATTGGTAACCATGCCCTTTACTATCCTGTAACGGTAAGAAGGAACGATAATCAACTGCGTTTGTCCGTACAAACAATCCGTTTTTTTCTTATCCATCATCTCCAAAACGGCAGCCAACGCTTCTTTTGCCGTAATATCTTTGTGCGTTTGGTACGGATACCACTGCTTAATGTCAATCTCCGTATCCGAAAAGCCGTTTTCCTTAAGCCATACGCCGTACCAATACAGCGATTCCACTGTTCTTACCGATGTAGTACCTACACACACGGTTGTCTTGTCACAATAGTTATACAAATTCTCAACAACCTGTCGCGTTACGGTTATTCTCTCGGTGTGCATGGTGTGTCCGCCGACAGTATCAGTTGTTACGGGTTTAAAAGTTCCCGCTCCGACATGGAGCGTTACGAACGATGTTGCAATGCCTTGCGACTTTAAATCCCTGAAAGTTCTGTCGGAAAAATGCAGACCCGCAGTCGGTGCGGCTACCGAGCCGTCAAAATGTGCGTAAAGGGTTTGGTAATCCGTTTTGTCCGTATCCTGCGAAGCCCGGTTCAGATAGGGCGGCAACGGAATGACACCGAAGTCCTGCATAATCTCTGCAAACGACAGCGGCTTGTCCCAAGAAAATTTTACGACCCAACTGTCGCCCTCGGCATACAATCTCTGTGCCTGCAAAGTAACTCTTTCTCCGTTTATTTCCCTGTCCTGTGTCAACACGCCATCTTTCCATTTTTTATTATTGCCTATAAGACACTTCCATGTTACCGTTTCGCTGCAAGAGAACGACACTTGGAAATCATTAGGCGTGACAGGCTCCAGGCAAAATATCTCAATTTGACTTCCCGTTTGCTTTTTGAAAAACAAACGGGAATAAATTACTTTGGTATCATTAAATATTAATAAGGTATCTTCCGAAAGCAATGACGGCAATTCATAAAAAACTTTGTCTTTTATGTTGTTTCCGTCAAAATACAACAACTTGGCATTGTCACGTTGTGCCAACGGATACTTGGCAATCCTCGTTTCATCAAGAGGATAATTATATTGTTCTATGGAAATATCCTGTACCAAGAAGGTAAAATCTTATTTCAAAACAGTGATTTCGTAACTCTCCATTATAGGATTATACAAAAGTTCTTTGCATGCTTTTTCCACCGTAGCCTTTGCTTCATTTTCGTCTTTGGCTTCTACATCCAATGTTATATGTTTGCCTATGCGCACATTGTCTATAGTATTTATGTCTATGTTTTTCATTGACGAAGTGACTGCTTTGCCCTGTGGGTCCAACAATGCCTTCAACGGCATTATGTCTATTATTACTTGGTATTTCATCTTTGTGAATGTTTTGATATATTATTAAATATTGATAAAATTATATACATTATTATTATAATAGGTATAGCTCCGAAATAAAGCAAAACCAAAAGTACTGCACTGATTGCAAGAAATACATACCGCAGTTTGTTGTCCCCAAATTTCAGATTGTGGAATTTCAGAGAAAACATCGGAATCTCGCTCACCAAAAGTACACTGCAAATGCATGCACCCACAACTATAAAGTACGGAGATGACAAAAAACGGTAGTATTTGCTGAAAAAAACTCCGCCGTCCTGCAAAAACCAAAGCGAAACATTATTTTGAGCCAAATAACCTACTAAAGGAATGCTTAACCATATGAATGCATTGGCGGGAGTTGCCAATCCGATAAAACTATCTGTCTGTCTGACGTCCAAATTAAACTTTGCAAGGCGGTAGGACGACATCAAAGCCATAATAATTGTAGGAATTACGGCAATACCGTCATGCCCTGTAACCACCAATATATATCCTGCTATCAAAGACGGTGCAACCCCGAATGTAACTACATCACTCAAAGAATCCAATTCTTTTCCTATCGGCGAAGATACTTTCAACAGTCTTGCAGTCATACCGTCAAAAAAATCGAAAACCGCTCCTAAAATAATGAATACTGATGCCAAAAAAGGATTATCAAAATAGAGAAGTTGGAATATGGATTCTATTCCGCAAAAAAGATTCAACAGTGTTATTATATTCGGTATTTGCTTTCTCATCTGTTAAATATAACCCGTCTGTTTCAGACGGCAAAATTAATAATTTTATATTTAACGGAAGTATTTTTAAGGTATTTTTATATCGTGTAATGCATTTTTTTCTTATTTTTGCAAATGTAATCATTATTGTTCAACAAATAAATACAAAATATATACATATGAATTCAATTAAAATAAAAATACTTGCACTGTTAGCAATCTTTACCGCAATAGGATGCTCACCCGACAAAGACGATTATACGGAAAAATGGGTAGGAAATTGGCAGACGACCGACGAAACCGCATTCCCGCAAACAAAATACTTGCATACAGGGGCTATAACCAAGTCTTCGGAAGGTACGAACAGAATTATAATTGACGGAACGCTGTTAGGCATAAATTCTTCTTATCAAATACCTGCCAAAGTGTCGTCGGAAACTGACGCAACCATCGATTACACGAACAATTTCCGCATTGTAGGAACTGCAAAGTTCAACAACAAAGATACTATCTGGCTACGTCTGAATATATCACAAAACAATAAATCGGTAAACGATACATTGATTCTTACGAAAATCAAATAAAACAACATAGGGATAATCATAAAAATATACAACAATGAATACACAGATAACAACATTAATCAATGAGGCGTCTGCAACCATGACCTCATCGGTTGAACACTTGGAAAAAGGACTTAAAGCCATGCGTGCGGGCAAAGCATCGCCGCAAATGTTGGCAGGAGTTAAAGTTGATTACTACGGAACATTGACTCCGATAGAACAGGTGGGCAATGTAAACACACCCACAGCCAACCAAATAGTGATACAACCGTGGGACAAAGGCTCAATACCTGCAATAAACAAAGCCATACTGGATGCTAACTTGGGCTTTACGCCGAAAGTGGAAGCCGATTTACTACGTATAACATTGCCTCCTCTTACCGAAGACAGAAGAAAAGAATTGGTTAAATCCGTAAAGTCGGAAGGCGAAAACGCAAAGGTGTCCGTAAGAAACATAAGACGCAACATACTTGACAAAGTAAAGAAAACAAAAGACAGTAAAGAGAATCCTGCAACGGAAGATGAGATAAAACAAGCCGAAAAAGAGATTCAGGATTTGACGGATAAGTTTATAAAAAACATTGATTCTGTTCTTGCCGAAAAGGAAAAAGAATTGATGACAATATAACCCGGATATTCAAAGGTGATGAATACTTTTCATTTAAATGTTCATCACCTTTTTTGTTTTTTAATATGAAAAAGATTTGTCCTAAATGCAAAAAAGAATTCGTGTGTTCGCACGATGCGTCGTGTTTTTGCATGAAATACCGTTTAAGCAATCAAACGGCGGACTATTTAAAGAAAACTTACGACAATTGTCTGTGCGAAGAATGTCTTAAACAGTACGCAGACAAACAACCAAACGGCTGATTCAGGCTTTATTTTTCCTAAAAACAAAAGTACGGTTAAGCAAAAACGTCATTATAGCGTTGGGTAATACTACTATCAACTGCCCTATGGCGTCGCCGACCTTGTCATGATTCAACGAAAACGACTCTACAATATTTAGATGTTTCCCGTCTAAAGAAATAATCCATTCGTACAACCCGCTTATATCCAAAAGGTGCAACTCCAAAAGGTTGATAACGTACATTATTCCGTAAACTACAAAAAACTGAACTATAACATTGTAACCTTTGTTCTGAAAAACAATTTTTCCCGTGCTGTGATAATTGAACGTAACGCCCAATACGGTTGAGGTAAGCACCGCCCACGCTCTCGGCATGCCTATCCAACGGCATATAATAAATAATGTATAGCCTACAACCGTGTTTATAACCCCGACGAACAGAAAACGGATAAACGGATTCTCAATCCGCATGAGCAAACTTACAGGTTTATGTAAAAGTTGTTTGAAAGTCATATATTAAATATTGAACGGAATGTATCGTATAAGCATTTTGAGAAAACCTATCTGCTGCAATTCTTCTCTGTCATTATATCCAAGATAAGTTTGTCCGTTTCGTCCATTCCGTAACGGCCTATTTTACCTATTGAAGCTATGGATTTGTCAATGTCAGCGTCGGCTATACCGTCGGTAGTGTCCACTACTATGTCGTCAAGGGCCAACAAAACGCTGTCAAACGCACTGTTCAATCCCGCCGAAATCTTCAAGGCACACGACGGTTTGGCTCCGTCGCACACCATACCCGTAATAGTGTTTATCATATTGTTGAGTGCAAAACACATCTGCTTGAAACTGCAACCCGCAAGCAAGGCTATACCGCTTGCAGCCCCCATCGAAGCGTTGACCACTCCGCAAAGGGCGCTCAAACGTCCTATTTTGCTTTTGATATATATACTCATCAAGTGCGACAAAGTCAATGCCCGTGTTATTGATTCCTTGTCCGCATTTTTCTTTATGCCGTAATAGTATACGGGCAATGTACATGTAATGCCTTGGTTGCCGCTTCCGCTGTTGGAATATATGGGAAGAGTGATTCCGTCCATACGTGCGTCCGATGCGGCACATGTTCTGCCTATTATCTCTGCTCTTATGCTTTTATCCCAACACCCGTACAATTTCTTACCTATCCTCAATCCGTATTCTCCGTCAAGGCTTTGCTGCGAACATTTGTCATTTAGGGTAACCGTTTCATCAATCCACTGCAATTCTTCCAAAGGCGTCAACGTTGCATATTCCCATACCTGCAACGCAGTAAGGTTTTGGGCTGCCGCATCGTCACTGCAACCTTGCTGTTCCTGTTTGCAGTCTTGGTGAAACAACACTTCGCCGTTTTTTTCCGTATGAACGAAATTCGTATGCGTGCCTGATATTACGGCAACTGCCGATTCATTCAGTGCATAGCAATGACATTCTATGTAAAGTTTTTCCTTCGTGTCCTTGGTTTTAATGTCTATTGTATGCTTTTCAAGCCATTGCTGTGCCTGATTCACATGTTCTTTGGCCGAACAAAGCACTTGCAGCTGTTTGGACGAATCTCCGCAAACCACACCGAGTGCTACGGCTATGGGAAGACCTATTTTGCCCGTACCGGGTATGCCTACGCCCATAGCGTTCTTCACTATATTGCCCGAAAGAAACAATTCAACCCTTTCAACTTCCTTGCCGAGTATTTCTTTTGCCTTTGCCACGCACAAAGCAACTGCAACAGGCTCCGTACAACCCACCGCAACTACGATATTTTGTTGCATGAGCCTGCGGATACACTCACTCATACGGTCCATAGAATCAATACGTTTGTTTGAAAATTATTTTTCAAAAACTTTTTTCAAAACTTCTCCGCGGTATTTCTTGGAATATTTGTCGCTGAATTTCTTTAAGGACATTTCTTTGTTGTATCCTTCGGCAAAATATACCAATACAGGTTCCAACTCCTGTGCATTTCTGAAGCCCAACAAACAATCTGCTGCACGGAAATCGCTTTTGCGTATTGCCATTGTAGGATATCCGCTGCCCGATTGGCCTTCCCACAAAAGTTTCATCAACTCGTGCGTGCCTCCCCTGCCCTGACGGGTGGACGGGTTGTATATATTGCCGTTTATTTTTACGGGTTGTCTGCCCTCTGCGTCAAATTTGCAGGGATAATAATAGTAATTCAATATAGCGGCAACAGTATCGTTGGAAAAAGTCTTTGAATCTAACAAACGGCAATAGCCGCACCAATCGGTATAACAGTCTATGAAAAACATCTTGGCACTGTCGCCGTCCTTGGAAGCTTGTTCCAATGCCTGCGGAACGCTCATCCATTTAACCTTTGAAGATGTTTCCGTTTGGGAAAAACATCCCGTTGCCGTGAGCATCATAGATGCAAGGGCTAACATAAACATTGCTTTTTTCATGTCTTATATTTTAAAAATTCATACTCTTTTTCCCGTATGCAAATCTGCACTTAAAAACCCGTGCAATGCAAACGGAATGCAAATTTACACAAAAATACCGTATCTACAATATTAAAACGCAATAAAATAGCAACGCCCTGAAAAATTAAAATCGCAACCCAAATAAAAAAAACATATGTATTTTGAAGAAAAAACATATGTTTTTGAACGGAAATACATATGTTTTTTGATTTAAAAACATATGTTTTTTTTTGAAATGAAGCGTTGCTTTAAATTTTTGTTTTGTATTTCTGCGTAATTCCGCAGCGGTAAAAATTTTTTCCCTTTACACTGAATGCAATCACAATATCAAAGCTTTTTTTGAGTTTATATATTTAAGATGAAAGAAACTAAAAACAAGAGATTAAGACTGTTTTTTATCATTTTTTTGTCCCTGTCCTTTATCGGCAGCGTGTCATGGTATTGGTTTGCAAAGTATTCGGCAAGGAATATTGTGCAGAGGTTTATCTCCGAAACGGAATATCTGTACAAAAATATTGAAACCAAAGGCGTACGGACGGAGTTTGTAAACGGTTCTTTGGTCTTTTGGCAGGACAATACCGTGCCTTTTGACTTGCAGGATTCGTCTTTTAATGCCGTATCTTACGGCAGCGGCATCATCCAAGAGTTGAAAAACGGCATTTATCTGCACAAACAAACTTTCAGAAATGACACTGCGGTACATTATTTTTATCTTATCAAACACAAATATCCCGTAACAAATGCTTATTTAGACAATACGTTCAATCCTCCTTACGATTTGGATAAACAAATAGAGGTTGTAAACTACAAAACCGACATTCCCGTTCAATACCAAGGCAAAACCATATGCTATTTGGACGCTTCGCCCGAATGCCTTGACATTTCGGACAAAGATTTATTCGTTTTCAGGGTTTGGATGGTGCTGAACGTTTTTTTGCTTACTGTTTTTGCGTCGTCTTTTGTTGATTTCAAAACAACTGACAGGGTTTTGAAAATCTTAATCCTTGCTTTTATGTACGCAGTGTTCGTTTTCATCACCGTAATGCTGTGCAGAAATAACGGCGGAATATCGTTCCGTTTGTTTTCCCAACACATCAATTACGACAACATACTGCTTTTCACCGTCATAACCTTGTTAGGGTTTATCCTTTACATGATTGCCGTGAAAATATGCGGAATAAAACGCAGGGAAAAATATTACCTCGCCCTGCAATTCACAATCATACTCATTGCTTCTATAACCGCAGGCAGCATAGTGGAGTTTTACGCTGCACAAAACAAAGACCGCCGTATTGAAAACTTTGCCCGCCGCCTTATTGACACAAACACCGCCGAAGATGCCGGCACTTTCAACACTCTTATGCAGGCCTCTGTCAAAGATTCGGCAGTACAGGCGTTGATACGGGCAAACCGCTGTGCTTTAAGCGAACAATATATTGACCGATACTATCTTTCACTTCTCAAAGACAACAACCACACTAATGTTTTGGTCTTTTCCGCCGAAGATTCCATGACCCTGCGGCCTGACAACCGCCCGACCAATATATCGGCTTATACGGAAAACCGAATGAAAAATACGGTCAAATCCGAAAAAGACAGTTGTCTGTTCATTGAAAACGAACATCAAAACAATTGTACCTATATATATTATACTAAAACGGGCAATGCCTATGTGTTTGCCGAGTGTTTGAGAAAAGAGAACTCCGACAACATGAATTATTCTCTGTTTTTAAGTACCGATAAAAATCAAAACAGGGATTTATCATGGGCAAAATATTCGGACAACAGCCTGCTTTATTCTTACGGAGAAAGAAATTTCCCTGATACAATCACCAACGACGCTGACGGATGGAAGAAAAACACGGACTACGACCTGTACCGTTTAAAACAGGGCAACACCGTATACTTGGTTTCTTCGGAAAAATATTCCCTTTACAAAGCCATAGGAAGTATTTCGGTGTTTTTCCTTTTGTTAAGCATTATTTTGGGCTGCGAATATCTGTTTGCGGCATTGTTCAAAGCCAAAAACCATACGGTAAACATAAAATCCAAAATTCTTTTATCTCTTTTGGGGTCGTTTATCATCAGCCTTGTCATTCTGGGATTCTTCAGTATAAGGAGTATGATAACCCTTAACGAACGCAACAACATAAACAATCTGAAAGAAAAGACCGTAAGCCTTCAGCCCGAAATAGAATCATTGCTTGCAGGTGAGGGTGCAATAAACGAAAGCGACGCAATCAATTTGTCAAACATATTTTTGACCGACATAAATATATTTGATACCGACGGTAAACTTATAACTTCTTCCCGTCCGGAGATATTTGAAAAAGGTATATTGTCACGCCGTATGGACAAACATGCTTTTGAAAAGATGCACAACGGGGCAATGAAGTTTTTTTATCAAAAAGAAAGCATTGCCGGCAACGGTTTTTTTGCCTCATATTGCCCTGTGACTGCAAACAATACCACCGTTTATTTGAATATACCGTTTATCAACCAACAGCAAACATCGTTTGACAACATCAATTCTTTGATTAACAGTTTTGCCAACATGTTTTTGTTTTGGGTAAACATAGCCGTAGTCATTTTCGTTGCGTTAAGCAATTTGATAACCAAGCCTCTTGAGTTGGTGAAAGAGAAAATATCGGTAATAGATATTGACTCGCACAACGACAAAATCACATGGAACAAAGACGATGAGATGGGGCAACTAATCAGGGCTTACAATATAATGGTTGACAAGATAGAAGCAAGTTCGCTTTTGCTAAAACAACAGGAACGTCTTTCGTCCTGGAGGGAATTAGCCAAACAAGTAGCCCACGATATTAAGAATCCGTTGACACCGATGAAGCTCTCAATACAATATCTTCAGAAACTGTACAACGAAAAGCCCGAATTGTTTGAAACCAAATGGAAAGAAATATCCCCTTCTTTGATAGCCCAAATAGATACGGTGAGCAATATAACCCAAGAACTCAACTCTTACGGCAGACCGACGGTGAAAAAAGAAAAGGTGGATTTGAACAAATGTATTGCAAGTGCGATAAGTTTGTTTGCCAACAGCCAACAGGTGAGCATTACTTACACTGCCTGTGAAAATTGTTTCGTAACGGGAGAAGAAAAACTGTTCATCCGTATTTTCAACAATATGATTAAAAATTCCGTACAGGCACTTTACAACAAAGACAACGGCAGAATACATATACAAATCAAGCCTTCAAAGGACAAATTTACAGTAAGTATCGCCGACAACGGTTGCGGAATAAAAGACGAAAACAAATCCAAAATTTTTGATACCCGCTTTACGACCAAATCGGACGGCGGAGGAATAGGGTTAACAATAGTAAAGACCATATTGGAATCGTACAACGCTTCGGTGGAATTCAAAAGCAAGGAAAACGTAGGGACGGTATTTTTCATCACATTGCCTGCATACCAAGACAAACAAGAGGAAAAATAAAAATATTTTCGTACTTTTGCATTTCCAAATTTTGATTGTAAACATTATCATACTGAATAAAAACATGAGAAAATCAATTGTATCGTTGTTACTGTTGACATTTTTACTGCACGTTCAATGCACTTCTGACGTATATTCACAAAATTTAAGAATAAGAATATTTTCCGTCAACAATATTTCGGAGTTCAGTTTCACTCCGTCGTTCGGAACATATTTTTTAAACGACTCCGTAAAAATAAAAAAACAAGACAAAGTATCAATAAAACCTGAAAACGGCCGCATATCCGTAACAATCAACGAAACATCTTCCGTTTTCAAAGACTCCGTCAGACTTTACAGCGAAGACTTGAAATGCTTCTTTCAGATAACTCCTAAAAACGTAAAAGCAAGACGCTATGACAACAATCTGATTGTAAAATTGTCCGCCGACAAAACCAATCTTATACTGATAAACGAAGTATCGCAGGACAATTATCTCGCAGGCGTTGTTCAGAGTGAGGCCGGAGGAGCGAGCGATAACACCGAATTTTTCAAAGTTCAGGCCATCTGCTGCCGCAGTTATATGATGCGGTTCATCAATAAGCACTCCAAAGACGGTTACAATCTGTGTGACGACGTGAATTGTCAGGTTTACCTGTCGCGGGCTAACAAAACACAGTGTTTGGAAGGGGCTTCGCAAACTTCGGGCGAAGTTATAGTGGACAAAAATGATAAAATCATTGAAACTCTTTTCCACAGTAACAGCGGAGGACAAACAGTTAACAGCGAAGATGTATGGAGCAACAAAATAGATTACCTACGCAGCGTAACGGATACCTTTTCTTACGGTATGCCGAACTACAAATGGGAAAAAGAAATTACGCAAAGAGATTGGCTGAACTACTTTAAAAGCAAAGGCGTTGACGTAAAAGAAAACAAAAAACAACTTCTTAATTTTTCACAATCAGAAGGGCGTAAAGCAAAAATACTCGGCATAGCCCTGACTCAAGTAAGAAAAGATTTCAATCTTAAAAGTACGTTCTTTGATGTAGTGCCTTGGGGCAACAATGTATTGTTAAAAGGCAAAGGTTACGGACACGGAGTGGGAATGAGCCAAGAAGGAGCGGTAAGAATGTGCAACGAAGGATACGAATATTGGGAAGTAATAGAACATTATTATAAAGACGTCAAAATAAAAAACCTCAACAAACAGGAAAATTCTGCAGAAGAAGAATAAAAATTCAATATTGCCGACATTCTTATACGGAAGTAAAAAATGTAAAGATAGTTTTAATGTTGCAATATTTATATTTTACCGCCGTTATTATACATATCAACAAAATATTTTAACCTTTGAATAACAATCATATGACAAATAAAAAACCTCTGATATTCGTTACAAACGATGACGGTTACAAAGCAAGAGGAATAAAACTACTGGTTGACATTCTTAAACCTATGGGCGAAGTTGTCGTTGTGGCTCCGCAAACGGAGATGAGCGGAAAAAGCCACTCCATAACGGCAGGATTGCCTTTGCGTCTTACGGAAATTTGCATTGAAGACTCCTACAAAGAATACGCATTGGAGGGTACACCCGTTGATTGTGTGAAAATGGGATTTGACAATGTACTCAAACGCAGGCCCGATTTTCTTTTTGCGGGCATAAACCACGGAGCCAACACTTCTATAAACACTATTTATTCGGGTACAATGGCTGCCGCAATGGAAGGATGTGCGGAAAACGTTCCGAGCGTGGGCTTTTCGCTTTGCGACAATGACAAAAACGCTCCGTTGGACGGATGTTTACCGTTTGTGGAAAAGATAATCAAGGAAGTTATGACCAACGGTCTGAACGACGGAGTGTGTCTTAACGTGAATTTTCCGACAGGAAAGATAAAAGGAATCAAGGTCGGACATCAGGCAAAAGGCTATTGGACCGAAGAATTTGACAAAACGGAACAACAAAACGGCTCCACAATCTATTGGCTCGGCGGAGAATACCACTGCACGGACAAAAACCCCGACGCAGATTGGAATGCCGTAAGTGCAGGATATGCTTCCGTTGTGCCGATGCAGGTAGATTTCACCGCATGGAGAGAATTGCCGCAAACCAAGCAACGCTTTGAAAATCTATGAATTTACTTAAAGAAAACAAAATATCATACGGTTTTGTTATCTGTACCCTTCTGACCGTTGTTACGGCATTTGCAATAATTATTGTGTTAAGATTGCTCCGTGCAGATATAACCGTAAACATGAAATTGATGATATTTTGCAACGTTGGCAGCATTTTAATGCTTCGGTACTATGCAAAACAGGAATTGTTTCAGTCTTTAAAAGGAGCGGTACTGTCATTGATTTTAACATTAGGCTCTACCATTATATTATTATTACGGTATAATTATTTGGAATTGGGATGAAATACTATGTTATAGCGGGAGAACTCTCGGGAGATAAGCATGCAGCACTATTAATCAGGCATATAAAACAATACGACCGGCAAGCCGAGTTCAGAGGATTCGGAGGCGACAACTTAAAAGCGGAAGGCGTCACCATCGTCAAGCACATAAACGATTTGGCTTTTATGGGTTTTGCGGAAGTAGTCGCCCATTTGCCCCAAGTTTTAAGCAACATATCCTTTTGCAAGAAAGATATACTGGCTTACAAACCCGACTGCATGATATTCATTGACTACCCGGGCTTTAATCTCCGCATAGCAAATTTCACATATCAGCAAAAAATAAAAAACTTCTATTATATATCTCCGCAAGTGTGGGCTTGGAAGAAAGGAAGAATAAAAAAAATGCAAAAGATTTTGGATAAACTTTACGTAATTCTTCCTTTTGAGAAACCTTTTTATAAAAAACACAATATGGAGGTGGAGTATTACGGCAATCCGTTGTTGGATGAGATTTCAATATTCAAAACTTCTGAAAACAACAAAGAGAATTTCCTAAAAGAATACTCCCTTGGCAATAAGCCGATAGTGGCTATACTTCCCGGAAGCCGCAAACAGGAAATAAAGAAAATGCTTCCCGTTCAAACATCCATAGCAGACAAATATCCCCAATTTGATTTTGTAATTGCCTGTGTTGATTCCTTCGATGAAGAATATTACAAACAATACATCCAAAGCAAAAACGTAAAACTTATATTCAACAAAACATACGATATTTTGAATGTTGCACATTGCGGACTTATAACTTCGGGAACTGCAACTCTTGAAACCGCATTGTTCGATGTGCCTCAATGCGTTTGCTATAAGACTTCCCGTATTTCTTATATCATAGGTAAATACGTGGCAAAGATAAAATACATATCGCTTGTCAACCTTATACTAAACCACGGGGTTGTTAAAGAACTGTTGCAATCACTTTGGAATACTGATGATTTGGAAAAAGAATTCAGGAAGATTGCTTTTGACGAATCATACCGTCACAATATGAAAAACGATTATTCCGTTCTGCGTTCCCAACTCGGCAATGCAGGAGCGTCGGACATGACCGCAAAAAGTATAGTAAAACACCTTACAAACAATTAACCACATTTTTAGCTTTTTATTTCAGAAAACATTCCTGCCACGTGCGAAAACATTTTTGCTTTTTTGTGAAAATATTTTTGCCAATCATACCTTTATTCTTGCCCCTCGCCTATTTGTTCTTGCCGTTTGTGAAAAGAATTTTGCCCTTTCTGAAAAGAGTTTGAAAAAAATCAGATTTTTTTAGTAAAAAAACCTATTTTTTTAAGGTAAAAAATGTGATTTTTTCGGGATTACTTTCACAAGGGGCAAAAATTAAATATCGTAGGGCGAAAATTAAATATCGTAAGGCGGCGGAAAGATGAAAAAAGAGAGGCGGAAAAATGAAAATTCGGCATAATTTTTTTGCGGTGTTGAGAGTGGTTATTGTTCTTTTGTTTTAAGTTTAAATTGGTTAAAACAATTCCGTAAGGAGTATTACGTTACTTTTTTTGCGAAAAAAACTATAAAAATCCTGCATTATCAAAATAATTTTGTAACTTTGCTCCCCGTTAAACGTAATATTATAAAGTAACAAATGATAAAATCATATAAGGCATTATGAATATCAAAAAGATTATCTTCATATTATTAGTTGCTTTTAGCTTTAATGCTTTTGCACAACAAAATTCGTTGACAAAAAAAGCTGACGAAGCCTTTAACAACCAGCAATATACCTATGCAATAGAACTGTACGACAAGGCGTATTCAAAAATAAAAGCCAACAGGCAGGAAAAAAACAGAATATTGTGGCAAAAGGCGGAATGTTACAGATATTTGGAAGATAAGGAACGGGCAATCAAAACGTATCAGCGTTTGGTTAAAGCCAAATATTATCAGGTTCAACCGAAACTTTACTTATATATGGCGGATTTCCAACGCAATTTAGCCGATTGGGACAATGCCGAATATAATTATAAGGAATACTTGAAGTTAGTGCCTGATGATATGCTTGCCAAAAGACGGCTGGAGAGCATCGAATTTGCGAAAAAGTCTATGGCAAATCCTACAAAGCATGATATAAGAAACGAAAAAAATCTCAACACGGAGTGGAACGATTGGAAACCGTCGTGGGATGATGCCAAGCAAAGCAATGCCATAACCTTTACTTCGTCCCGAAGCAACGAAGAAAGCAAGGACAAAGATGCGTGGACGGGCGAATACTTTTCCGACATATATGCTGCATCCAAACTGAAAAGCGGTCTGTTCGGCGAAGGTCAGCCTTTGAACGTTCAGGGAATAAACACTGCAGCCAACGAAGGTGAGCTTGTGATGATTACCAACGGAAAAACAACCCATTATTATTTCTCACGTTGTAACGTAAAGAAAAATCTGCAGCTTAACTGTGCCATATACTCCTCTCCTATTGAACCCGAGAAGACCAAAGGAAGCAAAACAGCTTCCAAAAACAATAAAAACAACAAGAAAAGCAAGGATGCCGAAACCGAGAACTTTGTTATGTTGGATTTAGGCGACACTTCGTACAACTATTTCCACCCCGCAGTTACGCAGGACGAGTTGACAATATATTTTTCTTCCAACCGTCCGGGCGGAGAAGGTGATTACGATATTTGGAAAGCAACACGTAACAGCGTCAACGAAGAATTCTCAAACGTAACTAATTTAGGTAAAACCATCAACACCGAAGGCAAGGAAGAGTTTCCTGTTTTAAGAGGTGACAACCGTTTGTATTATTCTTCCGACGGGTTGAAAGGCATAGGCGGATACGACATATTCGTGTCGGAATGCAACGACGGAGTGTGGTCAACGCCTGTCAACCTGGGTTATCCTATCAATACGCCGTACGATGAAATAGGAATGATTTTCAATTACAATGAAGACGAAAGTCCTTGTGCTGAAGAAAGCGGATATTTTTCTTCAAACAGAGAAGGCGGAGTGGGAGGTTATGACATTTATTCCTTTTACCGTGCGCCGCTTGTGTTCTCTTTGAGCGGTGAAGTGAGGGACGACAAAAGCATGCAGCCTATTGCAGGAGCCAAAGTTAAACTTATAGGCGATGACAATTCGCAAATAGAAGCACGCACGGACTACGAAGGAAAATATGCCTTCAATAAAGAACAAATACGTTACAATGTAAACTATACCCTTAAGGTTTCGCAGATAGACTATATGAACAACGAAGCCAAGGAAAGCACTGTCGGATTGACAACTTCTAAAGATTTTGTAAGGAATTTCCGCCTTACTCCTATACCTAAAGAACCTGTGGTATTGCCGGAGATACGTTACGACTTGTCTAAATGGGATTTGAAAGACCAATACCAAGATTCGCTTTCGGACTTGTTAGTTATATTGGTCAACAACCCGACATACGTCATTGAGTTGGGGTCACACACTGACTCAAGACCGTTTCCGCAGTTGACAAACGACACTTTGAGCCAACGGAGAGCGGAAAGCGTGGTTGATTTCCTTATTGCACGCGGCATAGAACCCGACCGCTTGATTGCAAAAGGATACGGCGACCGTATTCCGCGTACTTTACAAAGAGAATCCACCGTAACTATCGGCAAAAAGGTATATAAATTCCCTAAAGGCGTAACTTTGACCGACGCTTATATCAACGCATTGAAAACAAAAGACGAAAAAGAAGCCGCACATCAGCTTAACCGCCGCACGGAATTCAGAATACTGCGTACGGACTATGTCCCGCAAAGCGTCAAAGACTCTTTGGCAGATGCAGCACTTAATTCCGCCGTTGTGGATATAGTAAGCGGCAACAAACCACAGCCTGTAACCGATGTGCCTATCGTATATACCACCAACCATATTCCAATCACTATGATTGACGGCAACAAAGCCCAACTGTATATAATCCTCAACGGAGCGGCAGTGCCTGCTATATACGACCAACGCTACAAAGACGCAGCCGTATTGGATTGGGACCAAGCCATGAGGTTTTTAAAGACCGGCCGAATCACCAAAGACAATTTCAAAGACAAAGAACGTGCATTCAACTCCAAGGGTGAGATATTGGAAAACGCCGTTTTGATATTCAAAAACGCTTCCATAGGTCAATACACCGCAGAAAAGTTTGAAGTCATTGTCAAATCGGGTATGGAACATACTATGATTGTCAACAAAAACGGACTTAAAGATTTCGGTCAATTCACATACAGTGCTGAAACAGGTGAGATAATATTTGACAATTAATAAAAACAAATACGTAAAATTTATAAAAAAACAGACCTTGTCTTTCTTTTAACAAGGTCTGTTTTTTGTTTTTACCATAATAATACGGTTGCTGCATGTATCACATTAATATATACCGTTTATCTGCAGCCGTTCAACCGTTATGATTTCAGAATACAATAATGCCGTTTGGCGTTTAATTTTTGCCGAACGACGCTTTAGTCACGAAAAAAAGTGGTTTTTTCAATCAAAAAACCACTTTTTTTGAGGTAAAAAACCTGCTTTTTTCATTCCTCTTTTCTGAATCGGCAAAATTTGTTTGCGGTTTGGCTGCAACAATCCGCCGTTTTGCAAAAAACGAAACATCTTTTCACAAAAATACATTATTATTTTCCGTTTAAATTGTTAAAAATATCTTACGGTATATTGGCATATCATTATTTTTTCATATCTTTGCCGTAAGAATTTTTGAAACTTAAGGCAATGAAAAAGTTTATTTTTATATTGTTTTCTTTGCTCTTGGCATGCCAATGCACGCAGGCAGGTCAAAAAAGCGGAAGCTTTAATGCGGGCGATTTGATTTTAGAGCATTTGGCTGACGACCATTCATGGCATATAGTGACATGGAAAGACAAACAAATATCCGTTCCGTTGCCCGTAATACTGTACCACGACGGCAAGTTGACATGTTTCATGTCATCAAAGTTCCGTCACGGACAGCAATCTTACAAAGGCTTTGCGTTGGCAGGGGAAGAACTCGGACAAGACCTTAAAGGCAAGATAGTATGTGTTGATTCCGACGGCAAATATACAGGACAACGCCCTATAGATTTCTCAATAACCAAGAACGTTTTCGGCATATTCATCGTTGCAATCATAATATGTGCCATCGTTCTCAACTCCGCACGCAGCAGCAAACGCAGACAAGGCCTTGCACCGAAGGGTATGCAAACCGTCACCGAGTTTTTGGTGGAGTTTATCACCACCGACATTGCCATACCGTCAATAGGCGAAGGTGCTTACATGAAATATATAAACTATTTGTTAAGTGCTTTTATTTTTATCTTCCTTTGCAACCTGATGGGTTTGTTCCCGTTCTTTCCGGGAGGGGCTAACATTACGGGCAATATAGCAGTAACGCTGACTTTGGCGTTGTTCACCTTTTTTATCACCCAATTCTCTACCACCAAACAATTTTGGAAACACACAGTCAACCCTGATGTTCCCGTTTGGTTGAAACTTCCCGTGCCTTTGATGCCCGTCTTGGAATTTATAGAGATATTTACAAAACCGTTTTCGCTTACCGTGCGGTTGTTTGCCAACATTACGGCAGGTCACGTTATCATGCTGTCGTTGGTATGTATAATCTTCATCTTCGGACAACAAAACATTGTTTTAGGCTACGGGGTAAGTATAGTGCCGTTGTTGTTCAGCGTCTTTATGATGCTTATAGAACTGTTGGTGGCTTTTATACAGGCTTACGTTTTCACGCTTTTATCAGCCATTTATATAGGAATGGCACGCGTTAAACACTGATGGACAACCTTATTTCCCAGAAACTCAACGTTTTTATCCGCAAGTACTACAAAAACAAAGTCCTGCGGAGCGTTATCAACGCCCTGTCGGTGATGTCCGTAGGCTTTGCGGTGTTTTGTATTATAGAATATTTCGGATGGAATTCCATAAATGTCCGAACGTTTATATTTTATCTTTATATAGGTATTGCCGTTGTGATGGCGGCAATTATTGTTTTTCCGCTCTTTAAAATGTTCCGTATCGGCAAAACCCTGTCCTACCGTCAGGCAGCCGAAATAATAGGCCGTCATTTTCCGCAGATACAGGACAAACTTCTGAATTTGTTGCAGCTGCAACAAATGTCCGAAAACTCACAAAGCGAATTACTGATAAAAGCAATAGAACAAAAAACCGAGCAATTGTCACCCATTCCTTTTCATAAGGCGGTAAACACGGAAAAAACAAAGAAATGGGGCAAATATTTACTGATAACCGTTGGCGTCATAGGTCTTACTGCGATTATCTTCCCCGATTTGTTCAGCCAATCCGGCAAAAGATACATCAACCACAATACTTTTTACGAAAAGCCTGCACCTTTTGCTTTTACCCTTGTGTCGCCTACGCAGACTGCGGAGTTAAACGATTACACTGTTGAAGTAAAAGTTTCGGGTAAGATGCTGCCCGAAAAAGTCAATGTCATAATCAACGGCAAAACTTTTGAGATGACAAAGAAAAGCAAGTCCTCTTTTGCCTACACAATAACCCAAATACAAAAAAACACTTCGCTTCAATTTGAAGCCGCAGGCGTTTTGAGCCGTATATATAATATAGATGTAATACCCAAACCCGTACTTACCTCCATCCAAGCGGAGATAATCTATCCTGCATATACAGGCATACAAAACGAAACCTTGACCGACATCTCGGGATTGTCAGTTCCGAAAGGAACGAAAATCAATTGGACACTCAAAGGTAAAGACTGTTCGTATATAACCGTCGCTTCGTACTACGAGGAAGACAAAAAGCATTCGGATATAAAACAGTATACGCCCGACAAAAAAGGTTCCGTTGCCGTAAGCAAAACATATATGCACACCGAAACCGTAAGCATACGCACAGCCAACGCACGCACCGCTTCTTCGGACAGTATTGCTTTTGTTATAAACACCGTTGACGACGAAAAACCGTCAATAGCAGTCATTGAACAGAAGGATTCCCTCATTGCGGACAATATCTTTTTCCGTGGACAGATAAAAGACGATTACGGATTCTCAAAATTGGAGTTCTGTATGAAAGTAACATCCGTCAACGGCAAGCAAACAAAAGATTATGTTGAACGTTTGCAGATAACGGACAAGGAAAACGTACAGGAATTTTACCATGCCGTGTCCCTGAAGAAATACAACATATCAAAAGGAGATAAAGCCGAATATTTTTTCCGCGTATGGGACAACGACGCTTTGGGTGCCAAGAGCAGCGTATGCCAAACATTTACTTTGGAAGTGCCTACCGAGAGTCAGATTGAGGAAAAGTTGCAAAACAATTCTTCGGAAATAAAACAGCAGGCCGACAAAACATTGGACGAAATCAAAAAACTGCAAAAAGAAATAGAAGAGTTAACCAAGAAACTTACTGAAAAAACCAATCTGTCTTGGCAGGACGAAAAAGACATCCAAGCTTTGCAACAAAAACAACAAAGCATACAGGAAAAAATATCCGAAATCAACAAAAAAATTCAGCAAAACGCCGCAATAGAAAACAATTACAACACCGTTGACCCCGAATTGTTGGAAAAACAACGGCAGATTGAAGAATTGTTTTCGCAGTTGCAGAACAATGAGTTGGAAAAACTTATGCAGCAACTCAAGGAAATGATAGACAAAAACGTAAACAAAGACAAGATAAATGAGAATCTGAAGAATCTTAATCTAAAAAACGAAGAACTTTCAAAGGAATTGGACAAAAACCTTGAGCTTTACAAACGGTTGGAAGTTGAAAAGGACATTAACAATGCAATAGACAAACTTAATAAATTGGCTGAAAAACAGGAAAAACTTGCAGAACAAATCGGTAAAAAGCAAACACCGTTGTCCGAACAGGAAAAACAACAACAGGAACTGAACAAAGAATTCAACGAATTGAAAAACAAACTCAAAGATATTGAGCAGAAAGATTCGCAATTGTCCGACCCGTTCAATTTCCGCCGCAACACACAAAAAGAAAACGATATTTCGCAACAGCAAAACCAAGCAAGCGAAAATTTAAAGAAGAATCAATCCAAACAAGCTGCGAAAAACCAAAAATCAGCTGCCAATCAGATGAAACAGATGGCACAACAAATAGAACAGAACCAACAGGAAAACGAACAGGAACAATTAGCGGAAGATATAAATCAAGTAAGACAGATTTTAAAGAACTTGGTCACTGTTTCAAAACGACAGGAAGAACTTATATACATGACACAAAACACAACGGTTTCCGACCCTGCATATCAAAAAATCATAAACCGTCAGAATGCAGTAAAGGAAAGTATGCGGGGAATTGCAGATTCTTTGTTTGAAATCAGCAAACGCCAACCCCAAGTAAGCAAAACAATCAACGAAGAAACCTCCAAATCGTCCGCAAACATCAACAAGAGCATAGAGAATTTGCTTAAGTTCAATCAAAGTTATTACTCTTCTTTCCGTAACACACAAGCTACTACTGCAGAACAAACAGCCATGGCCGGAATGAATAACTTGGCTCTTTTGCTTGCCGAAAGTCTGAACCAAATGAACCAAAAACACGGCAAATCAAAGAAAGGTAACGCTTCGCAGATGTGCAACTCACCTCAACAATCTTCATCGGGCAACAGTCCGAAAAACATGCGGCAGTTGCAGCAAGCGCTTAACAAAGAAATAGAACGTTTGAAGAAAGAATTGGAACAAAGAGGCAATTCCCCTAAAGCGAAAATCGGAGAAAATGCACAGCTGAACGAAAGAATGGCAAAAGCCGCCGCACAACAAGAGATGATACGCCAAATGATGCAGCAATATATAGATGATTTGAAAAAACAAGGAGGTAAGCCGACGGGAGATATGAACAAGATGCTTAAACAGATGGAAGAAACCGAAACGGATATTGTAAACAAACGGATAAACAGCCAAACCGTCAACCGTCAGAAGCGTATTGTGACAAGAATGTTGGAGAGTGAAAAAGCCCAAATACAGAAAGAAAAAGACGAACAGCGGCAATCAAAATCAGGAAAAGATATTAACAATGACTTAAACAAAAATTTTGAAGCATTCAAACAACTAAAAAACAGAAATATAGAACTGTTTAAGAAAATTCCTGCGCAATATTCTTCCTATTATAAGGATAAAATTAACAAATATTTTCTTAATTTTGAAAATTGAAACATGATACTCTAACATTGAAAAGAACAATGGACACAATAAAAATAGAGCAAAACCAATTTCAAATATTGGAATCTTTTATTGAACACGTATGTGAAAGTCGTCACATATACAATTACATAGGAGCGATAAGCGTTACAATGGAAAACGTTATGTCTTTGGCAAAATGCAGTGCAGAGATAACGGTTTCAAGTTATAAAGATGGAATATGTTTTTGTATAAATACCGAAATCAATTCTTTTGATTTTAATGCTTTTGCTGCCGCTTTATCTTCCGAAAACGAACAAATATTTATAATATCAAGCCTTTCTGACAAAGCAAAAGTAAGCAATGACGGAAAAACATTGTCACTTTATTTCAGAATTGAGGGCATTGAAGAAGAATTGTTCGTAGACAGAAAACAAAAAATCAACACCTATTCTTTGCAAAAGGTTAAAGTATTGAATTAATAATATGGCTGTAAACTTTTCTACCGACACTCCGTCGGATTTAAAGCAGAAATTAAAACTTAAGAAATGGATTAAATCAGTGATAGAGGGGCATGGTAAAAAATGCGGAACCGTTTCTTATCTGTTTACAACAGATGAAAAAGTTTTACAAATCAACAAACAATACCTCAACCACGATTTTTACACTGATATAATCACCTTTGATTATACGGAAAACGACACCGTAAACGGCGATATATTCATTTCTACGGACCGCGTAAGAGAAAATGCCGTAACGTTTAATACAACTTTTGACCAAGAACTGCACAGAGTGATAATCCACGGCGTGTTGCATCTTATCGGATTCAAAGACCACTCGGATAAAGAGCAAAAAATCATGCGTCAAAAGGAAGACGAAGCCTTATGTTTGCTCAATTCGATATAATAGTTGCAGGTGCAGGCCACGCAGGATGCGAGGCCGCCCTTGCCTCTGCCCGTATGGGCAAAAAAACTTTGCTTATCACCCAAAACCTTAATAACATTGCCCAATTGTCATGCAACCCTGCTATGGGCGGAGTTGCAAAAGGACAGATAGTGCGTGAAATAGACGCATTGGGAGGGTACAGCGGAATAAATACAGATATAAATACGCTGCAGTTCCGTATGCTTAACGCCTCCAAAGGTGCTGCCATGTGGTCGCCGCGGGCGCAGGTAGACGACGTAACCTTCCCTTTGGGGTGGAGAAAAGAGTTGGAAAACACGGAAAATCTGTTTCTGTGGCAGGACGAAGTGATTGAAGTGTCGGTAAGAAACCATAAAGCGACTGGCGTTAAGACCAAAACGGGAATATCCGTCAAATGCCGTGCGGTGATACTGACCAACGGAACATTTTTAAACGGCCGTATCCACATAGGACAACAAAATTTCACTTCAGGCCGTATAGGCGAACCAGGCATACAGGGACTTTCTGAAAATTTAATACGCAAAGGATTTGAAACTTCCAAATTAAAAACCGGTACACCTATGCGTGTGGACGGCCGAAGCATAGACTTTTCAGTTTTAACGGAGCAAAAAGGCGACGAAGAAATCAATCAATTCTCTTATATCTACAAAAGAAAGAAAAAACTTGTACAACGCAGTTGCTTCATTGCCTCTACCAACGACACCGTCCACGACATACTGCGGACGGGATTCAAAGATTCGCCCATGTTTCAAGGCCGTATTCAGGGCAAAGGCCCGAGATATTGCCCGTCTATTGAAGACAAAATAGAAAGATTTGCAGACAAAGACCACCATCAACTGTTTATAGAACCCGAAAGCAACTACACTAACCTGTGGTATATAAACGGATTTTCGTCTTCTCTGCCTTTGGACGTACAACTAAAAGCCCTTCATCACATCAAAGGCTTTGAAAAAGCAGTAATAGAAAAACCCGGTTATGCAATAGAATATGACTATTTTCCTCCTACACAACTGCATCATACATTGGAAACCAAACTGATTGAAAACCTTTATTTCGCAGGGCAAATCAACGGTACAACGGGCTACGAAGAGGCCGCATGCCAAGGATTGGCGGCGGGAATAAACGCAGTGCTGAAACTGAACGGACAGGAACCCTTTGTGCTTAAACGCAATGAGGCATATATAGGAGTATTGATAGACGATTTGGTGACCAAAGGTGTAAACGAACCTTACAGAATGTTCACATCAAGGGCGGAATACAGAATATTGCTCCGCCAAGACAATGCCGACGAACGTTTGACGTTGAAAAGCTACAACATTCACCTTGCTTCCAAAGAACGTTTAAAGATTTTGGAACGCAAAATCAACGCCCGCAACCAATTGATATCGTTTATGAAATCAACCAACGCCTCTCCAGACCAGGTCAACGCAACTCTTACGCTTCACGGCAGCACGGAAATAGCAAATCCTGCGAAAATATCTTCTTTGCTTCTGCGTCCGCAGATACAGATACAGGATTTGACGGATTGTATCCCCGCCTTATCGGAACAGATAAACAAGATAAACAAAAACTTACGCAAAGAAGCTCTCTGCCTTGCCCAAACATGTATAAAATACGAGAACTACATCATCAAAGAACAGGAAACCGTTGACAGAATGAATAAATACGAAGACCTTGTAATCAAGGATGATTTTGACTATAATAAGTTGAAATCACTGTCTTTTGAGGCACGGGAAAAACTATCGGCAATACGGCCGAAAACCATTGCCCAAGCCTCAAGGATAAGCGGTGTTTCCCCTGCCGATATTTCTGTTTTGATTTTATATATTTCAGGTTAAAACCACAGCCTTGCTGCAAAAAAAACAACACACAATTGCAATCCGTTTTTCTGTCATGCGAACGGATTGCATTTATTTTAAATTGCAATGGATTTTAAACTCTTATTATCTTACGGCGGTGCTTTGTTGTATCACAACGGCGGTGCCTGATGTTGCCACCATAAGCATTGAATTGCCGTTGCCCAATGTTTCGTAATCTATATCTATTCCCACAACGGCATTGGCACCCATCTTTTCAGCCCTTTGAACCATCTCCTGCATTGACGTATCTTTTGCCTGTGCAAGCACTTGTTCATATTTGCTGACTCTTCCGCCCACTACATCACGTATTCCTGCGAAAAAATCCTTGACAATATTGGCTCCTATAATGGTTTCGCCAGTAACTATGCCTTTGTATTCCTTGATTATATAACCGTCTACGGCAGGTGTTGTGCTTAAAATCATAATCTTTTGTTTTTAAAATTAATTACCCGTGCAAAAATAACAATAAAAATTGAATTAACGCCGAACGCCCGGCGGCAAAATGCGTCTTCATTGTTTTTAATTCAGAAAAGAAAAATAAAAAACATATGTATTTTTATAAAAAAACATATGAATTTTAATCAAAAAACATATGTTTTTGAAACGAAAAACATATGTTTTTTTTAATTGGTTTGAGAAAACAATTTTGGCAGACATGGAATAAAAGGCGGATTTGCAACAAAAAATTTCATCAGTTGTTATTTTATTATTAAATTTGCAATTTGAAATTTTTGCAAGGCATATAACAATGACAACATTAGAGAGGAAAACGTCGCTTATCCATACTTTTGACAAAATAATCAAAAGCAATGATGATTTGTTAATGGAACAGATAAGTATTGCAATAAACAAGATATTGAATTTGTCCGACCGTAATGATATTATTACGGAAAATGACATGGAGATAACGCCTTTTGTTGCAAGTATCGGGCAGAATCTATCACTCCCTGATGATTTTGATTACGACAAAGAACGCTTTGATTATTTATCACGTAAATACAATTAAACAAATGAACGTATTTATTGATACAAACATAATGATAGACGTTCTTTCAAAGAGAGATGAATTTTATTTACCTGCCGCCCGTATCGTTTCTTTGGCGGATAACGGCAAGATAGACTTGTTTGCTTCCTCGCTTTCGTTTGCCACTTCAAGCTATATGCTGTCCAAACATAACAAAGAGATGGATGTAATCAGGGAATTGGAGAAATTTGCAACTCTGTGCTATGTCACTCCTGTCGATTACAGAACTGTTTTCAGTGCATTCAAAAGTGATTTTTCCGACTTTGAAGATGCCCTGCAGTATTTTTCTGCACAAAGGTGTGATGCTGATGTTATTGTTACGCGTAACACGAAAGATTTTGCGAAAAGTGCAATACAGGTTATGGAGCCGCAGGAATTTTTGGATAGTTTAATAAGAAAATAACGTTAAAAATAATTTTATAAATTAAAGTAACAATTATAATAAAAATGGCAAGAGAAAAGAAATTCTTAACTTGTGACGGAAACCAAGCCGCAGCTCACGTAGCGTATATGTTTTCTGAGTGTGCAGCTATTTATCCTATCACTCCGTCATCTCCGATGGCCGAATATGTAGACGAATGGGCAGCCAACGGAAGAAAAAACTTATTTGATGAAACAGTTAAATTGGTAGAAATGCAATCAGAGGCCGGAGCAGCAGGTGCAGTTCACGGTTCTTTGCAGGCAGGTGCTTTGACAAGTACATTTACTGCTTCACAGGGATTGCTTTTGATGATACCTAATATGTATAAAATCGCAGGCGAGATGTTGCCGGGCGTATTCCATGTAACTGCAAGAACGATTGCTTCGCATGCTTTGTCTATCTTCGGCGACCACAGCGATGTTTATGCTTGCCGTCAGACAGGATTTGCAATGCTTTCGTCTGCATCCGTTCAGGAAGCTATGGATTTGGCAGGCGTTGCACACTTGGCAGCAATCAAAGGCCGTATTCCATTCTTACATTTCTTTGACGGATTCCGTACTTCCCACGAAATACAGAAGATAGAGGCTCTTTCAAACGAAGATATGATGCCTTTGGTAGATTGGGAAGCGATAAAGAGATACAAAGACAACGCATTAAACCCTGAACATCCCGTAACAAGAGGAACGGCACAGAACCCTGACGTATTCTTCCAAGCAAGAGAAGCCATCAATCCTTATTACGAGGCTATCCCTGACATAGTAAATTACTATATGCAGGAAGTAGGAAAGATTACCGGCAGAACACACAAACCGTTTGAGTATTACGGAGCGGAAGATGCCGAGAACGTAATCATTGCAATGGGTTCCGTTTGCGATACTATCAAAGAAACAATAGATTATTTGGCAACCAAAGGCGAGAAATTGGGACTTGTAACCGTACATCTTTACCGTCCGTTCTCCGCTAAATATTTCTTAAGCGTTTTACCTAAGACAGTGAAAAGAATATGCGTTCTTGACCGTACGAAAGAATGCGGTGCAACAGGTGAGCCTTTATATTTGGACGTAACGGAGGTAGTAAAGAACCAATGCCATTGCTCTGAAAAACCGTTGATTATCGGCGGACGTTACGGATTGAGTTCCAAAGACACAACTCCTGCACAGATATTGGCAGTTTATGAGAACTTAAAATCCGAGAATCCGAGAAATCAATTCACGGTAGGTATCGTTGATGACGTTACTAACTTATCATTAAACGTTGGCGAAGAAGTTTCAATGGCTACCGCAGGTACATTTGAGGCTAAATTCTACGGTTTGGGTGCTGACGGTACTGTCGGAGCAAACAAGAATTCCATTAAGATTATAGGAAACAACACAAATAAATATTGTCAGGCTTATTTCTCTTATGACAGTAAGAAATCAGGCGGATTTACTTGCTCACACTTACGTTTCGGTGACAATCCTATCCGTTCTCCTTACTTGGTAACCACTCCAGACTTCGTGGCTTGCCATGTATTCTCTTACTTACGTCAGTACGAAGTATTGAAAGGAATAAAGAAAAACGGTACATTCCTTTTGAACTCAATGTATGATGCACAGGAAACAGTAAAACATTTGCCTGCAAAAGTAAAGAAAATACTTGCTGCAAACGATATTAATTTCTATATCATTAACGCAACGAAGATTGCAGAAGAAATAGGATTGGGTAACCGCACGAACACTATACTTCAAAGTGCGTTCTTCAAGATTGCAAATGTTATTCCTTACGACCTTGCAGTAACTAAGATGAAAGAAGCCATCGTTAAATCTTACGGTAAGAAAGGCGAGAATATAGTTAATATGAACTATGCCGCAGTAGATAGAGGCGGTGATGTTGTTAAAGTTGAGGTTAAGAAAGAATGGTTGAATGAAGACGAGAGCAAAGACGCTGTTGCAAACAATCATCCTGACTTTATAAAGAATGTTGTTGATGTTATCAATGCACAGGAAGGAGATTCTTTGCCTGTTTCTGCATTCGTCGGAAGAGAAGACGGTACATTCCCTAACGGAACTTCAAAATACGAAAAACGCGGTATAGCATCTCACGTTCCTGAGTGGATTCCTGCTAATTGTATCCAATGTAATCAATGTGCTTTGGTTTGTCCTCACGCTGCAATACGTCCGTTCCTTATCAACGCAGAAGAAGAACAATTACTTCCTGTCGGAACAGAAACTTTGAAAGCAACAGGTAAAGAGTTTGCAGATTTACGCTTCCGTATGCAAGTTTCTCCTTTGGATTGTACGGGTTGCGGCAACTGTGCAGACGTTTGTCCTGCCAAGACAAAAGCTTTGGAGATGAAACCTTTGACAGAAGATAACGCAGACAAAGAACGTTGGAACGTTATCGTAGAGAAAGTAAGCAACAAAGCCGAATTAACCGACATAACAAAGAATATCAAAAACTCTCAATTCTCACAACCTTTGTTTGAGTTCTCGGGTGCATGTGCAGGTTGCGGTGAAACACCTTACGTTAAACTTATTTCCCAATTGTTCGGACCGAGAATGATGGTGGCAAATGCAACAGGATGTTCTTCAATTTATTCTGCTTCTTGTCCGTCTATGCCTTACACAACAGACAAGAACGGAAGAGGACCTGCTTGGGCTAACTCTTTGTTTGAAGACTTCGCTGAGTTCGGCCTTGGTATGGCAACGGCTACAAGAAAGATGAGAGAAAGAGTTGTTGCTAAAACAGAAAAACTTCTTTCTTTCCCTTGGTTAAACGAAAGAACAAGAAATGTTGCTCAAAAATGGTTAGACAATAGAGATTTGACAACTAACGAAGCATTTACTATTGCTAAAGAATACGAAGAGGCTTTAGCGTGGGGAGTTGCTACTATTGACGAAACTATAGCATACATTGAGAGTCAGCAGGCTGAACATGCTAATGAAGAATTTGGCGATTTAGGTATTACATTTGCGGAGTATCTTACTAAATTGAAAGAAGCAAAAGCAAATGGTACATTGGAATATTGTCCTTGTCCTGCATGTACAACTTGCAGAGAGTTATTGGATTTGAAGCAATACTTCGTAAAGAAATCACAATGGATAATAGCAGGCGACGGTGCTGCATACGATATTGGTTACGGTGGATTAGACCACGTTATTGCAAGCGGTGAAAACGTAAATATCTTGGTTGTTGATACGGAGGTTTATTCCAACACGGGCGGACAGGCTTCAAAGGCTACTCCTGTGGGAGCAATAGCAAAATTTGCTGCATCAGGAAAACGCGTTAAGAAGAAAGACCTTGGTATGATAGCAACTACTTACGGTTATGTTTATGTTGCACAGGTTTCAATCGGAGCAAATCCTGCACAATATATCAAAGCATTGCGTGAGGCAGAAGCATACGACGGACCGTCTTTGATTATTGCTTACGCTCCTTGTATCAACCACGGTATTAAGGCAGGTATGGGCAAAACACAGGCAGAACAAAAGAAAGCAGTTGAATGCGGTTATTGGCACTTATGGAGATACAATCCTGAACTTGCAGAGCAAGGACAAAATCCGTTCACTTTGGACTCTGCGGAACCTGATTGGAGCAAGTTCCAAGCATTTATTGACGGCGAAGTGCGTTACAATTCATTAAAGAAAGCATTCCCTGAAGAAGCAGCCGAATTGTTCAAAGCGTCAGAGGAAAATGCAAAATGGCGTTACAACTCTTACAAACGTATGGCTTCTATGAATTGGGGCGAATAAACGTTTGATTGTTTTATAGAGATTATAAATATAAAACTAAAGGTGCAGAAACGAATTCTGCACCTTTTACTTTTAACTCTGATTTTTGTTTATTGAAAAAAACGGCTTTGCTGCTACTGAACAATAAATTTGCCCGAAGTGTTGCCGTAACGGTATATATATGTACCTTTTTTATAGTCCGAAGTGTTTATCCTTATCTGTTTGCGGCTTGGGTCCAACAGATAATTCTCCACAACTCTGCCTTGCATATCCGTTATCTGCATATTTTGCATCTGACCCTGTATGTCGTATTCCAACGTTACGCTGTGCCGTGCAGGATTAGGATATACTTTTGAATTATTGTTATATGCCACAGAAGAAACGGAAGATTCTGCACTGCTATGAAGCGTAAACACTTTTGCAATATAATCTATATATCCGCCCTTGCCACTATATTTTTCCAAATTAACAATACATTTATTCCCTGTTATATACGGCGGATAACTTTTGCTAATCTCACAATCCGTAGGAAATGAATACAAACATTCGCCGTCTTCATTATAAATTCCTTCAACTGTATTGTGATCAGTGTAACCTGACTCTGTCTGATATTCATATATTATTCTTGCAACAAATTCGTATTTATTATTGTTTGTAAACATATCGTTTGTCATACAGTATACATGCGCTATTCGTACGTTAGTTGCAGAAGAAGGTACGGGAATATTCACTGTTTTAACGCATTCCATCTTTTGATTGTATATTTTCAATACATCCATGCTGTTTTGTTTGTGTACTATGGAATACGAAACTCCGTTGCAATACGGTGCAGGCATTAAGTATTCATCTTTGATTGTAAGAATATCTTCTTCGTCCAATTGATTTTGTGCTGCTGCATTGCCGCAAAATATCAGCAATGCTGTCAGAGTTAAAAGTTTTAATGTACGGTTTGCCATACCGAAAAATGTTTTTCCCGTGATTTCTAAAGGAAAGGATATTCCTTTATATCCTATATTTAATAATACAAATAAAGCGTGAAATCACTTTTGAATTATATCTCCAACCAAGGTGTGTGAGAAAAATGAATTACCTACATAGTAAGATATAATTATAGCAGAAATCACGCCATAAAAGGCGTATAGACTACTATGCTAAAACTTGACTATTTAAAGTTCTCACACTTTTGGTTGCAAGTTATAAAGCAAAACGCTTTTGCTTATCCCCCGATAAGCACCTGCAAAAGTACAAAGAAATTTTTAATTCAAGCAACAAAACCTGTTTTTTAAAGAAAAAAGTCTGCCGGAATAAAATTCCGCAGACTTTTTATGGCTTATGGTTTATTCAAAAACGTTTATTTATCGCCGTAATGCCCGTATGACGAAATCACAATTACGACAATCTCAAAATCTTCTATCTCATAGACCAAACGATGCTTGCTTGTAATACGGCGTGACCACTGATTTGCTCTGTTGCCCCGCAATTGTTCGGGATGCCCCGTGCCTTTGGTAGGGTGTTCCTGCAATTCTTCCAACAGTTTTTCCGCTTTTTCAAAGGCTTTGGGTTCATTGCGGCGTAACAATGCCAAATCCAAGTCCGCCCGTTTTGAGAATTTCAGTCTGTACATAGTTTTTACAACGAATTAAGGTGTTGCTTTAATTCTTCCCTTGTGGAAACCAAAGTATAGTTTCCGTTGTTTACATCCTGCACAACACCGTCAACCATTGCAAAAAACTCTTGCTCACTCATGCAAGTTCCGTCTTCAATATTCTGCCGTGCAATTTTTTGCTCTTCTTGTTTGATGTAGTTGTCAAATTTCTTCAAAAGAGCGGCATTGCTTATGTTCATAACCCGTTCAATAATATTGTAACGCTGTCTTTCTATTGTTAACGAACCCATAATATCTCCTGTTTTGCCTGCAAAAGTACAAAGAAATTTTTAATTCACAATGATTGCCCGCACTAAAATCAATGTTTTACACGTAAATAACATCAAGTATTTGAAACGTTTTTATTGTTCAATAATATAAAAACAAGGCTTCGTTTTTGCCTTAATTGATAAAAACACTGCCCTACGGCACTTGGTTTTTGCCCTTTCAGAAAAGAGAAATAAAAAAATCAGATTTTTTTACTAAAAAAACCTATTTTTTTGCATCAAAAAATGTGTTTTTTTTTGAGTTTACTTTCAGAAAGGGCAAAAACCAAACGCCGCAGGGCAATACAAAAGTGCAAAGGGGCGGACGTATATTATAAAAAAGAAAAAACTATGTGTATATTGCGGAGTTTAACGGCTGCATATGTAAAAGGTAAAAAAGGGGATAAATTTTGCAAAATAAAAAATCTTTTTTGTTGAAGTTGAAAGAAAATTACTATCTTTGCAAGTTAAAATCAATAACAGTATTGTATATAACAATAAAATTAAAGATAAAATGACAAAAGACACGCAAATATTTGATTTGATTGCACAGGAACGTGCAAGACAAACCAAAGGAATAGAGTTGATTGCTTCCGAAAACTTTGTAAGCAACCAAGTGATGGAAGCAATGGGTTCGGTTATGACGAACAAATACGCAGAAGGTTATCCGGGAAAACGTTATTACGGCGGTTGTCAGATAGTTGACCAATCCGAAACAATAGCAATAGAAAGAGCAAAACAGTTGTTCGGTGCTTGCTGGGCTAACGTGCAGCCGCATTCAGGAGCTCAGGCTAACTTGGCAGTATTCTTTGCTTGTTTGAATCCGGGTGATACTTTCATGGGATTGGATTTGAACCACGGAGGACACCTTTCGCACGGTTCGCCTGTAAACATCTCCGGTACGTATTACCGTCAGGTTGCCTACGGAGTAAAAGAGGAAACGGGAACCATAGATTACGATATGATGGAAGAAGTAGCCAAGAGAGAAAAACCGAGATTGATTATCGGCGGTGCATCTGCTTACTCAAGAGAATGGGATTGGGCAAGAATGCGTAAGATAGCCGACGAAATCGGAGCAATATTGTTGGCTGACATATCACACCCTGCAGGTTTGATAGCAACGGGTGAATTGAACAATGCCGTTAAATTCTGCCACATAGTTACGACTACGACCCACAAAACCTTAAGAGGCCCGCGCGGCGGTATGATTATGATGGGCGAAGACTTTGAAAACCCATGGGGAAAGAAAACTCCGAAAGGTGCAGTGAAGATGATGTCCGCATTGTTGGACTCTGCAGTGTTCCCGGGCATACAGGGAGGTCCGCTTGAGCATGTTATAGCTGCCAAAGCCGTTGCTTTCGGCGAAGCACTTACACCTGAATACCACGAATATATAAAACAAGTACGCAAAAATGCTTCTACCATGGCTGCGGAATTCGTAAAAAGAGGTTATAAGGTAATTTCGGGCGGAACGGACAACCATTTGATGTTGATAGATTTGAGAACCAAATTCCCTGAACTTACGGGAAAAGTTGCCGAGAACACATTGGTACGTGCCGACATAACAATCAACAAGAACATGGTGCCGTTTGATTCACGCAGTGCGTTCCAAACATCCGGCTTGCGTGTGGGAACACCTGCAATCACTACGCGTGGTTTGAAAGAAGATGCTATGCCTGAAATCGTTTCAATGATAGATGCAATACTTTCGGACGTTGAAAACGAAACATTGATTGACAACACAAGAAAGAAAGTTAACGATATGATGCAAAACCGTCCTCTGTTTGCTTGGTAAACAAGGATTGTCATCACATTCAAGGCAGGCGGAAAAACTGGTTTTTCCGCCTGCTGTTTTTTATAAATACTGTTACATTTCCCGTTTTTTATAATTGATTTGTCCTGCAAGGCAAAAACAACCATCTTTTCACGCAAAAGGATATTCTTTCCGGCGTATCGGCGTCTTATTTTTGCAAAACAAATGTTTTTAATGCGATGAAAAGATATTGTTTGTGGCTGTTTTGTACGGCCGTGTTGATGTTACAGAGTTGTACGGAGGAGTTTGACTATTCCGTATACTCGGAACATGTGGACGCAAAGCGGAAGAATACCACCGAAAAGAATATTGCAAAACTTGAAAAACAGAACCGAAAAGAATTTTCGGAGTTTTCCGTTTTTTTGATTTCGGACACACATCTGTATTATCACAGGCTGCGTCAGGCAAAAGACAAAATAAACGCTTTAAGCCATGAGGCGGACTTTGTTATTCACTGCGGAGATATTTCAAACGAGGGTCTGTCAAAGGAATATGAGTTTACGTGGGACATAATGGACGGAATACGTCTGCCATATCTGACCGTGATAGGCAACCACGACCTTGTGGCTAACGGAAGAAGTATTTACCGAAAAATGTTCGGCGAAGAAAATTATACATATGTATATAAAAACTGCAAATTCGTATTCTTTGACGACAATGTTTGGGAAAACACCGTAAAAGACCCTGACTTTGAATGGATGGAAAAAGAGTTGAGCGACACCTTGGGGCAATATACCCACGTAGTTCTTGTATGCCATGTGCCGTATACCGATGAAATGTTTTATCCTACGCAAAAGCATGCGTTCAAATCCATAATTGAGAAAAGCAAAGTCAACCTCTGCATCCAGGGACACCGACACCACCCCGAGATAATCAAGGATACGGTCAATGAAAACAGAATCATAACTTATCTAATCACGGGCAGCGTCCACGACAGGCAACTACGCCGCTTGGACATCAAGCAAGACACGGTTATAATCAATGATATAAAATTTTAAAACCATGAAACCACGCAATACCACTGTGTTTCTTTCCTTGTTTTTTGCCGCAACAACGGTTTTTTCACAAGACCTAACGGACAAAAGCGAAACTTCGGCGGAAAGACAAAAGCCTTATTGGTTCGTACCTTCATATTTAAACATGCAGTATGCGGGTAACACGGGATTTTTATCTGCTTGTGCGGGCTACGAACTATATAAGGATAAATTGTTTTTTGATTTCGGTTACGGATATACACCTTCGTCAAAATCAGGAACTGATATCCACAACCTGATTGCAAGAATAAATTACAGACCGTGGAGAAAAAATTTCGCATTGTCAGATTACAATTTCTCGTTCAACCCGTTTACCGTCGGTTTAGCCGTTACCCGCCAAATAAAATCAGATTATACTTGGGACAAATTGCCCAACTATTACCCCGAAGGTTACTATCATCAAAATGCAGTCAGATTGCACCTCAATTTAGGGCTAAACCTTAATTGCAATTTCAACAAAACCAAGTTTGATATCTATTGGCAAGTGACTTCAAACGACGTTTACTTTTCGTATATCGCATATTACTGCCATGATAATTGGATTCATTGGCACAAAATTTTCTCCCAAACCATCGGAATAAACTTTTATTTGTTTTAAAGCATACATCAACTACATTCGGTTATGATTACAACAAAACTAAATAACATTCTGTCAAAACGTTTTTTGTTTTTTCTTGTGTCGGTCAGCCTTTTTGCCGACGTATATTCACAGGAAAATACTTACAAAGGCGTAATGCAGGTCAACAACATAACAAGGCAGGACATTATTGTCAAAACCGTTGAGAATGAAAACAAGATAAGCGGGACTATTTACAAGATGCGGGTGGCAAAACATCTGAATCTGACCGTGGATGTCAGCATAGAAGCATTGAATTTAACTCAAAAGGACGGCAAAAAATATATAAACGGCAAAAACACAGTCCCCACCGTGAATAACAAACGTATAGATAAAATCAAGGTAAAGCAATTCGACGGAGTTATAATCAACGATGAATTGCAATTTACGCTTACCTTTGCCGACAAAACCATGCATTACAAAGGCAAGCGTATAAAATAAAACTTTTAATTGCGGCCTGTATGTCCGAAACCGCCCTCTCCGCGTTCAGTATCGGTCAATTCTTCAACCTCCGATACTGTTACTGATGCGTGCTGTGCTATAACCATCTGTGCTATTCTCTCACCTGAATTGATTGTAAACGGCGTATCGGACAGATTAATCAACAATACCTTTATCTCTCCTCTGTAATCAGCGTCAATAGTTCCGGGAGAATTCAGTACGGTTATACCGTTTTTCAATGCCAAACCGCTACGCGGGCGTATCTGTGCTTCATATCCGGGTTGCAATTCCATAAACAATCCCGTCGGAACAAGCATCCGCTGCATTGGTTGCAACACTATAGGCTCGGTTAAGTACGCCCTTAAGTCCATACCTGCCGATTGCGGCGTTTCGTATTTAGGCAAAGCGTTGTTGCTTCTGTTTATTATCTTGAGTACCATATATATTATTTTATTAAGATTTGTTTTACGGTTTCCCAAAGCACAATTCCGCAAGATACACTCACATTGAACGAATGTTTGGTGCCGAACTGCGGAATTTCAATCACACCGCCGCAGGCGTCAATCACATCCTGCGACACTCCTTCCACTTCGTTGCCGAGTACTAGCGCCAAAGGCAACCGGTTGACCGCAAAATTTTGAAGCGGTATTGAGTTTTCGGTTTGCTCAAGTGCATACACACTATAGCCTTGTGCCTTTAAAGCATTGACACATTCAAGAGTTGATTCTGCATATTGCCATTTCACGCTCTGCGTAGCACCCAATGCCGTCTTGTTTATCTCTCTGTGGGGCGGTGTAGCCGTAATTCCGCACAAAAATATCTCTTCCAAGCGGAACGCATCGGCGGTTCTGAACACTGAACCTATGTTTGACATGCTGCGTATGTTGTCCAAAACCAACACAACTGGCGTTTTGTCCGAAGATTTAAACTCTTCCACGCTCATACGTCCCAATTGCTGCATTGAAAGTTTACCGTGTGACATGGTGTTTACTGTTTTTTGTTGATTATACGGAAGCCTATTTGGGCATAAGTCTGGTCATCATAATCGTAAAGAGGCAAAAAATACTGCACCTTTTTGATTATTTCAAGGTTAACGGGATTTATCTGCCAATTTTCCGCCACTCTGACTGCACTTATATCCTCCGCAATAATATCGGAATACGTATCAATAAGGGTATCTGTGCCTGTCATATCATTATAAACCAATATTGTCCGCTTCAATACGAACAACCCGTCAATTTCACGCGAAGATTTAAACTCCGAACCGTCGGAACGGTAAACGTGCAACTGTTTGCTTTGCGTTTGTTCCACAATATTTGAGGTAAAAGGCATCTTTACGGGATATTTAAGCTTCAATACACTCAACACAGTGTCGGGTATATGCAATACAGTATCCGAAACTAAAGTTTGTTTTGTCTTGTCCGAAGGTTTTGCGTTTTTGTTTTGCAAAACAAAATTCTCAACCGTGCTGTCTTTAGGGAAAATCCAAAACAACGGCATTCTGACCGTATCGTTTTCATCTTCTGCAAACGACTTGTAATGCACTATATACGGGCAATAAGCCAGCACTTTTTTCTCAATGGATAGCGAAGAAAACCTGTACGTAACGGCTTCTTCAAAATCGTAAGCCGAGATATACGGTATTATATAGTCCAATGCGTTTTGTTTGGTCAGCGTTGTACCCTGTTGCTGCTCAAAAAGAATGATACGGTTTATGACCGTGTCCAAGTTCAATTCCCTTTTGCGTATATCGTATATACGTATGCGTTTGCTCTTTACTGCATCCAATATGGTTTTTGCCAATTCCTCGCGGAAATAACCCGTAATGTGTTCGTACTTATTGGGGTTTAACGTGTGCGAAGTTTCCCATTGCGGATTGAACACCCCTACCTGACAGTTTTCATATTCAATACTGTAATCGCTTTTTTGTGCAAAGAGCGTCACACATACAGTCAACAATATATTCAATGCAAATATTTTCTTCATCTTTTTCTAATCTTTTCTTATGTAAAACAAAGGGTAAAACCCGTGGAACTGCCCGTCCGAGCCGTAAACCCTGACTACGGGAGCAAGATAGTTGGTATGCTTGAAAAACATATTGTTTTGCCTGTCGTAATATATTTCTTCACCGAAACGCAAATTGTCTATATCTTCGGTAGAGTACGTTAGGCTGATGACAGTGTCGCTTTCCGTCACATTGTTATCGGGCAATGTGTTGACAATGGTTGTTGACATGGTATGCTTGCGGCGTTTTTCCAATTCCGCAGCAGTGTATGGTTGGTCTGCATCGGGACTTTCGTACGAGGCAATCTCTTTAGAAGAAGTCTTTGTTAACAATCGGTCAAAAAACGGCACGGAATACTCCGCCTCCAAGTTGGAATCCCACCAACGGTAAGGCGTTGTGTTGTATATAGGCATGGTGTAGTGCAGATTGCGTGAGATAAGCAAAGTGTCTTTTGATATTTTGCTGTTTTTGTCTGCACGTATCCAGCCCAATTCAAACGCAAAAGCCGTAACGGCTTGCAGCTCGTCGCCCGCTAAAGTTACGGAATCCCTTTGTATAACGGGACAGAAAGCATTTACTTGCTTGTTTATCAACATTGTTTTCTCGTCGTAGGTCCACTCTTCTTCAAAACGTATAGCCCTAATCTCGTTTTCCAATACGTTTTGTACGTCTTTGGCGGAATATTTTTTCAAATCAAACTCCGTAAGCGACTTTGTCAAGTTTTTCATCACCGTATCCCAAACAAGAGTGTCGCCCCTGAATGAATACAAAACTGCTTTCTTTTTTTTCAAATCCGAAATAAGTCCGTCCATTGCTTCCCAAAAGAAGCGTTTGTTGACCTTATAATCGTATACCACTGAATCCTGTTTAACGGAAGACTGCACTTTGTTGTCTGTCAACTGCACCGTGTATACTATTTTCTTGGTTAAAAGCCTTTGTTGTGCGTTGAGAGTAAAAGCAAACAACAAACAAAGGGCAAAAAATATCTTTTTCATTTGTACAAATGCTTAACAATACTTCGGCAAAGGTAATACATTTATTTAAAATGCAGGATTGTATAAGTTTAAAAAGAATCTTTATTCAATTAATCCCGCACTCCGCTCTGTCAAACAACGGAAATAAAAATATTCTTATACAAAAACAAAAAAAAACGGTTGCAAAGTTAACTTTGCAACCGTTGATAATAATGATTTTATTGACTTATTCTATTAACCTGCTATTGCAATTGTACGGACTTCGTTTTTGTTTTCATCCTGCACTTTAGGCAGAACAACCGTCAACACTCCGTCGTTTACTTTTGCCTCAATAGCATCTTTGTTAACATCTTCCGAAAGCAAGAAAGTTTTTTCAAATTCGGTGAACGAAAATTCTTTTCTCAAATACTTCTCGTCTTTGTTTTCCGCCTCTGATTTGTTTTCAAACTTTATGTTCAAGTCGCCTTCTTTGGTCAAAGACACGTTGAAATTTTCTTTCTTGGCTCCTGCTGCCGCCAATTCCACACGATACTCTTTATCATTCTCAATAACATTGATTTTAGGCATGGTTTCTTTGAATGCAGGCATGCAACTGATGTTAAACAAACCGTCAAACATTTCCGGTAAATAACCGTTTCTTCTCATTACAGGTAACATAACTTATTTTCTCCTATTTTTTATTGTTAATAATTTTTGTTTCTCCAAGTCTTAATGTTTGTTTCAGACTTGCAAAAACGTATTTTCAAATCCAATGCCAATGCTTAAATTTGCCAAAATGTCTGATAATTAGATGTTTACTATGACATAACGACAGTTTTATGCACATTTTGTCACTTTTTTTCAGTTGTTTTCACAACTTTTACCCTATTCTGCCCTATAAAAACCTCAATTAAAAAAATCCTTTTCAGAAAACGTAAAAAAAAACATATGTATTTTTTCAAAAAAACATATGAATTTTAATCAAAAAACATATGTTTTTCGTTTCAAAAACATATGTTTTTTATTTTTAGTTTCTCAAAAGGATTTGGCGGAAAAAACACCGAACGGATTTTTTTGTAAATTTGCATTGTAAAAAATCTAAAAACGCTTAAACAATGGAAGATATGCTGTTGATGCGTAAAAGCATCAGAAAATACAAATCAGAACCTATACCCGAGCAAACGTTGGATTATATACTTCAGGCAGGTATACGGGCGTCAAATTGCGGCAACATGCAGTTGTATTCCGTTATCGTAACCGAAGACAAACAGAGAAAAAAGGCATACGCTCCGCTTCATTTCAATCAAAGTATGGTTGAAGATGCGGCAGTTGTGCTTACCGTCTGTGCGGATGTGAACAGGTTTAACAAATGGTGTGAAATAAATTCCGCCGACAAGAGTCTGAACAATTTTCTTTTCCTTAATATTGCCACCATTGACGCAACCATCATGGCACAGTCCATGACCGCAGCGGCGGAAAGCAAAGGTTTGGGCGTTTGTTGGCTGGGTACGGTCAACTATATGGCGGATAAGATTGCGGAATTTTTCAATCTGCCGCAGGGCGTTGTACCCGTAGCATGTCTGACTGTGGGTGTACCTGACGAAAACCCTGAACCAACCGAACGTTTACCGCTCAATGCAGTGGTTCACAAAGAGGTTTACCGCGATTATTCCCCGCAGGAAATAAAAGACATGTACAAAGACATTGAACAAAATCCCGTAAACATACAATATGTAAAGGAAAACAATTTGGAAAATCTTGCACAGGTTTTCTCGCAGGTACGATATGCCAAAGCGGGAAACGAAGAATTTTCAGCCAGATACAGACAATTTGTTGAAAAAACCTTCATTGATGGCAAATTGTAAGGAGCTTTCTTTCGGCAAAAACTTGGTTTTTTCGCTTACGGGGTCGTCGCACGGGGAATACACGGGCGGTATACTTTGCGGTATTCCCAAAGGCGTGAAAATAGATGAAGAGTTTTTGAACATGCAATTGCAACGCAGGCGTCCCGGAAAGTACGGCACAAAGCGTAAAGAGGACGATTGCCCGGAGTTTTTGAGCGGTATTACCGGAGGAATCACTAACGGAGAGAAGTTGGAGTTCAGAATAAAAAACCAAGACGTAAGAAAGCAGGATTACAAAGACTTTGAAGGATGGTTCCGTCCCTCACATGCCGATTATCCGTACTATATTAAATACAAAGAAGACAGTTTGCAGCACAAGGATATGGCGTCGGCACGGATGTATCTGCCAGTTACGGTGGCAGGAACAATAGCACGCATGTGGCTTTTGCTGCAAAACGTACGCATAGATGCCAAAGCGGTACGCATAGGAGGCATTGACACCGACGGCAATGAAGATAAAATAAACTTTTTAATTGAACAAACCTTAAAAAACGGCGACACCTTGGGCGGCAGGATAAGATGCAGCATCACGGGAGTGAGAGCGGGACTGGGCGAGCCCGTGTTTGACAAGATTTCTTCGTCGCTTGCCAAGGCAGTGATGAACATTCCCTCGGCGGTAAGTTTCGCAATGGGCGATGTTTTATGCCGTGAAGATTTGACAGGAAGCACGGACATTGACAATTGGACAACGGGGCAAGAAGGCAAAACCGAAGATTTTAAAACCTCAACCAATCATTGCGGAGGGGTAAATGCGGGTATAACCAACGGAATGCCGATAGTATTTTACGCAGGCTTCCACGCAGTGCATACACTTGGCAAAGCAATGACGCTTATAAGCAAAGACGGGGAATTGAAACAACAATCCATAAACGGAAGGCATGACATGTGTGCCGTATTGCGTACGCCTGTCATCGTGGAATCGGTTGCGGCGTTGGTCATTGCCGATTATATGTTGGTGAAAACTGATTAGGAAAATGAAAAATATAAAATCAATGAATATGAAAACAATAAAAATATTGTGTATTGCGGCTACTTTGTGTCTGTTTGCGGCATGCAGCAACAATACTGACACATACCGTTTGAGCGGAAAGTTGGAAAACTGCGACGAATGCACTTTGTATTTGATGGAAATGCAGTCGCAGGGCGTCAAAGCGTTGGATACCATCAAGGCAAATAAGAACGGAAGTTTTTCGGTTGACGAACGCCTTGACTACGAGTCCATTTTCTTGCTTCAAGGTCCGTCTGATTATATAATGATATGCCCTAAAAAAGGAGAGAAAATAAACATCGCAGCCGACTATGCCTCATTGTCGTCAACGTACAATGTAAAGGGAAGCGAAGAAAGTTCCAAACTCAAACTGTTAAGCGACAAACAAATAATGACACGTGTTGCACTTAAAGCCATGTACGACCAACTGAACATGGCTGACGCTGACAGTTACGACACAGTACGGCAGGAGATTGCCGCCAAGTATAAAATGCTGCGTGATAACCAACGTTCTTTTCTAATCAATTATATAAACACCAACAAGGGCAGTCTTACCACTTTGGTGGCTTTGTACAGAAATATGGAGAACAGCCCGTTGATAGATTTCAAAACTGATTTGGATGTTTACAAAAATGTGCTTGACGGATTGAAAAAAACATACCCCGACAACGTAAACACAAAAAACTTGGAGCAGTTTATCAATCAGGCCGAACAGTTGCAGAACAAATAACAACAATCCGTCAACACAATGGAGAGAAAAAACATTTACTTTGTCAGCGATTTCCATTTCGGTTTGGAATCTGCGGAAAAGGAACGGATAAAAGAAGACAAAGCCGTCAGGTTTTTGCAAAGCATTGCCGCAGATGCAAAACGTGTGGTGCTGCTTGGTGATATATTTGATTTCTGGTGGGAATACAAGGCGGTAATTCCAAAAGGTTTTGTGCGTTTTCAGGCACAAATAGCCGATATGGTGCGGCAGGGAATAATTGTAGACTATTTTGTGGGCAACCACGACCTATGGCAAAACGATTATTTTGCAAAAGAACTCGGCGTAAACATATACCGCAAAAAATATCAGGCATTTGTCTTTGACGAAAAAACCTTTGTCTTGGGTCACGGCGACGGTTTGGACCCCATGGACATAGGTTACAAAATCATGGACGCAGTTTTTTCGGCACGAATCTCCCGTTGGTTGTTTTCTTTGCTGCCTTCATCTGCGGCAATCGGCATTGCACGGTATTTCAGCCGCAAAAACCGCCGCCGGCACAAGAAATACGACACCCACGATTACAAAGAAAAAGAACCTATGTATATTTTCTGTCAAAACTATCTCAAACAATCGCATGCCGACTTCTTTGTGTTCGGTCACCGTCACATAAAAAACGTGTTGCCTGTCGGAAAATCTTCGCTTTATGTCAACACGGGGGCGTGGATAGAGCAAAGTCCGTATGCCGTATGGGACGGAAAGGATTTGAAACTGAATTCTTTTTAATCAAAAAATGCAGTTTCGGTTATTACTATAAGAAAAAAAATTTATATTTTTGCAAACTGTTTGATTCTTTCCGCACTTTTTCTTCTTTGAAAAATAGGTTGACGGAAAACAAACTGGCACAGGGCAAAATTCTTTTCTGAAAAGAAAAAATTGAATTCAGAAAAGAAAAAATTCTTTTCTGAAAAGGATTTTTACCCGACGGCTTTTTGAAAAAGAGCAATAATAATAGTTAACAATAAATAATGATAAAACAATGAAAACTACACCGTTTACAGAAAAACACATAGCACTCGGTGCTAAAATGGCAGAGTTTGCAGGTTACAACATGCCTATATCATATACAGGATTGGTTGAAGAACATCACAACGTAAGAAAAAACGTAGGTGTTTTTGACGTTTCGCACATGGGAGAATTCCGTGCAAAAGGACCGAAAGCACACGACTTTATCCAATACTGCACATCAAACGACATAAACACATTGTTTGACGGCAAAGTTCTTTACACCGTTCTTCCTAACGGCAAAGGCGGTATCGTTGACGATATGCTTGTATACCGTATAAGCAAACAGGAATATTTTATGGTGCCTAATGCAGCCAACATAGACAAGGATTGGGCTTGGATGAGCAAGATTGCTGCCGATATGGGCTTGCAGGTCGGAAAAGATTTCACCAACGAAAGCGATTTTTACGGACAATTGGCAGTTCAGGGTCCTAATGCATTGAAGGTTATGCAGAAGTTGACCGACACCAAAGTTGAAGATATGGAGTATTATACGTTCAAATTCTTAACTCTTGCAGGTGTTGAAAACGTTTTGTTGTCAACTACGGGCTACACGGGAGCCGGCGGATGTGAAATATACTTTGACAAAAAATACGCAGACAAGATTTGGGATGCAGTGTTTGAAGCAGGTAAAGAGTTCCAAATCATGCCTGCAGGTTTGGGATGCAGAGATACTTTGCGTTTGGAGATGGGATTTTGTTTGTACGGTCACGAAATAGACGACGAAACCTCGCCTATAGAAGCAGGACTTAACTGGTTGACCAAATTCGTTGACGGTAATGATTTCATAGACCGCAAATATTTGGAAGACCAAAAGGCTAACGGAGTTAAGAAAAAACTTGTAGGATTCGAAATGGTCGGCAAAGGCATTCCGCGTAACGGTTACAACGTTTGCGACAAAGACGGCAACGTTATAGGTCAAGTGCGTTCCGGAAGCCCTTCTCCGTCAACGGGCAAAAACATAGGCACAGCCCACGTCAAAACGGAGTTTTCCAAAAAAGACACTCCTATATATATAGAGGTAAGAAACAAATTGGTTGAGGCAAAAGTTGTGAAAATGCCTTTCTACAAACCTGAATAATAAAAATATAATTGCTTGATAACAGGGCAGACACTTGATGTAAGTCTGCCCTGTTTATTGTAAACCTTCAGCAATGAAAGCATTTAATAAAACCAAACCTAAAAAACTTTCCCGCCTCAAACATTTGAGCCTTTTGCTGTGCATGATGCCCATCATAACCGACGCACAGGAAGAGATAATAATGTTTCATAATGTTGAGAATTTGTTTTATCCGCAAAACGACCCGCAGACTCTTGATGATGATTTCACCGTTGAAGGCAAAAAACATTGGACTTACAAAAAGTACAACGCCAAATTGAATGCGTTGGCAAAGACATATATTTCGGTGGATTCCGCAAAAATGCCCGCCGTTATCGGATTGTGCGAAATAGAAAACGACACCGTGTTGGATGCTTTGGTGCATTCAACCCCGTTAAGAAAGACCGGATATAAATACATTCACTATTCCTCGCGGGACATAAGGGGTATTGACGTGGCATTGTTGTACAACCCTGCCAAATTTAAGATTATGGACAGTTATCCATTGTCGCCCGTAATCCGAAAAGACATGGAACCGACGAGGGACGTTCTGTATGTAAGAGGGTTATTGGGGGAAATTTCGGTCAATCTTTATGTTGTCCATGCACCGTCAAGGCGTGAACACAACGCAAAGAAAGAATTGAGAAAAGATATTTTTCATATGATTTGTTCCCATGTGGATTCTCTTTCAACACAAGGCGAAAGCAATTTCATTGTAATGGGCGATATGAACGACAATCCTGCCGACGAAGCCGTTGAACAGGGATTTAACCTGAAAAGCAATGACACTCTGAACGGTTCTTACCTGCACAATTTGATGTTAAACAACAAAGACAAATCCGTAGGTTCATATTTCTTTAACGGCAAAGTTCTTAATTTCGACCAATTTTTAGTTTCCTCTCCGATAAAAGACAGGTTGGTCTTTTCAGGCAATTGCAATGAAACATTTGTTTATAAACCCAAATTCTTAATTTCACAAGACCGTTCCGCACGTTACGATGTGCCGTTTTCCACTTACCGGGGTATGAAATACGAAGGCGGAGTCAGCGACCACTTCCCTATACTTATGCGTATCAAAGTGGGAAAATAACGCTTTGGCATGGTATTTGACACTTTACAAACGAAGATACATTATATATTATATAAGGATAAAAAGACAATATTTTTTAACAAAAAAATATTGTAGATAAAAAAAAATTAATATATTTGCAAAATAAAACAGGGAGTAAGCGAAAATCCCACTTAAAAGAGTAGCGATTTGTTTAATTAAAAAATTTTTTAATAAAATGAAAAAGACATTATTTACATTGGGAGTTCTAGCAGCATTGACATTAGGACTTACATCATGCGGAAAAAAAGATTGTAACTGCTACGTAGAAGTAGACGGCGAAAAAGTACAAGAATTGTTCACAAAAGACAATCCTACTGTAACTGATTTCGACGGAGATTGTGACGAAGTTAAAACTTCTGACCTTTCTGCAGAATGGCGTAACATTGGTGAATTGTTTGATGATTTCAAATTAGTTTGCGAAAAAGACTAATTTAAATGCTGAAATGAAAGCGTACAGGGAGTACTTTACCAAGGGTGCTCCCTGTATTTATAGAAATAAACTCAAAACAAAAAACATAAATGAAAGCGATTAAAATATTATTGTCCGCATTCGTTATCTGCATATTGGCAGTTGCATGTTCCGATACCAAAGACTGCATCTGTACAACGGAATCGGACGGTGTTCAAAAGCAATCCCCTATGATGGATTGGGACGGAAGTTGCGACAAAATCACGGCTGACGATTTAGGCGTTGACGCTTTGATAAATCCTTGCGACGATTACAACGGAAGCAAATAATATATGAAAGTAAAGAATATAATAGGTACCGCAGTACGGATACTTATAGGATTGGTGTTCGTCGCTTCTGCGGTTACTAAATATATATCCATAGATGCAGTAGACTTGTTTGTATACGAGCATCAGTTATTTTCTTGGAATGTAACCACATTTGTCACCCGCTTGTTGATTGCCGCAGAAGGTTGTTTGGGCATTATGCTTTTGGCTGGTATTTACCCAAAAACAGTCAAACGTCTTTCAATAATCATGTTGGCGGGTTTTACGGTATACGTATTGCTCAAACCTGTTTTATTCAACGTAGACAGCGAGAACTGTCACTGTTTCGGTACCGTTTTGTTGTTGTCCGACCGTCAGACATTGATAAAAAACATTATCCTTTTGACACTTTCTTATTTTATGTTCTGGGATAACGGTTGGCAGGGCAGATTCGGACGGTTTATATATTCTCAACGCAAATATTTAACAGCGGTAATAATTGCCGTATGTCTGATTGTAGTCAACACGGTTATGATGCCAGAGCCTATAGAAAGAAATCTTTTCCCTAAAAAAGCATCGGTTGACCAAGATAAGTTTGAGTTTCTTATGCAGATGGATTCCGTTCAAAACCTTGAAGCCACAAAAGGCAAAAAGATTTTGTGCCTTTACTCAACGGGATGCAAGTACTGCAAACAGTCAGCCATACGTTTGGATGTTTTAAGACAGAAATACGACATACCCGACAGCAACTTCGCCCTTGTCTTTTGGGGAAGTCAAAACGGTATGGACTCGTTTTTTGTCAAAACAAACACCAAACCGCTGCCTCATACAATGGTTCACCCTATTCCTTTCTTGCAGGCAACCAAAGGCAGACAGCCCGTGGTCATATTGTTTAACGAAGGCAAAATAGAGAAGTTGCTGAAATATCCTAACATAAACGAAAAAGACATTAAAAAATTTTTAAATAAATAGTACAAACACTTAAAAAAGCGGAAAAAATGGTTAAGATTCTTTGGGCAGACGATGAAATAGATTTGTTGAAACCTTATATTTTGTTTTTGGAAGCGAAAGATTACAAGGTTATTCCTGCCACTGACGGACAGGAAGCGTTGGATATTCTTGACAAAGAGAGTGTGGACATAATGTTTTTGGACGAAAACATGCCCGGTCTTAACGGTTTGGAAACCTTAACCCGCGTTAAAGCACTGATGCCTTCCCTTCCGGTCATAATGATAACCAAAAGCGAGGAAGAAAACATAATGGAACAGGCAATAGGTTCCAAGATTTCCGACTATTTAATAAAACCTGTCAACCCCAATCAGATACTTTTGGTGTTGAAAAAGCATTTGGACACCAAAAAATTGGTCACCCAAACCCAGACAATGACTTATCAGCAACAGTTCCGTGATATAAGCATGAGAATAAATCAAGGTTTGGACTATGACCAATGGACAGATTTATACAAGCAAATAGTTCATTGGGAAATTGAGTTGGCTGACAGTAACGATGAAGAGATATTTGAAATATTGAAAGAACAGAAAACGGAAGCCAATCAACAGTTTTCAAAATATTATCAGCAAAATTACATCACATGGTTGCACGACAATGACGGCAATGCACCGATGATGTCCCACAAGGTATTGTCAAAAGAAGTCTTTCCGTTGTTGAAGAAAAAACAGCGTCCCGTATTTTTTATAGTCTTGGACAACTTCCGGTTTGACCAATGGCGTGCCTTAAAACCAGAGATAGAGAAACTGTTGATGGTGGAAAACGAAGGCATTTATTACAGCATTCTTCCTACGACCACACAATACGCAAGAAACTCTTTGTTTGCCTCAATGCTGCCCGATGATATAAAGAAAAACTATCCTCAATACTGGATAGACGAAGACAAAGAGGGTAACAAAAACCAATATGAACCCGATTTAATGAACGAAAATCTTAAACGACACCGCATAAACGTCAACACCACTTATCACAAAGTGCTTAACGTCACGTACGGCATGAGAATGATAGACATTTTGCCGAACTTTATGCAAAATGATTTCAATGTTATTGTCTACAACTTCATAGATATGCTTTCCCATGCAAGAACGGACAGCGATTTGGTGCGGGAATTGGCTTCGGACGAAAACGCTTACAGAGGGGTGACGCTGACTTGGTACGAACATTCCCCGTTAAAAGAAGTGTTGAAATATCTGTCCGACAAAGACGTTGACGTGTTCATCACCACAGACCACGGAAGCGTTAAAGTGGATACGCCCGTTAAGATAAAATCCAACAAAGAGGCATCGGTCAACCTGCGTTACAAGATAGGACGTCTGCTGGATTATGACCCCAAAGAAGTCTTTGCCGTAAAAAATTCGCAGGACGTAAGCATACCTCCTTTGTCTATAATGAGCCAAATGATATTCACACGTGCAAACGATTTCTTTGTATACCCTACGGAATACAACAAATACGTTCAATATTACATGAACACGTTCCAACACGGCGGAATTTCAATGGAAGAGTGCATGATACCGCTTATTCATTTAGTTCCCAAAGAATAAAAACGCTCCGATGGACAAAGAATTCCATATTCAATCATTGCAGGATTTGCCCTCTGTTGCCAAAGAATTTCTAAACACTTTCCCCGATTGCAGAATTTTTGCTTTCAACGGCAAGATGGGTGCGGGCAAGACTACTTTTATCAAAGCCCTTTGCAATGTTTTAGGAGTTGAAGACAATGTATGTTCACCCTCATTTGCAATAGTTAACGTCTATTTTTCACCATCCTGCCAAGAGGTTTACCACTTTGATTTCTACCGTTTGACCAATCCCATGCAGGCATTGGACATCGGAACGGAAGAATACTTTTACAGCGGACAATATTGTTTCATTGAATGGGGCGAAAACATCGGGGATTTGATACCCGAAGACTGCATATTCGCAGACATTGAAGAACTCAACGGCAAATCAAGGAAAATCACAGTCAGATTATAACTGAAAACCACAATGCAAACATCAGAAGACAATATAAAAATCACCGAACAATTTATTTCTTTAGAAAAAATAATTGCCTCAAAGAACAAAAACTTACTTCGGTTTATACCAAAGCCGTTGTTAAACGCTTTCAAAAAATTTATATGTCTTAACAGAATCAATGAAATTATCTATAAATACCGTGACTGCAAGGGCGTTGACTTTGCCGATGCGGTACTGAAAGAACTCAACATAACGCTTCAAATCACCAACCCTGACAATATACCGTCGCAAGGACGGCCTATAATTGTGGCAAATCACCCGATAGGCTCGGTAGACGGTATGGGGCTGATAAGCACAATGGGGCGTTACCGCCGTGACATACTTTTTCCCGTCAACGATATATTGTGCCAACTTCCGGGATTAAGAAACGTGTTTGTTCCGATAAACAAATACGGCCGCAATACCGAAAATCACAACGCTCTGAACAATGCTTTCGAGGGCGGAAGTGCCGTATGTTTTTTCCCCGCAGGCACGGAGAGCAAGATTATTGACGGAAAATTGCAGGACTTTGCATGGAAAAAAACATTTATAACCAAAGCACAACAATTCCGACGCAATATAGTACCCGTTTATATTGAAGGCGGCAACAGCAAAGCCTTTTACAGATTCAGCAAAGTACGCAGATTTTTCGGAATAAAGTTTGACTTGGAAATGATAATGCTGCCCCGTGAGTTGTTCAAACAGGCAGGAAAAAGTATAAAACTCACATTCGGAAAAGCCATACCGTACACCGAGTTGGATAAACGGTACAACGCATTGCAATGGGCAGATAAAATACGCACCTACGTCTATCAACTGCAATCCGACAACAACGCAGTATTTTCAGCATAGTAACAAAAAATTTTTGCTTTATAAAGAAAGGAATATAAAAACCCCGCTATCATCAACTATGATGCGGGGTATTATAGTTTATAGGTATCTCTTTAAGAAAAGTTTTTCAGTCTATTATATATGTGTAGTATAGGGTTGCGGTGTAATTGTTTTGCTTTTCCAAGCGTCCGTTGCTGAAATATTTATCCCATGAGAATTCCGCACCGAATGCGTTGCGGTGGTCCAAACTGAACATAAAGCCTACGTGAGGTATAACGCCGAATTTAAATCCGCCTTCCACCTCAAAATCTTTGTAATAGTACTCGTCCAAATTGGTATAGCGGCCTGTGGTGTAAGTGTTCTCCATCTTTGAGAACGAATAATCATATTTGCCCCACATAACGCTGCCCCCTACTCCTACGTAAGGCTTTACCTTGTTGTTGAAAAAATAATAATTGACAAACAATGTCACGGGTATTTCCTGTGCGACGAACAACTGTTTGGTAGGAACGAAATCCCATTTCAGCCATTTGGGCTGATAGCGGCTGTAACCCATGGATATACCCCACGAAAGTTTTATTTCCTGGTATTGCCATTCGGCTACTATCTTGCCGCCTGCTCCCCATGAGTAGTTGTCTTTAAAATTGTCCTGCACCAAATGATAACAACCTCTGACGGAAAGGAACAAATCGTAAGGCGAATCGCCCGCACGGTGCCTGTCCTGTGCATTGATACCGGCATATACAAAGCAAAGTATAAGCGTTATTATTATTTTTTTCATACCGATGAATAATTTTGTTTACTTTTGTTTAGCCCACGAATCTTTCAAGGTTACAGTCCGGTTGAACACCAAATGCTCCTGCGTGCTTGAATCGTCAACGGAGAAATATCCCATGCGTTCAAATTGGAATTTGTCCTGTACTTTGGCCTGTGACAACGAGGTTTCAACCTTGCAACCGTTCAATACGGTCAAAGAATTAGGATTTAAATTATCCAAGAATGTCTTTCCCTCTTCCGTTTCATCGGGTTTTTCGGTGATGAACAGACGGTCAAAAACATTGACTGTCGCATCCAAACAATTGTCAGCGTCAACCCAATGTATCGTTCCCTTGATTTTTCTGCCGTCAGGCGTATTGCCGCCGCGTGTAAGCGAATCGTATGTACAGTGGACTGCCGTTACGTTGCCCTGCTCGTCTTTTTCACAGCCCGTGCAACGCACAACATAAGCATAACGCAACCTTACTTCGTTGCCCGGTGTCAAACGGAAATATTTTTTAGGTGCATCTTCCATAAAGTCGTCACGCTCTATGTAAAGGGTTTTTGAAAAAGATATTTTACGCATACCCTTTGATGCATCCTCGGGGTTGTTTACCGCATCCAATTGCTCGCTTGTGTTTTCAGGGTAATTGTCTATTATAAGTTTTACGGGATTCAACACCGCCATAACCCTGTCGGCTCTTTTGTTCAAATCGTCACGCAAAGCGTTTTCCAACCTTGAATAGTCTATAAGGTTGTCACGTTTTGCCACGCCTATGTCTTCGCAAAACATTCTTATGCTTTCGGGCGTGTAACCGCGTCTTCTCAAACCGCATATTGTCGGCATACGCGGGTCGTCCCACCCCGAAACATAACCTTCTTTGACTAATTGCAACAGTTTACGCTTGCTCATAACGGTATTGGTTATGTTTAAGCGTGCAAATTCGTATTGGTGCGACGGGTAAATGCCCAACGACTGTATAAACCAATCGTACAAAGGGCGGTGGATGTCAAATTCAAGTGTACAGATGGAATGTGTGATGTTTTCTATACTGTCGCTCTCGCCGTGGGCATAGTCGTACATAGGGTATATGCACCATTTGTCGCCCGTACGGTGATGCGAAGTATGGATTATGCGGTACATTATCGGGTCCCTCATGTTCATATTCGGGTGTGCCATGTCTATTTTCGCCCTCAAAGTCTTTTCCCCGTCTTTGAATTTGCCCTGACGCATCTGTTCAAACAAGGTTAAATTTTCTTCAACGCTTCTGTCCCTGAACGCAGAATTGACTCCTGGAGTTTGAACTGTACCCCGGTTTAGGCGTATCTGCTCGGGCGTTTGGTCGTCAACGTATGCAAGACCTTTTTTTATGAGTTCGCAAGCCCATAAATACAATTGTTCAAAATAATCGCTTGCATAATGTTCTTCAGCCCATGAAAAGCCGAGCCATTTTATATCTTCCTTGATAGAATCCACGTATTCGGTGTCCTCCTTTACGGGATTGGTGTCGTCAAAACGCAGATTCGTAGTACCGCCGTATTTCTTTGCAAGACCGAAATTAATACATATGCTCTTTGCATGTCCTATATGCAGATAGCCATTAGGTTCGGGCGGAAACCTCGTGCGGACTGCACTGATATGACCCGAACTCAAATCGTTTTCTATTATCTCTTCAAGAAAATTTTTCTGTATTTTTTCCGTCGTCTGATTATTTAATTCCATCTGTACACTGTTGTTAGCGGTTTAAAAAACGAATGTTAGTTGTTTTGTTTCTTCAACAAATCCCTGATTTCTGCCAATAGTTCCTGGTCTTTGGTAGGAGCAGGCGGTGCAGCAGGCTCTTCTTCTTTTTTCTTTGACAACTTGTTCAAACCTTTAATCATCATAAAGATACAGAACGCAATGATAAGGAAATCAACTATGTTTTGGATGAAATTGCCGTAGGCTATACTTGCATCGCCTACCGTTGCTTTCAATCCCGTGAAGTCAATTCCGCCCGTAATCACACCGATTAAAGGCATCAATACATCATCAACCAAAGAAGACACTATCTTTCCGAAAGCACCTCCGATAATAACGCCGACAGCCATATCAACAACGTTGCCGCGCATTGCAAAATCTCTGAATTCTTTAACTAAACTCATAATTACGTTTAATTTTTTTGTGTTTAAAACTATTAAATAATCTATTGTCGTGCAAAGATAATGAATTTTTATCAAATACAAAGACAAATTGTTGCATATACGGCAAAAAAATTCACCTCAACAGATGTGTTGAAATTTTACTTCAAAATGTTAACCTTTTGTTTTTATAACGTTTACGTGCTATCAGAGATTGTTTTCACATTCCTTTTCAAACGCCCTTTGTAAAAACGCCGCCGCTCTTTGCGTTTTGGTTTTTGCCCTTTCAGAAAGTAAAAGCAAAAAAATCACATTTTTTAATGCAAAAAAATAGGTTTTTTGGGTCAAAAAATGTGATTTTTTTAAGATTACTTTCGCAAAGGGCAAAAACTAAATGCGAAAAGGCAGCCGTATATGATTACTCGGCACCTACGGCTTGCCTGTATTTCAATGTTTTTATCTGCAAATCGGCTTTTGCGTCCTGCAAATCATTCTGCGATTGAACAAGCAACATCTGCGACTGCAACAAATCGGACATCGTTACCGTGCCTGCTTTAAAGAAGTTCTGATGATTACGCAGGTTTTCCTCTGCCTGTTCAACGCTTTTCTGCATTACCTGCACTTGTTTGGTTGCGGCACTCATTTCGTTGTACGTTTGACGGATGCGGAGTTGAAGTTTTTGCGTGTTATCCTCCAATTCGTTTTGTGCAGCAATGATTTCCAAATTCTTTTTCTTAATTCTGTGACTGCCTCCCCACCAATCGCTGATAGGAACGCTGACAGTGGCAAAGACAAAACCGCGTTTGTAATCTTTATCCATTAAATTATTGTACGCATACGCAGCACCAACGGCAACACTTGGCAGATTACTTCCCGTTTCTATCTTTTTCAGCAACTCTTTCGCCTCTACGTTCTTTTTCAACAGTTGATATTCGTTAGTGTTCGTTACATCGGCATTAAGCAACTCTGTTTGCACCTGCGTGCAGTCATAAACCAATGTCATATCTTCACCAAACGCCACTCCCATGTGTTGGGCCAAAAGCATTTTGCTCAGTTTCAATCCGTCTTCAAGGCGTATCTTGTTTACCGCCATCTCATTGAGTTTCAAATCTACCTGAAGCACATCGTTATTTGTGCGTATTCCCGCCTTTACGGCAAGGTTTACGTCCCGCTTTATTGAATTTAACATTTCTATTGCGGCATCTACGGTCTTTAGTTTGTTTTCCAAATTCACCACCTGCCAGAAATATGTTTCCGAAAGCAAATTTATCTCGTTTTTAGTCAGATTATATTTCAACGAATCCGCTTCCAAGCCCACTCTTGCGAGCTTATTACCGTTTATTATCCTGCCTCCTGCGAATATGGGTTGAACTGCCGACACCGAAGCAATTATTCCGTCATCTATATAGCCCGACTGTTGCGGCACAAAGGCACCCAGCGACGGCATGGTCTGCAAAATATTCTGCATAGCCATCATCTGTTCCTGCGACATGTTGATTTCAATTAAATCTTTGTTGGCTTTGAACGCTCCGCCCGTAGCACTGACCTGTGGAAAATAGTTAGTAAATGCTTCCTTTTGCGTTTGACGGCTTTGTTGCAGCGAAATGTCGGCGTTTTTCAACGTCAGGTTGTTTTTCAAGGCCGAATCCTTTACTTGATTTAAGGTATAAGTCTGTGCATTTATACATATCGGTGCAACAAATACTGATATTATTAATATAATTATTGAATTTATCTTTTTCATAACTGATTCTTGTTTTCTTTTTTACTGATTAAGGCGTAGGCAACGGGCAGCACGGTTAGAATAAAAAACATTGTAAGTATAGTTCCGTAACATATAACTGCACCCATCGGCATCCACAAAGAACTTTTGCCTAATATCATCGGTATAACTCCCATACTTGCCCACGCAGCATTTATATAATCTTCACTTACAGCACTTTAAGCATTTGAACGGTACAAGTAAGAAAATGCAATTACTCATCCGCCATGCTTGTGTGTAATTTCCAGTCTTTCAAAGTCTGCGAAAGTGTCCACTTGACCTCTCGTTTGCAAAGGTAGTCAAATTCCCGCAAACAGAGGTCGTTTTTATGTCTAAAAATCATTAAATCGGCAAATCATTATCTATTTTTGCCAAGATACTGTTGTTTTGCGAGTAATTTAGCGCAAAAATCCAAATAAATACGAATATTGAGAGAAATTTATATAAAATTGTGCGGTTTTCCCTTTAAAAATTTGGATAATTGAAAGAAAAAGGGTATTTTTGCGGAAAATTTCCCGTCATATTCGTAAAAATAGAGAAGATGGCAACAAAAATACAGCAAATATTAGAGCAAGTTCCACACGACTCGGTATTATTCGGTTCTTGGCTTTCAAGTCAAGGATTGGATGCTCGTGGGCAGCACTCTTATATGAAGAGCGGATGGCTCGACCGTATATCCCAAGGAGTGTATAAAATACATGGTTCATCGCCAACGCTGATGGCTGCAGTATCATCTTATAACACGCAACTTTCTAAACAATGCATAGTAGGTGCTTATACTGCTTTGGAAATGCGTGGGTACTCTCATTATCTCTCAATGGGAAAGCCTATGGCATTCTTGTTTACTAACAAAAGAAATAAGTTGCCTTTGTGGTTACTAAAGGAGGAGTGGGATATGACCATAAAATATATGACCACCTCTTTTCTGGGTGATGAACTATTAGGTGTAGAAACAATGACCGTAGAGCAACATGATTTGCTTGTATCTTCTCCTGAACGTGCCATACTGGAGTGTCTGAACTTGCCAGACGCATCATCTTCTTTGCTTGACATCTATTATATAATGGAGAGCATGATGACATTACGTCCTAAACTTGTACAGGCATTGCTGGAGGCATGCACTTCACAGAAAGTGAAACGCCTATTCCTCTATATGGCAGAAAAGGCAAATCATTCCTGGGTCAAGGCCTTGAAACTTGAGAACATCAATTTGGGTACATCGAGGTTTATGATAACAGCCACAGGAAAGTACATCAACAAGTATAATATGACAATATCCAAAGAACTTGCAGAATATGAATGACAACATAAAATCAAGTGTTTATGCACAAAAGGTAGAACTACTGCTTCGCCTTATTCCGATTGTGATGGACGAGGGAGTATTTGCTATACATGGTGGTACAGCCATCAATCTGTTCCTGAAAGATTTACCCCGCTATTCGATAGATATTGACTTGACGTATATACCATTGGCTGACAGAAAAAACAGTTTGGACGACATCAACTTACACCTGAAATCCATTGCTGATAAGGCAAAGAAAGCATTCAAAGGGATGCACATTGTTCCAAACTTCAGTACGTGTAAATTGCTGTGTGAGTATCGAGGAAAGCAAGTAAAAATAGAGGTGAACCAGACAAAGAGGGGAATTATCGGTGGTGATTGTCTGTCTATACCATTGAGCGAGAAGGCACAAAGCGAGTTTTCTCTTTTTTGTGAAGCCAAAGTTGTGCCTTTAACTCAGTTGTATGGTGGTAAGATTGCTGCGGCACTCTCTCGTCAACATCCACGTGATTTATTTGACGTGAAGTACATGGATATTCCTCTAAGCGAATGTCGTGAGGGGTTCATCTTCTGTTTGTTGGGAAGTGACAGACCGATATATGAGTCTTTTGCTCCAAGTCTGATTGACCAGCGTGAGGCTATGGAGAACCAGTTCTCTGGAATGACAGAAATCCCCTTTACATACGAAGAGTTTGAAGAGACTCGTACAAAGCTCATCCACGATGTCAAATCACTCATGACGGAAGAAGATAAGAAGTTTCTAATCAGTTTTGAATCTGGCCAGCCAGAATGGGGCGGATACGAATTTGAATGCTTCAAGGATTATCCATCGGTACAATGGAAACTCCTTAATTTGAAGAAACTGGCTAAGCAGAATCCTCAAAAGTTGAGCAAAGAAGTTAAGAAACTGAATGCTATTTTGAAACATAGTATGTAAACAAATTGGAAAGGTTGATAAGCGTATGTCAAAGACAGAAGTCAAGAAATACATCAAGTCGCTGGAACGCGGCTCTTTGGAAGAGTTGGTGATGGACTTGTATTCGGCTCGCAAGGAGGCGAAGGAGTATCTGGAGTATGTGATAAAGCCCAACGACAGAGGCAAGTTGGAGCAATACAGGGAAGTCATAACGAAAGAGTTCTTCCCGAGTCGTGGAGAGCCAAAGATGCGTTTCTCCGTGTGCCGTAAAGCCGTGTCAGAATACAAGTCGCTCGACCCTGCACCAGAGTTTCTTGCCGACTTGATGCTCTATATCCCAGAGTGTGCCAGCGAGATAGCAGACAACTACGGCGATATGTGGGAGCAGTTCTATGATGCCGCCGAGAACAATTTCAAGGCTGCTATGAAGTATATTAGTGAACACCATCTGCAAAGCCAGTTCCAGAAGCGGATAGATATTCTACTGCATAACAGCGAATCCTCTGGCTGGGGCTTCCCTGATACGATGTGGGATATTTACTATGAGTATTCAGAAGTGAGCGAAGAACTGAATAAGTCTTTGTGCAGTCAGTAACATTGTCTGTAGCATAATGTCAGTGCTATTATGGGCATAATAAGGATGGGGATTGCATCTAAAGACAGGCTTCTTCAGTTAAAATTGACTTAAAATCGCTTATATGCACTAATGTTCGCAACTATTTTCGTAACTTTACTGCAAAAAATTTAAATATGACAGCTATTGTAGGGACAATAAACAGAAGAGGTGTTGCTTTTGCAGCAGATAGTGCAGCGACACATACAATATCTTCAAAGCATAAGATTACAAATCATGCAAACAAGATATTTGAGTTGTCGAAATACCATCCTGTCGGGGTTGCATTATGTGGAAACCTTGACTTCTTAGGACTTCCATGGGAAGATATAATTAAGTTGTTTAGATCAAAGATGAAGCGTAAAGGTTATAAAACATTGAAGGAGTATTCTGACGCATTCTTTATCTTTGTCCGGACAAACATCATGTCTGGTTTAAAAAACGACCAAAAACGAAATCTGGAAGTTATAGTAAATGGTTTTCTCAACGAGATTGTGAATCTCTCAAGAAATGACCTTGAAGAAAAGAAGTTAGAGGTCAAAGATGAAACGATGTTTCCTATGTTCATAGAGAGACTTGACTATTTTGAAGATATGTATAAGGGGAAAGAAACAAATAGGGATTTTTCCTCATACACATTAGATAAATTCAAGGTGTACTCTGATGAAATTGTTAGTAGGCTATTAAGTCCATTAACTACCAATCCATTATGTCCTATAGAATTTAAAGAAAAGTTTGTTCAGTCTTTGTATTATATTATTATTTCCCAAATCCATGTTTATTTAGTTAATACAGAATTGATATTCTGGGGATATGGTGATGATGAAATATTTCCTTCGTATTATTCCTATGTTATCAGTTCTGCATTTGATGATAGAATTAAAATTACCCTTAAGAGCCAATATGCGGTCTCTAATGATAGAATAGCCTGTGTTGAGCCATTTGCCCAAACAGATGTAGCAAATACTGTTGTAAGGGGAATCGATGCCGATTTACGAATGAAATTCTATGAAAGTTATAATGCATCAATTACTATGTTTCGTGATGAAATTGTCTCAAAGTTAGAGTTGGCTGGTGCACCAATGAAACTAAAAGAGGTTTTGACATCGTTAGATATGAATTTATATACAAATACTTTTGTTGATGGTATGGAAGCATATATCCAAGACAATTATATACAGAAACTTGTTGATACTGTAGCATATCTTAGTAAAGAAGATCTTGCCGATATGGCAGAGAGTCTTGTGCGTATGACATACTTAAAGAGACGAATAACTTCAGAAGAAGAAAGTGTCGGAGGTCCTGTGGATGTTGCGGTTATAACTAAAGGAGATGGTTTTATTTGGCTTAAATGTAAGCACTATTTTGAAGCTGAACTAAATCCACATTTTTTTAACGTTCTAAAATGATTTGATTATGATGACGATATATAGTGAATCCTTAGAAATTAATAATAATGCTATCCCTGCAGAGAGTAATAACGTACAACAATCAGCTTTGGATGTATCTTTAACGACTATGCGTAATCAGTTAAAAAATGATTTGCAAGAAATAGACACCATTAAGTGGTAATGACATTTTACTAATGCTTAGGGACAAATTTTGAGTGCTTTAATTTTCCGATAAATCAGAATTTAGCGACACCTGACCGTTCGTCAAGAGTGGCAGGAGTTCGTCGCACTGCTTAATCAAGTTATTATTTTCTTCAATGTTCGCATCTATTTTCGCGTACAACTCGTTTACTCTGTCAAAGAATTTATAGACAACGCTTTCTTGAGGTTTAATCCACTTATTTGCAATAAATGTTTCGGTCATAAAGTTTTTAATACCACTTGTTTTTCCTTCATAATTGAACATTACGCCATTGTCATAAAACATTTTCCAAACGTAAAAGAAATACGAGGAATAACGTGTATCTGAGAAACTAAAAGCATGACAGAAATTAGAGCACGTCAAACTGCCTCCATTTCTTCGGATAACGCCTGGAGTGATAAGAGCACTTCGACCCGTAGCCTGTACAGGACTACCCCCCCCCCTGACACTTCTATAACAACATCCCAAGCAGAAAGCAACTTTGACATGTTCGCTTTTTTAATGTATCGCTTTGGAAGATAATTTAGTTTCACTATGTCCGCTCCTCTGATACAGCCTATTTCAATTGGTGTGTTTGGTGTTTGTTCATCTGCTCCCCAATCGCCAGTATTGTTCTTACTTATAAATTCATTCATCCTACAAACATTCCATGTATCTGGTATATTCATTTGAAGCTCTTCATTCCAAACCATCGCACCGCCACTTGACTTGTACGGCTTGCCCTCCTCATTCGGGAAGTCAAACTGCACAAACCAGTAGTCGTAGAGTTGCTTGGCGAGTGCTTCTAAATTCTGATTTATCGTTCTTTATATATTATATAGGACATAAATTAGGCAAATATGAGAGAAAGTATTATTCAGGCAATCGTCGCGGATATGCAGCGCGACTTGGACTGCCGACAAATGGCAAGGCTGAAAGCCGTGCTTATCAAAGAACTGCAAGATGTGGAGATAACCGAGTGTGCCAATAGGAATGAGCAACGGAAAAAGGAGAACGCGGAACTGTTGGATAGTTTCCTGTCTGCCAAGAAGGTCGAGGGTTGCTCTGAGAAAACGCTGTCTTATTATCGGCATACTATAAACGATTGCTGCTGACGGTGGCTGTGGCTGTGTACCATGTGACTACCAGCGATATTCGTCAATACCTCTCTGATTACCAGGAAGAAAAAGGAAGCAGCAAAGTTACGATTGACAATATGCGGCGTATTTTCTCCAGTTTCTTTGCGTGGCTGGAAGATGAGGACTACATCGCCAAAAGTCCCGTGCGCCGTATTCACAAGGTGAAAACCGACTCGTTGGTGAAAGAAGTGTTGAGTGATGAGCAGTTGGAGCAACTACGGGATAATTGCACAAACATACGTGATTTGGCTATCATTGATATCCTTTCTTCTACAGGTATTCGTGTGGGGGAACTGGTGAAACTTAATCGTTCAGACATTGATTTCCATGAACGCCAATGTGTGGTCTTTGGCAAGGGAAATAAAGAGCGTATGGTCTATTTCAATGCGCGAACCAAACTGCATCTGCAACAATACCTAAAGTCCAGAACGGATAGCAATTCTGCTCTGTTTGTTTCCCTGTTGTCACCCCACAACCGCTTAACCATTAGTGGGGTGGAAGTCCGTATTCGCGGAATGGGCAATCGTTTGTCAATCCCCAAAGTCCACCCACACAAGTTTCGTCGCACCCTTGCGACGATGGCTATAGACAAAGGGATGCCCATAGAGCAGGTGCAGCGGCTATTAGGGCATGTGCGCATCGACACCACGCTACATTACGCCATTGTGAACCAAAACAATGTTAAAATGGCGCATAAAAAGTATATTGGCTAAGCCCATTTCGCCTATATTTCAGGGAAAAGTTGTAACTTTGCACCAAAATGGTGCAATATGGCAGAAAACAATAAAGGAGAAAAAGGCGTATCAAGCTCAAACATTTTCCATGCAGTGATTGGAAAATCTGAAGCAGGTTCTCTTCCTGATGGGTATGAATTATGGCGAAAAGAAATCATTGCACTCATAGAACAAGCGAAGTACAAGGCTGCTTTGAGTGTCAATTCCGAGTTACTGTCACTCTATTGGAAAATTGGTACAGACATCATCAAGAAACAGAAGGAACAGGGCTGGGGTACTCAGGTAGTTGAACAATTAGCGAAGGATTTATCAGTCCGCTTCCCAGATGATAGGGGCTATTCTGCTCGTAATCTGTGGAATATGAAAAGGTTCGCCCATGAATATCCTGATTTCCCATTTCTGCAAGTGCTACTTGCAGAAATTCAAAACGTCCCAATTCTACAAGTGGCACTTGCAGAATTAAAGGAAGCTGGCAAAGACTATGTGCAAGTGCCGCTTGCACAAATCACATGGTATCATCACATATCCTTGATTCCGAAGGTCAAGGAAGTAGGCCAGCGCGCATTCTACATCATGGCTACGGCACAGGAAGGCTGGAGCCGCGACGTGATGCTCATGCAGATTGACAATGGTTATATAGAGGCAAAGGGCAAATCTATCAATAATTTTTCTGCTACACTGCCGCCCGTACAGTCAGACTTGGCACGCTACACCTTCAAAGACCCTTACAATTTCAGTTTCTTGGGTACTGTTGCACTGCAAAATGAACTTGACATCGAGAAGAAACTGACAGAGAAGGTCACCGATTTCCTCTTGGAAATGGGTAAGGGTTTCTCTTTTGTCGGTAGGCAATACCACTTGTCTGTTGATGGTGACGATTACTATATCGACATTCTGATGTACCACTTGAAACTGCACTGCTATGTGGTTGTGGAATTGAAGGCAGTCGAATTTATTCCAGAGTTTGTCAGCAAGCTGAACTTCTATATCTCTGCTGTTGATGAATATGTGAAAGCACCAGAAGACAAGCCTACTATCGGATTACTACTGTGCCGCACTAAGAGCGACACGAAGGCTCGCTTCGCACTTCGCGGCATCACCCAGCCATTGGGTATTGCCCAATACGAGACAGAAAAACTGTTTGCCGATGTTGCATCGTCCCTGCCGCAAATAGAGGAACTGGAAGATAATATGGAAAAGGAAAACGAGCGATAGGATGGAACTGAAAATTATAGGCACTATAGAACGGTTTATCTCTGGAGATTGGGGAGAAGAACAATATTCAGAACACACACCATGTAAGGTCGTGTGTGTGCGTGGTGCAGACATTGTACCCATAGAAAGCAATGACTTCACACATATTCCCACACGATATATTAGCAAGCATTCGTTTCGCACCAAATGCTTGCAAGCAGGTGATATTGTTGTTGAGAAGTCAGGTGGCAGTCCTACCCAATCAACGGGACGGGTTGCCTATATATCTCAGGAACTGATAGATGCTGTTGGTTCCGTAGTGTGCTCAAACTTCTGTATCGCCTTTAGGGTTAAAGACAAGTGGAACCCGCTCTATATCTACTACTATCTGCAATGTGTATATAACAACGGCGTATTCTTTAACTTTGAAGGAAAGACTTCGGGTTTGAAGAATCTTCAATTGGAAGCAGCCTATCAAGCAGTTCCAATTGAAGATATAGATAAAACGGAACAAGACAAGGTTGTTGCCGTTTTAGACGGTATCCATCGTAAAATAAATATTAACCGTGCGATAAATCAGAATTTAGCGACACCTGACCGTTCATCAAGAGTGGCAGAAGTTCGTCGCGCTGCTTAGTCAATTCCTCACATTCGTTTTTTACTTGTTTTATCTTGTAAAACAGTGGTGTAATTGCTTCATCGAACTTCTGTAGCAAACTAATGTCGGGCAGTAATACTGATATGGAATACAGAGTTGATGCGGTCATACTTGGTACTCCTGTGCCAGAGTCCCATATTGTAAAGTCAATGTCCTTGATAGTAAAGAAAACATATTTAGCACAATGAGGAACTTTCATTTCTGAATAAAACATTGTGTCAACCGTCCAAAAGGTTTCGTTTACATACATGATGTTGTTTAACGTACCCTTTCTTGGCATTAAGACTGACTCCCCCGTATATAAGCTCTCATTTACCCTACGCATTTCACCACCGCTACCATAAACAGGATATAATCCAGATGCCAAGTGCTTATGGTCACGTCCGTTTTTTATGGTCAAAAAATGCTCTAACGTACAATTATTCCATCCATCAGGTATTTCACGTTTTAGTTTCTCATTCAATACCATAGCACCACCACTACTTTTGTATGGTTTGCCTTTCTCGTTGGGGAAGTCAAACTGCACAAACCAGTAGTCGTAGAGTTGTTTGGCGAGTGCTTCTAAATTCTGATTTATCGCACGGTTAAGGGCAATCTTCTTGTCTAATGCCGAGAAAATTTCGCCAATACGCTTTTGCTCCTCTAACGACGGGAGCAATAAAGGCATATTTTCAAGAGTATCAATCGATAGCGTATATCTCATACCGCTACCTGTAGCATTCAGTTCAAAATATCTCTGTATATAGGCAGAGTGCATAAAAGCATTGAGATACTTTCCGCATAGTTTTGTCTCGTCAGGAGTAATCAGGGCACAATGATAACCAAGCAGCACATTATCGAAGTTATCAGCAATATAGGTCGGGATACCAATGTCATCCCTCGTCTCACTATCCTTGGTGAAGGCTACTTGTCCTTTCTTGATAGTGAACTTTTTTATTTCCTTAGTATTTGCCGAAGCTTCCATAAATGAGCTTGTCATTTCTCTTGTAATAGCCCAATTATGATACACATCTGTAAAGTTGCATAATTTTACAGGCGTTTCGTTTTCCTTCGTCTTTTTATCAACGCTGCTTATCTCAACCTTAGCAACGTCAGATAACTTGTATCTTATAAGTTTCATAACTCAATTTCTTTAGAAAGGCAAGTTGTCATCATCCCACACAGGAGATGCACTATTTGCCTCAGAGGGGTATTTCGTTTTATAGTAATTCAAAAGGAATAAGCCAACCGTTGTTACTGCGTTTATTATAAAATAGGCATATATGGAGTCTGTGACAATATAATTCCCATCTACCTTTCCATGGAGTATGGTCTTGTCACTGCGCAAGTCTTCTATAGCTCTACCACAGTTAATTAAGGAACTTGCTATTGTCCTGATTTCAGTTGGACAGGAGCTGTCTGTATTTAACTGAAAAGCCTTGCAAATTGATTTTATCAGAGAAGATAATGTGTCCTTATCCCATTGTATACTAATTCTTTTGTCTTTGAGTATTTCCTTGATAATACTCTCTAATGCAGAATTTGCCAACCCAATGGCAAGGCTTGGGTCTTCCTCAACGTTTTTAAATGCTTTGTCAAAGGTTTGACTGGCCATTTCATAACTTGATTTAAGTTCATTCTTGAATGTAGGAATGCATGGAACATAATCAGGAGTTTCAATTCCAAGATCAATAGCCATTTTTATTAAGGTTTCCCCATCTACGTAATGCAAAGTTTTCTTTACATCAATCTTTTTGCGCTCATTGTCTTTGAAAACGATAGGGAAGTTCTCGTTGTCCCCAAAAGAATCATATATTTCATGCCACTTTTCTATATAATTCTCAACATCATCATAGCTTCTGTATAGTTCAAATAAGCGGTCATTGATGTTTTGGATGATGCTCATTTGATATTTTGGAGAAATCTTGGTGTTCATCTCAGTAGTTCTCAATTAAATATAAATCAATTGTCTGCCAATTTCAGGGATGCCAACTGCTCCATAATTTCCTCTTCCAAGCGGTGGCTCACGGCAAACTGTTCGGTTAGTGTCTGTTTGTAGTTGGCAATGCGGCTGTTGAATTCTTCTTCCGTAATATCCACATAGTCAATCTTGATGTCAAAATACTGTCCAGCAGAGAGACTGTAGTTCTTTTCCTTAATCTCATCGTAAGTAACGGCTACTGAGAAATCATCAACGGATTGCTTGTCAAGGAACGTGTTGACAATCAAATCTACTTCCGCATCAAGCAGGCGACGCTTCTGGTTGTTGCCCTCTTTGTACTCTTCGCCCAGCTTGCTGGCATCAATCAGGATAACCTTGTCGGCTTTTGCCGACTTGTCGAAGAAGATGACAGACACATTGGTGCCTGTCGTGGCAAACACATTGCTGGGCATAGACACACAGCCATAGACCCAACGTTCATCGACAATGCGCTGGAGGATGCGTTTCTCCACACCACTCTTGGCAGTAATGAAACCAGTAGGAATCACTACAGCAGCCTTTCCACCATTCGTCTTTAGTGAGTTTAGCACATGTTGGAGAAAGCATGTGTAGATAGCCATCTTGGGCTTGTTGGGGTCAACCTTAGTAACGGCATTGGGAACACCTGCCCAAAAGCGGATGGAATCAGAGGCTAAGGTGTCGCGGTATTCTGGGAAGTCAAGTTTGAAAGGAGGATTGCTGACAATGAAGTCAAACTTCTTTAAGGTGCCGTTGCTCTCCTTGTGCGAAGGTTCTGTCAGTGTGTTACCCTGCACCACATTTGGCAGCGAGGCTGAGAGGTTGTTGAGGATGAGATTTAAGCGCAGCATCTCGCTCGACTTCTCAGAAATGTCCTGACTGAATATGGAACAACGGTCTTCCCCAATTTGGTGAGCCAAAGCCATGAGCAAGGTACCCGTACCAGCGGATGGGTCGTAGCAGGTGATACCACGAAGGTTAGTGTCACGACCAACCAGCAGCCGAGCCATCACCTGCGCAATGGCACGTGGGGTGTAGTATTCTGCGTATTTCCCCCCCCCTCCGGCATTGTTAAAGCCTTTCAGCAGATGCTCAAAAATGCGAGAAAAGAAATCGTACTTCTCAGCAAACACCTCTTCAAAGTTGAACGATGCCACATTGCGCATTAGCGATTTGGCAAACTCGTCACGCTTCTGTGTGTCGGTGACGTAGGTTGTAACAGGACTGAAAATGTTTACTTTGCTCTTGCCCGATGTGGTGACAGAAAATGTTTCAGCGTTCACACTGGCTATATCAATCAGCGTGGCATCGAGCATGGTTGAAAAGTCTCCTTTCGTGGCTGAATTATAGAGATGGGACAAGGTGTGCTCTGGCTTTAGCCGTGGCACTGATGCTGGCAGATAGCTAAAGAGGTCTTCAACATCTCCATCGGTAAAGGTGTCATACTCTGCATCCCATTTCTCCGCCTTCGACAGTCGGTCGCCATAGACGGGATTACGTTTGGCTTCGTAACCGAACTTGTCGTTGAAGAACTTATAGAGGAACATTTCTGTCACGATTTTGTATTCGCTGCCCGTTCCTGCCAGTCCGAATGCTCCTGTTGTACTCTTCAGAGAGTCAATGAGGGCAATGGTTGCTTCTGTTATGTTGATACTGCTCATAATCGTTAATATGCGTAATTGTATTGTTGTAGATATTCTGTGGTTATCAGGTTATTGATGTACTTGCGGTCTTGCAAGTCTGCCCGAATGTTCATATCGAAGAGTTCCTTGCCTACGATAGCAAGAATGTCCCGCTTGAAGGCTTCCTCATTATCCAGAATGTTGATGTTGAGGAATAACATGGTGTCAATGGCTGATTTCATCTGTGCCAGATTTTCTGCTATCTCATATTCATGGGTAGAGATGATGGGGCGTTCACGGTGATGGTTCGCCTCTTCCAGACGCTTGTGGATGCGGACAAATCGCTCGTCGCCTTTATACTTTTTCTTCAAGACATTGTTGCGACGGTTGATTTCCCGAATCTTCTTCATCACTTCTTCCATATAGGCGATACTTTCACGGGCTTCGTTGGTGCTTTGCGGAACAAACCCACGCTTTCGGAAATATTCGCGGAACTCGTCGGCAAGAATCACATATTGTTCTTCTTTCTGGTCGAAGTTGGCTTCAAACTCTGCTTGGACACGCTCGCAACGTTCACGGATGTCGTTGACGATGATGCGCAGTTCCTCAGGCACTCCTTTCTTAAACTCAAATTCAAGTTCAGACAGTGCCACATTAATAATGCCAGAGACATCTGCCTTGTGTTCTGTGCTTTCAAGCAAATTGATACGCTCTATACGGTGGGTTACTTCGGTAATCAGCGTAGGTATGGCGCCAATAGGCAGCTTCCTCAGTTGCTTCTTGGTCTCGTCATCGCCAAAGGAGCGCACCTGATTGATCATGGCTTTGGCTTCTGCCAGCGTGTTACGCAGTTCATAGAGACTGTCTTTCGACTCTACTTCGTCAATCTCTTTGCGGAATTCCTCCAGATTGTCGGTCGTAAAGTTGAAGAGCAGGCTCTTGACTTGTTTGATTTTCTCTTCTACTTCCTCTTTGTCAACCAAGACGACTTGCCCGATGGGCTGTTCTTGGGGTGCATCTTCGTCGGAAGTCCTGTTCAGTTCCCGGAGATAGCGGTCATTCGTAGCATCGAAGTTCTCCTTGATGTTGACGAAATCAACCACATATCCATATCTGAAGTCTTTGTAAGGGCGGTTGACGCGAGTCAGAGCTTGGAGCAGGTCGTACCCGTCAAGAGAACGACCGAGATACAGTTTCTTCAGGCGTGGGGCATCAAAGCCTGTAAGCAGCATCTTATTGACAATCAAAATATCCACATCCATCAGTTTCTTAAAACCGTCAATATACTCTTTTCGTTCCAGTTTGTCACCTTCATCATGTAGGATAAGTGATGCGGTCAGGGGTTTGTAACTGTCGGCAACAAGCATCGGCTCGGCTGCCATGCCCAACTGTTCTTCGTGTGCCAAGGTTACTTGTTTAGCCCGATGGAACCTCTGTTGCCAAAGACGGTACAGTTCACGGGCTTGTGGATTGGTCTTACACACAATCATGGCACCAACGCTATTGTCAGCCTGTTCAGTTCTAAATCGCCTGAAATCGGCAATGATGTAGTCTAAAAGCGCATTTAGATAACTCTCGTGCTCTATAATCTTGTTGCGGTCAATGTCGCTCTTCTTGACTTCTACACTACCAGCAAGTTCGTCGAGGATGCTTTCTATTCGCTCCTTATAGATGGTCTCAACGGGTTCTCGCATCAACTTTCGTGTATATCCGTCGGCAATGGACTTGTCGTAATAGTAGGTGTGAATGTATTTGCCGAACACACGCCACGACTCACGTTCTTCTTTAAGCAGGGGTGTACCCGTCAAAGCCAGTTTTACAGCGTCTTTGTCCGCTTCCAATAGGTTGGCGAGAAAACTGCCCTGTGGATTATAGCCTCGGTGTGCCTCGTCTATAAAGAAGATGCGCTGAAGGTGAGTGTTGTAGTTGGTATCAATCTTTACCTTTTGCTTGTCCTCTTTGAACTTCTGGATATTAACTACCATGATTTCGAGCCGTCCATCGCTATTCTCTGTGATGGATGTATTGCCAATGTCCTTCATCAATTCGTCACGGCTCTTGGCATTACGGACAACAAGCCCACGGGCGGCAAATTCGTCCGTTGCCTGTTCCATCAGGTCTATGCGATCTACGATGAAGTAGAATTTGGCGATGGTGTCTCGACGGGCAAAATAGTCTGTTAAGCATTTAACAGAATAATAAGCCAAAGCCGTTTTGCCGCTTCCTTGCGTGTGCCAGATGATGCCACTCTTTGTGCCATTGTCTAAAGTCTTTTGGATAGCCAGCGACGCAAAGAGTTGCTGGTAGCGCATGATGTGCTTCTGCAGTTCCGTTCCTTGTGTTCCATCTTCCAAATCAATCTTCTTCTCCACATATGCAATACCGTAGCGGAGCAGATACAACAAACGCTCCCTACACAACATGGAGGTAATGATGCGATTGGTGGGCGTATCAACCCGCTTGTTGGTTTGGTATTCATCGAGATTCTTGATAACGATACAGTTGCGGTGTTTCAATACTCTGTTTTCCACCTCGTCCAAAAGCGGTCGGTAGTGATAGTTTGCCACGAAGTCTTTATTTTCCTCCCTGAACACATTGAAGAATGCCTTTCCCTTTGCTGTGCAACAATAAAATGCGCCTTGTATGGGTACTCGGTTGTCATTGTCGTACTCTTGATTGTTGGAGAAAATCATGAGTTGTGTAATGTTGAAGAAACGACGGAAGCTGCTTTTACTCATACGCTTGTTGATGCGCTCTCTTTCTGCCAGAATCCCCTCGTGGTTGTTGGGCTTCTTCACCTCGATAAACACCAAAGGAAGTCCATTGATAAAGCAAGTGATGTCTGGGGGGGGGAAATTGTCATCAGTGTCCTTGTTATCGCAAGTAAGTTCAGTAGTGACATGCCAGTCATTATTTTCGGGATGGTCGTAGTCAATGAGTTTGATGCCGCTGTTTGCAGACAATAGCTGGTAGAACTCCCTTCCTAAATCGTCATTGTTGGCAATGCCCACAATTTTGGACAGCAGAATGGAAACCTCTGAACCGGAGATACTTGGATTAAGTCTCTTGACAGCCTCTAAAAAGACATCAACGATGATGTTTGTCTGTGTGTCAAGCACACGAATGTCGTCCAAATAGGTATATCCCAACTTGCACAGATGTAGTGCCGCAGGTACTTGTACTCTTGTGTTCTCGTTGAAATTACTCATAGATGTCTGATGTTATTACTTATCAAATTCTGTACTTGCACACCAAGACAGTCTGCAATTTGGAATAGGGTTTCAAGGCTGGGCTGACTGGTGTTAGTACACCATTTTGAAACTGTGGCTTCGTCTTTGCCCAGTTGTTCTGCCAACCATCTGTTGGTGCGTTTGGTTTCGGCAAGCACCACTTTTAGGCGATTCATATCTCTTGTCATACCTTATTATATATACAATGTGGGTACAAAGATAGATAAAAATTTCCAAAGATAGGAGAAAATAAGAGAAAAACATCATCAATTAGTGAAAAGTTTTGCGTTTTAGGCAAATTATGAAGGTCTATGATATGGAATCGGCCCCAAGCCAATCATAGACTTGGGGCTGAAACTTGTAGAAAGGTTAATCTTCAAGTTGCTCTGCCAGTTCCTCACCGAGTGGGGCGAAGTAAAAGGTGCTGTGCTTGATGGGTACTTCCATCAGATTCAGATGGCTGTTAAGTTCCTCGTTGTTCTCAATGGCAAGGAATTCATACCCATAGCGAGGGGCAACCTGATTCAAGAACTTGGCGAGATTGCGGACGTTGCGCTTCTCGTGGGTCTTGAAGTTGGCTGTGACGAGGATAATGCACTTGTCAGGCAGTCCGTCGCGTCCTTTACTTCTCTCCCAGAAGCGGACGTAAAGGCTAATGCCATTCTCACGGATAGACACATTGAAGCCAACTTGATGTCTCTCAAATGCGATGTCGTCCATACTGATGCCGTAGTTCTGATAGAAATACACGGCGATGTCAAATACTAAATTCTTGTTCATAACTTGAAAAATTAAATGGTTAGAAATATAGGTTGATTGTGTGGTGTGGCTTCTGATTATATTCTTCTGCCACGTTTCTTCTTTTTCTTTAGCCGCTGTTGCTCTACGGCAAATGCAGCCTCTTGTGCTGCGGTGGCATCATAGCCAGACGGGGTGAACAGTCCACCGATTCCAGAGGCAACACTCTCAATGCTACTTTCCTCGTGCCTCGGTTTCGGTTCTTCCCGTTGTATAGGAGCCGCTTGCGGTCGGGGTGCTGCCATTGGACGATGCGGTTCATAAGTGTGCTGCGTTTGCTGATACTTCTCCTTGAATTTCTTGTTTCGTTCCAGTCGTTTCTCAATGTTAGCAAAACTGAACTTACGGTCAATCTTCGAGCCAGAGAACACATGCTTACCCTTGATGCGCTCGAACTTGTTCGCTTCGCTTGCGAAGAACTTCACACCATCAATCTTATCACCAGTTCTGCTGTACTTGAATTCTGTCATTATCCCTTGCTTGTGAAGGGCTTCACGAAGTTGCTCCCACGAAGTGGCTTTGGGTAGTTCCTGTTTCAATGCCTCGTAGATGTCGTACTTGGCTCTGTCATGTGGGCGCAATCGCTCTGTGTTCACATGCTCCTTACCGTCTGCCATATATAGCCCGTACTTTTCTGTCAGTGCTTTGCAAACCTTTTCATTGCGATAGCGGTCATTCTTGTCGGAAATAGTCTTGCCGTTGTTATCCACTCGGTTGAATACGATGTGGCAATGTGGGTGATTGCGGTCAGTATGGCGGGCTATGATAAACTGTGTATTTCGGATGCCCATCTTTTCCATGTACTCGTAAGCAATTTTTACCATTAGCCTGTCATCGTTCCGCAGGCGGTCACCATCCTCTGGCGAGAAACTGAGGGAGATATGCCCAACGGTATTCTTCACCTTGTCGTTGAGCAACGTCTGTAACTCAAACTGCTCTGCCATTTCTTCGGGAGTGCCAGATACACCCTCGCTGGCAAGAAGTCGTGCCTTATCCTCACGAAGTACATAACTTACGCAACCAGCAAACTCAGAACCTTTAGTTATCTTTCCTATCATCCTTTATCTGCTTTACGATTTGTGAAATACGTGCTGCCAGACTGCGGCAGTCATCGGCAATCATTCCAAAGCCATAGGCGTTTGCCTGTCTTGCCAACTGGTTAAGGTTGGTGGCTTCGCCCATCAGGTTTCTTAACACGACAAGCGTATTCCTATCAATGCGTTCCTTGACGTGTCCGTTCTTAATCAGTGAGCGAACAACTTCACTCTGGGTTCTTCCACTCTGTCGGGCGAGTGCCTTCAGCCAGTAGTTTTCCTGCTCTGTCAGTCGGAGCGAGATTGTCTTTGCTTTCTTCATTTCCTTGTCTGATTTTGGTGAATAATGTTTGTGACCATCGGGAGCCTCCAGCCTTTTGGGGTGGCAAGTGGGGAGGTGAATATAATACACCGCCATAAACTTGCTATCCCCAAAATGTTCCCCAATCGTCTTTCTCGGTCTCATAGGCGCAAGCCCTTTCTCTTGCCATCAGTCATTCCGTCAGTCATGTTGTTAATGGGCTGTTTAACTGGTTGTAATTGCAACTGATTTATCAATTTATCAATTGACTGATTTGTCAGTCTCATCTGTTCCAGTTTGCCCTCCTCGGTCTCAATGTTAAGCAGGAAGTCGGCAATGTCTAGTCCCTGCTTTCGCTGTTCATCCGTCGCTGTCCGTTCCAAATAATCATACAACTGTGCATGGATGCCGAGTTGTCTCATCACAGGAATCTTGCCCCTCCAGTAGTCCGTCGCTCCGAGGTCGGGGAAGAGTGAGACAGTCCGTCCACGGAGAACGCTCAGGCATTCCTCATTGAGACATCCGTTCTTTCCGCCAGATGCTATCCATGTGAAATATGGAAGATGGACGGTGCAGACAAGAGCCGTCTTTTCGCTCTCCACCAACGCAACGGGCTTCTCCTTTTCTGCATCCAGCAGGTGCTCACCGAAGAAGCATTGATGAAGATTGAAGTCCGAAAGGTGCAGGGCAGAGTGTGCCCATGTAACATGGCAGAACGGCAGCTTCACTCTCTTGCCTGTCAGCGGATTGTAAAGAATTATCTTACCCGTCCGCGCCTTGCCCTCTTTATCAATCTGCCAGAAAACGGTTGCCCCTTGCCAGTGTCTGGAGGTGCCGACATGGTATCTCCTCATCAGTTTCATTGTCTGCTCCCTACCAAATTTGAGGGATAGAAAGCGGAAGAGATTGTTAGCCTCATAGTGCTGCATACTGGCTTCCACCAATTCCGAAGGGATGTAAGAGATTGGTTTGGGATGCTCTGTGATGTGTGGAGTATAGAGAGGCTTCTTTCCTCCTGCCAGTTGTTCTTGGGCAAACGGATTGTCCTTGAAGTAGTCGCTGGGGGTATAGTGATACCCACAACGCTGCTCATGGTCGCATCGACCGACATAGGGAGGGAACTGTATCTTTCCTTCTGTGTCGATATACCTTGAAAAGCACCGCTTCTGTTTGCACTCTGGGCAGGTGTGTCTGGTGCTGATGCCTTTATAGGGCTGTAGTCTGAATCTGTATGTACTCGTATTCATTGATGCTTGAACCTTTCTTCTTTTTTATCCTCCGCACTTTCCGCATTTTCTGCATTTTGACGGGTCAAAGTGTGGAAAGTGCAGAAAGTGCGAGGGGGTGAAACCTTATATTTTCGTGTATTCCCCGTGCCGTTCCCGTTTGAACAGGATACCGATGTTCCGACTGAGAAAATCTTTGAAAGCCCTCTCTTTCATCCCTTCCCTGTCTGCCAGTTCCAGTCCCTCGGCAGTCGTGAATTGGCTTGGCAGTTGGTGGAGGATGGCGAGTTGCTGCATGGTCAGTGATTCCTCGTTCATAATTCCTTGCACATTGAGGGCTGTCATTCGGAAATACTCGGTCAGCAAGATTGCCTTCTCTACTGATTCCCTGTCAATGGCATCTTTGTCAGCCTCTCCACAAGCCCATCGTGCCAGTTGCAGAATCAGGCAGAAGCGAATAAGGTAGGTTTCCAATTTACAGTAGATGCCCACAATGACCTCACTTGTTTCAGTATCGCACATTTCGGCTAATCTGTGCTGATATTCGTAGAGGGCTGCACGAGCCTCTGGCAGAAAGCACAGAATCTTGTACGGGTTCTCATTGCACGGCATAAAGTCAAGTGCTATAAGTCTTGAAAGAATGTCTGCCCATTGCTGGTCGATGTCCTCTGAGAGTTCACGGTCATTCCAGCGTATCTTCTGCTGGTCGGATGGAAGGACAAACAGGATGCGGTCAATGAATCCGTTACATGAACGCTCGCCTTTAGCCAGTTCGCCCAACACTTTCTTCTGGATGGTGCCGATGACGGAGATATATGGTCGCTTGATGAATACTGAACTCCTTGCGCTCTTGCGGTCGGAAATAGTTGTCTTGGCACTGAAGACAGAAAGCCAGAACTGTTCTTCGGAACCGTTGTTGTAGCGGTTGAAGTTCTTGAACCATGCCGACAGTTCATCAGCCCACAGACAAAGCCCACGCTGATTCTGTGCGTGTATCAGGCTCAGACCTTCGGGGGTGATGTCGGATACAAGGAACCGTTTGCGGACTGGCTCTTGTGGATATTCCTCCAGTCCAGCCTCGTTACGCTCCTTACGGGTCATCTGCACCATCTTCTCAAATTCCATGTACTCCTGCTCAAATTGCAGGTTCTGCTGATAGTCGTAGGCAAGAAACGGCTTCATGGCAAAGGATAGGGGATGGCTCTTGTTGGCTACTGGTCTTCCGACGAGTGCCATATAGAGGATGGCACTCTCCAACCAGCCGCTTTTCACCTGTACCAGATGCGTGTTGCCAATCCCGACGGCTATGGCGGTCAGCATGGAGGCTGCCACATAGTCGATGGGAAAACTCTGGCACTCATGCAACTCTGTGATGATGTGCTGAATGGGCTGCGGAAAGACACTGACGGGGAAGTCGGTGCCGCTCAATCGTAGTCCGAAGTCCGTTGCATTGGCAAGGATGCCTTGTGGGGTAAGGATATTCTTCTCCATAAGACATCAACGATTTAGAAGTGACTTGGGCTTGTGACGGACACCACTTTGCATAGAATCCAGCATTTCATCATAGGTCTGCTGGCTGGTTGCTTTGCGTCCATTCTCAATCCATTGCAATAGTTCATCCTCGTAAAAGTAGAGTTTCTTACCTTTCTTGTAGGCAGGAAGCACACCTTTACGGACAAGGTTATAGATGGTGGGCTTGGCTTTCTTCAAGATAGTACAAGCCACGTCCACCTCTACAGGTTTACGCTCTTTAGGTGTCTGAACTGGTTGGAGTTTGGACACCATCACAGATAACTCTTCGACCTTTTCGGTCAGATAAGCCACCGCCTGCGGCAACTCATCAAATGAAACTTTTTCTTTTTGCATAACACGAAATTTGAATTTCGGCTGCAAAGGAAAAAGGTTATCTATTAGTGACCAAATTCACTGAAAAGTAACTATCTGATAACCAAATGATGAAAAATCACCGTTTTGATTATCAGATAGTTATTGATGGTAATCGTTGCTGATATTTTATGATTTCCTACGTTTGTGATGGTTCAGAAATTACTTGATACCATTCCATTTCTTTCTCTTTTCTGCTTGTTCCTCTTTCTTTATCCTGATTTCTGGAACATATTCGGGAATCAGACCTTTGTCTTTACTCGACTGCTTGCGTATAAGCGTTTCAAGACTGACATTCTCCAACTGCTGGGCAAACACTACTTTCACAAAACTGGCTCTGTGCTTGCCTGTGGTAAGACGGAAATACTGACTAAGGTGTCCTGCGAGGTGGGCATAGTCGATGGACTTCAACTGTGACGATACCTTTAAGGACTTTACTTGTGGGAAAACGTATCTGTGCCCTTCCTCTTTGGGGAGGAAGAAGTCTGGTGAATCTTGAAAGTCAATGATATATTGGCAAAGTTGCTCAACATCCTCGTTACTGGAGATGTAGGGTGCCATCGTAGTTTTTACAAATTTGATGGCTGCATCAAGATTTTTCTGGTTTAACTTGCGTCTTTCTTGAATATCTTTCTCACGTATCTTCTCTAACTCGTCAGAAGTTGCTTGGCTGGTGCTAATGGTAGTAAGATTGGTGCTGCTGGCAGTGTTGGCTTCTCCATCGTATGCCGCCGTTTCAAATTCTTCTGGCTCATAAAACTCATAATCAACCTCACCTTTTGCAGCCAGTTCAGACATTGTGGGTATTTCATCTTCTGACAGTTCTTCCGTTGGAATGTATTTGTCTTGCTCTGGCTCATCAAATTCACAATCTTCGTAACGCACAGGATAGGCAATTATCGTAAAGAAGCGTTCTTTGATTTTCTTGCCAATGATAGGGGTTACTTCGTCAATGAACTGCTGGAAGATGAAGTACATAGCCACAACAAAGAGAAAGATGACAGTGAAAATGACGTTGGCACTAAAGTCATCGAAACCCTTTGTGAGAGCAATAAGTCGTCCAGCCATAGCCAGAACTGCACTTAGTAGAGCGATAAGTGCCCAGATGGGCGCACTTTCATATTTACGGGTCATGTATTGTCTATATTACACTTTTGGGGCGCAAAATTACAAAAAATCTCGCAAATAGCCAAAGAGTGCAATACTCTAATACGGAAAAGGTGGAAGAACTTGATGTATATTCTCCCACCTTATTATATATAGGGCTTCAACTGGATTTCCGAGTGAAGTCCACATCGTTCACGATGATGCAAATATGCTCGTATGGATTCCGTTCATATGCCTTATTCATCATGTATCGACGGAATATCAAGGCATTTCGGCAGGGTAACTTGTACGTCAGATAGAGAATTAGATCCAAATTATATACATCAATCGTCCATCCCTGCTTCTCATGTCTGGGGTATGGCACTCTCTCCATCGTTTCATGCTCATACAATTCTTTATTCTTGTAGATAGAATGGATAGTGCGATAGATGGTTGCCTCTGGCAGTCCGAACATATCAGAGATTTCTTCCCTTGTCATCCATACATCTTTGAGAGGCATTGAGACTCTGCCTCCTTCTGTCATTCTGATGATATTTCTTCTTTTCATTGCTGTGTATTATTTGAGGGTGATACGATTAACGGTTTCTCTCTTCTTGTCGCTCACGAGGTCGGCATATATCTGGGTGGTTGCCACGTTTTTGTGGGTCATCATCTTTGATATGGTATAAATGTCTGTGCCAGCCGTAACCTGTAAAACTGCATAAGAGTGGCGAAAACAGTGGAAAGACATCGACTTGGTGATGCCTGCCGATTTCAGCCATTCCTTCAAAGGGTATTGCGCCATGCTACGCTTAAATCCTTTGAATACGGTGCCAGTGCCTGGTTCTCCACAAAGTTCGTAGGCTTCCATGCTGATGGGCAGGGTTGCTTCTGTCTGTGTCTTTTGGGTACGGATGCGGATGCAATAGCCTCGGTCTGGTGCCATCTGGATGTGTTCCCACTTCAAGTTGAGAATATCGCTGATGCGTAATCCTGTCAGGCAAGAGAACAAAGAGGCGGCTTTCAATACAGGTATCTTGCAGGGGGTAGCGGCTAACTTCTTTAGTTCGTCACCAGTCAGGTACTCTTTCTTTACTTGGTTTTCTTCGATGCGGTCAAGATAGTCGTTGATGTTCTCACGGAGATACTTGTCACGGTGGGCTTGCTTCAGTAGTGAACGGAACACGCCCCAATAGGCAGACGCACTATTCCTATTGAGAGGTCTATCAGTATGCTTTAGACTGTGGGCATTCAAAAGATATTCACGGAACTTGTTGCAGAACTCTACCGTAATGTCCTCAAACGTACATTTGCCATGAACAAAGAAATCGAAATGCTGATAGACGAAATCCCACTTATCTTCTTTCTTGTCGGCTATCTTGCGGAAGTAGGCTAAGAAGTCTTGGCGCATACGGTGCTTGTCGAGGAATCCAAATTCCTCGTTGATGAGCGAAGTCACCCGAATGCAGCGGATGGCTTCTGCCTTGTTAAGCATCTCGATGTTAAAGTTCCGCTCTATCTCATTCTTTGGATGGGCATAGATGTAGATGCCCAGATACTCCCTGCGACTCATTGCCATCGTCTCTGGATTGCGGATGGCAGGGTAATAGTCGAGGTAAAGCGAAATCTTCTCGTTACGAATGGCTCTCTGGCGGAGCGTTACCTTTGTGCAAACATGTCTTGTGCTCATAATTTGTTGTATTAAGTGATTGATAATGATATATTTGTAATTTTCGTGCAAAGTAAAATGGTTATCCATTAGTTACCAAAATCACCGAATAATAACTATTTCTCTGGTTTCAGTATCTTGCCGTTTCGGTGCTTGAACATCACGTTATCGAATATCTTTCGGGGGATTTTTGAGAACTTGCCAACCTTGATACGCTCAACATGATAGGTTTTTAGGATATAACTGAGTTGGTCTTTCGTCAGGTTGTACTTCTCCTTTATCTCGTCTTGGGTGTATAGGTCGGGGTCAGTGCCATCACCCAGTAATCCCTTTTTGCTGTCAATGTGCATCTTGGAGTAAAGTGGGCTATAACGCTGCTTCTCTTTGTCTTTGATGCGTGGGATGCTGTGGCGCATGACAAAGGAGATGACAGCGGTATAAGACATATTGAATTTCTCCATGATTTCCTCCACAGAGTACCAATCCTCACGGTTGTATGTTGCTTTGAGGTCGGCAAAGTATTTGTGAATGAGTTCACGGCTATAGAAAACGTTGCGCCCATCGTAGATTTTTGGAATGTCGTAACGGTTGCATCTGCCAATGACAGCTTTCTTTCCTATGTTATACATCTTCATTATCTCTTGGGTTGAATAGACTTCACTCTTGGGCTTGTTGGCTCTGGAGTTCTTGCGCTTGCTATATTCTGGGGCTTCATCAAACATCTTTTCTATGTCAGTACGTCTGATGATGGTCTTGCCTCGGAACTGGCGAGCCTTTAATTCTTTCCTTGCCAGATAACGATAGACTGTGCTTCGGTCTATACTTAGCAACTTGGCAACTTCTGTTGGGGTGAGAAAGTTTTTCTTACTCACCATAGGGATGTAGTCGCTGTTCTTCAGCAACTCCACCTCGTACTCTTTCATCTTCTTCATTCGCTCCTTATGCTTATAAGCGGTATCAATACACTGCTTTGAGCAGAATCGGGCGTTGAAACTGTGGGCTATAAACTTTTTTCCGCACCACTGGCATTTCTTTTCGATGTCCATAATTTCCTGTTTTTATACTGTTGTTACTTTGATTGCGCATAAGCGTGATTTGTGGGGCAAAACACTTTTATACGCTATAGGTCTTCGGCTTTCACAGTGTCAAACCTTTTTATTTTTACTCGCCTTAAAGTGTTGCATAGCGTCGCACTTGTGCCCTCAATAGCGTTTTCGGGTTTTCAAATAGTGTTGCATGATGTCGCATTTTTAGATGGCGTTTGTTCCCTAAATAGCGATTTGCCCCATTTGCGATTGTCCGCTGACAACCTCCGAGGTACAAATGTGGTACAAAAACAGGCTAAAAAAAGAAATTCAACGATTGGCATCGATGAATTAGGAAATAAATAAAGCACTCATTTAAAGTGCCTTATGTGATGATTAGTGATAAATGGTAATCGTTGGTAATTGCGAATTACTTGCCCACGCAGAAGTTAAAAATATCGGACGCATACGGCGTTTTGCCGACAGGAATATGGCATCTTGCGGCGATAGATTGTCTTTGTGCTGCAATTCTATCGCATAGTCGTACATGATTATGGCGTTTCTGACCAATATTCCCATCAATGCAATTATTCCCAAGAAACATGTGATTGACAAATCCACGCCTGCGATTATCATTCCTACACTCGCACCCGACAAAGTCAATAACAGTGAACACAAAAGCAAGAACGCCAACGACAATTTCTTAAAGTGGAACACCAAAATAAAGAAGATAATTACAACAGCAATGATTAAACCGCCGATAATCTTCGGCATATTGTCGGAATTGGACTCATAATCGCCGCCGTATGTGATGCTCACGCCGTCAGGTAAAGATATTTTGTTTATTTGTGCGATAAGAGCGTCAAAAACTGCGGCGGTGTTTTCGCCTCTTTTCACTTCGCTCAACACTGTTGCCGTCCTGACGCCGCCTCTTCGGGAAATTTGTCCGTAATGATACGACGTGTTAATGTCGGATATGCTCCGAAGCGGAACATTAGTCAATCCGCCCGCAACGGGTATCAACTCATTTTTCAAATCTTCGGTAGTGTTGCTGTCAGAAGTCATGCTCTTCAAACAAATCGGCGTTTTGTAATCATTATTATATATCTCCGCCAAAGGAAAACCGGAGGAATTGTAACGCATTGCAAGAGTTAGTTGCAACGTTGTAGGACTTATGCCCATCATTTGCGATTTGCTTTCGTTCAAATCAATATCCACCGCAGGTAAATAACCGTTGAAATCATTGCGTACAAGAGTCAGGTTTTCGTTTTGACGCATAAGCAGTGTGATAGTATCCACCGCCTTTTTGATTTGTGTTAAGTCTTCGCCGGAAACACGTACCTCAATAGGATTACTTGCATCGCCGTACATTATTTGTTTGAATTTAACATACGCATCAGGGAAGAAGGTTTGATATTTATTGGTGTATTCGTCCAAAAGTTCCACCGTAGTTTTAATTCCTTTTGTATTGACAATAAATTGTGCGTAGTTCTTATCGGCAAATTGCGGTGCATAACCTGCTTGAAACCTCGGAGAAGACATACCTTTGAACGAACAAATGCTTGTAATCCTCTTGTCCTTTAAAAGTATCTTCTCCAAACTGTCTGCAATAGCCGTAGTTCTTTCAAGTGAAGCCCCTGTCGGCAAATATATTTCCACGGCAAACTGGTCGCGGTCTGCGGCAGGCATAAGTTGTTGCTTGTGATTCACAAATAAAAAAGCACCGAGAAAAATACTTATCACACCAATAAATATAGTTATCGTCTTGTGATTAAAGCACGCCGTGATAACTTTATCGTAGAACGTTTGGATAAAATCCAAGAAGTTGAATTTCTTTTTTGTGCTTGCGGTTTCGTTTTTCCTTGCCGTCGCTTCGTCAATAAAGAAGTATTGCATGAAAGGTACTAACATCTCGGCAACAATTAAAGACACAAACAAGATAAGCGTAACTGCCCAAGGGAATGAATAAACAAAATCGTGTGTAATTCCTTTCATCGTGATAAGGAATGGGAAGAAGGTAACGCTTATTGCCAACGTTGCCGAAAGAATAGACTTAAAGAAATGCGTTGCACTCTGCACCGCCGCCGTTTTTCTGTTGGCGCCTTCTTTCAGTTGTTCTACGTAAGCGTCTATAATAACTATGGAATTATCTACAATCATTCCAAGCGTAACAATTAACGCCGCAAGAGTAACTGTATTCAACTCCACGTTAAAGAAGTTAAACAATCCGAGAGAAATAAATATTGTAATAGGGATTGTAGAAGCCGCAACCAACGCAACACGCATCGGCATAAGTAAAAGTACAACCAAGATAACCGCTCCTATTGCTATCAACAGTTCTTTTAAAAACGTCCAAACGCTGTCATTAACTACTTTCGGTTGGTCGGTAATGGTTGTCATCTTTACGCTTTGCGGCAGTTCCTCTTCAAACTCTGCAAGAATCTTTTTAACATCCTGCCCCATCTTAACTATATTCCTGCCTTCTTTCATCTCAATTGAGAGAACCAAACATTTAGTTCCGTTGTTTGTAATGTAAGAATCGGGCTTCGGATACTCCTTTTTAACTTTTGCAATGTCTTTAATACGGATTTGATTGCCCGCAATGTCGGAATAAACAGTCATATTCTCCACATCACTTACCACATTAAGCGACTGAGTTACATAAACAGGCATCTCACTGCTGTTATCCTTGACACTGCCTGCCATTGTAGTGAAACCGTTATTCAAAAGATTCATTGCAATTATCTTGTCGTTGATACCGTATGACGCAAGACGTTTATTATCCAAGTAAATACTTATCTGTTCGTTCATCTTGCCGATAACGTTCAGCCTTCCGACGCTCTCAATTGTGTAAAGTCTGTCTTCCAAAGCCTTCATGTATTCGTCAAGTTCCTTATACGTCTTGTCACTGCTCTCCATAGCAATCAAAAGTGCCGAAGTATCGCCGAAATCATCTATGACACGGACGGCAAGTACGCCTTTGGGAAGTGAAGATTTGAAAGTATTGATACCGTGTTTGAATTTATTCCAAAAAGTATCCTTATCGCCGATGTCATCGTTCAATTCAATCTGAATAATACACATTCCGTTGCGTGAAAACGACTTGGTCTTGGCTTTTTTCACCTCTTTAAAAGAAAAGATATACTTTTCAAGAGGTTTAGTCAGCTCCATCTCAATTTCTTCTGCACTCTTACCGGGATAAACCGCCGCAACAATGCCCTGACGTATGGTAAAATTAGGAAATTCATTCTTATTGATACCGTCAAGTGAGTATATGCCGAATGCAATCAAGCAACTGACAACAAGGATTACGATTTTGTGATAATCAAACGCCCACTGCACCAATTTTTTTTTGTTTTTCATAATGTAAAATCTCTTTTTATTGTTACACTACTGCGTTTTGTTATTCGTAAATATCACTTCCCTGCGATACTTTGTCCTGTCCCTGAACTATAATCTTATCCTGTGACAACAAACCGCCCGTTACCTGAACTCCTTTTGCAACATTGCCACCCAAAGTTATGTATTGTTTCTTTGCTTTTGAGTTCTCCACTTTCCAAACAAACGGTTTATTGTCCCAATCTATCTGAACAATGTCGCAAGGCAGGATAATAACGTCCTGCTGTTCGCTTTCGCTAAGATAAACATCGCAAAGCATACCCGGAAGTAAGGCTTTGTCAGAATTATTTACTAATATCTTTACTTCATAAGTACGTGAAAATCTGTCAGCATTAATTCCTTTTTCCGTAATTCTGCCGTTAAACAGTCTGTCACCCAATGCCGCAACTTTTATCTTCACATTCTGCCCGACTTTTACGCTGTTTATCTCCTCTTCGGGTAAAGATATTTTGATTTTTACGTTGTTTATTTTAACTAATTTCAATATCGGAGCATTAGGTGCAAGATTCTCTCCCTGCTGTGCGTACTTCTTTGCAACATAGCCCGAAAACTGTGCATACATTTTAGCATCTTTGAGGGTTTTCATGGATATTTGTTCCGAGGAAGTGGCTTGTTGCAATTTGGAAGTTACTTCCTGCCACTGTATATCGGCCAAAGAGCCGCTGTCTTTCAACGTTTTCAAACGGTTATATGCGTCTTCGGCCTGGTCTTTCAACGCCTGACTGGCTGAATGTAAGTTTTTGAAATTCTCTTCATCCACTTGGGCGAGCAACTGTCCCTGACTGACAAACTGTCCTTCCGAAACATAGACTTTTTCCAACTTTCCGCCCGAAAAGAAACTCAAAATAACGCCCTCATCCTCCTCAACAACACCGTTGTACGAGTTTTAGGCGGAATAATTAAGCATCTCAACCGCTTGGGTCTTTACTTTAACCTTTTGATTTGTGTTTTTACCGTTTTCCTTTTGCGAACAACCTAATGCAAGCACCGCAATAAGAGTTGCAATAATGATTTTGTTTATTTTCATTGTGATACAATTTTATTATTTTCAAAGACTGTGCAAATTTCTCCATTTTCCACAACAGCGAAGTGGTCAAAATTCGCCTTAAATTGTGAATACACTCTTCGCATAGGTCATTTTATCCCACTTTTACCACACTTGGAGATATTTTGACCACTTTGCAAAAGATTATTGCCGTAATTTTGCAACCATAAACAGTACAAGCCATGCAAAAAGTAAGTTTAAAAGATTTTTCTTCTGTAGAAAACATTGATTACAACAACGGAGATATTTTGATAATGTCCGACATCAGTGAATTGCCGAGAAAAGACAAGGAACTGTTGTTGGACATGGTCACGGTGGTTATATGCTGGCAAGGTCAGATAAGCGTAAGTATTGAGGGACGGCTGCACCATCTGACTGCAAACAAAGTCCTTATCCTTTCGCCCAATACCTTTGTTGACTCTTATCTGGCAAGCGACGATGCCGACGTTACGCTTCTGTGTTTTTCGCTGCAACCTTTGGAAAACAACTTAATGCTTAACAAGACCATGATACGTTCACGTTTGTTTATCAAGCAACATCCCGTGCTGGAAATCACCGACGATTACCGCGAAGAGATGTCTTTGTTTTACTCCATAGTACCTGTGATAAAGGGCAAAGAGAAGAAAAAATACTACAAAGAAATTGTGGAGAGTTTGCTTGGTTGTTTGGCATACATGTATCTGTCAATTGTTGAACAACAAATGGAGGGAATGATTGCCAACGACAGCATTGCCGATAAGCAAGAGTTGTTGTTTGCCGATTTTTTAGACCTTTTGGACAAACACCAAGGCAAACTGCGGAAAATAAACGACATTGCGTCCCTGTTGAACATATCGCCAAAATATCTTTCTTCGTCAATAAAAAAAGCAAGCGGCAAAAATGCACAATATTGGGTGCATATGACGTGTATCAAAGCCATACAACACAAATTGAAATATTCAAATAAATCCATCAAAGAGATTTCCTTTGAAATGGGATTCCCTGATTTGTCGTTTTTCGGCAAGTTTTTCAAAACCCAGACGGGCATGTCGCCCAAAGAGTACCGTCAAAAATTGGTTCAAACGCCCTGAACGGTTTTATGTAACAAGCATTTGAAACATTGTTTTCTGAAAAGAAAATAAAAAAACATATGTATTTTTTCAAAAAAACATATGAATTTTAATCAAAAAACATATGTTTTTTCTTTCAAAAACATATGTTTTTTTTTATGTGTTTTCTGAATCTACCGTCTTAAAGACCGTGTCTGTACGGCAGGACAATGTCTTTTGATAAACAAAAACATGTAAGGAAGGAAGTTGATTAATTAAAATAATTGATATAATTTTGCGTTATCAAATTGTTATCAAAAAACAAATGCAATGCAATGAAGAATATCCTTGTCATCTATACGGGAGGAACCATAGGAATGGTCAAAGACGCCAAAACGGGTGCGTTGTGTCCTTTTGACATGCACAAAATATATGAAGTGCTTCCCGTTTTGAAAAAAATCAACTGCAATATTGAAACCTATCAATGCAATCCCGTCATTGACTCGTCGGACATGAACGCTGACAAATGGCTGTTGTTTGCTTCGCTTATCAAACAAAACTACTCCCGCTATGACGGTTTTGTCATCCTGCACGGCACCGACACCATGTCTTATACGGCTTCGGCGTTGAGTTTTCTTTTGAAAAACCTTGCCAAACCCGTTATCATCACAGGCAGTCAACTGCCTTTAGGCATGATACGCACTGACGGCAGGGACAATATAATATCGGCAGTTGAAATAGCCTCAAACGACAGCGTTGCAATACCCGAAGTCTGCATTTTCTTTGATAACAAACTGTACCGCGGCAACCGCACTACTAAAATCAATGCTGAATATTTCGAAGCCTTTTATTCAGGCAACCTGCCTTCGTTGGCAAAGGTGGGCATCAATATATCGTACAAACAACATCTTATCCTGCCTGTACCCGACAAAGAGTTTAAAGTCTACGACCGTTTGTGCAGGGATGTCATCATAATGAAAATACACCCCGCTATAAGCAAACAATATTTGGACGCAGTGGGCAACATACCTGAACTGAAAGGCGTGGTGATGGAAACTTACGGCTCGGGCAACGCCCCTACAAAAGATTTTTTCCTTCAGGGAATAAAAAACATGATAGACAAAGGCATTACGGTGATGAACGTAACGCAGTGCAAGGCAGGCAGCGTGGAGATGGGACACTATCAGGCAAGTTGCGATTTGCGTGACATGGGCGTTATAAGCGGCAAAGACATAACCACCGAAGCGGCACTTGCCAAGATGATGTTTGTCTTGGGCAATTTTGATGACAAAGACAAACAAAAAGAACTGTTGAACGGCAACTTAAGGGGCGAGATTTCCTAACCCTCTGCCCTCAAAGCATTATCTGCACAAATACAAACAAGGACTATGGATTACAAAGCAATATTTGAAAAGTTTAACAAACTGAACATCCTTATCATAGGGGACGTAATGATTGACTCTTATCAGTGGGGAAAAGTGGAAAGAATATCACCCGAAGCCCCCGTTCCCATTTGTTCGGTTTCGCATATTGAACACAGATTGGGCGGAGCGGGCAACGTGGCTTTAAACATATTGGCTATGGGTGCTTGTCCCGTACTTTGCAGCGTTGCGGGCAAAGACAACAACGGTGAAATACTTTTAAATTTGCTTGAATCGCACCGTATGGACACATCGGGTATAATACTGTCCGAACTGCGTCCTACAACCATTAAGACAAGAATTATAGGCAACAACGCGCAGATGCTCCGCATTGACAAAGAATCTACAGATGTTCTTTCCAAAGAAGAAGAAAATGCTTTGGCAGAGAGGATAACCAAGATTATGACGGACAAAAAAATAGACGCAGTCATATTCCAAGACTATGACAAGGGGGTTATAACCGAAAAAATCATCAAACACACCGTCCGTCTTGCCAAAGAAAAAAACATACCGACCACCGTTGACCCTAAACACCGCAATTTTTCCTTGTACAAAGGCGTTTCGCTGTTCAAACCCAACCTTAAAGAATTGAAAGAAGGTCTGAAAATAGAGTTTGCAAAGCCCACTTCGGACAATCTTTCCGATGCTTCGCTGCTGTTGCACGGCAAACAAAACATTGAAAGGGTGTTTATAACCTTAAGCGAATACGGAGTGTTTATTGCAGATTATGCAAACGGTGCGGCAAAAACATTTTTGCTGCCCGCACATTTACGCAAGATTGCCGATGTAAGCGGAGCGGGCGACACGGTGATAAGCGTTGCCACTCTTTGTTTGGCATTGAACCTGCCGTCCGTTGACATTGCAAAGATAAGCAACCTTGCAGGAGGCTTGGTTTGTGAGAGTGTAGGTGTAAACCCTGTGGACAAAGAACGGCTGTACAAAGAAGTTATCTCGTTGTAATCAACATTTGAGGGCGTTATTTTGTCTTTACAACGCCTTGTATACTTTTCCCGGTTTGGCAATAACGCAATCCGACAGTTCCAAATTAAGCAAAGCGGCTGACAATTCGTTATAAGGCATGGATGTTTTCGCCAAAAGCGTGTCCACATCTGTTTCCCCCGCTTGTTTTATGGCATAATATACTTGCTTTTCCGCCCCTTTCAACCCCGAGCCTTTGTCTTCAACCACAGGCTTTGCGGTTTTTTCGCTCTCGGTTTCGTTCCATGACATAAGTTTGGCTATACTTGACACATCGGAAAGTATATGGGCGCGGTTGGATTCTATAAGGAAGTTGCAACCCTGCGAATTTGCATCGCCCAATCGTCCCGGCAACGCCATCACTTCGCGGTTGTAATCGTTTGCCAACCGTGCCGTAAGCAATGCACCGCCCGTTTTGGAGGCTTCAACGACGATAACCACATCGCTCAAACCTGCAATGATTCGGTTGCGTGCAGGAAAAAACGACGGAAAAGGCGTGGTACCGGTAAAATATTCCGTAACCAATCCTCCCTGCATTTCACACATCTGCCGTGCAAGCTCAAAATGTGCGGCGGGATACACTCTGTCCAACCCGTGAGCCAACACGCCGAACGTCGGAATGTTTCTTGCTATACATGCTCTGTGGGCTGCGGAATCTATACCGTAAGCCAAGCCCGATATAACGCTCACACCGTATTTCTGTAACTCGTTGACAATGGTTTCCGTCATTATACGACCGTAATCGCTGCAACGCCTTGAACCCACTATTGCCGCAGTTCTTTTAGCTTCTACGTTGCCCTGCCCCTGTACGAACAGACATACGGGTTTGTCAGGTATCTCTTTGAGGCGGGAAGGATAGTTTCCGTCGGTGAAAAAATAAGACTCAATGCCGTACTTCTGCATAAAGTCAATCTCTTTTTCGCATATACCGAACATTTTGCGTGAAACAATATCCCTGATAGTCTTTTCTTTGTTTCGGAATATTATCCTAAGGTTTGCTTCTTTCTCTTCAAACAACGCTCTTGCACTGCCTAAATTTTTTACAATCTCCTGTGCAGTACGCGTACCTATGCCCGAAACTTTTGTAAGTGCAAGTTGATAAACGTCAACCATGTTCAGATGCTGTTGATTGTTTGCCATACCTTGCAGGCTGGCAACCCCATTACATTGTAATAATCACCCTCTATTTTATAAATACCTGCCATGCCTATCCATTCCTGTATTCCGTACGAGCCGGCCTTGTCAAAAGGACGTTTGGTGCGGATGTAATACTCTATATCCTCGTCTGTCAACTCTCTGAAGTACACTTGGGTGATGTCACTGAAGACCTTACGGCAGCAAGGCGTGCGTACAACGCAGCCCGTTATCACGCTGTGCCTGTTTGATGACAGTGTTTTGAGCATACGGCGTGCATCTGTTTCGTCTTTTGGCTTTCCCATCACCATAGAGTTGCAAACGACTACCGTATCTGCCGAAATCAAAACATCATTGTCCGCAAGCGGCAAAGTATAAGCTTGGTCTTTAAGCATTGCTATGTACTCTGCTTTCTTTTCAACGGGAATATCCTGCGGACAATTCTCGTCTGCATCGGTTGATACCGCCGTTACACTCAAGCCCATGTCTGAAAGTATTTGTTTTCTTCTCGGAGAACGGCTGTTGAGAATTATATTGCGGTTAAAAATATTCATTTATAAAGATGTATTTGCAGAAAAAGATTATAAACAACAGTGATATGAATATCATTCCTGTCAGAGTATACAAAAAGTCATAGTCCGTCGGTTGCGTTGCTTTGCGTAAAAGATATGCGTAATACACCGTCGGCAGTATCACTATCACCGTTACGGTCAGCACCTGCACAATCTCCAACTTGTAAACATAGACATACAAAAATGCAGCGACAAACAAAACGAACACTGCCGCCAATGCGTACAAGACATACTTGCATCTGTTGCCGCCCAAGGTCACTGCAAGGGTTTTGAAGTTGTGTTTGCTGTCTTGGGGTATGTTTGCCATGTCGCCCGTTATGTCCCTAATCAATGCAAGCAAGAAAGCAAACAAAGCGATTATGAAAAACAAACGGTAAAGCTGCGGTATGGTGACAAACGACGCGTGCATGTTGTTAAAATCAAACGTATCCACCTGACCGAACGAGGCAGGTATTTGCGATAAAATCAGAACGGAATACATCAAAGCCGTTTCCAAATTGCCCGTTATCAGAGCATGCCGCGACGAATAGGCATAATGAAATCCCAAAGCCATGATTACCACCGTTGCAATGTGAACGTAGTCAAACCTTCTGCCCATTATGTAAGAGCTGACCGCCGCCATAACACCCACAGCCAGCAATACAATCCAAACACCCCGCAACCGCATAAGGTCGGGGTAGTCTTTGATGTTGACAACTATTTGTTTGGTTTGGTCTGACAGGCGTTGTTTTTCGTCAAAAAAACGTACTGCCGCATTGTTTGCTGCAAACAAAAAAACCAAACCGAAACTCTCCGTCAGAAATATATCCCACGTTTTGTCAGGAGGTAACATCCACTGCAAATAAAAAGGAATGATTATACTTATACGTATAATTATAAGAGCCAGAAATGCTATTGTTAAATCTTTCCAGCGTATCAGTTGTGCGAATTCTTTCATTTAGATTAAAAATTTCTGCTTTCCGTTTGGTTGCCTTCGCCGTCCAAAAACACCCATTTGCCTGTTTTTTGTCCGTCTTTATAAGAACCTTTCTCTATAAGCTTGTTGTTGAAGTAACGTTCCCACCGTCCGTTAAGGACACCGTCGGAGTAATCGGCTTTTTGATATATGTTGCCGTTTTCGTCGTACAATGTTTCGGTACCGTTTTTCAATCCGTTGGCATACGACACCTCTGTCTTGTGCGAACCGTCGGCGTTGAACATCTCCCATTTGCCGTCCATCTGACCCTGTACGAATTTGCCTCTCATCTGTACTGAACCGTCGTCAAAATAAGATACCCATACGCCCTCTTCTTTGCCGTTCACGTACGAACCTTGGTGCAATACGCTTCCGTCTTCGTAATATGTTTTCCACAAACCCTCACGTTTGCCTTTTATGTACTCGCCTTCACGCCATTTTTCGCCCGTTTCGTAATAGTATGTCCACCGTCCTTCTTCTTTGTCTTGGACAAACGAACCCTCGCTTTGCTTTTTGCCGTTTTGCTGATAGTAATAAATCCACTTACCCTCGCGTTTGCCTGCCTTTAACGTGCCTTCCATGTCGGGATTGCCGTTGTTGTACCACCATTTCACCTGACCTTCAAGGGCGTTATCCTCATAAAAACCCTGCATTTTCAGCTTTCCGTTTTTGTGATATTCCTTGTAATCGCCTTGTTTTTTGCCGTCCGCAACTTTGCATGAATAATACAGGTTTTTGTTTTCATAAAACGCTTTGCACTCTCCGTCGCCCGACAGCACCTCTTGCTTTTTCAGACTGCCGTCACGGTAAAACCACTGCCACACTCCTACTTTCCAACCCTTGTCGTTGTACTCTCCGGTGCTTTGAACCTTGCCGTCCATAAAGTACCATGTCCAACGGCCTATGTTGACATGCTCGGCATTGCGGTAACCCTGCGTTGCAATCTGACCGTTGTTGTAATATTCCGTAAAGACGTTGGTGTCCTGTGATTGCAAAGCAACGCACAAAAACACGGAAACCAAACCGAAAACAATCTTTTTCATATTTGTTGTATGTTTTATTTACTAATTGGCAGGATGGGAATAGATGATGTTCAATTTAGGCGGGTTAGCATTTTGAGGACCGTTGAGAACAACCCTTGATGCAGACGAAAGACGCACGTCAGGGGCAAGATAAAGTGTACAATCGGTGAATTTGCCTATAAGATACTGCTGCAAAAACGAGGTGACGTCTATTCTGTAAGCATGTATTGACGCATCGTAAAGGTTGCCCGTCCAATTGGTACGTATCATATCGTCGGTAAAGATAAATTTTCCGTCTTGCATACGGTATGCCTGTATGGCTCTTGGGAACAGGAATGCCTTGTCGGCAGGGTCGGCTACGGGCAGTATCAACTCGGCACGGTTCAATGCCGCACCCTTGACGCTGTCGGCCGAATACCAAGTGTCAAGTCCTTTCAGGTTAAGCGTTATCTCCGAAACTCCGAGGCAACACAGATACATGTACTGCGACGCCGCAACGGAATCGCCCTGTAAAGCCAACGCAGAGAGCGGCGTAGAAGTATAATCGTAATCTATGTGCATGAATTTCTTTCCGTCCGAAGGGAAGTTGACGGCATACACTGCTTTGTTGCCTGAATCGTTGTGGTAATATATCTTTATACCCGACAAATCGGATTTCATGTTTATTGTCACCGTCATGCCGTTTGCGTCCGTAGTGGTGGCTTCTATTTTTACGCCTTTGAACGCTTCTTTGAAATCTTCCTTGGAAGTAAAGGTGCGGCTTTTCAGTTTGAAGATAAAACTGTCGTTAAGATGAATCCTTAAATGCGGTGCCGCTTCGGCAGTGTCTACATATACCGAAGTCAAAGGTTTTATGCTGACAACGGAACTGAATATCGGACTGTTCTCGGTGTTTATCTCGCTTTGGGCATAGATGTCCGCGGAATCTATAGCTGCGGCTAACTCCCACACCGTTACCTGCATATCCATTTCTTTGATTGAAGTGTCGGCGGAGAAATAGTCCGTATAAGCCAGACACAACACCGCAGAGTCTACTGTCATCTGTGTGAAATCAAACTGTGAGTTGGTTATGCCCAGCGAAGCATATATGCTGGCGGTGATACGGCCGAAAGTGCCGTCACGGTACGTGCCTAACATCAAGTTGTCGTTTGTTCCCGTCTTTAAAGAGTCGTATTTAAACGACGCACCCTCCAATGTAACGTTTGTGTTATCGGCGGACAAAATGTCCATGCCGCCGTTGCTTTTTACAAAACCCAGTCCCATGGTGTCGTCTTCGTTTACGCACGAAACCAAGGTCAGTGCAACGCCGCACAAAAGCAATAAGATAATTTTATTGTTAAAGATTTTCATCTCTTGTTTTGCAATTTCTTGTTTTCTGTTGTCAATCTTCTTCGGGTTCTATTACCGAATCGTAATAATCGTTTATGCTTTTATAAAATTCTTTCTTGTCCTCGTTGTAAGGTATTATCGTTTTTTTGTTTTCTTTGGCAAAATCCAACAAGGCTTTGTTGACCTTGGGCGAAGCCACTGCCACTGCGTCGGCGTAGGATATGGCTGCCGTCATCAAGTTGACGTAAGTAGGTTCTTTAAAGAATTTGAAATCTTTCGGTGTGCCGCCCTCGTCTTTGAGTTTTTTCACTATCTCGGGGTTCAACTCGCCCTCAAAATCGTCGCCGATAAGGGTCACCACTATTTTTGACGTGGCGAAATAAGGATTGTTTTTGTATTCGGTACGCTTCACAAAGAACGGCAACAACATGGAAAACCAACCCGAACAATGTATAACCTCGGGACGCCACGACAGTTTCTTGACCGTTTCCAACACACCTCGTGCAAAGAATATGCTGCGTTCGTCGTTGTTGGGCAACATCTTGCCGCGTGCGTCTTTGATGTCGGCTTTGATGGTAAAGAAATCCTCATTGTCTATGAAATATATCTGCATGCGGACGGTAGGCACGGACGCCACCTTGATTATCAACGGATGGTCAACGTCGTCAATGACAATGTTCAATCCCGACAGACGTATCACCTCATGCAACTGATTTTTTCTTTCGTTAATATTGCCGAAACGGGGCATGAATATACGCACTTCCTTACCTCTTTCAAACGCCGACTGCGGCAAATACCTGCCCAAATCGGACAACGGCGTGGAAACCATGTAAGGATATATTTCCTGCGAAACGAATAACACTTTAGGTTTTTCCATATTGGTCACAAAATATAATTCAACATGCAAAGTTACAAAATTTTTATCAAACTTGCAGCCGCACCCCCGCTTTTATTATTTTTTCACTCTTGTTTTATATCATATACAACATTTTTTCATAGGGACAAATTGTCCCCGGGTAAAAATAAACTGCGTTTACTCTAATGTATAAAAAACGTTAAAAAGATTGAAATCAGAAAAGGAAGAAAAAAAACATATGTATTTTAAGAAAAAAACATATGTATTTTGATTAAAAAACATATGTTTTTGAAATGAAAAACATATGTTTTTTTGTTTTAGTTCCTAAAAATAATTTTTTAAATTGAAGACAATAAAAAAAGAAGCCACGCCCCGTAAACAAGGCATGGCTTCACGTTTATGAAAAAACGAATCGGGTTCAAAATTATTGTTTAATCAATTTCTCCGTTCTTATCATTCCTTCACTTACTATTCTGATATAGTACGTGCCTTTTGACAAGCTTTCGGTTTCTATTGTCATCGTCTTTTGTCCCGTAGGTAAAGTGTTGCGTCTGATTATTCTTCCGCTTACATCGCTCAAGATAATCTCTGCTTCACTTGTCAATCCCTCTATGCTCAACACTGCCTGTGTCGTCGCAGGGTTAGGATACATGCTTACGTGCAATGCTCCCGTTGCGTCAGTCAAGCCGTTCTCGTCAACAATCAATTCCAACGTTACCACACTGTCGCAGCCTGCTTCACTCTCAAGCGTTACCGTGTACGTTCCGCTCTGTGTGTATGTCTGGCCGTTGAAGGTGTAG
>JAGBJI010000011.1 GCA_017934545.1 Bacteroidales bacterium
AATTCCAAATGTGAAACGTTTCTAAAAGAAAACAGAATTGATACTAAAACAAAAAGGAAAGTTTATATCCATAAGAAGTTCTAATCATAGTCTTAAGATTAATATGAAATACCTATGGACTTGATATGATAATGCAGAACTAAATATTCCGAAAACAAACAACTCTTTAGAAGAATATTTCAAACATCTAAAAACATACCTTAACTCTCATAGTGGATTAAGTAAGGAACACTGTAGAATCTTTATTGATAAATACATCGCAAAAGAATATGAGCAATAAGCTCCGCTATGCTCCGTTTATTGCTCATATTCTTTGAGTTATCCTATATTTTAGCTTTTTTTTGACCATTAAGCCATATTAAAGTATTCAGTATAAGAAAAAACAATAAACAAAAAATAGGGAGGAAATAAAATTATTTCCTCCCTATTTAATTATAAGATTAAATTATTGAATTCTGTTAATATTCCCACATGTCTTGTTCCATATTGAACAATTCTTCTTCAATACTTTGTGATTCAAACAATGCGTCCATTCCTGTAAGGTATTCGCTCACGGAGCGGTTAGGAACATTGCTTTCACGTATTATATATGAAGTAAACATACGTTTTACAAAGACATCGTCAAATGAACGTCTTTCAACATCGTTCTTCGGGTTGTACATCTCTGCGTTAGCCAAAAGGTTTCTCACCTCAGGTTCATTGTAGCATATCCATCCCAAAGGATAAGGTTGTGCAGGTTCGCCTTCGCCTCTTGCTTTCATATATATAAGAGAAAAACCTATGATACGTACGTCACGTACCGAACGCTGTTTGTCTATATACCAATCTTCTTTGATACGCATAGACTTAACATCCATAGGGTTCATGGCTATATAAGTTTCTTCCTCATATTCTTCCTCCATGTTATCCACATTGTATCTGTACTTGGTTTCAAGTTTTTTGTCACCTGCACTCTCCAAAAGTTTGGCATAGTCAACTTCCGTTGTAAATTCGTCATCGGCGTAAACTTTTATAGTTCCGTCTTTAATGGCTTTATCCAACACATTGAACAGGTTAACTCGTCCCTGAAGACCTTCGTCACCTTGAGGATAGTAAAACGGTTGGTTCATCTTTTCTCTGAAGTCAACAACACGCCATACGCGGTGCTGCCAAACAACATCGGCCGACCTTACATAAGGATAAACAAAAGGTTTCTTTGCCTTATTACTGTTTTGGACTTCATAGAAAGAATCACGGTTGGTCACTTCCTGGTCCTCATCAACGACTTGTGCAACTGCGGTTGAGCCGCACAAAAACATCATTGCTCCCAATATTAACAGACTTGTTCTCTTCATAGCACTATATTGTTTTTATGTTTATTGTATCGTAAATGTCATAGAAGGATTGCTTGCAGCCTTTATTCCGTCAGGTCCTTTAACCCTTATATCCGAAATATATATCTTGTTGCCTCTTCTCAACTTGTTTATCTTGGCTATCATGTCAGGAGTAAACCTGCTGCCTCTTCCTTCAATTGCAGGCTGTGCGTCGCCGCCCGTACCGAATTCCATCTTGTACGAATCAACGGTATAAGTTACCGGAAAATCAAATCCTTCCATCACAACACGGAATCCGCCTTGTGCCGTAAGACTCTCCTTTGCCACACGTCCGTCCTGATAACTTCCCACCTTAACCGTAGGTTTAGGTATTTGTTTAACACGGTATTCCTGCGAACCTAAATTGCGTACCTGTCCTCCTACTTTGGCCGAAACGCTTACCGTTACCTTGCCTTGAGTTTTCACGGTTGCAATATATTCACCCGTTCCTACCTTGCGTATAGCTGCACCCGGACCTGCTATAGTAACATTCAAATCTTCGCTTCTCACACCCGGAGCTCCTACTGCGATAGGGTTGTCAACGGCAATGTACATCACATTCATCTTTGTAGCGGAAATGGTTGCAGACGGTGCTGCAACAAAATACTCACCTTCAAAATCGTAAGGCATTTCCCCGCCTTCTTTCTTTACGAACACTGTTCCTTTGTAGCGTTTAGGTCCCAACGCACCGGCTCCCATCTTCAAATGAAGAGTTCCAGAGTCCGTTGCATTCAACGTAGCACCCTGAACAGTACCGCGCAATTGCGAACGTGAGTCGTATGCCGCAACTATGACGTCAGCTTCGTAACTTCCGCCTTGCATTATATAAGTTTCTTTAGGAATAACCTTTGCCACGACTTTATCAAATTTGAAGTCATCGGCCGATATGGCTGAATACAAATTGTTAACCATATCGTATTCCATATTTTCAACTTGTGATTTCAGTTTGTTCAATATAACGACATCGGCAACCACAACACCGTGGTAGAAATTATACAATTGCCAATTCTTTTCGTCACCCGTAGGGTCTTTAAATTTAGATTTAGTATCTATTTGTATCTTTTTTAACTGTTCTTGGAATTTAGTATCGCACAACTTCATCATCTTATCCTGATATTCCTCTATCTTTTGACGGAGTTTTATTGCTTCTCCTTGATTTCCTTGTTCATCAGTTATAAAAAAGTGTGTAGGTGTATTATAGTCATCTCGTTTTTCAATAAAACTGTAACCGTTCTTTGCAACGCCTGCTTTAACTTCGGCAACAGTTTTACCCTCAACCTTTGCAATCATTCTATATTTAACATCGTCAATATACTGAATCATTGCTTCAGATTCTTTCTTAACCAACAAAGCTTTTTCTCTTGCAGGTCCTACTTTATCCGGGTCATTCTTATATGCGTTCTCAAACATTTGATAAGAACTTGCCGTCTTTGTCATCAAAAGATTATTAGTTATCTCCAATGAATCACCTACGACAAGAAAAGAATTTAGAATTTCTGCAGCTACATTCAGTGCAAGCATTGCGGTGTACACCAAATACATCATTGAAATCATTTTTTGCCTCGGGGTCTCCGGGCAGTTTGTAGCACCCATAATCTGTTAATTCTTTTAATTAAACAATAAATTTAATTTTATATTGATTCAATGGATTGTTCATTATCCTTTAACCTGCATTGCAGCAAGCATATTGCCGTAAATATCGTTCAAAGAACCTACTTTCTTTGAAAGAGCGTTAACCTGTTCTTTGTACTTAAGTACATTTTCCGCTGTATCGGCAAAATTTGTAACAAGATTGTCAATTCTTTCCTGTACACTCTTCGTTGCTTCAAGTTGTGCTGAAGAGTTTTGTATTTGCATTTCATACAATGCATTGATAGAAGACAGACTTGATGCCATAGTTTTCAACTCGTCTATATAAGATGCGTCGCCTACGGAAAGTGTATTTGCCGTTTCTTTATAAATATTTGCCAAAGTAGATACTGCACTTGTAGCCTCTTGAACTGATGCAAGATATTCACCCGAAGCCAACAAATCTTTGTTAAGATAATCAGCCGTTTTCTTATATGCAGCCGACAATCCCGTAACCTGTGTAGAAGCTTCTCCGACATTCTTTATAAAAGTTTCAGAGGTTTCTGCAGCCTTGGCCACAGAACCCAATCCGCTTGTAGTTTCCGAAAGATTTTGCAATCCTTTACCCAAACTTTCTATCAATTCAGGTCCGATTTTTGCATCTTCCAACATCTTATCCAATTGTTGCGATGCACCGCCGCCCAAAACTACGCTTCCGCCGCCTTCAACAGATACTCCGCCGCCTTGCGATTGCTTGCGTGCTGCCAATACGGCTTCTCTTTTAGCTTGTTTTTCTTCTTCCGTTGAATATTCCATTCCTGCAAGTTCAGGGTATGCCAACGACCAATCGTATTCAACATGCAACGGTTCAAATGCAGATACGAAGAATATAAATGCTTCCGTACCCATACCTATAATCAACAGTATTGTTCCTCCGGGCCAGTGATTAATTTTAAACAATGCTCCGACAATAACGACTGCTGCACCCCATCCGTACAACTTGGCTGTAAAACTTTTATATGTTTTACTTCTTACAAAACTGTCTATACCCATAATAAATTAGTGTTTTTTAATTTTTTTTTAGTTATTGTTATTAATTTTTGTATTCTGATTATATTCTTATTTTATCAAACTATTGTCTGTATACATTTGAAGATGTTTTAGGATTATCACCTCTTACTCTTCCCAAATAAGTTTGTACACATCTGAAACCTATGTAACTTTTAGCCGAATCTTGATATTCAAACGAACGGGTTGATGTTCTGATAAAGAATTTACTGTCTTTCCACGAACCTCCGCGAACCACTTTTTGCTTCATTACTATATCATCATCGTCACTTGCACGGTATGTATTGTACTGGTTCAAATCATGTGCAAAATCATAAGCCGAAGCGTCAAATGCATCTTCGCACCATTCTGCAACATTACCTGCCATATCGTACAATCCGAAATTGTTCGGTGCATAGTGTGCAACGACAACCGTAGTTGCTCCGCCGTCACCGTCATAAGCACCTCTCAAAGGTTTGTAGTTAGCCAAGAAACATCCTCTTCCGTTATTTACATAAGGGCCACCCCATGGATAAGGTGAACCGTCAACACCGCCTCTTGCAGCATATTCCCATTCTGCTTCCGTCGGCAATCTGAAATCTTCAAATCTTGCATAGTCCGCATTCTCCAAATAATTGTTCATTTGTTGAGTTCTCCACGAAGCAAATGCTTGTGCCTGCATGTAACTTACTCCTACTACAGGATAGTTGTCATATTTAGGATGGTCAAAATAAGACCTTGTTGCTGCATCGTTATATGAGTAAGCAAAATCGTGTATCCAACACAATGTATCAGGATAGATGTTTATCTTTTCTTTTTGAATCAAAGTTTTGCGTGCTCCGTGCAAAGACGCTGCACGGTTATTAAAACCAGAACCTCTGTATTCCTTACTTGCTTGGTCGGAAGCAAAATCTTTCTTTGCTGCCGTATGCAAGTCTATCCACGTATATTCATAATTCATTTGTGCTGCATCAAGCTGAACTTTATTATAAAATCTTTCATCAGATTTAATATACAACTGTGAAAGAGCATCCCGTTCTTCTTCATTCTTATTATTGGTCCACTCAATCTTTGCTTTCCAATTAATAAGCGGAGTTTCCAAATCCTGTCCCCATTGGTCTGCTTCTATCAAATACTTTTCTGCATCTATATCACCCAACAATCTGTATGCTATTGAATCTCTTACCCAATATACAAATTGTCTATATTCATTATTGGTGATTTCCGTTTCGTCCATCCAAAACGATTGAACTTGAACGGTTTTCGGTGCAGCCTTGTAAGAATGATATACATCTTCATCCGCAGACCCCATTGTAAAACTGCCTTGAGGAACGTCCACCATTCCGTATGGTTGCATATCCAAAGTTTTAGGACGGTCTTGCACGCCTATCAACTCTCCTTTATCTGACGAACCACAGCTTATTAATATCAAAGCTGAAGCAACTAACAAAACTAACTTTTTCATATTTTTAACTCCTCTATTTTTCAAATTACACATATTATTAATATTGTTTACGCCGAATACATAAAAATAGTTTCATTTTATACGCAAAAATAACTACATCTTTATTGTATTATTATACCGTGTCGGCGGATTAGGCGACGGGTCTATACGGAAGCAATATCTTACAAATACCTCCAATGAACCTGAAGCCTGCGTAGATACCCTTGATGTCGGAACATCATATGACAATCCTATCTTAAAATCTTTATAAGAAAATCCTGTCAACAACATAATAGCGTCATCTATTCTATATGACAAACCGCCCCAAAACTTATGTTCATATTCTATCAACACGGATGCGTCCAATTGATATGAAGATGAAGATTGAAAATCTGTCTTAAGCAATGCTGACGGTAAAATTCTCCATGAAGGAAAATCCGGAACCGCCCATTCATATCCTGCAATAACATAATAAAATCTTCTGTCTTGCCATTTCAATTTATCGCTTTTAGTTTGCAGAAGTTTACTCATTGCCGCACCTAAATAAACTTTACCCGGTACTTGATAATAAACTCCCAATCCTAAATCAAACAACATATCATCTTCTCCCAAAGATTGTATCACAGGGTCCAATGTCGGCTTTGGTTTATCATCTTCACCGATTTCATCACTTCCGTGCAATTTAGTTTTATCCAAAGACGCATTAAACATCTGTCCCTCTAAACCTATTGCTAAATTACCCGTAGGTAATTGTATTCTGAAAGCATAATCAAATTTTGCGTATATATTATCCCAATATCCTATTTTATCAGATATAACTGTTGCTCCTATACCACCATGCAAGAAATTAACAGGCATATCAAATGATACATTCATTGTTTCCCCAGATGACGCCCCGGTAGATTTGCCGCTTGCATCAGTAAGACTTAAGCCCATCCATTGATTCCTGAAAAAACCTGTAAAACATACCGCACCATTGCTTCCTGCATACGCAGGGTTATAGGACAATCTATTAAACATATATTGTGTAAAATGAGGCTCTTGCTGGGCTTGTGCAGTAAAACAAACACAACTGAACAGCATCAATATTGATATAACAAAAAGTATATTTATTCTCTTATTCATATACAAATACCATATTAATTCTTCTATTTTTAATAAAAGAGATTGTGCAAAAGTAAGATTTTTTTTTGTAAGTTAACCATTATTTTTTCATTTTTTTTATTTTTTTTACTCTTGACACAATATTAATATAATGAATTTAACTAAAAGTCAATATATTATATTTCTATTTTACCTCTTGTCACTTTTAACTAAATGAGCTAAAGGATATTTCTTTTTCAACTCATTTATTGCATAACCCGCCATTTCTTCCGTATGAAACGGACCTATATTTATATAATAAAAATTTTCATTGTAAACTTTTTCTGTTTGTACCATATTATGATACTTATAGGGTATACTGTCTACAATGTTTTTCACCGCTTCCTTACCTTCAACAGTTATCAATCTGACATAATATATTCCGAGTAGATTATTTTGTTTGGCAACAACTAAAGAGTCAATGTAATTCTCTTGTTCTTGGTTGGATAAATCACTATATTGAAATATTAAATCCTGTTGTTTCCATATATCAATATATTCTTTTCCCAACACTGTAACAATCACCTGTTCGGAACCCGTCAAACCTATTCTCTGTGCAGCGGATTTAGATACGTCTATAATTCCGTGTCTTCCGCAACGGTCATTAATTTTAACCAAGACACTTTTACCTGTCCTATTGCTTGTAACTTTTACTACTGTTTGCAACGGCAACGTACGGTGTGCTGCAGTATACAACTTCTGCGAAAAGACTTCTCCGCTTGACGTTTTTCTGTTCTCAAACTTATCATGATAGTACGTCGCTCTGATTGAAAACGTCTTATTCTTCTGCGCAACAACATTATCTATTGTAAACAACAGACAAAAAAACAATATAATTCCTGCTATTTTTTCTTTACTTACCACAATTTAGAATCTTCGTTAAACCATTGTCCGTGCAATCTTAACACTTGCTCTATTACATCACGGACACAACCGCAACCGCCGTTATTCTTTGAAATATAATCAGCCCTTTGCTTTATTTCCCAGGCAGCATCTGCAGGACATGTGCAAACTCCTGCCAATTCCATTATATCAAAGTCCGGTATATCGTCACCCATGTACAAAACCTCATCGTTTGACAATTCGTTTTGTTCTATATATTTAAGGTATATTTCTTTCTTATCCGCAGCACTGATAAAAATATCTTTAATTCCCAACATCTCCGCTCTTTTTACGATACTATCTCCTTTTCCCCCTGACAAAACTGCAACTTTGTAACCTTTCTTCAGTGCATGTTGAATAGCATAACCGTCTTTTACATTACCCGAGCGTGCAATCACCTTATCGTCTACGGTATAAATACACCCGTCACTCAACACTCCGTCGTAATCAAAGACGAATGCCTTTATTTTATTTAATTTAACTTTATAATTCATATTATAAATAGTTGTGTCCAATTAAGTAATTTTTAACATAATCCTTCACTCCGTCTTCAAGCGTTGTCAAAGGTTTATCATAGCCCGTGCTTTGCAATTTATGTATATCTGCCTGCGTATAATATTGATACTTATCTCTTATATCCTGCGGCATAGGTATAAACTCTATATCAACATCTTTGCCCATAGCATGGAATACAGAAGATGCTAAGTCAAAAAAACTGCGTGCCGTACCCGTACCTATATTATATATATCACTTGCAGGTTTATTCTGCATCAGATAAAACATTATATCAACCAGGTCTTTAACATATACAAAATCCCGCAACTGCCATCCGTCCTTGTAATCTTTATTATAAGATTTGAATAATTTCACTTTCCCCGTTGCTTCAATCTGATTAAATGAGTGAAAAACTACCGATGCCATGCGGTTTTTATGATATTCATTAGGACCGTACACGTTGAAAAACTTAAGCCCCGCCCAAAAATCAGGTCTTTTTTCTTGTTGCCACTGCCAAATATCAAACTCTTGTTTGCTTCTGCCGTAAGGATTCAACGGTTTTAACCGCTCTATATTATCTATACTGTCCGAATATCCGTTCTCTCCGTTACCATATGTCGCAGCACTTGAAGCATATATCAAAGGGATATTGTGTTTTGCACATATTTCCCATATGCTTTTGGAATATTCAACATTTAATTCTTCAAATATTTTCCAATCAAACTCCGTTGTATCAGTTCTGGCACCCAAATGATAAACTCCGTCTACTTGAACGGCATTGTCATTGAACCATTGCAAAAATTCTTTTCTGTCTATTGCTGACAGATATTTTTTATTTTTCCAATTCAAAACCCTGTCCTGTCGGGAAAAATCATCAACAATAACTATATCTTCAATGCCTTCACTGTTCAATTTAGAGGTCATGCAACTGCCTATAAATCCCGCTGCACCGGTTACTACTTTCATACCCGTTAGTTTTTCAATATCTGTTTATTATAAACGTATTCCGCTTGTTTTTCGTATACATCACGCCAACCCTGCCACTGACCGCAACCGGACAAAGATTCGTTATGCCATACTGAAATAAAATCTCCGTTTACCCGTTTGACTTCGTCTATAAGGTCTTTTATTTTTTGCCACGCTTCATCACTGCTTAACTCCAATCCGTTCTTCAATGCAACATCCATATATGCAAACGGATATACTTTCATCCCCGTTTCACAATCACGCTCCAAGTCGTAAAAATTGTAAGGCGTGCATATTCCTGCCCTAAAACCTATATGGTCGGAATATCCCATGGAATAATCTTCTTCTATTCCGTTTTCAATCAAATTGCGGTACGACTCCGGCAGATTAAACCTAAGGTAATGGAAGCGTGATTGCCTGATATTTTTATGGATTATCTCACTCAACAATTTTATCTGCTCGGTCATGTCCTGCGGATATTCCGTTGAATAGTACGAAGGGTGTATTCCGATTGACGAATAGTCACCCAACGATTTTATCAGCAACTGAAAGTCATTGTTATAAGGAGATATATTCTTATCATATTTAGTTCTCATTGAAAACAAAAAGAAAAACACCGTTGCAAGTTTGTATTTACTGATAAATCCTAACAGATAATCAAAACAATCGTACGGGTCTTTTTCTATATTGAGCAATACTCTGAACCGTTGAACGCATTGTTTGAAATCGCCGTTCTTCAAATCCCTTAAAAATCCTCCGACTGTACGGTAAAAGCCTTTGTTTTTATAACTGTAAGCCATGTCTACATCTACCGTATTTATGAATCTGAACTGCCTTGGTTTGAAATTAATCTCGGGGTATTTATCTTTTATTTTTTGCTTAAGCAATTCCGCCCAAATATTAACGACAGGTTTGGCAAAGAACTCTTTTTTGTATGCAATGCTGTCCGAAGCACAAAACCGTGAATGCTTATCCCGTATGAACGGCAAGTATTCTTCGTACCTTGATACCATATAAAATACGGCTGCAAACACATCAAAACCCAAACTGTCGTCATCCCCGTAGTTGCGGAACAGTTTCGGTATTCCGTCCTGTTCGGTATAATCCACCTCAACCGAATATATATTGGTTTCAAATAAAAATTGGCTGTTGGTTATATGAATCTCGTCAAACAATCTGCTATCGCAATACGACAGTTTGGCTCCGCTCAAGGCTATAAACTGTTCCCTTGAAGTTGTAACCATATATTCAACCTGCAATATCTCTTTGAACAACAGATTGATTGTGTAACCCAAACGGTTGGTCTGCCTGTCTATATATATAACCAGCATATTATCTCAACTCAAAATTATCACCCAAATATTTTTTACGCACCTCTTCATCGGCTGCCAACACTTCGGGCGTACCAGATTTCAAAACCCTGCCGTTAAACAACAGGTATGCCCTGTCAGTAATTGCCAATGTTTCATGTACGTTATGGTCTGTTATCAACACTCCTATACCTTTGTCCTTAAGTTTGCTCACTATAAGTTGTATATCCTGCACTGCAATCGGGTCAACCCCCGCAAAAGGTTCGTCCAACAAAATAAATTCCGGGTCCGAAGCCAACGCTCGTGCTATTTCAGTCCGTCTTCTCTCTCCGCCAGACAACTGATTGCCGTGACTTTTTCTGATTTTCGTCAAAGAAAACTCCTCAAGCAATTGTTCGGTTTTGTCTTTACGTTGCTGTTTGCTCAAAGGTTGGAATTCCAATATAGACATTATGTTATCCTCTACGGACATATTTCTGAACACTGACGCCTCCTGCGGCAGATAGCCTATATGGTTTTGGGCTCTTTTATACATCGGCATATCCGTAATGTCTTTGTCGTCCAGAAAAACCTTGCCCGAAAACGGTCTGATTAAACCTACAATCATATAAAACGTGGTTGTCTTCCCTGCACCGTTAGGTCCCAACAATCCGACTATCTCCCCCGAATTCACCTCTATGGATGCTTGGTCTACAACCGTTCTTTTTTTATATTTCTTTATAAGTTTTTCAGTATATAATTTCATTGTCTTTCTTTTTTTCCTATTTTTGCAAAAATATATACATTATATATTGTATGACAAAGTCCGCTTTGTACCGAATATGTCAATATCCCAAATATTTTTTTCTCGCCAAAGGTGAGTTTTCTCTGCATTCCCCCTTTGTCTTTGCATTTTTCACCAATGTTATTAAACGTAAAAAATACAAAAAAGGTTCACAAAATCAGCAACTAATTTGTAATATCAAAAATTATTTACCCTCTTACAAAATTTTAAATTTGTCTGTTACAGATACTTATTCACATTTCAACGATTTTATCTCAACTCCCTGCTCTGTGATTGTAATTGACGATTTCCGCTTGTGCAGACAAAACTTTCTTTTGTGGCAAAAAATCATCAACACAGATTGCCGCTTTATCAGTTTGGATTTTTTCTCGTTCGGCATATTGATAAACAACCCTGACATCCGCTGCAAACAAAACTACATTCTGAAAAAACACTGACATTTTCCGCATCTAACGGTGTAAATTTCTGATTTTGCAATAAATTTTATTGCAATTTATCCGTTTTTATTGCCCTTGTAACACTTATTTTTCATAATTTTGCAAAACAATACATTAAATTTCAGTTATTAACTTAAAAAAACAAAGCAAATCATGGATTCTTACGAATGCACAATCTGCGGATACATTTACAATCCGGCAGTAGGTGACCCCGATAGCGGCATAGCTCCGGGAACAAAGTTTGAAGATATTCCTGACGATTGGGTATGCCCTGTCTGCGGAGTAGGTAAATCAGATTTTGAACGCCGATAAAACAATAAGACAGATTCCTTTTTATGAGAATCTGTCTTATTTGCTTGAATGAATATTCTATATACTCAAATCATCCAATATCTTTATCAATTTTTTGTCAAACGGTTTGTCACTGCGTACCGCCTCCGAAAAAGGAACATATACTATTTCGTTGTTACGCACGCCGACCATTATATTCCGCTGTCCCTGAACAATGGCTTCTATTGCCCCGTAACCCGTTTCGCTTGCTAAAATACGGTCCCTTGCCGACGGTCTTCCGCCACGCTGAAGATGTCCCAAAATGGTAACCCGTACATCGTAATCAGGGAATTCTTTCCTTACCCTGTCAGCATAATACATTGCACCGCATTTAGGGCTTTCGGACACCACCACTATGCAGCTTTTCTTCGATTTTCTTATTCCCCGGCTTAAAAACTGTTCCAATTGGTCAACATCGGTACGGTCTTCGGGGATTATAGCCGCCTCCGCACCGGAAGCTATTGCCGAATTTTGAGCTAAAAAACCTGCATCCCTGCCCATAACCTCAACAAAAAATATTCTTTCGTGCGATGTTGCCGTATCGCGTATACGGTCTACGCATTCCACTATGGTATTCAGCGTAGTGTCGTAACCAATGGTTGAATCCGTACCGTAAAGGTCGTTGTCAATAGTACCCGGCAATCCCACGCAAGGTATGTCAAACATCTGTGCAAACTCCATCGCTCCGCGTAAAGAGCCGTTGCCGCCTATCACCACCAACGCATCTATCTGTTCACGGCACATAGTATCGTACGCCTGCCGCATTCCCGCTTCGGTACGGAACTTTTCGCTGCGTGCAGTACGCAATATTGTTCCTCCAGTGTTTATAATGCAACTTACGTCTTCCGTGGTAAACTCACGCACTTCGCCGTTTATCAAACCTTCCCAGCCTCTGTAAACGGCTTTTATTTTGAATCCTTTGGCAATACCTGCACGTGTGACGGCACGGATAGCCGCATTCATACCCGGAGCATCGCCGCCCGAGGTCAGCACTCCTATTGTTTTTATTGTAGCCATAACTTAAAACTTTTTCCTATTATTAACGGCGTTTGACAAGTATTATTTTTCATAACATGCAATGAAAGATAAAAATAACATTTTTTCATTCTTTTGTCACAATATTTTCACTTTGAAACAATCAATTGCCGCCGCCCCTACCCGCTTTTAACAAAAAAGATGCTTAACCCTGCACATTAAAAAATTGTTTTCAGAAAAGAAAAATAAAAAACATATGTATTTTTTCAAAAAAACATATGAATTTTAATCAAAAAACATATGTTTTTGAAACGAAAAACATATGTTTTTTTTAAACGCTTTCTGAAAAGGATTTCTTCGAGGGCTGTCTATACTTATTCTAACGGCATTATGATTCAAAATACAAATCTGTCATTATTAACTATCCTCCAATCCACCGCTGACACAAACGTATTTTAATGCAGTATTTATATTATCAATATCGGTATACAACAAAAAAAAAACGGCGGTAACTTTTGCAGTTAACCGCCGGTTTTTTAGTTTAAATTTTTTATTTAGATAAGATTTGCCAATCTTTCTGCCAAATCGCAAACTCTGTTTGAGTATCCGTTCTCGTTATCATACCAAGAAACCACTTTAACAAAGTTTCCGTCCATAACCATTGTCATTTGAGAATCAAATATTGAAGAATGATTGTTGCCGACTATGTCTATGGATACCAAAGGTGCCTCACTGTACTCAAGGATTCCCTTCATAGGTCCCTGTGCAGCCTCTTTGATTGCAGCGTTTACCTCTTCCTTTGTAACGGTTTTCTTCAATTCAACCACAAGGTCTACAACCGAACCGTCAGGAGTAGGAACTCTCATTGAAATTCCGTCAAGTTTGCCTTTCAATTCAGGGATAACAAGTCCTACGGCTTTAGCAGCACCAGTAGAAGTTGGGATAATGTTGCATGCAGCAGCACGCGCACGTCTTAAATCTTTATGAGGTAAATCCAATATCTTTTGGTCGTTGGTGTATGAATGGACTGTTGTCATATATCCTTTCACTATTCCGAATTTATCGTTCAACACTTTGGCAACCGGAGCAAGACAGTTAGTGGTGCAAGATGCGTTGGAAACACATGTAACATCCTTTGTCAACACTTCATCGTTAACTCCCAAAACAACAGTTGCGTCAACATCTTCAGCCGTTGCGGCAGGAACGGTCAAAATAACTTTCTTTGCTCCTGCGGCAATATGTTTACCCATTTTTTCTTTTGTCTTAAACAATCCCGTAGACTCTATCACTATGTCTATACCTAAATCTTTCCACGGCAAATTTGCAGGGTCTTTTTCTGCAAACACTCTTATCTTCTTTCCGTTTACGATTAGATAATCGCCTTCCGACGATACTTCTGCATCAAATATGCCGTGTACCGAATCATATTTAAGCAAATGTGCCAATGTTGCGGCATCTGTCAAGTCGTTAATTGCCACAACTTCTACGTTTGTTTTTCTTTGTATGTTTCTGAAAGAGATTCTGCCGATACGGCCGAACCCGTTAATCGCTACTTTTACCATGATTATATTTTATTTTTTATGTTAATAAACTGATAAATCATTAAATTTTTGCAAAATTATGATAATTTGTCTGATTGACAAAATAATTAAAGATTTTTTTCTGTCATGTTCCACAGTGCATTAAACAATAAATCGCCTTGCAATTTATATCCTTTTGCAGTAAGATGCACTCTGTCCTGCAGTATCAAGCCACTATTCAGCATTTTTACGCATGAGCCTTTCCCGCCTAAAACTTCATACATATTTATATACGCACATCCCATACGCTTGGCGGCATTATACACCATGTCAACCGCCGCTTGTTGATGCGGATTTACGGTTTTTCTGTTCGTATAACTCTCTATAGGCGAAGTTAAAACTATAGGCACATTATTATTTACCTGTCTTATCTTTTCTATCAACTGAATAAGATTTTGTTCAAACTCCGTTTCAGTGGCGTTTTCTTTCATATCGTTAGCAGCCAATGATATTACAATCATGTCAAAGTCCACCGACTCCATCTGCAAAAAGAATTTACCTGCATTAAGATATGATTTGCATGTAGCATTTTCGGCAGATGTTGCATTGTAAACAACTCCGGGATTTGAATTATCAAAATAAAATCCGTACAAATAAAATATATCCGTACTTGTTTTGTCAATTTCTATTTTTATTTCCTGCACATAATCCGCCAAAATAAACTCCGTATATCCGTATTCCTTATTATATATCTTTTGATATGCCACAGGAATGTCATACAATATTATATTGTCACCCTCGTTCAACGGAGAATGATAGATTTTTACAGTATTGAAATCGTACTTTACGGCGTTTTTGTTGTTTACACTGACCGTAATACTATTCTCTTTTGCCGTTGTATATGCAGTAGTTCCCCATAAACCTGAATTATTTTCAAATCCTGTACTTGTAATGTCAAAAGATTTCCACGCAGAAGAGAAATTTATTTTATAAGAATCGGGAACGTTTTTAGTGTAAGGCGGTATCATTCCCCTTGAAGCCTCCAATCCCGGCATGAAAGACTGAAAATCGGTACGTATTCTTCCCGTTTGAACATCCGATTGTAAGTGAAAATCGCCGATATGCAGTATTTTTATCTGACGGTTTCCGAATTTTATCATTGACGAAAACTTATTTGCAAAGTCTTTAAGTTGATTTTGCGACTGCCCGAATGCAACTACGGTATCGGCATTCTTATTAACAAAAGAATAATTGTCAATATCAACCTGTTGACCCGTAGCTCCGTTAATGATAAATACGGATATTACAATTGCGGATATAATTTTTTTTATCTTCATTGCAAAGAAGTTATTTCTCTGAACTTTTTCTCCATTGACCCGCCCGCAGATAAATTTTCTATACTGTCGTCCGCAACCAAACGACCGTTATTTATAATGACGGCACGTGAACACATAGCCTCAACTTCCTGCATTATATGGGTTGACAACAACACCGTCTTCTCTTTGCCTATACGGTTTATTATCTGGCGTATCTCAATAATTTGGTTAGGGTCTAATCCCGTTGTCGGTTCATCTAAAATAAGCACTTTCGGATTGTGAATCATAGCCTGTGCCAAGCCCACTCGCTGTTTGTAACCCTTACTTAAAGTGCCTATCTTCTTATTTACTTCTTTTGTCAAGCCCACCGTTTCTATCATCTGCTCAACCCGAAACTTTTTTTCCTTGCTTTTCAATCCGTGAATGCCCGCCGTAAACTCCAAAGATTCCCTTACATACAAATCAGTATACAAAGGATTCTGTTCAGGAAGATAACCTATCAGTGATTTTATCTCCATCGGTTCTTCAAATATGTCAAAACCACAGATTTTAACCTCACCCGAAGTAGGAGGAATAAAGCATGTAATGATTTTCATCATAGTGCTTTTGCCTGCACCGTTAGGGCCTAACAGTCCGACTATCTCTCCCTGCGAAGCTGTAAGCGAAACATTATCCAAAGCTTTTTGTTGTCCGTATATTTTTGTCAGATTTTTTATCTCTATGGTCATAATTTATTCTCTTTTATCTAAATAATCTGCGAAATTACTTAAAATTCCCTATATTTGCAAAATATTTTACTTAAATAAAATGAATATAAAAATAAAACAAGAGATAAAATTATTGGATTTTGTCCTTTCTTACTTCCCGCAAACGTCTGTAACAAAGGCGAAAAAAATGATTATGTACAACTGTTTTTATCTTTCGGGAGCAAGCATAAAAAGTTTTGAATACATTCTGCACAAAGGTGACACGGTTGAATACAGAAAATACAGCGGCGGAATGCGTATTGCAAAAGAAAAACGCAGCGTAACGGTAATTTATGAGGACAGGGACATAATCGTAATCAACAAATCATCCTTTCAAACAGTAGTCGGAGCAACCGAAAAGAACGAACTGTCACTTACATCCGAACTTAAAAAATACTTAAAACGCAAATATCATAACAACGAAGTATATTTAGTTTTCGCTCCGCAGAAAGATGAATGCGGCCTTTGCATATTTGCAAAAAACAAACTTGCAAGAAATTGGCTTGAAAAGCAAAAAGATTCTTTCAATTTCACAATATCGGCCATCGTAACGGGAGATTTAAAACACAAAAACGACAAAAAACAGGTCTTTATTGCGGAAAACAACGGTATATATTCCGTTTCAACGGCGGACAATCCTAATGCAAAAAAAGTTATTCTTAATTACAAGACAAAAGAATCGTGGAGCGTTGAAGACAAAAACTATTATCTTATCGAAATATACCAAACAGGATGCTCTGCGTGGCTAAACAGATTGATTCTGTCCGACATCTGCGGCGGAGTTGTGGCGGACGGCGTGTTCAAAAAGCAAAAGTACAGCAACAATACTTTGAAATACTGCATTCACAGCGTTGAATTGTTGCGGCCGAGTACCAACAAAAAGTTGACAATTGCGTGTTCTTTACCGCATAACTTCACAAAATTGAATAATCTATAACAAAAAAATTTTATAAAATATGAATGACAGCGTTAATATCTTAAGTCAAAAATCAGACGAGTTAATCCGTGCTTTTCTTTCCTGCATTTGTAAAAATACAAACGACCAAAACAAAGAACTTGCAGACAAGATAGACCTTTTGACCGAGAATTGCAAAAGGATAATTGAGCAGAACGAAGAGATAATCCGTCAAAACAATTTGCTTTTGTCACGCAATACGCAAATGCAATCTGAAGCAGTTGCCGCAGAAGTGCAACCCGTACAACAGGCAAGTGAAAAAAAGGAAGAAATAATAACGCAAAAAGAACCTGAAGAAGAGATTAAACCCGTTCAGACAGTTCAACAGGAAGAATCCGTTCAGGTAAAAGAACAACAGGAAGCACAAAAAAAATCTTCCGTTCTTGAATTTTTGCACCAAAGAGTTATAAAGGATAAACCTGAAACTACGCAACAGGAAACGCAAACCCCTGTTTCGTCAGCCCAAATCATAACCGAAAAAATCAAAAAGGAACCTGCGTCAATAGCAGAACGATTTGAAAACAAAAACAAACAGGATTTGTTAACGGCAATAGGCGTAAGCGAGAAGTTTATGTTCATCAACGATTTGTTCCAAGGCAATGTTGAAGATTACAATTCATTTATCACTGAAATAAATTCAGCACTTAACTTTGAACAATCCATGCAAACTGTTGCCGCAATGCAATCCAAACGCAAATGGGCTAAAGGTTCGCTGGCTTATACCACATTGGAATCCCTTATTGCCAAAAGATTTGAATAGCCATGAACCTTATCGTGTCAGCACCGAGCGGAAGCGGTAAAACCACTTTGTTGAAAAAACTTTTCGGTTTATACCCCGACCGTTTCGGATTCTCCGTTTCAGCCACTACCCGCAAACCCCGCCAAGGCGAACAGGACAAAAAAGACTATTATTTTTTGTCTTTGGAGGATTTTCAACGCAAAATAAACAAACAAGCCTTCCTTGAATACGAACAAGTATACGACGGACTGTATTACGGAACGCTCAAAAGCGAAACCGAACGTATAAACGATTTGGGATTGATACCTGTCTTTGACGTAGATGTTAAAGGCGGAGTGAACATAAAGAACATTTTGGGCAATCAAGCTTATTCCGTATTCATCATGCCGCCCGATACCGAGGTGTTGAAGCAAAGATTGATAAACCGCAACACCGAAACGCCCGAATCGCTGAACAAAAGAATTCAACGGGCGGAGATGGAAATAAAATATGCGGACAAATTTGACTGCATAATTGTCAATGACGACTTGGACAAAGCAGTAAATGAATTTGTGCAAACGGTAAACAAACACGTGCTTTGCCATGGCTGACAATCCTTCTTACTATGTAGAAGTTGCAAACGCCCAAAGATATTACGAAGGGCAGTACATATGCGGCGATGTTTTTCTTTCCCGCAGACTGAAAACGCAAAACAGAATATTGAGTGTATTGAGCGACGGAATGGGTCACGGAGTTAAAGCCAATGTATTGGCAACCCTTACGGCACATATGTCAATAAATTTCGCCGAAGAACACAAAGATGCCTCCGCCATTGCCAATATAATAATGGAAACATTGCCCGTGTGCAGCGAACGCCACACTTCTTATTCCACTTTTACGATAGTTGACATAGCCAATTCTTCAGCCAATATTTTGGAATATGACAACCCCGAATGTTTGATAATGAGAGGCGGCAATATCTACGAACCCGAATGGGAAATATTGCAACTTGACAACATTGACCACGAGGGACGGTCAAGGACATTGCGTACCTGTAAATTCACGCCCGTGAAAGAAGACCGTATCATTTATATTTCGGACGGCGTTACACAGTCGGGTATGGGCAGCGATAAGTGGCCTTTCGGCTGGCAAAGGGAAAACTATGTCAATTTCGTGCAGCAATCCATACTCAACGACCGCTATATTTCGGCGGGAAAACTTGCCCAACGCGTAGTGGACATGGCTCACACGAACGACAACTTCAATTCCAAAGACGACACCTCGTGCGGAGTTATATATTTCCGCGATGCACGGGAATTAATCATTGCCACCGGACCTCCGTTGGACGCTGCAAAGGACAAAGAATACGTTGAAAAAGTACGCAAATTCACCGGAACCAAGATTGTGTGCGGGGCTACGACGGCGGAAATATTTTCGCGTGAGATGAATGCCGAAATCAAGGACAATTTCACCGACATGGACCCCGAACTTCCTCCTTCTTCTTCAATGCAAGGCGTGGATTTGGTGACCGAGGGAGTTTTGACGCTCAACAAAGTTGAAAGTATATTGAACAAAATGACTCCTTTGAGCAAGGAACACGGCAACGGACCTGCCGACAAGATAGTTTCCATGCTTATGGCGGCGGATAAGATTCATTTTTTGGTAGGAACGCGTATCAATCAGAACCATCACCAAGCCGATATGCCCGTTGAGATAGAGATACGCCGCACTTTGGTCAACCGTATAGCCCGTCTGCTGGAAAAGAAATTCATCAAAGACGCAGACGTGGAATATCTGTAAAAGCCCTTTCACATAAAAAAATTGCTTTTTGCGGTATTGCCGCCGCCCTTTGCGAAAGTAATCTTAAAAAAATCACATTTTTTCACTGAAAAAACCTATTTTTTTGATGCAAAAAATGTGGTTTTTTTGCTCTTACTTTCGCAAGGGGCAAAAATCAAACGCATTTAAGCAAAAACATTTACTCAAAGGGCGGCAATTATTTTTATAAATAATCTTTCGGGGATATGTAAATAACCGTTAAAGCAATGATTGATTGATGGTTACGCCGTCATCATCGATATGCAAAGAAGTTTTTACGCCGTGAAGCAACGCATGGTTGTCCGTACCTATATGCCCCGACGGAATACCAAAGCAAACGGGATAATTGTATTGTTTTACGCAGTTGTATATAATCTCATACGCATCCTGCGAAAAAGGTACGGCATTGTCGTGCATGCCGCTCATCTGTCCGACAACCAACGCTTTAAGACCGCTCAACTTACCCGCACGTTTCAAAGCCTGCATCATACGGTCTATATGATAAAGATATTCGTCCAAATCCTCTATAAAAAGTATCTTTCCCGCAGTATCGCCGAAACTTTCGCTGCCCGTAAGGGAATATATCACCGACAGATTGCCGCCGACCATAACAGCCTCGGCATCGCCTTGTATATTCAGTTTATGGGCTTTTGCAGTCAAACGGTTAGTGCCTGTAAACAATGCATTTTTAAGCGTGAGTACCGCCGTATTGTCACTGTTGTCCGTTATATTGACTGGCATTATTGCGTGCAGGGACGGCATGTTCAGTGTAAAAAACACATGCATCAACGCAGCCGTAACATCGGAATAGCCCACAAGCCATTTCGGATTGGTTTTCAGCGGTTGCCAATCCACAATGTCTAATATCCTCACCGTGCCGTAACCTCCGCGGGCAAAAAACACGGCTTTGATGTCTTTGTCTTCTAACATGTGCTGAATGTCTTCAGCACGTTCTTTGTCCGAACCTGCAAACTGTCCGCACTTTTTGCCTATGGTGCTGCCGAGGCAAACATCCAATCCCCACGAGTCAAACAAGTTGACCGCAGGCTGTATTTCCTGTAGGGTAATCAGCCTTGCCGACGACAATACGGCAACCTTATCTCCGCTGTGTAACAACTCCGGTGTGTTTTGCATGATGTTATGAATTTTTAATAACCTTTTTCTCTTCTTACGGAACGGGGTCGTAACCGCTTCCACCCCACGGATTGCATCTTATTATGCGTTTTACCGCCAAAAACAATCCCTTGAAAGGTCCGTATTTACGCAATGCTTCCAACGCATATTGCGAACATGTGGGCGTAAAGCGGCATGCCGCAGGGGTATGGGGTGATACAGCGGTTTGGTAGAACCTTATCAACAAAATAAGTACAAAGTTTATTGCCTTGGAAAGATATGACAATATTGTTTTCACGCTCTTACAATGCTTTTTGTTGCAGATTGGCAAGTGCCTGAACCATCAAAGATTCCATATGATTGTAATTTACCGTCTTTTCGGACACGAAAGTAAAGGCTATATCCATGTTTTGACGGTTTTGTTTCAGACATGTTTTCAAACCGATACTGTTTTTGCGGTATGTTTCCCGCATCAAACGTTTCATACGGTTACGCCTTACGGCAAGTTTTTGATACCTCTTGGGGCAGATAATTACAACCGATGCTTCGCCCTGCCCTTGCATTGTTATATATCTTACACTCAACGGCCAAACAAGAAAACTCCCGCCTTCAGAGAACAGATTGCCTATTCTTTTACGGGAGTTTAACCTTTGTGACTTGTCAAATGTGAACATTATTACGCCTGTTTTGCGGTCTTTTTAGGCTTTTTGGTTGTTTTGGATTCTGTTTTGGTTTGTGCCAATGATTCAAAGAAATTGTCCAAAGCCATTATCATTGACGGAGATTTTACAGTGGGTGCTTTGATTTTAACATCTATGCCCGCTTTTTTAAGTGCTGCATGTGCAGCTTGCCCGAATGCCGCAAATATTATGTCGTCCGAACCTACGGAAGGGAAGTTTTCAACGAACGATTTCACGCCTATCGGGGAAAATATCACCACCATGTCAAATTTTTTTATGTCTATATTTGACAAAACCTTCGGTTGCGAACGGTACATTATTATTTTGGTGAAATCAATTCCTGCTGCCGAAAGTTTTTTGAAGCTGGCCTGTGAAGCGTCTTCTGCACACGGAAACAAATATTTCTCATCGGAATGTTTTGCTATCACCTCAACCAATTCGTCAAAAGACAATTTGCCGTAAAATATCTTGCGTTTGCGGTATTGGATGTAGGTTTGCAGATAGTTGGCAATGGAATCCGTAATGCAGAAAAACTTCATGTCGTCGGGAATCACTATTCTCATCTGTTTGGCAAACGAAAAATAATGGTCAACTGCTAACTTGCTTGTCATTATTACGGCAGAATAATCCAACAGATTGATTCTTTGGGCGCGGTATTCTTTATTTGAGATTTTTACAACTTCAAAGAATTTGTTGAATGTCAGATTAAGCTTGTATTTATCCACCAAAAGCTTGTATTGAGATTGTTCCAAATCCGACGGAGCATTCTGCGAGATTAAAATATTCTTTATACTCTTGTTCATTATTGATGTAATGATATTTCTATTTCAAAAGAATTTTCCCCACAATGATGATAGGTAACAATTCCAGCGTGCAAAGATAGAAAAAAAGATAGAGTTGAGAAAATTTATATTTGCTAATAATTACGTAAAAACAACGGAATAATTGCATAACATACAGTATTCCAATCAATAACAAGGACAAAAAAAGAAAGCCTTGTGCGGTGTTACCGTCGGCATATATAGAAAATAGGACAGGCAAAACAAGCACAAATCCGCTCAAAACTCCGAAATTCAGATTGGTTTGCACATAGTAGTTGGATATTTTCTTTGCCTGAAAAATCCATGATATGATTTTGATAAGGAAAATCCGCACAAAATAGACAACGGTTACTGACAAATACAACGCAAACCAAAGCATCAGCGGGTTCAATTGCAGGTTGAACGTTTTACTTGCATATTGCAAAACCAAAGGTTGCAGTCCGTAGTTATCTATAAGCATATAAAGCAAAAATGCAATCATAGGCAACAAGGTCAAACATATGGGCAGAAGAGACAAAGGGTTGGTTGTTTCGCCGTCTTTGGTCAAAACGTTGACCGAAGTATGCGAAAAACAGCCGCTTACAAAGGTTATAATATGGTTATAAGCAAATCTTATAATAAACGAAGTGCTTATCAAAACCGCCAAGATGATGACAAACATCCAATCATTGTTAACCGACAAAGGATTTTCCTGCATTACAATATTGTGAACGGTATAAGTTCTTTGGGTAAACATGCTTTGACGCTCTTTAGGCTCGGCAACGGAATCTTTCAAAAAGGTTGCAATATATTCTTTGCACGTAATATTGTCTGCCGTATCGGAGTTGACATATTTAGGATTACGGAAAACGTACTGCGGAACGAATACCGTGTCCTTAACCTGTGCAAAAACAGAATCCGAATGCAAAACTGTATCTGTGTTAATCATATCCTATCCGGCTATAATCAATTTTTCGGTTATTATTTTGTTGTCGGAAGTTTTTATTACCATGTTGTACGTTCCGCTTTTCAGAAAAGAAACATCCAACACGCCGCCCTGCAGTTCCGAATGCTTAACGTAAACCAATCTTCCCGCAATATCATATATGTATATGACAATGTTTTGCGGCAGAGCGTCTATATGTACCTCTCCGTGCGAAGGGTTCGGGAATATAACCGTACTTTGCCCGGTTAAATCTTCCGTTGAAAAAACTATACTGTCGCTGTACGCATACAAAGCAACACGGTCTATCCATGCAGCGTCGTGTCCCAAACTTATATCGTAGTCTTTGTCGTATGCAAAACACAAAACATGCTCTCCGCTGCTTATATCCGCCGTCTTCTGTACCCAAGACTGTTCGCCCGAAAGGGAAAAATATTCTTTGCCGTCAACAAAAAAGCGGAACCTGTCGTAATTTTCCTCGCTCGAAACCTTGACAAAGAAACTTACATTGCACGAAACACTGTTGTTAACCTTAAGATACAGACGTGATTTCTTGCCGTGGGTAAGTTTTTTTGAACTTCTGAAGCTTTTGTTTCCACTGAAACTTACGGACGAATCCTCCGTCCACGGATATTCTCCGCCGTTGTCCCACATCAAAGTGTCCAATCCGTTTTCAAAATCGCAACTCAATGCGTTTAATTCTATATCATACGGTTTTTCAATGTATTGATTGCCCGCTTCGTATGTCAAATTAAAAACTAGTTTGCTCGCATTATCCGAATGAATTATATCAAAGAAGACCGTATCTTTCTGTCTAAAGCCCAATTCCTTTACTTGCTTTTGATTTTCCTGTGCATAATCACTATCTAAAAAGCCGTCTATTGTCAGAAGACCTTCTTTGGTTTCACTCCTGCCTACATTCATTATAACCGCACCCAATTTAAATCCGTCTAAAGTTCTTGCAAGCGAAAGCGAACTGATACATGGCTGCGGTGATGCGGCCAGCATACGTTCTGAATGCACTCTGTGACATTTGCCGTCTACGTATATAATAAACTGCATTGCCACTTCGTCCATATCTTTTACGTCTTCGCTGACCGAAAATGTAAATGCGTTTTCTTCGGATATAGTTTTGCCGAAATCCTTTTCAGAAAAGAAAAAATTCTTTTCTGAAAACAATAAATTCTTTTCTGAAAAGAATTTTATGAAATTATCATCTGTCTTCAGAGGTTGTTTTCCCGAGTTTACAACTTCAAATTCCGCTCTGTAAGTACGGCCTTGTACCAAAATATCTGCACATTGCGATGTCTTGGCGTCAATAATGCGTAAATTTTTAAGTGCAACAAACGCCGTATCAGGTGATACGAACTGTATATAATCAGTTTTGGGTGCATAGAACTGATTGGTCATCATTATACAAACCTTTCCCGTATCAACAATGCGGCTTATGTCCAAATCCATATGCCCTAAAGAGTCCGCCAAGGCAACATTTATCAAACTGTCGTGCCTGCTCAACGCCGCATAAGTATAAGGCGGCACACTCAAGCAAAGAGAATCTTCGCCCAAAACAATTTTCTCGGGCAGCGTAACATTCATTTCCAAAGGTTTTCCCGTATAAGGCACAAGCGAAGGGTCGCCCTGCAAGTTGTAAACCTCCCAATAATAATCGGAATAGTCAGACATATTTTGCATAACTGCCAAATTGCCTGCAACGAACATTTGTCCTAAAGTTGTATACCATTCATTTACGGGTTCGCCGTGCGAATGGAACAGTGCGTCATACATACCGTTTTTGCCCGAAGCGTAGACAGGTTGCCCCGATATGGATTTATTGCCCACCGACCAATAGTAATCTTCCTCCCACAAAGTATAATCGCTCGCTCCTATCGCCCCTGCAGCTCCTTTGTCTTTGGCTTGCAACAAGGATTCGGTGAAACAAATGCTGTCGTCAAACTTTCCGGCAAGACAACAGTTGTTTATAAACACTCCGAATTTGTTTATATTGCTCAAAGATGTATCCGCATCATCTGTGTGATAGGAAGGAATCTGCCAACCCTGCGAAATACAGTGACCGGTGTAGTTTACCCAAGAATTGCCTGCGTTCAGAGCCGAACGGATTGACTGTTTGCTGGCTGTCGATGCACTTTCGGGGTTGTAAAACACCGTTGTATCGGCATAGTCCGCCAAATAATTTTTGGCATAATTCATTTGACCGTTGGTCATTGTGGGTGCATTGCTTCCCGCTTCCTTTCCTGCAATGAGAAGGGAGTTTTTCAGAAAATCATCTCCGCTTTTAAAAGCGTAACTTTCATATATTATGGTTTTGTCTATTATATTTTTCAGCGTCAAAGTGTCCGTTGCGGACATTCTTCCGTAGAAAACGTCGGGCAGAATGTCGTCCGTATACTCTGCATAGTACAAATCAGTATAGTGAACGGGGTAGTTGTCAACTCTGTATTTGCCTGTAAACGCAGGAACGACGGAAGTATCGCCGGCAATCAACAGATAATCAAACGCAGGGTCGGCAGGTGTGGCGTTGAAATAAAGATTTTTCAGATAAGAATATATTTCCTCCTTCGTCTTTCCTGCCTGCGAAGTATAGGCTTGTATGATTTTGAAGCCCTGACGTTGTTTAAACTCAACGAAAGGTTGCAACACCTGTTTAAAACTCTCGTCCGACACTATTACCATCTTATACGGATGGGTGGTTTTCATATCCAACGCTGAGGCTCTGCTGCTTTTTTGCCGTACAAACGAGCGTACACTCTGCGGAGTGCGGGCTATATTTTCCGCAGTTGCCGTTGCGTCTTGGTTAACAAAGGAAATGTTAAAACTTATATCGCTTATTGTTTCTATTATACCCTGAACAGGATTGTATCTTACGGGATTTATGACCAGCAATGCCGTATTGTATCCTCCCATTGAGCCAGTCTGCTTGATTGAAACATAATCCGACTTGTTGAAACCGTCGTATAAATAGCCTGCTTTGTCAAAATAAAACGCCGTATCGTCAACAATCTTCAGCAAAGACTTCTGTGCAGGCTCCACAGGAATGTTTTTGTCCAAATAAACGGTATCTTTAATCAAAACAATATCTGAAATCACTATACTGTCACATACAGGTACGGTGATAAATTCCGTATACTGCGGCAGTTTAGGGTAACCCGTGCGTTTTGTATGCGGCATATCTTCCCCGAAATTCAGGGAATAAAACTCCTTGTTTTTGATTTGAATCTTATCCGTACGTATTGTGTCAAAATGTTTTGCGTACGGAATGACCGTCTGTGCGGATAAAAAAGAAACAAAGCACAATGTCAAAACCGACAAAAATATTCTCTTTGCATCCATAAGTCCTATCATTACAAACAAGTTGCAATATTACGAAAATTTTTTGTCATGCAGTTATTTTATATCATATTTTTAACCTCATTGCAACAAGTTAAGAGCGTTTTCCGTAGTCTGAACCGTCACCTGTTGTACGGAAATATCTTTAATCTCTGCTATTTTGGCTGCAATATAAGGTATATACGACGGTTCATTGCGGCTGCCTCTGAACGGTGCGGGGGCAAGATACGGTGCGTCGGTTTCCAATACCAAATGTTTTATATCAATCTGCCGCACTACTTCCTGTAAATGTGCGTTTTTAAACGTAACCACTCCCCCTATTCCGAGCAAAAAACCAAGTTCAATCAATTTATACGCCTGCTGAACGTCGCCCGAAAAGCAATGGAACACCCCTTTGTAAGAAGAAAAAGACAAATGTTTAAAACATTCAAACACTTCGTCAAACGCTTTCCTGCAATGAACGGACACAGGCATGTCATTATGATGTTTACTCCACTTCATCTGCGTTTCAAATGCCTGTATCTGCTGTGCTTTATTGTCTTTGGTCCAATAGAAATCCAATCCTATCTCGCCTATTCCTTTTATTCTTTCATCCATAAGCAAAGGCTCCAACTTGCGAAGCTGCTCCGCCATGTCATCTTTAACACTTCCGGGATACAAACCTACCATCGGGACAAACATCTGCGTATCTGTCTGATAAAGTTCAAGCATCGCTGCAACCGATTCATATTCGGTTACGGGCAAAAATATTTTCTCCACCCCTGATTGCTTTGCTCGCTGAACTACTTGTGCAATGTCTGCCGTAAACTCTTCGGAATAAATATGTGAATGCGTGTCTGTGAAAAACATATACTGTATCAATCAAATCAAACTTCGGATAACAAAAAACTCCGCCGTTAAAGCGGAGAAATAAATATTAGTCTAATAAAAATAATTTCTTAAATTAAGCCATTGCGGCAACTTTTTTCATACATTTTGATTTCAAGTTGGCAGCTTTGTTCTTGTGAATGATGGAACGTTTAGCCAAACGGTCAATAGTAGAAATCATTTTAGGAAGTTTTTCCTGTGCTTCTTCTTTATTGTCTATTGCCCTGAAATCTCTCAAAGCGTGACGCATTGTTTTTGCATAATAGCGGTTATACAATTTTCTTTTCTCGCTCTGACGTACTCTCTTTAATGCACTTTTGTGATTAGCCATCTTATTCTTATTTTTACTTCTTTAAAAATCTCTTATTATCCTCTCTTAATTTTTCGGGGTGGCAGTCACTGCCACCCTTTGTACCCCGTAGGGGATTTGAACCCCTGATTTCCAGAATGAAAATCTGGCGTCCTGGACCAACTAGACGAACGGGGCTTCATTCCTTCAATTCGGTTTGCAAAATTACAAAGATTTATAATACCCACCAAATTTTTTTACAAAAAAATGTTCATAATCTTTTTGTACTACTCTTTATCTCTCTGAAATTCAAATCCTAAACGCTTGGCTGTAATTTTGCTTTTAGTAGCCGCCGTAGTGCGTATTTCGCCCACGGAAATCTCTTTTACCTCGTCAAAAGGCGGTGTCAACAGGTCAAAATTGTTCGCATACTCCATTGATGAGCGGATAATGCTGCCTACGGACTCTTCGTTGATGACGGAAGTGTTGAAACTTGAGTACAACAAGCCCACTTCCCGTTTGCCTTCCACAAAATAATGGTTTTCTTTGTTGACAAACACCCTGCCAATCAGATAACCCAAGTCAAAATCACGGTTGTAATCAAACGAATCCGTCAAAAAATTGTATATGTTTATCATTCCGCTGAACGAACGGTCTTTGTCCTGCTGTATATAGGGCAAACGCATGACTTCGTGGTAACGCGAAAACTCAAAAACGTTGGTATGCATCATAAAAACCAATATATCCGAGCCGAAACGTATCTTAAATTCGTTTTGGTTCTTGTCTTCAAAAACAAATTCCCCCGGATAACATGACGACATATAAGCCATAATCTCTTTGGCCTGCGAACGCATCATTGAGAATGCCTTGGCGGTATTGTCCAATATAAGATTCAAAAGTTGTGTCTTTTTGTGAATCTGTTTGCCTAACTCTTCATTTGTCATATCCATATACTTTTTTAAAGTTTAAAAAAGCCCTACGTGTATATACCGCAGGGCTGTGTTGATAAACATATTCTTTGCAACCGCCGATTAGTCCTCAGGTGCTATTGCTTCCATAGGACAAACGTCTGCACATGTGCCGCAATCTATACATTTGCCGGCATCGATTACATAGATTGGTCCTTCTGATATTGCTCCGTTAGGACATTCATCTATACATGTGCCGCATGCTGCACAACTGTCTGAAATTTTATAAGCCATTTCTTTTTATAAATTATAAGGTTAATAACTGATTGCAAAATTATAAACTTTTTGGCATACAATGTATGCGTTTTGCGGATTTTTTTCAAATTTATTTCAAATTCAATCATTAATCTATTTATAATCAGCACTATATTTACAAACCCCATTCACAAATAAATGAAACAAAAACACACTTAAACAAAATAAAACGGCACAAAAAACGTTTATAAAACCGTCTTGCAATATTTGCAAAACGGTTTTGTAATGCTTGCAAGACGGTTTTGCAATGTCTGCAAAACGGTTTTGCAGAAAATAAAGCAAGAAAACAATCCGGCAAAACACGGTTTTAAATTTTTAAAGTATAATAATATATAGGTATAAGCATATGAGGTACAAAAAATTCAAACGCAAAATTAACGACAACGGCAAAGTGGTGGAAAAATATATGGCAAAACTGCATTTGGAATCGCCCGTTGATTTGAACGAAATAGCCAAAAGAATTGAAATTCAGACAACGGCATCGGAAGCGGACGTGCATTTGGTGTTGTTGGCATTGGAAAAAAACATAAAACTCCTGCTTGCAGAAGGACACAGTGTGAAACTCGGACATTTGGGCAGCTTTTACCCTACGCTCAACGCCCGTACGGTGGATTCGCCCGAGGACATAACCCCGCAGACCATATACCGAATATCGTGCAATTTCAAACCATGCAAAGAATTACGCAGTGAATTGGGCGACGCCAAGCTAAACCTTTTGGACAATGAGATTTATATGCCGCGGGAACGCACGGCAACCGACCCCGAAAACGTAAAAAAGAGGAAAAAGCCTTATAAAAGATAAAGTTTTTGTAAATTTGTAAACTGAAAAAGTTTTATTTAAAATTTATATTTACTGATGGTTAAACTTAAAGTTCTGATTATTGCCGCAGTATCTGTAGTATTTGCAGGTGCATGTTCAAGGACGGAAAAACAAATAGTGTCCAAATACGACAATTCGCAGCCGTCCGTGGTTTATTATCTGAAAACCGTCAACGGCAAAAAGACAAAAGTCAGGCAGGAAAACTTTTATCCCAACGGCAAAAAGAGAATGGAAGGCAATTTTTCCCAAGACAAACCTACGGGAGTATGGAAATACTATTTTGAAGACGGAAGCGAATTTGCAAGGGCGGATTTTTCTTCACGCAAAGAGGGTTCGCAATGGCAGATACACTTTGACAAAGACTCGCTTTTGGTTAACAAAAACGACAGTTTGCTTGCCATAGCTTTTTCAAGTGAGGGTACGCCCGTAAGCATACGCATAAAACGCAATAATGGAGAGGTGTTTTTCAGATTTTTCAACTCTTTCAAAATCATGCAACGCGTAAACCTTAAAGGCAATATACCCAACGGAGAATCTATGTCGTGGTTTGAAAACGGCAACATAAACTCATGGCACTATTACAAACAGGGATTCCAAGACTCAACCTACACGGTGTTCGCCGAGAACGGACAAAAAATAATTTCAGGTCACTATACAAACGGCAAAAAGACTGGTAAATGGGAATATTTCTCATCTTCGGGTCAACCGTTAGGCACTGAAGTTTACGACGTTGACGGAACGCTTTTGATACCTTTGCAAAACAATGATTTGAAATATTTCAGAAGTGAAAGCAAGTAGTATATTATTTATATTGATTGCATTTGCAATTTCTTCGCATGCCCAGATGTTTTTTGCTTCCGACATAGTGAAAACGGATTCGGGCGATGTGAGGGTGTTCAGCAACAAAACAAAACAATTGCATTACACTTTCGTAGAGAAAAAAGACGGAATATCGTTGGGTTGTGCCGTTTACAAAGAAGTAAACGGCAGAAAAGAAAAGATGGAATTCTTTTCCGTTGCGGCATATACCAAAGAGCAGTCGCAAAGAATGGATTACAACAGTATTTTGCCGTATATTTCAATCATCGAGGCGGGCAAACGCACCATTTTGTCGTTCAACTGCGATTTCATAGTGCTGAACCCCGACAAAGTAAGCGAGAAAATAATGCAGACCAAAGACCTTTACGGCCTTTTATCCGAAACTTCAATAGAATTGAAACAACACTAAAACCGCTATGTACGACACGCTGTTATTGCAGGGCATGAGGGCAAAATTGGTTCTTTTGCTTAAAGAAAAAGGAATTACAGACCAAAAAGTATTGGATTCAATAGGCAAAGTGCCGCGTCATCTTTTCACCGACCGTTCTTTAGAACGTATTGCCTACGAAGACCGTTCGCTTGAAATATTGTGCAGTCAGACCATATCGCAACCCTCAACGGTTGCCTTCCAAACACAACTGCTCAACATAAAAAACAGGGACAAAGTCTTGGAAATAGGAACGGGCAGCGGTTATCAGACCGCCGTGCTTTACAACTTAACTTCACGCATTTACACGATAGAAAGGCAAAAATCTTTGTACGAAAACGCCCGCAAGGTGTTTGACATGCTGAACATACATCCGCAGTGTTTCTTCGGCGACGGTTACTTAGGACTGCCGGGATTCGCTCCTTTTGACAAAATACTTGTAACATGCGGTGCGCCGCAAGTACCGCAGAATCTTATCAACCAACTCAAAACAGGAGGCATGATGGTCATTCCCGTGGGCGAGAACTCACACACCATGTACAGAATAACAAAAGTTTCCGACCATGAACTCAAATCGGAAACTTTCGGTGATTATAAATTTGTCCCTATGCTGAAAAACAAATGTTAAGGCTTACGCAAAACTGCCTGCATTTTGTCTTTGATGACCATTTTTCCGTTTCTGTCCAATTTGTAACAACGCAACCATCCGCCCATGGCTTCAAAACTTCCGTTGTCTTCGCTTGACGCACTGTAAAAATAGTCACTCATCTCTTTTTCTTCTATCTTCTTTCCTATAAATATAGTATCCAACTGGTTAGGCCATATCTCGCAGGTTATCCACATGTCGCCCGTTTCTTTGTCTTTGCGTTTCAAAGTTTTCAAAGCCTTGTACTGCCATGTTCCGTCGGGCTTGTAAGTCTTGCCGAAAAACTTCAGGTTAGCCGCCTGTTGCTGTTTTTCAAGGAAAACCTCTATCTTAATGCTGCGGCCTGCGGTATCTTCGTTGACACATGTTGAATAATCGGGTTTGTAGTTAGGTGTCAATACCATATAACCTGCATTGATTATGTATTGTTTCTTATGCGGGACAAGGAAATACTTGCTTGTCAAAGCGTCAAAACCCATAACTTCTTCGTATTTTGCCGTGAAATCCATGTTGACCGTGTCTTTAGTGTGATGGATGTAAGCTATAGAGCCTTTAGGCATAAGGACCTTTGAATAAGTTCCGTTGATAACCGTGTCAGTAGACGGATAGTCGTAATCATAGAACGCTCCCAAACAATCTTCCGCATCTTCTTCAACGTATATATGCACTTTGCCTCTCAAATCTATACCTTCATGTTCTTTAACCGCTTCTTCGTTGCCGTCAAGGTTTATCCAACGGAAATCAAAAGGCATCTTATACTTTATATAATACTCTTTCTGTCCGTCGCACGAAGATATATAGTAGCTCGGCGTACGTTTGATTATGTATTCCGTTTCTTCCCTTGAAGCAAAATATTTAAATACCATAACCGCTCTTTGCCTTGCCAACGAACTTGTCTGTTCGGTTACCGGTTCGCCGTCATCGTAGCCCGTTATGGTCATCTTGTAAAAACGGTTGTTGTCTTTGCTGAACGCTATCATGTATATGCTGTCCAAATTGTTCAGACCCTCTTTGGTATAATAAGCACTTGCTTTGTCAAAAGTTATATATGTTTCAAGTTTTGCAGGAAATCTTTCCGTTGTCTTCTTTTTCTTTTGGGCATTGGCACTGTTTGCTGACAACAATATGCACAACATCAACACAAAAACCGAAAATATTGATTCTTTCCTTACCATATCTTTTACTGTTTATATGTTTTTTATTTACAACTTTTCAATAATTTTATCTATAACGTCATCGGCGGTTATCGATTCGCTCTGTGCCGAATAGTTAAGCACTATTCTGTGCCGCAAAACGTCCTTACACACTTGGTTAACATCCTCCATATCCGGAGAATATTTACCGTTTAACACGGCATTGCACTTGGCTGCAAGGACAATGTTCTGACATGCTCTCGGTCCTGCTCCCCATACCAAGTATTGACGGGCAATATCGTTGTCCGCATTGTTCACTCTGGTTTTGCCTACCAAACGTACGATATAATCGTACACGTTATCGCTTACGGGAACCGACATTATTATTTTTCTGAAATCAATTATATCCTGTTTGTTCATCACAGGCTTTATATCGTAAGTATATTGCGTGGTCGTAGTTTTCAATATATTTACTTCTTCTTCAAACGAAGGGTAATCCATTATCAACATGAACATGAATCTGTCCAGCTGTGCTTCGGGCAAAGGGTATGTTCCCTCCTGTTCAATGGGGTTTTGGGTCGCCATAACGAAGAACGGCTCTTCCAACAAATAAGTTTTACCGCTTACCGTTATGTTTTTCTCCTGCATAGCCTGCAACAAAGCCGCCTGTGTTTTGGGTGAAGTTCTGTTGATTTCGTCTGCTAACAAAATATTTGTGAACAACGGTCCTTTTATAAACTGAAACTGACGGTTGTTATCCAATATCTCACTTCCCGTAATATCGCTCGGCATAAGGTCGGGCGTGAATTGAACACGGTTAAACTCCACGTCCAACACTTGGGCAAGAGTTTTTACAAGCAATGTTTTCGCCAGTCCCGGAACTCCAGTCAACAAACAATGCCCTCCGCAGAACATTGCAATGAGTACTTTGTTGATTATCTCTTTCTGTCCTATGATAACCTTTGCCGTTTCCTGCTTAAGGATATTGCATTTGCTTACCAAACCGTCCAATTGCTGAACTTCGCCCATAACTTATTTAGTTTTATACCAATCAAGAGTGAATCCGCAGGTTTTATATCCGTCATCTACTCTTATATATGTTTTCTTTATCGTATTCTTTGCCCAAGAATGTACTATATCCATACGCTTCTTGTTAAGAGCCAACGCATGTATTTTATCAAAGTCGTCGGTTAAGTTAACCTTATGCTCGGGCATAATCTTCAAAACCTTAATCAAACGGTATGCATCGGCGTATTCGGATTTAAATTCAACGGCTGAAGTGATGTCACCCTGCTTCATGGCAGCAAAATCTACGTTGTCCACATTGCCCATTGACGCATTTAACGCTTCGGAAGAAAACACCGAAGACGCAGTATTGGGATTTATAATCAATCCTCCGTTGACTTTGCTTTCGTCTTCGGAATATCTGACAATTGCATCTTCAAATGTCAACTCATTATTATCAATAAGAGTTTTTATAGAATCTATTTTCTCTTTTGCTTTGTAAAGTTGCAACGAAGAAACTTTAGGCTGCAGCAATATATGACGGCAATTAACCCTGTCGCCCCTGCGTTCTATCATCTGTATTATATGATAGCCGTACTTGGTTTCAAACACCGGTGATACTTCTCCGGGTTGTAACGAGAAGGCTACGTTTTCAAACTCCGCAACCATCGTACCCCGTTGAAAGAAACCTAACTCTCCGCCTTTTTTTGCCGAAGCTTGGTCGTCCGAATACATGGATGCTATGACTGAAAACTTGGTTCCTTTTAATATTCTGTCCCTGTACTCGTTGAGTTTGTTTTTCAACTCTTGTTTTTCCTGCTCGCTTACCGTAGGAGTGATAACTATTTGTGAAAATACATACTGTGTAGGAATCATTGCAAGCGAATCTTCGGGAATAGTTGCATAAAAGTCCGCAACCTCTTGCGGTGTTACGGTCACATCTCCCGTTATCTGCGATTGTTTTTGTTGAATAAGAATATTTTCTTTTATAATATCACGGTATGTTTCCTTAATTTGTGCAAGCGATTTGTTCATCTGACGCTCCATTTTCTCTTGTGAACCGTAATATTGCATCATATAAGCAACGCGGGAGTTGAGTTCGTTCTCCACTTCTGCGTCCGAAACGGTAAGAGAGTCCACTTTAGCCTGATGTAACATAAGTTTATTCAAAAGCATTGACTCCAAAACTTCGCACCGTGTGACCGTATTGTCGCCCGAAGACAACATCTGAAGATAATTTGTTTCCAATTCAGAATACTTTATCATATTTTCGCCCACAACTGCTATAACTCCGTCCACAACAGTTTTGTCCTGCTGTGCATCAACCGCATTTACGGCCAACACAAACAACACTGACAATGATATTTTCTTTATTGTATTCATATATTAATTATCTTTTATAATCTCATCAAACACTTTTTCATTAATCTTTACAGGATATTTTGCGTGCAATTGCTCTATCCACTTTTGCTCCAAGTATTTTTGATAATCCGAAGTACACAATCCTTTGCATGCTTCCAACGGTTTTTGGGACACAGGCAATATTTCGTTTACGTATACAATAATATTACGGTTGGTTATTGAGGCTGTATCAACAAAAGTCTGCGGAGTTGACAACGTCATAATGTCGGTTGTTTTGTCAAAAACGCACATGTCAATTATTTTACTTGCACCTTTTTCAAATTTATGCCACTGATAATTGATTTTTCCCTGCCTTGATTTCGGTGTTTGTTCCTTTTTATCCGAATATTTCTTCAATAAATAATCCGATATTTCATCGTCCGTCTTTCCTTTTTTCTTACTTTTTTCTATGTATTTTTTGACTTTGGAAAGATTTATTGACGTATCTATAGTCCAAATAACCGCATCAACACGCGGGGAATACCAATAATTGGCCTTGTTACGCTCGTAAAACTCATTCAATCCCACAGTGTCCGTAACGGCTTTAGTCCATACGTTGGTATCTGTAACTGCAAATATCAGTTCTCCGTCAAAATATTCTTTTATATTCTCTTTTAATTCCGGGTATTTGTTTTCCAAATCCTTGTCAGCATACGCCAAAACAATGTTGTTTACGAATTGGTCAAACATTTTTTCAGTATACACGGAATAATCCATCGGTATTTGTTTAACTTGGTTTTGATATAAAAACTGCAAGAAATCGTATTGCGTTTGTTTTTCGTTGCCTACCGTGCATATGGTCTTGTTAAAATTGCCCGAAGGTATCTGCCAGGAGGCTTCGAATATGTTTTCGTTCAACAACGACGGCACTTTGTTCAACACAAGTGAGTCAACGGTAAGATTGTAATCTTGTTTTGCTTTCTGCACGAAACGGTCTATTGCCACATAACCGCGGGAATCTTTTGCAATACGCTCCTGTATCTGCCGTCTTACTTCGGCTAACGGCTTTATAGGGTCTGCATTTATAAACCTTACTATATGCCAGCCGTAGCGTGTGCGGAACGGTGCGGACGCTTTGCCGTTTAAATCCGATGTCATATATAAATCAATGTATTCGGCAGGAAGATTGACAGGCCGTTGACTGACTAAAAGACCAGCTTTGTTGGCTGTATAACTATCGTCAGAGTATTTTTTGGTGATGGAATCAAACTTTGCGTATTTCAATTCAGCATACGCACTGTCTATCAAACGCTTTGCCTGAACGGAATCATGTTCCAATGCATTTATAAATATATGTTGCAAAGTCAAAGCGGAGAAATCCACATTGTAATAATTGATTAGTTTAATTATATGGTAACCGAAATCAGTTCGTACAAAGCCTATTGAGTCGTGTTTTTGTATAAGTTCGTAGCACGCATTCTCAAAAGGATAAATCATGGTAAGGGAAGAAAAATATCCTAAGTCGCCGTGCGAAGGTATCTTCGCAGACGGTTGTGCCGCAGGGTCGTCGGAATAGAGCAAAACCAAAGAATCAAAGTTTTCTCCGTTTCTTGCTTTCTTGTAAATGTCCTGTGCTTTTTTGTAATACTCCGCCGTATCTTTCAAAGCAATGTTTTTGGGCAAAGCAACCAATACATGTGCAACCCTTACAATAGTATGCATTCTGTCGTAAGCTTCTTTTACCAAAGAATCTTTTACAGACGGGTCGTCAATATAAGGTTGTACCAACGACGAACGGTAGTTTTCCACCTGTTGCAATACGGTTGAATCCTTGTCCAACCCCATTGCCTTGGCGTCTTGCAACTTTAATTTATAATTAATGTATAAATCCAAATACTCCCGTTTGCTTATCGGCATTGCCGCTATATTGTTGTTTTTACTGTAAGAGTTGATAAACTCCTGTGCATATACGGTATCCTTACCGTTGATTGTAAACAGATAACCGCCGTTTTGTGCATTTGCCGACACAAAGCACAACAACAAAACCGTAAACAGTGCTTTTCTGACCATGTCTTAACAAAAAATTTAAATGTTTATGCTAACGTGAATAATTAGGTGCTTCTTTGGTTATGGTTATATCGTGAGGATGTCCCTCAATAAATCCTGCATTGGTTATTTTTATGAACTTGGCATTGCGCAACATGCTCAAATCCTTGCTGCCCGTATAGCCCATTCCGGCTTTAAGTCCGCCAATGAGTTGGTAAATCACCTCGGTTACCGAACCTTTGTAAGGAACTCTTCCCACTATACCCTCGGGAACAAGTTTTTTAGCGTCCGTCTGTTCGCTTTGGAAGTATCTGTCCTTGCTTCCGTTCTGCATTGCGTCCAACGAACCCATACCTCTGTATGTCTTGTATTTTCTTCCTTCCATTATAACCGTATCTCCCGGTGATTCTTCCGTACCTGCCAACAACGAACCCGCCATTATGGTGCTTGCTCCTGCCGCCAAAGCCTTGACTATGTCGCCCGAATACCGTATACCGCCGTCTGCAATAACGGGAACGCCCGTTCCCTGCAAGGCATTGCACACATTCATAACCGCAGTAAGTTGAGGCATGCCTATACCTGCTATTATACGGGTGGTGCATATACTGCCCGGGCCTATACCTACTTTCACTGCGTCGGCACCTGCTTCTTGCAATGCTTTGGCTGCTTCTCCCGTTGCTATATTACCCACAACTATGTCTATTGTTTTGTATCTTTGTTTGGCTTGTTTTACGGCTTTGAACACATTGAGCGAATGTCCGTGGGCGGTGTCTATGACTATGGCGTCCACACCTGCTGCCACGACGGCGTCGATGCGGTCGTACATGTCGTGCGTTATGCCTATACCCGCAGCCACTCTCAAACGGCCTAAATCATCTTTGCATGCATTGGGGCGTTGTTTAAGTTTGATTATATCCCTGTATGTTATCAATCCCTGCAAATGTCCGTCTTTGTCCACAACGGGCAGTTTTTCTATGCGGTGTGTCTGCAATATTTCGGCAGCATCTGCAAACGACGTACCCGGATGGGTGGTTATCACCTCACGGGTCATTATCTGTGAAATAGGTTTAGTTATGTCTTTTTCAAAACGCAAATCCCTGTTGGTCACTATGCCGACCAATTTGTTTGCATTGTCCACTACTGGTATTCCGCCTATGGAAAGCGAGTGCATCATATCCAATGCATCTTTTACTTTGGCTTCGGGGTGAAGTGTTGAGGGCGAAGAAATCATACCGTTCTCGCTTCTCTTTACTTTCTTTACCTCCTGTGCCTGACTTTCTATGGACATGTTTTTGTGCAACACTCCTATTCCGCCCTCCTGTGCTATGGCTATAGCCATCTCTGCTTCGGTTACGGTGTCCATTGCTGCGGACACGATAGGAATGTTAACACTTATGTTTCTTGAAAATCTGCTGCTTACGTTCACTTCGTTGGGTATCACCTCCGAATAAGCAGGTACCAAAAGCACGTCGTCGTACGTCAATCCCGTGCCTATTATTTTCTCCTCTGGATTCATTTTTATTTGTTTGTATTTCCTTGCAAATTTACATCTTTTTAACAATATGACCAAATTCTTTGGCAAAAAGTGTTGTTTTTACAACGTACATCTTATTCTCAATGCCCAATCAGGCATGTCATAAGGGTTTTCTTTGGATATACGTTTTACTATTTCCAAACCCAAAAAGCCGAATATGTGGTCTATACCCGCACCCGCTTCGCAGTAAGTGTCCGTTTGCGAAGAGAACAGGGCTTTGAAGTTGATGAATTCGTTGGGTTTAAAGTTTTTGAAAAAGTCTATGTTGTCCAAAAGTATGCCTCCGAAGTTGAGCTGTGTGTATGTCTGAACATAGTCCTTGCACATAATCTCCCACGGTGAGTAAAGGTTGAAACCGAACATGTTGCTCACCGAACTGACCCTGTAATTAGGGGTGAAATACATGTACTTGTCGCTTTGCCCGAATATCTTGCCGCCCTGCACCCGCACGTCCAATGCCAACGGTAAGAACTGCACTCTGTGCTGGGCTGAAATCTCGGCACGGCTGTACGTGTTGGTCTGAATGTAATGCTGCGAATTGTAAGAATAATCAGCACGTATCTGGGTGTGGAACGTATAAAACCTTGAGTTCAGTATTGTCAGCAAGTTAGTTCCTTTACGCGTGGGAGTATAGGTCAGTTCCACGCCTACGGAGTTGTTGGTGTAATCGTACGCAGGGTCTAACAAAGACAGTGTTTGGCCGTCGTCGTACAGCATATAGTCGTCTGTTTTCTGCCAATAGTAATACGGACGGAACGCAAAGGTATTGTCAAACTCCTGCAAGAAGGAAACCGTCAACCGTTTACGCCTTGCGAAATAAAACCTGTCCCAATCGCCGAACGAAAAATAGGCTACGTCGTAGTTGGAGTACGACGGCATATAGGTGTTGTCCTCCCAATTGACGCCGAGTGTTGAACAAGGGAAAGCATACACGCCTTTGGCTTTGCGGGCAAAGTTGTAAGCCGCACCCAATGCGTATTTAAACTTATGGTCTTCCGTTCCGTAAGCAGCCATTGCGGAAAAAGCCATGCGTTTTGAGAATCTGTCGTTGGTCTGTCCGCTTATCCTTATACGCGTACCCTCAACGGGATTGTACGAAACCATGTTGACCACGTTCGTAAGGCTTACATAGCCTATGGGAATCTGGTCATTGATTAAAAACGACGACACATTGTTGGCAAACATGCTTGCCGCAATGTCGGACTGTTGGCTTTTGGTTATGGGTTGATAGGAATAATTTTTCTGTGCATACGCTCCCGTCAACGCCACAACTGCAATACAATACAATGCTAATCTCTTTTTATCCATTTCAAAAAATATATAAATTCAACCGTAAACCCTGTCACATATGCCGCAACCGCCGTCAGAGCCGCCCCCGTTATGTTGTACAGCGGTATAAGCACATAGCCTGCAACGGCGGTCACTGCCAAAGAGGCCAAAGAGGCACATGCCGTTATTGAAAAATTGCCCCGCGAGGCAAAATATTGGGTTATATTGCTTGATGTACTTAAAAACAAAATACCTGCGGACAATATACGCATGTAATACCCCACCCGTGCAAAATCGTTTCCGAACAAAAACATCCAAAAACTCCCGGGCAGAACGCACACTATGCCCAACGCCAAGGCGGTAAACAATATGTTGACCTTGGTAAGTTTGATTGTCAGGTTTTTAGCCTCAACATTGCTCTGCGTGTTGCTCAACGACGAATATTGAACCAACGCCAGCGAAGTGCCGAACAACAACACCGCCTCGCATATGCCCGTAGCATTGGAATATATGCCGTTGTAAAACTCGCCCTTGGTACCGAAAAAATAAACCGTAAGCAACAACGACACGCGGTAAACCATGGTCTGGGCTATGCTTCCCAACTGTTTGACCGCACCGAGTGAAAACAACGTGCGGCTTACTTGTCTGAACTCTTTTCGGTCTAAAAAATGCAGACCTTTGTAATCGTCTTTCAATATCCATATGCCGTAGAACAGGCTTAAAACATAGGCACACCAAAGCGAAAACACGTAATCGCCTATTGAAGAAAACCTTCCCGCCGCCCACATCAGCGAAATAACCACGGCATTGGTCAAAGGATAGACCAATTTCAGATTATTGGCTTTGACCACCTGCTGTTTGCCCAACAGTACATAGTAGTTAATCTCCGTTATTGACGCCAAAACGGATATACCCACCGTCTGAAAAAAATACAGGCTCTGTCCGAACCGTGCAAATCCGCCGTTAAAAACTCCCAAAAATCCCGCCGCCGTTATCAACGCAGCACAACTCAAAACCCACACCACAGAGGGAATGAACATCTGCGAAAACGTTTTTCTCGGTGTCAGATATACCAATGTGGAGTTGCCCATCAGGGTCATCAACAGCAATATTATGTTGATATTAAACACTATCATCGCCTGTTGTCCTTTGCCCGCCGCTCCCAAAAGATGTGACACCAGCACTATTACGGCAAATCCCACAACGGCACTGAAAAACTTGGTAAACAAAGTGTTCAATATCTTTTTAAACATATACCCGTCTTTGAAATAAACTGCAAAGATAACATATTTTTGTCTAATTAAAACAAATCCTTTCCTAACTTTAAAACCCTGCAAAACCGTTTTACATCATTTGCAAAACCGTCTTGCAAGGTCTGCAAAACCGTTTTGCAACCATTGCAAGACGGTTTTGCAGAGTATTGTTTTCAAAAAAGAAATGAAAATAATCTGATTTTAGCCCTGCGGAGTGAAGTTTTATGCGTAACTTTGCCGCAGATTTCAAATCTTATTTTTCATACTATGGACACAACAATCAACTACGAGGATTGGGGACGTATACCTTACGCTGCGGCATTGGACAGACAACAACAACTGTTTGACTCAAAGGTAACCCGAAAACTCAAAGGCTCAACACTTATCGGGCAGGATTTTATAGTATGCGAGCATGACCATGTATACACTTTGGGCTTGCACGGCAAAGATTCAAACATGCTTATCGGAAAGCAGATGTTGCAGAAGATAAACGCACAGGTGTTTCACATCAACCGCGGAGGCGACATCACCTATCACGGTCCGGGTCAGATTACGGGTTATCCGTCCTTGGATTTGGACGCACTGCACTTGGGTATAAGGGATTATATCCACACCGTAGAGCAAATGGTTATCAACGTTATGGCATCTTACGGCATACAATGCACAAGGCTCGGCGGTGCTACGGGTGTTTGGATTGACGCCTTGGGCAAAAACCCGCGTAAGATATGTGCCATAGGGGTCAAAGTGTCAAGGGGGATAACCATGCACGGATTTGCACTGAACGTCAACACCGATTTGAACTATTTTTCCTATATCAACCCCTGCGGATTCACTGACAAAGGGGTGACAAGCATGCAAAAAGAAACGGGCAAAGAGATAGACATGCCGCAGGTTGCCCTTGCACTCAAAGACGAATTCACTTCGCTTGTAAATCATTAACAATATAAACAAATACAAAACTATGACAAGACAGGAATTAATCAAGTTAATAAAAACCAAACAAAGTTTTCTTTGCGTAGGTTTGGACAGCGATATTAGCAAACTGCCGAAGTGCGTGCTGGACAGCGAAGATGCGGTCTTTGAGTTTAACAAACGTATCATTGACGCCACTTTGCCCTATACCGTAGCCTACAAACCCAATCTGGCGTTCTACGAAAGTTACGGCATCAAGGGGTTAATATCGTTAAAAAAGACCATGGACTATCTGCATGCCAAGGCTAAAGGTCAGTGCTTTGTCATTGCCGACGCCAAACGGGGCGACATAGGCAACACAAGCAAACAATACGCCAAAGCGTTCTTCACTCCCGAGGGCGATTTTGACTTTGACGCTTTGACCGTTGCCCCTTATATGGGGCAAGACTCCGTTTCGCCGTTTTTGGAATATGCAGGCAAATGGGTCATCGTGCTGGCTTTGACAAGCAACAAAGGCTCGGACGATTTCCAATTGTTTGAAAACGCGGACAAAACAAAACTTTACCAACATGTGCTTGGCGTTGCCCAACGCTGGGGCAGCAAAGACAATACTATGTTCGTGTGCGGAGCCACCAAGGCCGACATGTTTACGGACATCCGACGCATTGTCCCCGAGCATTTCTTGCTTGTTCCCGGTGTAGGGGCTCAAGGGGGCGACTTGGAACAGGTGTGCCGCTACGGAATGAACAAAGACTGCGGATTGTTGGTCAACTCCTCACGGGGCATCATCTTTGCCGACAACGGCAGTGAGTTTGATACGGCGGCAAAAGAGAAAGCCATGCAGATGCAATCGGAGATGGCTTCGTATTTAAAGAGGCTTTAATTTTTTTTATTGTTTTTCTTTTTTTTCAAAAACCAAAAAGAGCGGGACGCCGTCGGCGTCCCGCTCTTCACATTTAGAACTTCAGACTTTTTATTGTTTAATCAATTTCTCCGTTCTTATCATTCCTTCACTTACTATTCTGATATAGTACGTGCCTTTTGACAAGCTTTCGGTTTCTATTGTCATCGTCTTTTGTCCCGTAGGTAAGGTGTTGCGTCTGATTATTCTTCCGCTTACATCGCTCAAGATAATCTCTGCTTCACTGGTCAATCCCTCTATGCTCAACACTGCCTGTGTCGTCGCAGGGTTAGGATACATGCTTACATGCAATGCTCCCGTTGCGTCAGTCAAGCCGTTCTCGTCAACAATCAATTCCAACGTTACCACACTGTCGCAGCCTGCTTCACTCTCAAGCGTTACCGTGTACGTTCCGCTCTGTGTGTATGTCTGGCCGTTGAAGGTGTAG
>JAGBJI010000012.1 GCA_017934545.1 Bacteroidales bacterium
AAAGAATCCTTACACGCTACACTTTTGGTTTTTTTTCTTTCCGTCTTCTTTATTACAATGACCTTTCCTTCCCTCTACGGTCCTCTCCGCTTCCTCTTCAGCGTTTCTTCCCGTTTTGGAGTTGCAAAATTACTACCTTTTCCTATTCTGACCAAATATTTTACAATATTTTTTTCAGTTTTTTTAATCTTTCAATACTTAACTGCATGATTTTGTTTAACAAAAACATTGAAATTATTTACTCCGCAAGCATTTTATAATACAATGTTTTAATGCAACAGCACATCAAAATTCACGTTAAAACGCCGTAAAAATTCTGTTTTCCGTTGCCAAACGGCACAAAAACAAAACATCTTCTGAATTCGTTTTTGCCGAACGGCGTTTCAGTAATAAAAAAAGCAGGTTTTTTCACTCAAAAAAAGTGGTTTTTTAATAGAAAAAACCACTTTTTTTGACCGTTAAAACGTCCTTCGGCAAAAACAAAACGTCGCCCGGCAAGTTTTTTTTCGTTTTTAACAACGTCAGAAATCGCATGATAAATAAAAAAGGGAAGCAAAATTTGCTTCCCTACCATGAAATATGAAAACATTTAAAATTATTTCTTCAATGTTTCAGGCATTAAACGCACTTTTACATATTCGTCATGTTTCAAATATTTTGCAGCGGCAGCCTTTACATCGTCTGCAGTTATTGAATTGACCATGTTTTTGTATGCGTCCATGCTTGTAATGTTTGTATTGTAGATTTTAGAACCTGCCAATACGCTTGCCCAGAATGAATTGGATGAACTGTATTGCGATTCCCTTCTCTTGATTAACTGTTCTTTGGCTTTTGCAAGGTTAACTTCGTCAACGCCTTCGTTAATCATATTATCGCAAATCTCCCATGTTGCTTTCTCAACCAATTCTACGTTTTTAGGAGCCAAAGTATAGTATGCAGTCATTGAAAATTCAGGTTCAGGCAACAAATCGTAATTTACACCCAAGTATGGAGAATAAGTTGCACCCAATTCTTCACGTATTTTTTCAGTGGCTTTAATTTGAAGTATTTCACCCATGATGTCTATCGTTCTCTTTTCTTTTTCAGTGTTGGTAAACGCTCTTTGGGTCAAAATAACCATCGTTGATTTGTCTTCCGTTCCCTTGTATACAACGTCGTCAACAACGCCTTTGGCAAATTTAGGCTCTACGTTTTTCCAATTTTCAGTCTTTCCATCAGAAGGCAATCCGCCTATGTATTTAGCAACAAGTTCTTTGGTTGAATCCATACCGAAGTTACCTACGATAACAAAGGTAAAGTCGCTTGCAGAATTAAATCTTTCGCGGAATATTTTGTACATCTTGTCAATGTTCAAAGCATTCAACTGTTTTTCAGTCGGTATTTGAACGGTACGTTTGTCGTTAGGGAATGCTGATTTGTGCATTTGCAAACTGAATTGTATTTCAGGAGAATTTTGCAATGCTGACAACTGCGATTTCAACTGCGAAACTTTTGTTTCCAAAACTTCTTTGTCTTTTCTCGGAGCGGTAAAGTACATATAATAATATTGCAACAAAAGTTCAAAATCTTTAACTGCACATGTTCCGCTTACACCTTCACGCAAATCGCTTATATAAGGTTCGGTTCCGAATGTATGTTTTTGTTGGAATTTTTGCAATTGGTTGTGGTCCATCTCGCCTATACCGCTGCCGTCTATAATGGATGCAGCCATCTGTGCGTTCAATACCATATCGTCAGGGTACAATGACGTTCCTCCGTTAGAGAAACAGTTTACAAGTATTTCGTTGTCGGAGAATGTTGTAGGTTTCAACAACACCGTTGCACCGTTTGAAAGTTTCAATTCAGTGTAACCGAATTCGTCGTTCTTGGTTTCGCTTGTTATCTTACCGCCTTTTACGTTTGCTGCAAAGAAAGGTACTTCTTTGTATGTGTCAACATAAGGTTTGGTTTTCATGTTTTCTGCATCAAGGATAACTTTCTTTACCTGTTCAACGGTAGGAACTTTCTTTGATTCAGGCATGGTAACATAGCAAACTATGTTTTCTTTGGTAATCCATTGTTTTGCCAATGCGTTTACTTCGTCCAATGTGATTCCGTCAATCAACGCTTTAGCCCAACGGTATTCAGCTCTTGCACCCGGTGCAGGCGTTTTGTCAAGGAAATTGTCTATATATTGTGCTGCAAGAACGCTTGAATTTACTTTGTTTGCATTCTTTGATGCCTGTTCGTACTTATCCAACACGCTCTCTTTTGCCCTTTCAAATTCGGTTGCAAGAAATCCGTGTTGCAACACTCTTTGGTTTTCTTCCATCAAAACTTTCAATGCTTCCAATGCTTTGCCGTCTTTAGCCATTCCGAAAACAACGTATCCGCCTACGCTGCGTGCCAAACCCATCATTGACGGTGAATAACCGGCCTGTGCAGCCAAATAAGGACAGTCTTTCTTGTCTGCTTTCTCGCTCAAACGGTTTTGAAGCATGTTTTCATACAAATTAACCATAAGTTCCTGCTCACGGAAATCGCCGACAGTCTTCATTTGTTTTGCAGGGTGTTTATAGAAAACAACCATTGTGGTAGATGTTGCTTCTTTATCGGTTGCAACGGCAATCAACGGTTCTTTGTTGTCTGGGACTTCTATTTCCGGACGGTTAAGAGGTTCAGACGGATTGGTTTCCATTGAAAAGTAATCCTTAACCTTTTGTTCCATCTCATCAGCATCAAAATCTCCTACGATAATGATAGCCTGATTGTCCGGACGGTACCATTTCTTGTAGAAATTACGTATTGACGAATATTTGAAGTTCTGCAAATTTTCCACCGTACCGATAGGCAGACGGTCTGCATACTTACTTCCTTTCAATATAACGGGCAATGTCTTCTGACGCATACGGTCATCGGCACCTCTGCCCATACGCCATTCTTCAATAATGACTCCTCTTTCGTCATCAATTTGCTTATCGGTCATAAGCATTCCGTTAGCCCAACCGCCTAAAACTTTCAATCCTAAATTGAAAAGTTCGGGTTTGTCGGTCGGCAACGTCAACTCGTAAACGGTTTGGTCAAATCCTGTGTAAGCATTGTCATCTCTTCCGAATGTTATACCCTCTTTTTGCAATGCGTCGGTCAGGTCATTACCCGGAAATTGTCTGGTTCCGTTGAATCCCATATGCTCCGTAAAGTGAGCCAATCCCCTTTGGTCTTCTTCTTCCAACACAGAACCTGCATTGACTGCAAGACGGAATTCAGCGCGGTTCTCAGGTTTTTTGTTTGTTTTTATATAGTACGTCATTCCGTTGTCAAGTTTGCCGTAACGGACTGTACTTTCAAGTTTCATCTCCTGCTGAAGATCAACTTTTGACGACTTGTTTTGGGCAAAAATTGCAGAACCCATCAACAAGCAAAAACTAATTACTAAAAAACTTTTTCTTTTCATTGAACATTATATTATTTATTGTTAGTATCAAATCAATTTAAAAATGCAAAATAACAACTTTTTTCACAAACAGACAAGTATTTGCGTAAAATTTATCAGCCGCTTTAAAGATAAATATCAATCAATCCGTCAGGTGCCTGTATGTTTATAATGCGTTTTTCCCTGTCTACAGACTTGATAATATCATCAACCAACGGTATCAATATCTCTTTGCCGCCGTGGTCTATAAACATTATGGGCTGGGTTGTATTGTCTATAATGTCTGTTATATGTCCTATGTTGCCTTTTTCTTTGTCTGCAACTTCAAAACCTATAACTTCATGGAAATAAAACTGATTGTCCGTAAGCGGAGGGAGCATTGACAGGGGCAGATACAGGTCTTTGCCGACCAATGCTTCGGATTCTTCGGCCGTAACGTCGTTGAACTTGACTACAAATTTATTTCCGTGGTAACGTATGGACGATATAGTGTATTCAACCAACCTTTTATTGATTTCAATATACAAAGAATCCAAGTCTTCGTACTTTTGAACGTCGTCAACGTCAAAAAACACGACCAATTCTCCCTTATAAGAAAACGGCTTTACTATCTTACCCAAGTAAAAACACTCATCTTTTGTCATCGTTGCTATTCTTTATCATTATATTATAACACTTCAGGGCATAAAAAAGTTACACCGCCGTTAAAAAAAAGTAAAAGCATGTATTTGTCATGTAAACAAAAACATGCTTTTGCATATCATACCGTCTGTATGTAACAATTTACATATGTTATTCTTCGGTTGCAGGTGCTTCAGCTTCCGTTTGCGGTTGTTCTTCTTCCGCTGGTTTTGCAGCATCTGCTTCAGCCTGTGCTTTTTTCTTTGCTATTGCTTCGGCACGTTTTGCGTTTACGTCTGCCTCTGCTTTAAGCAATTGTTTTCTTGCTTCTTTTTCGGAAACTTCTTTCTTTGATTTTTCCGATTCAATTTTCTTTGATTTGTTTTCAAACCATTCATCAAAACGTTTTTGTGCCACTTCTTCGGTGAAAGCACCTTTTTCTACGCCTATCTGCAAGTGTCTTTTGTACAAAATTCCTTTATAACGGAACAATGAACGTACGGTATCTGTAGGTTGAGCTCCGTTTTTAAGCCAATAACATGCCCTGTCGCAGTCTACGTCCACGGTTGCAGGGGATGTCAAAGGATTGTATGTTCCTAATTTCTCAATAAATTTTCCGTCACGTGCTGCACGAGCATCCGCAATTACTATATGGTAAAACGGTTGATTCTTTTTACCATGTCTTTGTAATCTTATTTTTACTGCCATCTCTTTATTAAAATATTAAATGTTTATAATTTGCAAAATTACAATAAGTTTTCTTTCTGACAAAATTTTAGCCTTACTTTTTTCAAAACTACTGTTCAAAAAGTGCATTCAAATCCACGTCTTCTTCAGTCACCCATCCTTTGCGTACGTTGAGCGTTTTAGGCATATATTTCACTCTTTCAGGCGGTAAACCGCTGTCAAAATTGCCTCCGTTATACTTTTTGTCCGAATTTTTGTCCTCTATGATGCGGACTTTATACTTTCCCTCTTTTAAATTCACAAATTCCGCCGTTGCCGCTGCACCCTTTGTCCTAACAACCGTATCCCTCAAGGCATTGTTCTGCACGTCCGTCAAGGTCAGAATATAACTTTGTTCCGCCGTGTCTACCGATGACAAATTCAAACGCAGGCTTCCGTAACTGTCCTTTGTATCCGTAACAAAACCCGTTCGCAAAGTGTCGTTATAATATCCTTCATAAGTGTACAAAACCGCACTGTCTATATATAAGGTATATTGTCCGCCCTCTTTCAAAACTGCATCCGAAACCATACGTTTAGGGTCTGAAGTATCAAAAACAAAGTTTACTTTCATTGTATCAACGCTGTCATAACACAAAGCCTGTATTGACGCAGTGTTTTCTGTGTTTACAATCTGCGAAAGCCTTAATGCCAAAGGTTTAAAATAAGAAAGAGTATCGGTTTCAAGGCTTAAGAAAAGCTTGTCCTTAGTGTCTTTTTTCTTTTTTCTGCGTGTATTTGCCGTTAAATTTATTTTTTCCTCAAACCCGTTGTCATCATAAACCACTGCATCTAACGTGTCAAACACCGCAGCCGACTTTGAAACCACCGTAACCGTGTCCCGTTTGCCATTCATGTAAACGCCGTATTGCGAAGGCTGAAGCAACGGCTTTTCTATTTTAACCTTAAACCCCTCACCTACCGCAACGGAAAACACCAATCTGAACTCACGGTCGGAAAGCAACTCCGAAGCCGTCAACTTTTGCACCGTATCTTCGGCGGTATTGTAATAAATAATGTCCGTTCGGTTTGCAACTTTGTCCGACGTGTCTTCCTTAACTTCCGTTACCGTTACGTCCAACTGTCCGTAGCCTTCGGTGGGCAAATCGTAAAGCATGTTTTGGTTCATATCCTCAAAAGCCAACGCAGTATACTGTCCCTGTTTTATGTTTTTGAAATAAAACCGCCCCGAAGAATCCGTCCGCGTTATGTAGTCAGGCAAATTGGTGCGTATGTATTCACGCTCTGTATTACGGTAAAGGCTTACGAATTTATTAGCCTCGGGCTTTAATGTATAGGCATTGACAACTTTTCCCCTGTAAGACAACGAATCTATGGTTTCGCCCGTTGAAAAAGCAAAAGCAAAATGGTTCAAACGGTTGCCCTCGTTGAAATCCGTAATCGCATCGCCGAAATCAAATATATAGGTGGTGTTTTCCTCCAAAGAATCTATATCCTTAATATATAAGGTACGCAGTTTACTGCCCACAGTGGGCTTTTTTTTCAACGGCGGAGATACTATGAGTTTGCCCGTTGCATTGTCCAAAACAATATATTCGTCAAATTCTATCTCTATTTTGTTGCCTTGAAACTCCAAAGCGTTTATCGGCGGATTTGATTTCACATACACGGGAGGCTTTATATCCCTTTCGCCTCCGGAAGGTGTAACTATTCTTGCACACGAACACAATGCAATGCAACAAATCAAAAACACAACCTTATATACCGTCTTCATTTTGTTCAATTTGTTCAGAATCATTTTGCAAAAATACAAAATAAAGAATTGCTTTATGCATTCACCGAAAAAAAATACATATGTTTTTTCATTTTACTTTCTGAAAACAAATTGTAAGTATTTGAAACCGTTGCTGTGTTTGCGGGTATCATTTCCGTATAATTAAAAAACAAATTATTGCAATGCACAACAAGTGATAAAAAGTTCGGTTTGAGAATCGTAACTGCTTGTAATCAACGCATCATATGCCGTATAACTTTGATTCAATTCAAATCTTAAAGGAGCTAAATTCAACGTTGAGAAATTTCCAGCAATGCCCGTTCCCGTCATTTTGACGTATGCCTCTTTTATAGTCCACAACTGCGTAAACGCCTTGTCATAGTCCGCCTGTGAGGTCTTATTCAGATAATCAGTTTCGGCGGGGTGGAAAAACCTTTGTGCCAACTGTCGTTTTCCCTGCCTTAAATATTCTATGTCAACGCCTATTCGGGTGTTATGAACGGCAACGGCAATATAATTTTTTGTGTCGGAAACGGAGAAATGCACCTTATTATTATATAGGAAATAGGGCTTGCCTTTTTCTTCCCGTGCAATTGTGAAATCAAAATCACAACCCTCTGCCTTAAGAATTGAAATCAAAAATTTTTCTCCTAATATTGATATATTCTTATGTTGCATCAGCGAATTGTCCCACCCGAATAGGTTTTTCAACTCTTCAACCGTCGCTGTCTTTATAATAGGTGCCGGCATATTTTAATGATTGTTTATACCAAAAACAAATGAAAACAGAAAAGACCTTAAAGATATTTAAGTCTTTAAGGCCTTTCAATTAAGTAAATTACTATTCTATAGCTAAAAGTTCAACTTCAAATATCAACGTACTGCCTGCAGGAATGTCGCCGACGGGCTGGTCGCCGTAAGCCAAATCGGAAGGAATGAAAAATCTGGTCTTTCCGCCGGTTTTCATTGTCTGCAATCCTTCAGTCCAACCTGCAATGACTTGGTTTAACGGCAGACTTATAGGCTGACCTCTTTGAACCGAGGAGTCAAACACCGTTCCGTCAAGCAATGTACCGTGATAATGCACTTTTACAGTGTCGGTCGGTTTTGGATTGTTGCCGCTTCCCTCGGTCATAACCGTGTATTGCAACCCCGAAGGTGTTTCAATGACATTGGGCTGATTACGGTTGTTTGCCAAAAATTCCCTGCCTGCTTTTTTGTTTTCTGCGGATTGTCTTTCTATACGCTCCTGTTGTTTGTGTTGCATTTGGTGTTGCCAAGCGTGCATCACCCTTGCCTTTTCGTCATCGGTCATCATATTGGACGACTTTCCAGCAAGTTTGTCACGCATAGCCTCAATCATTATGTCAACATTTACATCCATCTCTTCGTTCATAATACTGCGTGCCATGTCTTCGCCTATGATGAACGATACTTTATCCCTGTCGTTATTTAACTGCATTTTTTGTTATCTCCTTTTCAGTTTACAAAAGGGCTTTGCGGACGTTTTCCGTTCGTAAAGCCCTTTATGAATTACATTTATTTAACTATTTTCAACTCGTCAATAAGTCTTTGACAGTTTGCAAACTTGTCTATGATAAACAAAACATATCTTGCGTCAACGCAAATGGTTCTTTGCAATTCGGGTTCAAAGGCTATATCGCCCGACATTGCTTCCCAATTGCCGTCAAATGCCAATCCGATAAGTTCTCCTTCAGCATTTATAACAGGAGAACCTGAATTGCCGCCCGTAATGTCGTTGTTGGTTAAGAAATTGACTATAAGTTTGCCGTCTTTGTCAGCATATTGTCCGTAGTCTTTGGCTGCGTACAATTCTTTAAGCTTGGACGGAACTATGAATTCGTCGTTTGACGGGTCTTCTTTTTCCATCACGCCCTCAAGCGTTGTGGTATAATCGTAATGAATAGCGTCTGCAGGATAATAATCCAACACCGAACCGTAAGTCATACGCATTGTGAAGTTTGCGTCAGGGTAACGTACCAAATCAGGGTCCATTTCACGCAACGCCATAACGAAATTCTGTCTTGCATCGGCGAACTTCACCTGTGCTTTTTGCGTATCTTCGTCTTGGTTTACCAACGCTTCATATATTGCCATAACCACTTGACACATCAAATCTTTATTCAAAGTCTTGGATTTTGGGTTTGCAATAAATTTGTTGTAATTGCTTTCGTTGGCAAATACGCTCTTTTTGAATATTTGTTCGGTTAACTTGTCAACGCCTCCTGCTTTTGCAATCAATTCTTTTATTGTTTTTATCTGGCAATCGGCAGGCAAATCGTTTTCCATCTGCAACAATGCACGGAAAAGGTCTTTTTCGGTTTCTTGGTCATAGGATTTGAAATGCTCTTGTGCAGAAGCCTTCAAAGTTTCAATCATATTCTTGTCAAGTTTGTTCATTGACTCGGCAAAGATTATGTTCATAGATTGACGGAATGCCAACATGCCGCGTTTGGACATGTAAAGACCTAAATTGTGATACCAAGAACTTCTGTTGGCAGGTGAAGACGATACCGTACGTGAAGCATTACGCAAATCTTTTATCAAATCTTTGTACTGTTCGGTCTTCTCTCCGCCGTTTTCAATCCACTCCTGCAAACGGTCTTCTATCGCCCGCTTTTTGTCAAACACGTGCAAACGTTTCAAACCGCGGCTTTCGCCCTGTTTGTTTTTCCACATATTCATCATCGAAGCGTAATCCGACGCATATTGCAATCTGACTGCAGGGTCGGAATCCATATGCTGTTTCATCACGGGCAACATATACGAACCTGCTTTGTATATCGCTGGGTTGGAATTTTGCAATGTATTTTCTATTTCGTAGGAAGTCATGTATCTTTCCGTGCTTCCGGGATAACCCCAAATCATCGCAAAATCGTTTTTCTTTATTCCCTTGATATTTACGGGCAGATAATGTTTAGGTTTGTAAGGAACATTGTCCTTGCTGTACGCTGCAGGGTTGTTGTCCTTGTCTGCATAAACACGGAATATGGAAAAATCGCCCGTGTGACGAGGCCACATCCAGTTGTCCGTATCGCCGCCGTATTTACCTATTGACGACGGAGGTGCGCCTACCAAACGTACGTCGTTAAACACCTCATATATAAACATGTAATACTCATTTCCTTCAAAGAATTCTTTGACTTCAACGCGGTATTTTCCCTCCTCGCTGTACTCTTTTACCAATGCGTCTATTTTGTTCTGAATATCCTGTGCGAATTGACTCTTGTTCATTGCCTTTGCGTTGTCGCCCAACACCTCTTTGGTAACGTCTTTCATCTCTTTAAGGAACGAAACGTACAATCCCTCAATAGGAATTTCTTCTTCGTAACTGTTTGCCCAAAAGCCGTTTGCCAAATAATCGTGTTCAACCGTTGAAGATGTTGCAATGGCATCGTAACCGCAGTGATGATTTGTAAACATCAGTCCGTTCGGAGAAACAATTTCGCCCGTACAGAAGTTACCCATCTGAACGATAGCGTCTTTAAGCGATGAATGGTTTATGCTGTACAAATCGTCAGCCGTAAGTTTCAAACCCAATGCCTTCATATCAGTGTAGTTCAACTGCTTGAAAAACATAGGCAACCACATTCCCTCATCGGGAGGTGTCACAGGTTTGGGACCGGGTGCCGCAAAAGCCATCACGCCTGCAAGCAACAGTCCCGCCATAGTCATGATTGATTTTTTCATACAATAAATTTATTAAAATTGTGTTAAATATTTTTCCGTTTATCTCTTATCAAAACAAAGTGCAAAGTTACATATTTTTATCCGTCAGGCAAAATTTTTAAACTCTTTTCAGAAAAGAGAAATAAAAAAACATATGTATTTTTTCAAAAAAACATATGAATTTTAATCAAAAAACATATGTTTTTTACTTCAAATACATATGTTTTTTCAAAACGGATTCAGAAAACAATTTTTTCTTTTCTGAAAACGATTTTTTCTTTTCAGAAAAGAGTTTTGAAAATCCGGTGTTCTTTTTTGACGTTTTAAAGCGTTTTGTCCAATTTTTTGCCGACACACTTCTGACACACATCTGTTTTTTACAATATATTATCAATTAACGTTTTACAAAAGTGACACACATTGACACACATTTTTTATATAAACTTATTTTGATAAAAAATCTTTAATAGAAAATAAGTGTGTCAATGTGTGCCATGTGTGCCAGTATTTCGGTAATATATTTTAAATCAACTACTTCAATAATTCACCGTCACACTTATTGAAAATCAATTGCAAAAACACGAAAAACAATTCATCGGTTATTGACCTCAAAAAAGTAAAAAGAAAAAAGACAACTTTTAAATAAAACTTGTCTTTTTTCCTTTATGAAATCAACCGTATTAAAACACTATTTCAAAATACCCGAATCTTCACCGATTCTGACAAACGCCGCAACGCATTTATTCAAAGGCTCTCTTTTTAATATTTTTTGTCCATGAAACCTAAAAATTTTGTACTTTTGCACTTTAAAACAAGGTAAAAATGAACGTTTATGTATATTTCTAAAATTTTTAACACATTTAAAACGCTTGTAAACGCAACAAGTCGGAATAATAGACAATACCTTTACAATAAGATTACATCTATTATTCTCATTATAAGTTCTTTAGGGGGGGGTACATAAATGCCCAGACAGTTCGCGGAACAGTTAAAGACGTTCTTACAGGCGGGCCGTTACCTTACGCAACAGTTGTCATAATTTCGCCTGACAGCACAATAAACAACAATCTTGCAGCAATAACAGATACAAACGGAGTATTTAAGATAAACAATGTTCCTGCGGGACGTTACTCCGTTGAGGCAAAATATGTAGGCTATGAACCGCAACGTATGGTTGAAGTTTTGGTTGCAGGTTCAAAGACAACGGTGCTGAATTTCGGATTGTTGGAGTTGGCTACGCAGTTGGAAGGCGTGACAATAAAATCTGTAATCAATAAGTCACGTTCCCAAAATCCTACCGCCGTAGCGGGAGCAATGATGATAAGCGTGGAAGAAGCGGAAAGGTTCGCAGGAAGTTTTGACGGCATTGAAAGAGTTGTAAAACGATATGCCGGAACTACGGGTTCGGTGAATAATGCAGGCATATCCACTCATAGCAATCCGCCTACGGCTACCATGTTCAGAGTTGAAGGCGTTGAGATTATAACTCCTGCACATTTTTACGGCATGGGTACACACGGCACGGGAGACGTATCCGCTTTTCATACGAATCTTTTAGCCAACAGTGATTATTACACTGCCGCCGCTCCTGCAGAGATGGGTAATACTATGGGCGGTGTGATGGATATTTCCTTACGTTCGGGCAACAGTGAAAATTATGAACACTCTGTAAAGCTCTCCACATTAGGGTTGGACTTAACGAGCGAGGGACCTTTATCCAAAAACGGAAGCAGTTACATTATTTCGTACCGTTACGGTCTGACAAAAATGATGAATGATTTGGGATGGGGAATATTGGAGGGTGACCAATCAGATTATCAAGACTTATCACTTAAGTTAAATTTTCCTATCGGTAAGTCTTCCAATTTAAGCCTATGGGGAATAGGTATATTTGATGAATGTTATATGGATTGGGACAGTTGGAAAGAAGAATGGAATACATTATATGACCAGAATGATTTTTTGAGTAAAGTAAATAACATGACGGCAGGTGCAACCTACGATGCTAATTTAGGCAAAGGCTGGAGATGGAAAACGAATTTTGTTGCTTCATACCGCAAAAGCAATATTGCGGACAGATATGCTATATACGCAACAGACGGACAAATATTGACAAATGAGAATCATTATGATTTGGATTTTGCTCCCGCAACTCCTTTCGTACAGTTTGATAACGAAACCTTATGGCTTACTTTTGCAACATCTGTACAAAAAAGATTCTCTTCACATAATTTCTTAAAGGCAGGAGCTTCTTTAAGACATATAGATTATTATCAAAAACTGCAACGTGCCGCTACCTTTTATACAGGAGTTTTATTGCCTGTTAACAATACTGACAGGAATATGGAACAAGTGGATGCTTACGTTACTGATAATCTGCGTTACGGTAAATTTACATTTAATGCAGGCTTACATCTCTCGGGTTGGACGTTATCTGACGATTGGACATTGCAACCCCGTGTGTCTGCAGAATATAAGCCTAAAGACAATCACGCAATAGCGTTCGGTTACGGTATGACTACCTTTATTGAGTATTATGATACTTATTTTGCAGTCAAAGATAATCAGAATTTAAAACCTATGCGTTCCAATCAATTTGTACTTAACTACAGTTGGCAACCGTCTTTGTCTTATTCTTTTAAAACAGAGGCTTGGTTTGAGAGTCAAAATGCAGTTCCTGTCAGCGATGTATCTACCTATACATCACTTAACCGCCGTTTGTTCTACACTGACCAGGCTCTTGTCAATGAAGGCAAAGGCAGAAACTACGGTATAAGTATCGGAGCGGAACATTATATGACTGACGGGGTGTATTGGCTTATCAACGGTGCATTGTACAAATGCGAGTACAAAGCCATTGACCGTGTTTGGCGGTCTACGCTTTACGACAGGGGATGGACGGCAAACATTGTCGGCGGAAAAGAATGGAAGATAAAAAATAAAAACATTCTCTCCTTCAATGTTGCATTTACTGCTATGGGAGGTTTACGACAGACTCCTTTTGACGATAATACTTCAGCACAACTTTACGCTGAGGGTTCTCCTTATGTTGCCTATTATGACAGTCAGGCTATGAAAAACCATACTGATGCAGTTTTAGATTTATCCGCAAATATCTCTTACCGTATTCACGGCAAAAAAACAGACCATATAATAGGGTGTGATTTCATAAACATACTTGCACAGAAAGAGCCGTTGCAAGAGTATTACAACTACCGCACCCACAAAGTACAGACAATAATGTCCTGTTATACCTTACCTAATATAAGTTACACCATAATATTTTAATTGTTATAATTATAATGAAAAAGATATATTTCATAACTGCATTGTTACTTATACCTGCCATTGTTTCTGCACAGAAAATACCTGATGATAATAAACAAAATAAAACATCTTGGTTTCAAAACACTATAAAGGCTATAGGGCAGACTATAGACGAATGGACTATAGAAGGAATTGATACTAACTATGTAGCATTGCCGCATTACGGTTGGCAGGCAGCGGTAACTGCCAACTTTGCGGGAATCAACATGGGCGTGCTGGGACATAACATCCCTACTTACGGGTCTATTGACATTGATATGAATTCCAAGTTAAGCGGACAGACAAGTATTTCTTTAGGTTACAGAATATTTTCCTGGGATTATTCGTTTGATATAGCTAACGGCTACAGCAGTGATTTTAATCTGTCATGGCTTGATAACTCATGGGGAATTGAATACCGCAGTCATACAACTAAAGGATTGAGCGGTACGCTTGACGCTTCCGCCACGGCAGGTAATTTGCCCGTAAAGGAAAATGACACCCGTTTGAGGGCAACAATAATAAACGGATATTATGTTTTCAACTCCGAAAGATATTCCTTACCTGCTGCAATGGAGCAATCATTAGTACAACGTAAGTCCGCAGGCTCGCTTACTGCATACATACTGTATCTTTCAGCCACATTGGAAGCAAACAATTCAAACTTGGTTACCATGCTCGGCGGAATGAAAAAGGTAGAGTTTTATCAGACAGCCATAGGATTGGGTTACGGTTACAACTATACACCAAACGAAGGACGGCTGCTTATTCATGCTTCCGCAGCACCGCTGTTAGTATTTTTCAACAAGAACTTTATCACCGCAGATTATGCTTTCCCTCTTACAGACGGTTCATACTATCATGTAGATATGCTCAAAGAAGTAAAGACAAAACACAACTATTTCCTTACAGGTGTAGCCCGTGCATCAATATTTTATCATATCACCCCGCGTATATACTTTGGTTGTGCAGCACTTATAAATAATATCCGATTTGACAGTGACAGCGGAGTGGAGATAAAGATGAATGATTGGATTGCAAACGCCACCATCGGCATACGTTTCTAAAGACCGTAACTATTCCTATTTTGTAGATTGTTTTAACAAAACTGTTTCTTCAAAGATACAATTTTTATTATTTTTTGTATCTTTAAAGAAACAATTTTGTAATTTTGCAGATTGAAATAAGATAAATACGAACGGTTATGGATATTTCGGAAGTTTTTGATACATCTCGGACACTTGTAAATGCAACAAGTTTGGAAAAGAAACGATACCTTTACGATAAAATTGCATGGGATTTGCCTATGATTTGTATTAAAGGTGCCAGAGGCATAGGTAAAACAACTATAATGTTGCAACGCATCAAAGAGAATTACAAAAACAATAAGGCGGTGTATGTTTCGCTGGACAACCTCTATTTTTCGGAGAATAGATTGATGGATTTGGTTTCTTATCATTACAAACACGGCGGTACTCACATATTTATAGATGAAGTCCACCGTTATCCTTACAACAATTGGGTACAAGAGTTAAAAAACATCTATGATTCTTTTCCTGATTACCATATTGTATTTACAGGCTCTTCACTTTTAAAGATTGATATGTCGGTTGCTGACCTTTCAAGGCGGTGTATTTTTTATAATATGCACGGAATGTCATTCAGAGAGTATCTTTCTTTTGAAAATATTGCAGAATTTGACAGCGTTACGTTGGAAGATATTTTTAATAATGCAACCGAACTTTGCAATAATATAAATAAAAAGATAAAACCGTTACAATACTTCAGTGAATACTTACAAAACGGTTATTATCCGTTTTATCATAAGTATGAACCTATGTATAAACAGGCGTTGCAGCAAATAATCAACACCATAATTGAAACGGATTTGCAAATAACCGAAAAAATAGAAACGGTAACGGTAAATAAGTTCAAGCGGTTGTTAGTTATATTATCCAAGATGATACCTTTTACTCCTAACATCACAAAACTCGGGCAGAGTATAGAGGCTACAAGAAAGCAAACCTATATGATGTTGAATACTTTGGATAAAGCGGCACTTATACGCAATCTTTATTCCGGCAAAGAGGAATTGAATCAATTAAACAAGCCCGAAAAAATTTATTTTGAGAATACTAATTTTCTTTTTGCATTGACTACTAATGCCGAAATCGGAAATGTGAGAGAAACTTTCTTTGCTAATCAACTCAGCGAGGGACATCAATTAAGTTTTTCTGGTAACGGCGATTTTCTTATTGACAACAAATACACCATAGAGGTTGGTGGAAAAAACAAATCATTTGAACAAATAAAAGACTTGCCCGATTCATACTTGGCAATCGATGATACAGAATACAATTCCTTCAACAAAATTCCTCTTTGGTTATTCGGCTTTTTGTATTAAATAGAGTGATATATTTTTCTTAACTTTGCAGTTGCTATGGGCTGGGAGAAAATAAATATTATACGGGATAACGGAGAAGAAGTACAGGCACAGGCTCCTGTTATCGTTTCTGCAAGCAGGAGTACGGATATTCCTGCGTTTTACTGTGATTGGTTTTTTGACAGATTGCAAGAAGGTTACTCCGCTTGGACTAATCCTTTCAACGGAGTAAAGAGTTATATTTCTTATGCAAAGACCCGCTTCATTGTCTTTTGGTCAAAGAATCCTGAACCGTTATTACAACATCTTGATATATTAAAAGAAAAGAATACCAAGTGTTATATACAATATACTTTGAATGATTACGAAAACGAGAAGTTGGAAAAAGGTGTCCCTGCGTTAAGTAAAAGAATTAAAACGTTCAAATCTTTGGTTGAAAAGTTAGGCAATGGCAGCGTTGTGTGGAGATTTGACCCTTTGATATTAACTGATGCAACTGACGAGGCATTGCTGCTAAAGAAAATAGAGAATATCGGCGATGAGTTGTTGGGTTATACGGATAAACTTGTGTTTAGTTTTGCGGATATTTCTTCTTACCGCAAGGTTAAAAGCAATCTGGAGCATAATAACGTAAGTTATAAGGAATGGACGCCGCAACAGATGAATGATTTTGCAGGAAAACTCTCCGAATTGAATAAACGCAAATGGAACTACACGCTTGCAACCTGCGGAGAGGCGATTGATTTGGATAAATACGGCATTGCGCACAATCATTGCGTAGATGATGATTTGATGATTAAACTTGCGTATGACGATAAGGTATTAATGAATTTTTTAGGTGCGGAGATAAAACAAAGAGAAGCAGACTTGTTCGGAGAAAGTGCCGTACCGCAGAATGCAATTATTATAAATAAAGATTTATATGCAGTAAAAACGAAAAACAATAAGGACAAAGGACAACGCCAACACTGCGGATGTATGATAAGTAAGGATATAGGACAATATAATACCTGTCCGCACTTATGCGAATACTGTTACGCAAACGCAAGTAAGCAAACTGCGCTGAATAATTACTCAAAACACCAACAAAATCCGTATTCCGAAACAATTATAGGAGAATAAAAGACTATGGAACAAGATACAAGTTACGCATTACAAGTAAAATATTTAAAAGATATATCTTTTCAAAAGATAAGAGGCATTGCAAAGAATTTTTGTCAGAACTTACCAAAAGAAGTAAGCGATGAATTGTACGAACAATTGGAAAGAGGCTGTGATTTGATTACTACCGAACCGCAGTTGCAACAATATATTTATTCTTTCGGTAATATGCACGAGGCGAAACTTAACCTTGCCTTTGATAATGTGCCTAATGATATTTTTGATAACGAAGATATTGCCATTATTGACTACGGTTGCGGTCAGGCAATGGCAACTATGGTTTTGGCGGACTATATAAGAAAGAATAACTACAATATTGATAACATCAAAAACATCACTCTTATTGAACCGTCGCAAAAAGCATTGGACAGAGCGGAACTGCACGCCTCTTGTTTCTATCCTCCGACAACGCAAATCAAACCTGTCAATAAGTATATTGACGATTTGACCAAGGAAGACTTATATCAAGAACATTCTTTGGTAATCCATCTGTTTTCAAATATATTAGACGTTGATGTATTCTCATTGGAACAACTTGCCGACACAATAAAAGAAAGCAAATATCAATCTGAATTATTTATTTGCGTAGGTCCATACTTCGGAGAGTTCTCTGACAGACAAGAAAGGTTTGATTATTTTTCAGAATTATTGTGTTATAATAAAATATATTCTGAACGATACTGCAAAGGGGAATGGTCGGATAAGTGGACTTGCTCGGTGGATATTATTAAACACACTAATTATAATTACGATAAACTTCCTAACGAAGTTAAATTCAAAAACGAAAGACCTCTTGCTTTATTTAAGGCTATGAATTGCTATACTGGCAAACTTTGTCTATAATCAACGGCAAAGACGGCGGCAGATACGACGAAGACGGCAACATCAAAGATTATGCGAGAGTTCGCTTTGCCACTTACTACGATAGAAGCGGCAACAAACAATCTCTACGAGTAACCTCATCGTTGTGGGTAAAAGACAAAGACGGCAACGATGTAATGTCTGATGAACAGTTACGTCAATGCATTACTTCTCTTATTGTTGTTGAATCTTTAGATAGACAAGCATATGAACAATACGGTAAAAAACAATACCATAATCTTTTGTGTCTAAATAATAAGAATATCCATAAAAAAGAAGGAAGCAATCTTCATAATAATAAACTTAAGACTTTGGATTTGTCAAAGATAGATTTAGATGTTCTAAAAAAGCAAAGTGAAGAAAGTTTAGATAGATTAAAACAAATAGAGAGATTAAAACCTTTACCTCAAATGAAACCTAAAAAAGATGATGATTTTGATTTTAATTTATTAGTTGGGTTATTTATTTTTTTGTTAGTACTAATAGTAGCGACCTGTTCTGGAGCATTTAATTAAGCAATAATATTACAAAATATATACTATAAATTCAACAAACGAGAAAACATATTATATTTTTATAAAGAATAATTTCCGTTAATAACACCTTAAATAATACACTTTATCAGAGTTATTAACAGGCAATGTCAGTAAATAAAAGATTATAAATTCTACTGATACTTCTTTCTTGTTGTACTTTTGCAAAGTAAAACAAATTAAAGGAGAGAATATTATGAACAAATATGCAAAAGGAATTTTTATAACAAAAGTAGGAACTGAGATTATAAAACAAAGACTTAATGAAATAATAGAAGATTCTAAAAAGTATGCACCTAATAATTCTATGCGACGGAATTTATACAAGAGTATTTGTCATCAATTAATCCAACTATTTGATAACTATTTTGAAAATAATATTTGGAGTGTCAGCAATTGCAGAGAAATGTTGTGTAATATGTACTTTTCAGATAATATAGAGCAGTTACAATTTAAAGAAGCATATGTAAAAGGAATTTTAGTGGAACTGAAAATAATGCTTAATAATATGATACCATTAAACCATTTACCGTCTTGTAGCGATAAGTTTGAAATCAAGGGGAAAGACATTGTTTTAAAATCTATAAAGAATATTTCACAAAATGATATAATATCAAAATTTACTTCTGTTATTAATTTAGTAGATAAAGCGGGAGATGTTTCAAGAATTAATAATATTGCTTCATTCTATATGCCAATTTATAATGAATTAAACAGATTAATTTATGAAGAAAATTGGACACTATCTTCTATAGAACAACACTTATTGTTAAGAGTAAAAGCAGAGTTGAGTTATTGCTATCTTGCAGCAGTAAAAACCGGCATTGAGATTGCACAAGAAGTTAAAGATTTAATTAAAAATGAAGACCAAGCTAAAAATTATATAAACAAATACTCACAATCAGACTATAATTTTAATAGTTACTTACTTTCACCGCAAATTTAAGAAAATAAAATCTTTGTTTGTGGGTAAAATTTACAGAACTTAAAAGAAAATCATCAATTTTAAGTTTAAAGTTTTGTAGAATACTAAAAATATAAAGAGAATTTTGTGAAATAAAAACAATAATAAATTGCAATATCCCTGCCGACAGTACCCTATTACCTTAATAATTATACCGTGATTGGTATTTTTTCAACAGCGTTATTGCCAAGCCAAGTGACAATATCTCGGCGACCCAAACGGAAAACCAAATACTTTCTGCACCGAACAGCAAAGGCAAAACAAATACCGCCGAAGTTTCAAATACTAACGCACGCACCGTTGATATAACCGCTGAAACAAAACCGTTGTTCAATGCGGTAAAGAACGAAGATGCGTAGAAATTGAACCCTACTATTATATAGGACACGCCGTATATCATAAAAGCTTTGCGTGTCAGGGCGAACAATTGTGCATCGTAACCGACAAAGAGTTGTGCTAACGGATAGGCAAGCAATTCCAAGCAAACGGTAAGCACAATGCCTAAAGCAAAAACTAATTTGACGCTTCTGTGAAATACATTTCTCAATTCATTATGATTCTTTGCCCCGTAGTTGTAGCTGATTATCGGAGCGGTTCCTATTGCGTAGCCGAGAAACACTGCAAAGAAAATAAACTGTACATACATTATCACGCCGAATGCAGCGACCCCGTTTTCGCCTATATATTTCATCAGTTGAAAATTATAACACATGGCAACTATAGAGCCTGATATGTTGGCAAAGAACTCGCTCATACCGTTGTAAAGCGTTTGTAATAAAGCCTTACCGTCAAAAGATGTTTTGACAAAGCGAAGCAATGAAGTGTTAGGAAAAGCGAAATAAACCAAAGGTATCAACCCGCCTGCCGCTTGTGAAACCGCCGTAGCGATTGCCGCACCCGAAAGCCCCATATCACAAACCACTATCAACAAATAATCCAGCACGATATTCATCACCCCTGCCACCACTGTGATTTGCAATCCCAATTTCGGCTTTTCGGACGCTACGATAATAGGTTGAAACATGTTTTGCAGTATAAAACAAGGCAATGCCGTAAGAATCAGCCTTCCGTAATGCACACAATGCTTCACCATATCGCCTTTAGCCCCCAAAAGCACGGCAACATCTTCCAAAAAAACGATACCGAACAAGGCGATAACAATTCCTGCACAAAAACCGAAGAGAGTTATCAATGAAAAAATGCGGTTGGCTTTGCATCTGTCGCCTTCACCAATGGTTTTGGCGACCAATGCACTTCCGCCCGTGCCGAGCATAAATCCCAATACACCCAGCAGCATTAAAAACGGCATAATAAAGTTCACGGCTGCGAATTGTGTTTTGCCGACAAAATTTGATACGAACACGCCGTCAACTACGCCGTATACGGACGTGAACACCATCATTACAATTGACGGAATAGTAAACCGAATCAATTTTCTGTAACCGAAACTGTCCGAAAGTTGTATTGCCTGTGCCATAAAGCCGTTTATGCCTTTATCCTACTCAATTACGTTTATACTTTTTTGCAATAAAAATGCAAAGATACGCAAATTAACCCGAACAATCCCCTACTCTTCCGCCGACAAAGCATTTATTACAATTATATCTTTACTTTTTACAATTGATGCTTTACACTTTGCCGTATTATTTTCAGAATCCGTTTTCAAAAAACATATGTATTTTTTCAAAAAAACATATGAATTTTTATAAAAAAACATATGTTTTTCGTTTCAAAAACATATGTTTTTTATTTTTACTTTCTGAAAAGAATTTTTTACGGCGGCATTTTTTCGGAGGTATTGCGTCGTTTGAGTATAAATTTATTCAGCAAATACAACAGTTTAAATAATTTTTTGTACCTTTGCACACCGATATACAAAACATTAACATATGACTTTAGACAGAAAAGCATCGCAGTTGTTGTCCAAAATAGCGGTAAAAGCCATACAGGACAAACTCGGCAAAGACATAACCCTGATAGATTTTGAAGGAATCAACGGTTCATTGTTTGATTTTTACGTTATATGCACCGCCAATTCACCTTCGCATGCCGACACTTTGGCAGAGTATATAAGGGAAAAAGTAAAACAAGAGATGAAACTCATACCCCATTCCGAAGAAGGCCTGCAAAATTGCAATTGGGTGTTATTGGATTATTTTGACGTAATCATTCACATCTTCTTACCCGAAGCAAGAGAGTTTTACAATATAGAAAACATGTGGAAAGACGTCAAAACAACGCATTATCCTAACGTTAACGAATAAATTTTATGGCAGACAAAAAAAATAAACAGTTCAAAGTCAATCCTACACAGGGAGATAAAAAGAAATTCAACATCTCCTGGATATATATAGCGGTATTGATAATTATTTTCGTCATATATATAAGCGGCGACAGACAGAGCAACGTCAACCGCGAGATAGGCTGGGACAAGTTGCAAAAAGTATTGGTTCAAAAAGATTATTCAAAAATTACCGTAGTCAATAACGAGTTTGCGGAGATAACCATAAAGACCGACGCCATAAGGCGTGACACCATGTACAACGACTTGGTGCATACCGACGGAGGCATGTTTTCGGACAACAAAACGGATTTGTCCAAACTCAATGCGATTTATATCTACAAGTTTGTCAACTACGAAGATTTCCGCGACCAGTTAAAAACGGTGGAAAACCAATGGATAGCACAGGATACTACGGACAAAGCCCTGACGGAATTGCAAAAACAGGAGGTTATAGCCTCGGACAGAATAAATATTTTGAGTGAAAAACGCCGCAGTTTGTTATCCGAAAACATGTATTTCATACTTTACATTGCGGGAATCATACTTTTGTGGGTTGTTTTCTTCAGAATGATGGGACGCGGAGCGGGTGCCGCAAGCGGAGGAATAGGCAATATTTTCTCCGTAGGCCGAAGCAAAGCCAAACTTTACGAAAAAGGCAAGAACGTGGAGGTAACCTTCGCCGATGTGGCGGGATTGGAAGAAGCCAAAGTGGAGGTCATGGAGATTGTGGACTTTTTGAAAAACCCTGACAAATACACCAAGCTCGGCGGAAAGATACCTAAAGGAGCGTTGTTGGTAGGTCCTCCGGGTACGGGTAAGACCTTGTTGGCAAAAGCCGTGGCAGGAGAAGCCAAAGTTCCGTTCTTTTCCATGAGCGGAAGCGATTTTGTGGAAATGTTTGTCGGTGTGGGAGCCTCAAGGGTGAGAGATTTGTTCGCCAATGCCAAGAGTAAAGCCCCGTGTATAATATTTATAGACGAAATAGACGCAATAGGCCGTGCAAGAGGCAAGACTTTGGCAAGCGGAGCTAACGACGAACGAGAAAACACTCTCAACCAATTGCTGACGGAGATGGACGGATTTTCAACCAATGCGGGAGTTATCATCTTGGCTGCCACAAACCGTGCGGAGATATTAGACCCTGCCCTTTTGCGTGCAGGAAGATTTGACCGTCAGATATACGTTGAATTGCCGGGAGTGAAAGAAAGAAAGGCTATATTTGACGTACACATGAAAAATCTTAAGTTCAACGCCTCTGAAGTCAATGTTGAGTTTTTGGCAAAACAGACTCCAGGATTTTCGGGTGCGGACATAGCCAACATATGCAACGAAGCAGTGTTGATAGCAGCCCGTCATAACAACCAGACTATAGGATGGCAGGATTTCCTTGACGCTATAGACCGCATAGTAGGCGGAATGGAGAAAAAGAGTAAGATAATCACCCCTAACGAAAAGAAACGCATAGCTTACCATGAGGCAGGCCACGCTTCCGTTTCGTGGTTAAGGGAGTTTGCAAATCCGCTTATAAAAGTGACGATTGTACCAAGGGGGCAGGCATTGGGTGCTGCATGGTACGTACCTGAAGAACGTCAGATTACAACCAAATCCCAATTGACCGACCAAATGATTTCGCTTTTGGGCGGACGTGCAAGCGAAGAGATAATCTTCGGAGAAGTGTCCACCGGAGCGTTGAACGATTTGGAAAGAGCCACAAAAATGGCAATGTCAATGATAACTTACTACGGACTGGACAGTGAAATAGGCAACATATCTTACTATGATTCTTCGCCAGAAAGGGAATACACCATAGGCAAACCTTACAGTGAGAAAACGGCACAACTTATAGACAAACAAGTTCACGATTTGATAGAATCCATTTATCAACAGGCGAAAGAATTGTTACTGTCCCACAAAGACCAATTGACACAACTGGCCGAGCTTTTGATAGAAAAAGAAGTTATCTTCCGAGAAGACGTTGAACAAATCTTCGGTCCGCGTCAGTGGGAAGACAACGTGGAAGGTATCAAAGACATGGTAACAAACTGAAAACGGCGTATTATTTATTGCAACTCATAACCATAACCCCGCAAAATGAAAAACAGTTCGGAAAAAGAGAAAATATTAAAATTGTTAAGAGGCTCTCTTTTGAACAGGGACAAGCAAATCTCTACCGTAGAAACGCATGAGGAGATTTTTACTCCTTGCAATGACGACCCGGTTATGGTGTTTGCCGAAAAATTATCTATGGACGGGGGAATTTTTGTTTATTGCCAAAACGAACAGGAGCTGTTCAGCAAGTTAAAAAACTTGGCTTCGTACAGACAATGGGACCAATACAACGCCTATTCTGCCTCTTTGTGCAGTTATTTGCAGAACAATCAACTGAAATCTTCGCTTGCCGATTCGTCAGTATCGGTAGGTATCTCCCTGTGTCAAGGTATTGTCGCCCCGACGGGCAGCATTATCATCACCTCAACGCAGGGTGCGGGTGACACATTGATACATTTTCCGCAGATAATGATTGTTATAGCCATGACTTCGCAGATTTACACTTCGTACAAACAAATTCTGAATCTCATGCCACCCACTTTGCCGCAGTGGATACTGTCCATAAGGTCGGGCAAACTGATAAAGGAAGAAATAAAAGAACTTTATCTTTTCGTAGTTGACGAATAAACACAGTATGTTTTAATATTTTTCAGCCAATACATCACATGAACAATTTAACCAAACGCGCAATCACAGGTACAATATATGTATTAAGCGTCATAGCCGCAATATTTATCCACCCAATATGCTGTGCCGTTTATTTTTTAATTATTTCTGCAATCGGATTGTGGGAATTCTTTAACGTAGCAGGCAAAAAGAATATCGTAGCAGACAGAATCACGGCAATAGGACTTGGTTTGCTTACATACTCTTGTATATTGCTTTTATCACAAGGTGAATTTCAAACCGCAAAAAGAGTTCTTGCCATAGCAATAATAGGTGTTATTATAATATTTGTCAATGAAATGTACCGCAAAAGTGAAAACCCGTTCACCAATATTGCTTACACGCTGACGGGAGTGTTTTACGTTGCCGTGCCTTTGGCTTTGACCAATTGGATTGTAAACTTCAACGGCACGTATTCACCGATGGTGCTGATGAGTGTATTTATCTTTGCATGGTGTAATGATACTTTTGCTTACCTTACGGGAATGAAACTCGGCAAACACAAACTTTTTGAACGTATATCCCCGAAAAAAACTTGGGAAGGTTGGATTGGCGGATTTGTTTTTACTGTTATTGCCGCTTTTATTGTGTCTTGGTTTTCTGATGCACTTGCTTTGGCGGATTTTATTGCCATTGCGGTAATAACAAGTGTAGTGGGAACTTTCGGCGATTTGACGGAAAGCATGTTTAAACGGCAAATGCAAGTCAAAGACAGCGGAAATATTTTGCCAGGACACGGCGGAATATTAGACCGTTTTGACATTTTACTGCTTGTAATCCCCGCCGTAGTTTGCTATTTTCTGATTAGATTTTAATCAAATACACAATATAATATAGTATATTAAACAATTAATACAATGTATATCCACAAAGAAGGTTACAAGATTTCGTTTATCACGCTTATATGTTTCGTCATACTTACCTGCGTTATTATGATATTTTCGCACGGTTGGATTAAATGGGCATTGGAACTAATGGTTTTCGCCGTAAGTTTCTTTATTATACGTTTTTTCCGTATTCCCAACCGCGAACTTACTGACAATCCTAACAAAGTATTGGCGTCTGCCGACGGCACAATTGTAGTTGTGGAACAGGTGTTTGAGAATGAATACCTGAATTGTGACTGCTTGCAAATCTCAACATTCATGTCACCGAACAACGTTCACGTTAACCGATACCCGATTTCAGGAAAAATCGTCTACCAAAAGTATTATGACGGCAAAAAACTCTACGCTAAAAACCCTAAATCCTCACTTTTGAACGAACGGACAAGCGTTTGCATAGAACACGAAAGCGGTAAAAAAGTATTGGTGCGTCAAATTGCGGGAGCATTGGCACGCAGAATTGTCTGCTATGCAAAGGAAGGTGAAATTGTAAAGCAAGGACAGGAGTTGGGATTCATAAAATTCGGCTCACGCGTTGACTTACTGATTCCTTTGGAAAGCGAAGTACACGTTGAAATAGAAGACAAAGTGCGTGCGGCACAAAGTGTTATAGCCACACTGTAACAAACAACCGTATAGTTTTTTGCTTTTACGGCGGCAAAACACAACCTCATCTGCGTTTTCTTGTAATTACAATTAATTATGAAGAAAAAACACTTCCTGCAAGGCGAACATAAAACGGGTATAACCGCCGTTATCTGTCTGCTTATAGGAGCATTGGCCGCAGTAATGTATCTGTATTTAAGTAACAATACCGTATTTATCATCAAGGACAACTCATCTTTTCAGTCTGAAAACACAAACAAAAACAATTCTAAATACAATTCAGCCAAACAAAAATACAATTCCAAACGGTACAATATATTTAACTACTATTATTCCGACAAAAATTCAAAACCGAAAACACAAGTCATTCACACCGATACGCTGCCCGACACATACAAAGAAGGATTTTACAAAATAGATAAGACTTCCGCTGACGACATAATCTTGGATTTAAACTCTTGTGATACGCTTGACTTGCAAATGTTACGCGGAATAGGACCTGTATACTCACGCAGAATATGCAATTACCGCAACAAATTGGGCGGATACGTTGCCTTGAACCAATTAAAAGAAGTTTACGGAATGACGGACACACTGTACAAAAAGATAAAGCCGCACTTTATAGTCAAAAACTCCGAACCTTACCGCAAGATAAACGTCAACTCGCAAAACATAAAAGAACTTGCATCACATCCTTATATAGATTGGTACTTGGCAAAAGAGATTATACTCTTCAGAAACAACCACGGAGAAATAAAAGATATAAACATGCTTAAAGCCGTTCACCTTATGAACGACTCATTGTTTGAAAAACTGCGTCCGTATATGGATATAAAATAACGTACGGCGTAAAAAAAAGCCGTACGTTATAATAATGTATTGATAAATGTCCAAGTTTTAGTTTTTGTTTATTATTTCCGCAACATCCTGTTCGGTTAAATTTTCATGGTTTTTACCTTTTGGCAATTTGTAGTTGGTATTGTTATACTTCAAATACTCACCGTAACGGCCTTTAAACACCTGCGCCCCGTTTGAAAATTCTTTCAACGGCGGTACGCTCTGACTTTGTTTTTTACCGTTTACAATATCTATCGCCGTCTGGGCATTTAACTCCTGCACGTTTGTGCCTTTAGGTATACGGAAGTTCTTTTCCTTGTATGAAAGATACAATCCGAACCTGCCGTATTTCAATTCAATTTTTTCACCGTCGTATTCCGCTACGATTTTAGGCAAATCCTTGGCAATGTTTTCCTTTTCAAGTTTTTTCTCTATCTCTTTGATTGCCGTATCAAGCGTCACGGTGTAAGGGTCTTCGGATTTAGGCAGCGATACATTCTTGTCGTTCCACTTTACATATGCACCGAACCGTCCCGTATTGGCAATCACGTCTTTTGATTGGTATTGTCCCAACAATCTTGGCAAATCAAACAAGGTTAAAGCTTCCTGCAACGTTATCGTGGAAATGCTTTGCGTAGGGCGGAGCGAAGAAAACTGCGGTTTTTCGTCGTCCTGAACGTCGCCCAACTGCACCATAGCACCGTATCTGCCTATTTTGGCGTAAACATTTCTGCCGCTTTTCGGGTCAATACCCAACAATCTTTCGCCCTTTTGCTTTTCGGAGTTTTCTTTCGTATCGTTTACCTCCTGCATAAACGGAGAATAAAAGTTTTCCATCATCTTGTGCCAATCTTCGTTGCCCTGTGCAATGCGGTCGAACTGACTTTCGGCATCGGCGGTGAAATTGTACGAAAGTATATCAGTGAAATTGTCAACCAAAAACTTGTTTACAATCACGCCAATATCGGTCGGAGCAAGTTTGTTGGTTTCTTTGCCGTAGTTTTCACTCTCTTTTTTCGCAGTCAACTCACCGTTGCAAAGCGTTATAACGTCAACTTCCCTTACCTGTGCGGCAAGCGACCGTTTGGAAACGTATTCACGTTTTTGTATGGTGGTGATTGTCGGAGCGTAAGTTGACGGACGGCCTATACCCAAATCCTCCAAACGTTTGACAAGCGTGGCTTCGTTGTAACGCGGAGGCTGTTGGTTGAACATCTGCCTTGCCGTACACTGTTCCAACAACAGTTGGCTGCCGTTTTTTATGTCCGGAATCAACGTGTATTCGTCTTCACCCGTTTCGTCTTCGTCAACGCTGACCTGATACAACTTCAAAAATCCGTCAAACAAGACTATCTCGGCCTGCGATATGAATTTTTCTTCCGTATTGCTTATTTCAATGGTTATAACCGTCTTCTCCAATTTGGCATCAGCCATCTGCGAAGCCGTCATACGCTTCCAAATCAAAGCATAAAGTCGGCTTTGATAACTGTCACCCGATATGGTTTGAACCGACATTGAGGTCGGACGTATGGCTTCGTGTGCTTCCTGAGCTCCTTTGCTCTTGGTGGCAAAACGGCGCGATTTCAAATATTCTTTGCCGAACATTGACGGGATTATTTCTTTGGCCTGATTGATTGCATAATCGCTCAAATTGACCGAATCCGTCCTCATGTAAGTTATCAATCCAGCTTCGTACAATTGCTGTGCTACGGTCATGGTCTGCGAAACTGAAAAGCCGAGTTTGCGTGAGGATTCCTGCTGCAATGTTGACGTAGTAAACGGAGGTGCAGGCGAACGTTTTTCGGGTTTTTTCTCAACGGAACAAACTTTAAATGTTGCCTTGTTGCATTTTTCCAAGAATTTATATGCTTCCTGCTCGGTTTTGAACTTGCCGTCAAGCGTTGCTTTCAACACGGATTTGTTATCTTCGGTGTGAAAAACGGCAGACACTTTGTAAACATAAGAATATTCAAAGTTTTGTATCTCTTCTTCTTTTTCCACTATCAGACGTACTGCCACGCTCTGCACTCTTCCCGCCGACAGTCCGGGTTTTATCTTACGCCAAAGCACGGGAGAAATCTCATAACCCACTATCCTGTCCAACACTCTTCTTGCCTGCTGGGCATTAACCAAATTGGTGTCAATCTCTCTCGGGTTGGCAACGGCGTTAAGTATGGCTGATTTTGTGATTTCGTTAAAAACTATACGCTTGGTGTCTTTTTTCTTCAGATTCAATGTTTCGTTCAAATGCCATGCAATAGCCTCTCCTTCGCGGTCTTCATCACTTGCCAACCAAACAGTCTTGGCTTGTTTTACGGCATCTTTCAGTTCTTTGACAACTTTTTTCTTATCGTCGGGTATTATGTAGTTAGGCTCAAAACCGTTGTTAACGTCTATGCCCAACTCTTTCTTATCCAAGTCGCGTATATGCCCGTAAGAAGACATAACTTTGTAATTTTCCCCTAAATATTTCTCTATTGTTTTGGCTTTTGCCGGGGACTCCACTATCACTAAATTATCTGCCATCACTTATAGTATTTGATTAAGAAGTTGCAAAATTACAATAATAAATAATAAAACAACATTATTTTTTAACAGTTTTTGACTTATCCCCCGCCCTTTTTGCATGAAAACGCCCCGCTTACGCCGATAATTTTTCCCGTTTCACAAAAGGAAAAATCCTTTTCTGAATCCGTTTTTAAAAAACATATGTATTTTTTCAAAAAAACATATGAATTTTAATCAAAAAACATATGTTTTTCGTTTCAAAAACATATGTTTTTTATTTTTCGATTCTGAAAACAATTTATTTTCTATTGTGCTTGACCTACCCTTTGGTCACATTATTCAAAGTTTACGGAGAATTGATTTTTTCAAAATAAAATATTGTCATCTGAAAAAAAAGTTTTATGTTTGCAAAATCTTTCAAAAGAAAGACAGTGAATTAACTAATATTTATTAACCGAAAACTCCTTGGTTTAAGGAGCATGAACAACAAACTGTAAAACATAAATTATGGACACAGAAAATAATGTTGAACAAACTAACCTGCAACCTGCACAAGCAGCCAATCCTCCGCAGGAAACACTTGATGCGGTTATCGCCCAATATTCTTCGCTTACAAGGGAAGAATTAACGCAGGAATTAAAGAACTTGCTCAATGCAAACGATTTTGAGCAGATGAGATTGAGAATTCCGTTGATTCGCAACGCTTTTTCAGCCTTACCGAAACCGCAACCAGAAGAACCGACGGTATCGGAAGAAGAAACGCAAAATGCCGAAGCACAAAACGCAGAACCCGTAGAGCAGGTTCAACGCGACACGGTGGAAGAAGAATTTTTCAAACTGTATGCCCTTTACAAAGAAAAGCGTCAGCAGTATCTTCAGGCCGAAGAAGAGAAAAAGCAGGAGAACCTCAGCAAGAAGAAATCCTTGCTTGAAGAGTTGAAACAATTGCTTGAAAGCGAAAAATCGCTCAAAGAAATATACGACGATTTCAACGCTATTCAGGAAAAATGGAAAAACGTAGGCAACGTTCCTCATTCCGAAGTCAATAATTTATGGGAAAGCTATCATTTCCTTATAGAAAAGTTTTATGAAAAAGTCAAAATCAACCGCGAGTTGAGGGACTTGGACATGAAGAAAAATCTGGAAGAAAAACTTATTCTTTGCGAAAAAGCCGAAGAATTGCTTTTAAGCGAAGACATAAACAACAGTTTCCAGATGTTACAGGAGTATCACAAAGCATGGAAAGAAATCGGACCCGTACCTTCGGACAAAAACGACGAAGTATGGGAGCGATTCAAAAAAGCATCCGATGATATCAATGCAAGAAGAAAAGAATATTACGAAAAACGTTCTTCGGAATACGAAGAGAATTACAAACTTAAACAGGCTTTGGTAGAGCAGGCCGAAGAAATAAACTCACACCAACGCACCAAACTTTCGGATTGGAACAAAGACGGTGAGTTGATGAGCCAATTGGTTGAGAAATGGAAAACCGTAGGTCCTGTTTTACGCCAATACAGCGAAGATATTTGGAACAAATTCAAAGCCCAAAAAGACGGATTCTTTGAAGCAAGGAAAGAAGCCTTTGCTCAAAACAAAAAAATTGAAGAAGACAATTACAGCAAAAAAGTTTCCATCTGCGAAAGAGCCGAACAGATAGTAAAGCGTACTGATTTTGACCAAGCAACAAAAGAACTGAAAGCCTTGCAGGAAGATTGGAAAAAGATAGGTTATGTAAGAAAAAGTCTTTCAGACCAGATTTGGTTGCGTTTCAGAGCGGCTTGCGACGAGTTTTTCAAACTTAAGAGCGAAGCATACATGCAAACACATCAAGAGGTTGAGCAAAACATAAGCAAGAAAGAAGCCTTGATTGAAGAATTGAAGCAATATCAATTCACCGAAGACAAAGTTCAGAACGTTGAAGCGTTGAAAGATTTCCAAAAACGTTGGTTTGAAGTCGGCTTTACGCCTAAACAGGAACGCACGAAGTTGCAAAAACAATGGGACGACATAATTTCCGAGAACAAAACCAAGTTGCAAATTTCCGCTGCGGAGATTGCACAGGGACATTCCCGCTTTTTGCAAAATTTAGACCTGACCGCAGGTTCGGCAAAGAAGTCTTTGAAACAACGTATTGCCGCCTTGGAAAAACAAATTGACAGTGTGGAAAACAATCTTGAGTTTTTGGCATCAAGCAAAAATGCAGAGATTCTTAAAAAAGAATTTGAAAACAAAATCAACCGCCTGAAAGAAGAGAAAAATGAGTTGTTCAAATGTTTGAAAGACCTTAACGAACCGAAGCAAAAAGCCACTTTACAACAAGAACAACCCACTCAAACAGAAGCCGTTGAGCAAGACAAAAACATAAAAAGCGAAGAAAATAATTAAATTTCGCCGCAAAAATATTGTCAATTAAAAAAATAATAGTAATTTTGCAACTTGATTTTTGCAATGAATTATAAAGAGTTATAACTTAAAATAATTATACAATAATGAAGAAAGATATTCATCCACAGAATTACAGGCTTTGTGCATTCAAAGATATGTCAAACGACCAAGTTTTTTTGACACGTTCTTGTGCGAACAGCAAAGAAAACATTACAATAGACGGAGTGGAATATCCGTTGATAAAACTTGAAATATCCAACACTTCACATCCGTTCTTCACGGGTAAAGTTAAATTGGTGGATACTGCCGGTATGGTTGACAAGTACATGAGTAAGTACAAAAACCGCAAACCATTAGGCAATAACAAATAATTTTAATGTTGTCAAATGCAGTAAGCCTTCCCTTAAAAAGAGAAGGCTTATTTTTATTTTCTGATTTTTATACAATATATTCAGAATTAAAACTGATTAATTCTACTTCCGCTGAAATTATGACGGCCGTTTACTGACGGTAAATTCTGTTTTGAATATACACAATCTCGTATCTGCAAAAATCAAATGATGATACAAAACAATACGTACATAATTTGCCGTCGGCAAATTATGTACGTATAATATTAATTACTGATTGTATTGATTTTTATTTAAACAATTTTGAGAATTCTCTCTTCTTTCTGTTTTGCCATTCTCCTTTATGATAAACATAAGAGGCAATCAACGGCAACACAGTAGTCGCTTCAGCATAAACCATTTGTTCATACGTAGGCGAAACTTTGCCCCAAGAGCCGGCTTCTTTCAATGTTGAAGACGAGCATGCGCCGTCGCGTACGTCAGCAACCGTTATCTGAACCGCATATTTATGCATTTCAACTTCATCATGTCCCAAAACTTCGGCACAAACCACCGTATCCTGTGCAAAATTCTTCGGTGTACCGCCGCCAATCATAAACAGACCGGTCGTACCTGCCGCAATCTTGATGTTAGTCAACTCTAAAAAGTCTTTAACCGAATCTATGCTGACATGTTTGTCGGGATTAGCCACCTGATGCATCACTAAACCGAAACCTGCAGAGCAATCGCTGAACGCAGGACAGAAAATAGGGACATTGTTCTCGTAACAAACCTGAATAAGTGAGTCTTTCTTCTTGGCATTGCCCGCTGCAAGCCATTTACCTATCTCTTTGATAAATTCCCTTGACGAATAAGGACGCGGTTCCAACGTATCAGCAATTTCTTTTATGGTTCTGTCGCAGATTTGCAACTCTTCTTCATCAATAAATGTGTCATAAATTCTGTCAACATAGTTATCCCTCAACTCCATGTCGCTGATAAACGGAGTACCTTTGTAATGTTTGAATCCCAAGGCTTCAAACAAATCCATGTCTATTATTGACGCACCGGTAGAAACAACACAGTCTATCATATTGTTGCGTACCATGTCAACATAAACTTGCATACATCCTGCAGCAGAAGTACTGCCGGCCAAGGTCAGTATAGTTGAACACTCCTTGTCTTCCATCATCATCTCAAAGATATGTGCTGCGTCAGCAGTGTCACGCGATGCGAAAGACATTTTACTCATTGCGTTGATTAATTCAGTAGAATCAATCTTTTTAATGTCAATGTGTTCAATGGTTTGGCTCAATAATTCTTGCTTTGTCATCTTTGTTGTAAATAATTTTTTTATTATTATTTTGCAAAAATACAAATTTTTTGTGTTTTTTTGCGTTATAGTGGTAAATATTTATAATACAAAAGATTTATGTTCACTAAAATACAAATCAAAAACGCAATTATATGCTCCCTCTTGGCATTATTCGCATTGGGATGCAGCGAAAAGCAAAGAGAAATCACGGACATGCAAAACCGTACGGTCAAACTGCCCGTTTCAATTGACAGAGTTGTCTGTTTGTCACCCGGAATTACGGAACTTATGTATGAATTTGGTATAGAAGACAAGTTGGTAGGAAGAAGTTCTTTTTGCCGTCTGCCGCAACAGGTTATGTCCCTGCCTGAAATGGGCGGCATGTACAAACTTGACACTGCGGCTATACGGCAAATCAACCCGGATTTGGTATTGGCCTCAAGCATTCTTCCGTGGGACGCACGCCGCTTTCTGGCAAGAAACAATATCCCCGTTGTGATATTTAAAGACAATACGGTCTTTGAAGATATTTTCCCTGCAATAGAACTTATGGGCAAGGTGTTCAATCTGCAATCCAAAGCAGAGGAAATAAAAAACACCACGCAGCAAAGGCTTTCCGCACTTAACAGAAGCAATAAGCCGAGCGGCAAGACAGTTTATTTTGCCATAAGATTTGACAACAAAGCCAACCTTACAGTAAACGGCAAACATTTAACGGGGGATTTGCTCACCAAAGCAGGACTTAAAAACATTGCCCAGCAGGACAACGACATGGTCTTTTCGCTTGAAGAGTTAATATCCGCAGACCCCGAATATATCTTTGTGATGAAATCCAACTATGATAAGTTTATAAACACTTATCCGTACAATCAACTGAATGCGGTTGTAAACAAAAAGGTTTTCGCCGTAGACGAAAACCTTTTGAATCCTCTTTCCTTAAGCAACCTTAAGGCCGTTGAAGAGTTTGAAAAGCTGACCGATTGATTCGTTTACTTTCTTTTCAATGATTTTACGGCAAAAAAGCCGACTATAACCGCACCTACAATAAACAAAAGGGAGGTTGTCTTAAGCATATCGCCCAATCCTACAATCGGGGCTACTATTCCGCCGACCAAAAATCCGCTTGCTCCCAATGCAGCCGACGCTACGCCTGCATTGCTCCGCTCACTGTCCAACGCTATTGCCGTAGGCACGGGTTGCAACAGTCCGAAGGAAAACATCAACATCACAAACGTCACCTCCACCAAGACTATTGAATGCACAACATTGAGTGTTACAACCGACAACAAGGCTGCAAACAACATTATCAACGCACCGTATTTTATGCTTTTCTTGCCCTGCAAATGTCCCGCCGCAGCACAACCGGCCGCTATTGCCAAAGCATTCAAGGCAAAACACAGACTGAACATCAACGAACTCAACCCGAACGTCACCTGAAGTATAAACGACGACGCCGATATATAAGTAAACAAAACGAAAGCCGAAAACATATATATACCGAAATGAATCATGTAAATACGGTTGCTTAACAGGTTTTTGTAATTGACAAACGACGAAACCAACGGCAGTTTCAAACGGTTGCGGTATGACAAAGACTCTCTTATACGCATGCTTAAAGCGGTAAGTATCAACCCTATTGCCAACAACACCCAGAATATAAACTTCCATGTTGAGAACGAAAGTATAATACCTCCGATTATCGGAGCGGCAACGGGTGCTATGCCGTTCACTGCGGCAATCATGGAAATAAATTGCGTAAGTCTTTCGCCCGAATACAAGTCGGTGGCGATACTTCTTGACAACACTATACCGCCTGCACCTGCCATGCCCTGAAACAGACGCATCAGGTTAAAGGTATGTATATTGGGCGAAAAGATGCAGCACACCGTGGAAACCAAATACAACAAAAGCGAGGATATAAGCAAACGTTTTCTGCCGTATTTATCGCTTACGGGGCCTATAATTATCTGTCCTATTGCCAAACCGAACATTGACATGGTCAAACTCAACTGTGCTGCGGAATTGGTAGTAGAGAACTGCTTGGCAAGCGAAGGCAACGCAGGCAGATACATATCCGTCACAAACGGACCGAACGCCGAAAGAAATCCGAGCGTGATTAACAAATACCGATACAACTGTTTCTTGGTTTTGGCTATGTGTACATAAGTGTTTTTTGTGTTTTCCATATATTGTTTTATATTTATAAAATACTGTTTCAATGCTTTGCCGTCAAAGCGGCGGCATATTTTTTTGTTTCTCTTTGCATGTTTTGTTTGCATGCAATTGCTGCAAAAGCAAACAATGCGTAAAAAATATTAATACAAAGTGATGAAAATTGTGTAATTGAAGAAAAAATGTCAGTCATACCACAAACAAAGGGAAATGATTGCTAAGGCCTCTTGTTTTTCAAACAAAAAGCATGTACCGATATGACTTGTCTGCAATTTACCCCTGTACATTATATATGTATTTTGACTTTGCAAAATTACAAAATATTCACTTTTTACGGATTAAATTAATTCTTTTTTTTCTCCCTTTATCTTTTATCAGCATCTCCCTTTCATTTAGCCCGAATATTTAAAAAAGTAAAAAATCCAATTCAGAAAGTAAAATGAAAAAACATATGTATTTTTTCAAAAAAACATATGTTTTTTATTTTTAGATTCTGAAAACAACTGTCTGCACGGTATATATACACTTGTAAAAGCGGGTGGTTGAATTTTTTTTACAGTAGGTATGATATTTTTTAGTATCTTTGCACATAATTAAACAATCATATTTTTTACACTATGAAGCACAGTACTTTTGAATTCAGGGGAAAGACCATCAATTACAGGGACGAAGGCAGCGGCAATGAATGTATAGTCTTTCTTCACGGCTACATGAATTCCCTTCAGGTATGGGAAAAATACGTTTTGGACTACATGTCTTCAATGCGGGTTGTGGCAGTGGATTTGATAGGCCACGGAGAAAGCCAGACAATAGAAGAAGTGTCTTCAATGGAGTTGCAGGCCGAAATGGTTAAAGAACTTTTGGATTTTTTACATATAAGATATTGTGTCATGTGCGGACACAGCATGGGCGGAATGATAACTTTGGCTTTTGCACAGATGTATCCGCAACTGTTAAAAGGCTATTGCCTTATGAATTCACAGGCATTGGCAGACAGCGAAAAAGGCAAACAAAACCGTTTGCGTGCATGCGAAATAATCAATTCTGACAAGATAAAATTCATTGTTGATTTTATACCCAATTTGTTTGAGAAAGAAAACCGTATAAAATACGCAGGGGAAATTGAGGATTTGAAATCCATTGCTTTAGGCACTTCTTCCGAAGGAATAATTGCTGCACAGAAAGGCATGATTCAACGCAGGGACCGCTGCGACGTACTTGCCAATAGCACATGTCCCGTTTTGTTTATCTCGGGAAAATATGATATCCGCATAGATGTTGAAACTCTTTACGCCCAAGCATGCTTCCCTTCCCACAGTGAAACCATGATTTTGCCTACAGGGCATATGTCTTTTATCGAAGAGGAACAAAAAGTTAAGATAAGGCTGAAAGATTTTGTCCGTATGTGCTTTACCGTCTGAAAAATGGATTTTACCAAGGGTGCGATAACCAAAAATATTTTTTTGTTCAGCATTCCACTGATACTCGGCAACCTTTTCCAACAACTGTATACGCTTGTCAACAGTGCATTTGTGGGAAGTTATCTCGGGGTAAGCGAACTTGCCGCCGTCGGAGCGTGCTATCCCGTGGTGTTTTTCATAACTTCCATGATTTTAGGCATAGGAACGGGCGGCAGCGTGGTGGTTTCGCACCATTACGGAGCCAAAAACTTTAAGTGCATACATGACATTATCAGTACGTTTTATATATTTTTCACAGTATTGGGACTGCTTGTCTGTGCGTTGAGCATAATCTTTGCCGACAAAATCTTTTGCCTGCTGAACATGCAGGCCGATGTCCGCATGTATGCCGTACAATATTTCCGCATATACATGGCGGGAATGTTTTTCTCGGTACTGTTTCACTCTGCGGTGAGCATTTTAAGGGGATTGGGCGACTCGGTAACGCAGCTTTATTTCCTTATTCCAGCCAATATTCTCAACGCCGTGTTGTCGTACGTGTTTATCGTCCGCATGCATTGGGGTATTGAATCGTCGGCAGTGGCAAGTTTAATTTCCCAATTCATTGCTTTTGCGGGCATTTTCTCGTATCTGCCGCACAAAAACGAATACGTAAAACTGCCGTTCAAACATATGGTGTTTGACAAACATTATTTCAAAGACATTATCTCTATAGGCATTCCTACGGGTATACAACAAAGCGTGGTGTCTTTGACACAGATACTTATATTGTGGCTTGTGGTGGGTTTCGGAACAGATGCCACGGCGGCATATTCGGCAGCCATGCGTATAGAGTCCATAGCCCTTTTGTTCGTTTTAAACATTTCGCAGGCGTTGACCTCTTGCACAGGCATGAATATAGGAGCTGGGTTAGTGCAAAGGGCAAAGAGCGGATTTAAGTCTTCATTGAAGATAATGGGCGGCGTTTCCGTTGTAACGATGGCGGTTTTCTGCGGATTGGGCAGGCAGTTGATGGGTTTGTTTACAGACAGTGAGGCGGTAATCAGCATAGGCACACAATATTTATTGGTTTCTGGGCTGTTCTGGTTTGTTTTCTGCCATCAGATGATGTACACCGCTTTTTTCAGAGGTGCAGGCAAGGCTACGGTTACTATGGTTATCAGCATATTGTCGCTGTGGATTGTCAGGTATCCTGTATCTTATTGGTTGAGTTTAAAGTATAATACTATGGGAATATGGATGGGAGCCCCTGTTGCGTGGTTGACGGGCGTGATTATTTATTTGATTGTGTTCAAATCTGACAAATGGTACAACAAAAACATGGTAAAAACTTTTATCTTTGCCGTAATCATGGCTTCGGGGTTGTTTTCCTGCTCTCCGAAGGCACAACAGCAAAGCACAACGGCGGTAAACGATGATGAAATTCAGAAGTTGCATGCCTTGTATCCGCAGGATGCTTTCATTTCTCCGCTGAAAATTCCGCTTACTCTTGCAGGAACTTTCGCCGAATTGCGTGGGTCGCACTTCCATTCGGGCATTGACATCCGTACAAACGAAACAACGGGTTACGCAGTCATAGCCCCTGCCGACGGATACGTATCACGTATAAAAATACAAGCCTACGGAGGAGGAAAAAATCTGTACATAACCCACCCCAACGGCTATACAACGGTTTATATGCACCTGAGCCAATATTCAGGTAAGATTGGGGAGTTTGTAAAACAATATCAATATGGCAAACATTGCTATACATTTGATTATACTTTCACAAAACCGCAAATTTATGTAAAACGCGGCGACACTATAGCCTTAAGCGGTGAAACGGGAATGGTACAAGGACCTCATCTTCACTTTGAAATCCGTGACACAAAGACCGAACAACCCATCAATCCGTTGCTTTTCGGGTTGCAGGTTAAGGATTCCACTCCGCCTTACATACAATCTTTGGCTTTAACTCCGTACAAAAATTCTTCCGTTGAGGGAAAACAATCCGCAAAGATTATAAACATAAGCAGTGATACTTCGTTTCATCAGGGCGATACCGTGGAATGTTCCGGCAACGTGTATTTTTCCGTCCTTGCATACGACCCTTCGTTCCGCTCCACCATGCGTAACGGAGTATGGAAAACGGAATTGCTTGTCGGCGATACGGTGATTTTTTCCCACCATGTAGAGAAATTTTCTTTCAATGATTACGGTTATGTAGATGCAACGATAAACTATCCGCTATACATTCAGAGCGGCAAACGCTATCTTTGCTCAAAACAAAAAGAAAACGGCATTTTGCCGTTCAACACTTATAAAAATAAAGGTATACTTTGCGTAAAAACCGACAGCATTTACAGAATTACATGGCGGTTTTCAGATTTAAAAGCCAATAAATACGAATACTATTTCTTTGTAAAGGGGGTTGAGGATTCTGCATTGGTGAACAAAGAACAGAAAAAACCTAACACAAAATTTTTCAATTGCAAAGACAAAAACATGTATACCGCTTCCGACGGAAGTATTTTCACCTTTCCGACAGGTGCGTTGTACGAAAGCATTGATTTTTCTTATTCAAAAAGTCAGGGAAAGTTTTCCGACAAGCATACGCTGCACACTGTTTACGAGCCGGTCAGAAAAAAATTCAACATAAAGATAAAACCTTATAAAATAAATCAGAACTTAAAAAGCAAATACTTGATTGTAAAGACGGACAGTAAGGGAAGAATGTCTTCAATAGGCGGAGAACTTAAATCCGATTACGTAGAGGCTTCGGCAGGAAGTTTCGGTACTTACACAGTGTGGATGGATACCGTCGCTCCTGTGATAAAAGCCGTGAATTTCAAGACAAACAAAACGCTTACATCCAAACAAAAAACCTTGAAAATCAAAATCAGTGACAATCTTTCGGGCATCAATTCTTACAATGCCTATCTTAACGGACAATGGATTCTGACCGAGTTTGACGGAAAACGCTCAATGTTGACATATAATATAGATAAACATATGAAAAAAGGGAAAAATACGCTTAAAATTGTAGTTTCCGATGCAAAAGGAAATACAAAAACCGCCGTTTTTTCCGTACATAACAGTATTGAAAGAGCAACAAAATGATTTTTTATTTAGTTGATATATAACAACATCAATATTAAGTAGGAAAATTTTTTAATAAAAAATTTGGCAGGTATAGAAAAATGTAGTAATTTTGCAATCTCAAAACGGGACTAATTAGCTCAGCAGGTAGAGCACATCCCTTTTAAGGATGGGGTCCTGGGTTCGAATCCCAGATTAGTCACAAAAAGAAAATTAATAATTAACAAAGTTTCATAATAATTGGGTTTTGCCTTCCGTTCAATTCAGAACGGGAGGCTTTTTATTTCACAATATTTATTTATCTTTGCAGATTGAAAAACATTGAACACTGAATTAACCGACATTGAATTTAATATTAAACGCAATGATTGACATAAAAGATTTTGACAAAGTAGATATCCGCATAGGCACTGTAGTAAATGCAGTCTTAAATCCTAAAGCGAAAAAGCCGGCATATAAAATCACCGTAGATTTCGGCGGAAATATCGGAGTGAAAACTTCTTCGGCACAAATAACTTCGCTGTATACCGCAGAAGAACTTACAGGCAAACAAGTGGTATGCGTGATTAATCTTCCGCCGCGGCGGATTGCGGATGTAAAAAGCGAAATATTGATATTAGGATGCCAAACTGATAAAGGTGTAGTCATATTGCAACCGCAGCAAACAGTGGAAAACGGCAGCAAAGTGTTTTAATCTTTTTATTTTTTCACAAAAAACAATACTTATATATTATGATTATAGATTTTTCCCTTACACAAGTCACAAAAATTGATAATTTCAAAGGCGGGAACAAGGAGATTTATTCCAAGATGTTCACCGACGAAGACAACAAAATAATGCTTTCCGTTCTTAAACCCGGTGCTTCCATCGGTTATCATACGCATGAAGACAACTGTGAAGTGATTTTTATGATTAAAGGTTCGGCTTTAATCAACTTTGACGGCAATACAGAGCGTTTGCAAAGCGGTCAGGCGTTCTATTGTCCCAAAGGACATTCACACGATATGATTAACGACACACAGGACGAGATTATGTTTTTTGCCGTAGTGCCTCAACTGCGGTAAAAACCCAAAAAGATTAAGATTTAATCTTCTGAAATTTTATTAAATGTTTCTTATACGACTTTAAGAAATATTTAAACCACTTGTCGTTCATATATTTGTCGTTCATTCTGTACGATTGTTCTATTTTGTCTTGCCGTTTCATCTGCTCAAAACTCATCATCTTTCCTATTCTTTGCTGTGCTTTTTTGGTGTATTTGGATTTATAGCCCAATTCTTTCAACGCTCCGAGCGATTCAACGGCACCTTCGTATTGTTTGTACTTAATCAATTCGTCCGTAATCTTGATTGCCAACTTGTCGTTGCCCGTCTGTGCAATGATTTGTCTTAACGGAGTATGGTTAACACTCATTTCGCTCAACTTATGGGTATAATAAAAATGCTCCAACTTGGCATATTCCACAAAATATTTGTTGGTATCGCCCTGTGCAAGCAAATCTTCCGTTGTTTCTTTCTGACGCACATACTGCAAAGGCTCTTCTATCTGACGTTTTAAACTCCTTATACGCGATTTATCCAACCTGCATTCATTGTTGCCTTTTATTTGCATGGCTTTGTTTATATGAATCTCGGCGGAATAAAAATCATTTTTGCGTATGCAATCCAATATGTCGTAAACTATTACGTTGATTTCTTCCTGTTTTTTCTGACAAACTTTGTTGTCTATTGCCCGGAGATAAGAGTTCATTATACGCACCACTGCCGTATCCTGCTTCATACCGTAAGCCTCAAGCAAATCGTCTGTAAGGGCTACCAAAGAATCAGCCTGCTTTACGTCGCCTTGGAATATTGCATACTCGGCACGCGACATTCTTTTGGCCGTTATCTCCCGTATAGCACGTTGATACATCTGTTCAACGGCTTGTTTGTCGCCTTCCATCTTGGCTAAACGGTTGGCTTTCTCCAATACCTCAAGTGCTTTCTCGTAATTGTTGACCTGCATAAACTGACGGGTTTCAAAAAACTTGTCGTCAACGGCTTTGTCTATGGTTTTGGTCTTGTTGACGCTGACCGCAACGCTTTGCGAAGGATGTTCGTTTTGCGAAGACGGTATATATTCCTTTTCTATTTGCTCCACCGCTTCTTCGGCCACTGTCATTGTATCAACGATATATTCTTTGTAATCAATACTGTAACCGTTGTTTTGTGCCGTTTGTTCAATTGAATCCAACACAGGGTCGGTTATGTTGATGCTTCCGTTCAAAAGAGCAATCTGTTGCAACACTCCGCTTTCGTATTCCCCGCCAATCATCTGGCTGAGTTCTTTAGCTTTTAACAGCAAATCCGTTTTGGCTTCGCTGTTTTTGGCTTCCGTCATGGATTTGGCCTGTTTGATGTATCCGTCAACGACCGTGCGTACAATTTGTTCAAACGATGCAGTGTCGCTTATGCCCTCTTTGTTGCGTTGGAAATAGTCGTAAGTGTTTTTAACAAAGTCCCCCGCCACTTTCAACTCACCTTTGCTGATGGCTTTTTGCGTTATGTCTATATGGTTGTCGTATATTCCTTTTTGGCAAATTTCAATATTTTTCTTTACTATGCCTTGTTTGCATATGTTGAAATTGTCCTTTGCACACCATGTATCCAATTCTTTCAGAATATCGTACGCATAAGCATATTTTCCCTGCTTGATAAAGGACATGGATTCCAAAAGATTTTTGTCGTAAGTGTAAGACAACAGATTCTTGCACATCTGCTCCTGCTCCGCCGTAGGATTCATGCCGTTGATTATTGCAGTCAGGCGGTCGGTGGTTTGAACTATCTGCCCGCTGTCAAGACTTATTTTGCACAGTTCGTAATGTGCCATAATGTTGTCGGGCTTTACCGCCACTGCTTTGTGCAAACAAGTGTAGGCTTCATTGGTTTTGCCGTTGGAAAGCAAACTTACGGCTTTGGAATAATACATCCTTGAAGCACGGGGAGCCAAGAAGTCAACGACTTCCTTGTTTTGCTCAACCAAATTTTTAAGTTCAAACAATTTGGCATATATATCTTTGTCAGCGGAATAGCGTTCGTTTTCTTCCGCAAACTGCTCTGCTTTTTCCAATTGGTAACGGTAAACCGAAATCATGTCAATGTTTTCGGCCGAAATAGCGGAAACGGTTTTTATATGCTTGTCAAAACCCTCGGTTAACAGTTTTTTTTGAGCTTGGGACAAAACCTGTGCATCCGCACACACTGCCTGCAAAATTGCTGCAAGCACAACAATGAATCTGAATATCTTTGATTTAATCATAACGCCGTTTATTTAAAAAGCAAAGGTAATATAAAAAAATTAATTTCTGACTCCAATTCCGCCCTTTCAGAAAAGAATCTTAAAAAAATCAGATTTTTTGACCGAAAAAACCTATTTTTTTACTGCAAAAAATGTGATTTTTTTGACATTACTTTCGCAAGGGGCAAAAACATAATGCGAAGGGGCGGCAGCAAAACTGCAAAGGGCAAAAATACAACGACAGAGTAAAACCGTCAAACAAAAAAAAGAAGGTTACGAATCGCCGTTGCGGATAAAGGTATTGTTATCAAAATCAGGTATGACGCTGTCGGTAGAGGTCAAATCCTGCGAATAAATCTTGTGAAAACCCAAAGAAAGAGCAAAGTCCAGCACTTCGTTGTATTCCTTTTCGGTTATCTTGCGGTTAAGATTTGAATACGGCATTTGAAAAGGCGGATTGTACTGCGACATAAGCGACAAAGTAACGTTCGGCGATAGTTCCCAAGCTATCTCGTCCAACACTTTTTTGCTGTTATCCGTGCATCCGGGCAAAATCAAGTGTCGTATTATCAGTCCGCTTTCTATGTTGCCGTCTATGTCGGTAAGAACGGACGAACCTTTTTGTCGGTACATCTCCTTGATTGCCGCTTTGGCTTTTTGAGAATAATCACGCACCGACGAATACTTCCGTCCCAACTCTTTGTCTGCATATTTCCAATCGGGCAGATATACGTCAACCGTTCCTTCTAACCCCTCCAACGTCTGTACATCTTCGTATCCGCCGCAGTTGTAGACAATTTTTGGGAACAATCCCCTGTTGTTAACCTCTCTGATTAAGGCTTTCATAACGGGAAGTTGGTGCGTGGGCGACACAAATCCGAGTACGTTTTCGGAAGTTTGCAATACCTCTGTTATCTTGTCCGTAACCTCTGTCACGGTCGGGTAAAGATTTTTGGTATCAAGCGTATTGCACGATATTCTGTGGTTTTGGCAAAACAGGCATTGGCTGTTGCAATGCGAAAAAAATACATTGGTCACGCCTTTACTCCGGCTCAAAACAGGTTCTTCGCCTTTGTGGTTTATCACCAAGGCTATTGCAAGGGATAAATCCAGCCTGCAAAACCCCTTTTCGCCTTTCAGACGGTTTACCCCGCACTTGTGCGGGCAAAGGGTGCAACATTGCAATTGACGGATTTCCTCCGAAGTTAAACAGTTTAACAATTCATTGTCCATGGATTCTATTTTTTACGGCCGAAATCCGCAGGAATCTCGCTCCATCTTTCCGTATCCCACTTGAGAATTTGCGTTGTATAGGTATTGTTTGCCAGCCATTGCTCGGCACGGTGTATATACTCAAACAAATCGTGCGTTTTGGCATTGTCTTCAAGCTTGGTTTTGCATTTTTTCTGCATGACCCATTTCATTGCATTGACAGAATCGGTGTACAAAGGCTGGGGTAAGTTGTGGCGTTTTAAGTACGAAAGTCCGTGAACCAACGCCAAAAATTCGCCTATATTGTTCGTACCGTACGGATGACGGTAATAAAAGATTTGTTTTCCAGTCAAAATATGCACACCTCTGTATTCCATCACACCGGGATTGCCGCTGCATGCAGCGTCTACGCACAACGAATCAATAACGGGCAATTGTCCTTGGTTGAACTCGTCTTTCAACCTTGCGGCAATATTGTTTGGTTGTGCGGAATCCTCTTCTTTTTTTATTTTAAAGTAATCGTAATACGGATTTTCATATGCTTGTTGTGCCTGAGTTTTGGTTTCAAACGATTTATATCGTGCCTGATGAAATCCTTCTATGCTTTTGCGGCATTCTTCCCACGATGTAAAGATACCTTTTTTTCTTCCCGACCAAACTACGTAATATTTTGTTTTTTTAGCCATAGCGTTGTTTTGCAGTATTGTGTTGGTTTCAGCGTATGAGTGTTATATCGCCTCCGCTTACATAAGTTTTGCCGCCCATGCAATGCACTTCCAACTTATAGAAATACACGCCCGAACTGCATTCATTGTTGCGGTACTTGCCGTCCCAACAGTCTTCGTTTTTTTCGGTTGCGAACACACATTCGCCCCATCGGTCATAAATTCTGAAATCTACGGATTCTATATACTCCCCGCTTACACATACTATGTCGTTTTTGCCGTCTGCATTGGGCGTAAAAGCATTAGGGACGAATATATTGGGTTTGCCGCACTGCACGTACTCAACCTCAACGCTTACACTGTCCGATTTCTTGCAGCCTTTTCCGTCAAAAACGTCCACGTAAAAGACAGTGTTTTCGTACGCCGTGCCTTTGGTAGTGTTGGATTGCGGGGTTTTAAGGTGTTTTGACGGTGTCCAACTGTATTTAAAGCCCGGAATATAGGTTGAACTCAAGGTTATGGTCTGTCCGTCGTAGATATGTACGGGGTCAACCGATACTTCAATGTCCGCAAGTTTATCTTCATAAGTTATTTCCGTACTGTCAACGGCCGAACATCCGTTTTTATCGGTAACTGTCAGCGTATAAACACCCGAACACAAGTCTTCAATGTTTTTGGTCTGCTTTTGGTTGCTCCAAGAATAATAATACGGCGTTTCACCTCCGCTTACAGTTGTGTTTATCTTTGCAGAACATCCTTCAGGGCAAGGATTAATCGTTTTGTCAAACGCAATCAGCACCGTGTCCTGCACTCCTACGGTTATGGTTTTGGTAAGCGAACAGTTGTTATTGTCAGTTACCGTCACCGTATACTCACCTTGACACAAATCTTTTATGAAACTAGTGTCCTGTCCCGTGTTCCAAAGGTAAGAAAACGGTGCTACGCCCATAGTCGGAATTATATTTACCCCTCCGTTGCACACAGTGTTGCATTTGGCATCAGTTATCGCCGATGAAAAAGCCACGGCCTGCGAAGCCGAAATGTTAAAACTCTTGGTTACGGTGCAGGCATCGTCGTTGTTATACACCTTTACAGTGTATGAACCTTGCGGAAGATTGCCCACAAAATTAGTATCCTTGTCCGAACATGACCATTGATAGTGGATATTTGAGGTATAATTGCAAGTTATTTCAGCCCATCCGTTGTTCTGTCCTGCACATCCTTCGTTTTGATAAGTAAGCGTTACCTCTGGACCCGAATAATCCAAGATTATACTGTCCTGTCCCATACATCCGTTGGCATAAAAACGTACGTACAACCGCTTATGGGCGGTGTCGTCTACGGTAACTGCGGTATTGTTTTGCGACAAAAGAATCGGTTTATTGAAATCCTGCGTCCACGAACACTCAAACGTACGGTTCATAACGTCGGGCAGAGTGTACGTATAGGGCAAAGAACAGAAATGAAGCGTATCGGGAAGATAACTTTCCATAGTATCAATGTCAACAAAACGGTATATGGTGTCCGTACAACCGCCGCTCGTCACCGTAACTGTGAACAATGTCGGCGATGAAACAACGGCATACGGATTTGAACCCGTACTGTCGTTAAGCAAAGAGGCGGGCGACCACGAGAAAGTAACGTCACCGCCGTCGTACAATGCCAAATTCTCAAACCCGATGTGCAACGGCTTTTGTTCGCATGTGGTCAGAGTGTCGGCAAACCACGCAGAATTGTTCAAAATAAGGACGTTCTTTGCTACCGTATCGCTTGTCTGACAACCGTTTTGTGAATACGCCGACATAGTTACGGTATACAATCCCGCATTGTTGTATTTGTGGGTAGGATTTTTAAGATTTACTTTCGCCGAACCGTCACCGAAATCCCACACGAACGATTCTCCGCGTGAATAATTCTTAAAAGACAATTCCGATTGGCTGCATGATACGGGCAAAGTTTCAAAATCAGCGACGGCAAAGTCGTTGTTGATGCTGAATTTTGTAGAACTCATGTTGCAGTTTGTTGCATTGTTGGTAGTGGAATATGCACCTGAAGTCACAGGAAAGCCGTTTGTGCCGTTACAAGAAGCACATACCGTAAGGTAAAACGCACCGTAGCGGTCAAAACGCGAAGTTCCTCCGTCCACGTGGTCATTGCCTTGATACGCAACTTCGCTTTTCTCCCCGAAAAACGTAGCATAGTTCAGTGCCGTTGCGTCTTTTTCCATACACATTATATAAAAATCCGCTCCGTCCGTTGTTTTCATGTAAGCATCCGCCGTTGTCTCCAAATCAAATGTGCCTAAAGGCTGTTGCGAGAGTATATACTTGAATTGTCTTCCCCATCCTGCACAATAAATTCTGCCGCACATGTCAATATTAAAGCCGGATGGCGAAATATTGATACGGTTGTCACCCGTTCCGAATACGGTTGAAAAAATCAAAGTGTCCAAATTCTTTCCCAACTTGGCAACGAACTGCCCGCTGCCGGGTTTTGCATACTGTGCATTGTGGATAAGAGCCGAACCTTTTGCCTTGGTCTGACCGAAAATATAAGGAGTGTATTCTTTGTCCAAGCGTACGAAAAATGCTTGGTCGTACTGGTCTGAACCGAAATAAGTACATGCTTCCAACACCATGCCATTTGCCGAAACCAATGCAACGAATGCGTCGGTCGTTCCGCCGTTGAACGCCGTTTTGTACGCACCCTGTTTTACGGGAAAGTTACCCGAACACGTTCCTCCGCATACATAGGCACGGTTGTTGGCGTCCAAATCTATTGAATAGGCTGCGTCGCACGAGTTTCCGCCCAAATACGACGAATAAATCAGAGTTGACAGGTTTCTGTCCATCTTAAAAACCACCGCATCCTGTTTTCCGCCGCTTGCAGGCTGAAAACTGCCTGTTGTAACGGGAAAATTGTTTGAGAAAGTGCAGGATGCTATATATATGTTGTTGTTCTTATCCGCTGTTATCTCACCTCTTGCACAGTCACCGTAGTTTGCATAGAGCGAATCGTTGCCGAAATACACTTTATTGAACGCCGTAACGGCATATTCCTGCGTTATGTTGATTCCGTCGTTCTCGCTGCCGCCCATAAATGTGGAAGAAATTATTTTGTTTCCCTCCGCACTCAAAGTGGTTATGAATATATCTATACCTTTAGGATAATTGATGCTTGTTTCGTACGTAAGGGAATCGCCGCCCATGAAATACTTTTGGTAACATCCCTCTGTAATGGGAAAATCTTTGCTGCCCGTTGTACCGAAAACAACTACTTCGTTGTTATTGTTAACAACCATTGAGTGCGGCATCTCGGCTAACGTTCCTCCCAAGTAAGTTGAAAAAATCATGTTCTGACCCGTTGAGTCGTACTTTGTGATTACGCAATCCGCATTACCGCTGAAAATCTTTTCATACGCCCCTTCGGTTGTAGGATATTCGCCTCCGAAGGTTATGCCTCCGCTTATCATCAGATAGTGTTTATCATAGCACGAAGTCATACCCCAATTGTCAGAATGTGAACCCGAATATGTGGAAAATATAAGTCCCGGGTCTATCACCAAGTCTGCACTCGGGTCAAATGTTTCCACATCATAACTTACCAAAAAGCCGCTGTCTGTCCGCTCAATAACATATTGTGCGGGTATGAATACTTTTTTGCCGTCTATGTACTGAAAAACTATAAGACTGTCTTCGTTTATCTCACCGCAGGATGTGACAACTATAAGTTTGCCGTTGCGTAAAAACACCTCTTCCGCACCTTTGTACAAAGTTTTTATGTCTTTGGTTCTTCCGTTGGGGTGAACAATGTAACTGTGCTTGGGCGAAGAGTTTTGAGAACTTATTTCCCAATCTACATAAGGGTATACACCGTTGTACGTTATGCTTTCAAAACCTCGTACATCGCACGCATGCTTACTTTTGTCATTACCCAAAAAATAGTTTGTATAACCTGACATTTTCTCTCCCGTACTTACACTTGCAGCATGGCTGTTGTAAGGATAAATACCCAGCACTGCGAATTTTTCTTTGCCGTCTGTCTGCCTTTCCACCCCGTGCGGATGGAAGTATACGTTGTTGCTGTCAAGTACGGTAATGCTCAAACCCCGAAGGGTTGCATAAACACGGCCTTGGGTGAACGAACCTTTGAACAATATTTCCTTGTCCCATTGACCTTTGTTCTCTTCGTAACGCAGCATTCCGCCTTTTTGGGCAAAACCGCAAGTTATCACCGCCGTACAAACTAAAAACAGTATATATCTTTTCATATTTGTATATGAATCTTTATCCGTTTGACATTGTACAGGCAAATTTACAAAAATATCTTTTAATATAACGCTGAATATCAAAATATTTTATATTTTTGCAAAAATATGCTTCATTCTATGAATAAACTGTTTGCAATTATATCCGTATTTGTTTTGATTGTCCTTAATGCTGATTTGCACGCCCAATTGATACAATACGGAATACGGACACAGACAGATGTCCGCAATGAATCCATGCCTTTTAAAAATTTTTCCGTAGGTCCCGAGTTTGACATCAACATTCCCGTTGTCGGATTCGGACTCTCGGCGTCGGCGATGTTTTCTTTGCAAAATTTAGAGCCGCGTACGGACAATGTATTGGACGGCACGTACGAATATATTTACATTCCGTTTAATTTCAAATGGCGTATAGGCAGCAAGGTATGCCGCGGGGTAATAGCGGCAGGGCCTTATATGATGTTTCCTTTAGGTTCCGACGTAAAAAAAGAAGCCCTTTTGGAATCAAATTCCGAAGCTTCGCTTTGGGGAGCTAATATTCAGGCGGGTATAGAGTTGTTCGGAAAATGGCGGTTGTCCGTCGGATACAGAAGCGATGCCTATCAATCGTCGTTGGAAGACTTGCTGCACCACGCACACGGATTTTACATAGACTTTTTCTACGCATTTTAACCGCTTTTTTGCGGTTTTTAAATTTTCTTTTCTGAAAGTAAAATTAAAAAACATATGTATTTTTTCAAAAAAACATATGAATTTTAATAAAAAAACATATGTTTTTTTTTAATGGTTTCTGAAAAGGATTTTTATAAACGCAATTTAAAACTCAATATACCTTAATATATATAAGGTAAAATTTCTGTTGCGGAAAATAAAAATACGAGGCAGCGGTTTTAAATCCAAAAACCCGACCGTAAACATACAACACCGTACCGTCAAAGAATAAAAACACTTGCCTTAAATAAAAACTAAAAAACTTGTTCAGTTTAAAATTATTTCATATCTTTGCAACCTAAAGACACTGAAAAATAATAAAACACTATAACAATGAGACCTAATTTTGAAAACGTGGACTTCAAAAGTCCTTACAAGTATGAAAACTTCCACGATTGGGAGAAAAAAGCAGGTAACCAGAAGAATTGGATGACACCTGAACAGATATTAGTCAAACCGGCCTACGGTGCAAGCGACCTTGAGGGCATGGAACATTTGAATTATGCTGCAGGTGTTGCTCCTTTTTTAAGAGGTCCGTATTCCACTATGTACGTTATGCGTCCTTGGACCATACGCCAATACGCCGGATTCTCAACGGCGGAAGAAAGTAATGCGTTTTACAGACGTAATATTGCCGCTGGACAAAAGGGATTGTCCGTTGCATTTGACCTGCCTACGCACCGAGGCTACGATTCCGACCATCCGAGAGTTGTGGGCGATGTCGGCAAAGCGGGAGTTGCCGTTGACAGTATATTGGACATGAAGATATTGTTTGACCAAATAGATTTGGGCAAGATGTCCGTATCAATGACGATGAACGGAGCGGTTTTGCCTGTTTTGTCTTTCTATATCATCGCCGCTGAAGAGCAAGGCGTTAAACAGGAACAACTTGCAGGTACGATACAAAACGATATTCTTAAGGAGTTTATGGTGCGTAACACCTATATCTACCCTCCTAAACCGTCCATGAAGATAATCGCCGACATCTTTTCTTACACTTCCAAGCATATGCCGAAGTTCAACTCCATCAGTATCTCGGGCTATCACATGCAGGAAGCTGGTGCTACTGCCGACATTGAGATGGCGTACACCTTGGCCGACGGTTTGGAATATATAAGGGCAGGTATCAACGCAGGAATGACGGTTGACGATTTCGCACCGCGTCTGTCTTTCTTCTGGGCAATAGGAATGAATCATTTCATGGAGATTGCCAAGATGCGTGCAGCGAGAATGATTTGGGCTAAACTGGTAAACCAATTCAACCCGAAGAATCCTAAATCGCTTGCATTGCGTACCCACTCGCAGACATCGGGCTGGTCGCTTACAGAGCAAGACCCGTTCAACAATGTGGGAAGAACATGTATTGAAGCCATGGGTGCTGCATTGGGACATACGCAGTCGCTTCACACCAACGCATTGGACGAAGCCATCGCCTTGCCTACCGATTTCTCGGCACGTATTGCCCGCAACACGCAGATATATATACAGGAAGAAACCAACGTTTGCAGGTCTTTGGACCCTTGGGCAGGAAGCTATTATGTTGAATCGCTTACCCACGAGTTGGCACACCGTGCTTGGGGTCATATACAGGAAGTTGAGAAGTTGGGAGGAATGGCCGCAGCAATAGAATCGGGCGTTCCGAAGATGAGAATAGAAGAGTCGTCGGCAAGAAAACAATCGCGTATAGACGCAGGAATAGACACTATCTTGGGCGTTAATAAATACAGATTGGAACATGAAGATGCCATCGACACGCTTGAAGTAGATAACACCGCAGTGCGTGAAGCCCAGATTAAACGTTTGGCAAAATTGCGTACTGAAAGAAACGAAGACGATTGCCAACAGGCACTTGAAACCTTGTCAAACTGTGCCGCATCGGGCGAAGGCAACTTGTTGGAGTTGAGCATTGACGCTGCAAGAAAGAGAGCTTCGTTAGGAGAAATTTCTTATGCATTAGAAAAACATTTCGGACGTTACAAAGCAAAAATAAATTTGATTTCAGGAGTGTACAGTCAAGATACAAAGAACAATGATAACTTCAAACGCGCCCAGCGTATGTGCGATGAGTTCGCCGAAATTGAAGGACGCAGACCGCGAATAATGATTGCCAAGATGGGACAGGACGGTCACGACCGCGGAGCCAAGGTTGTTGCAACGGGTTATGCCGACATAGGATTTGACGTTGACATGGGACCGTTGTTCCAAACACCTGAAGAAAGTGCAAAACAAGCAGTGGAGAACGACGTTCATATTTTGGGAGTAAGTTCTTTGGCTGCAGGTCACAAGACATTGGTGCCTCAAGTCATCGAAGAATTGAAAAAATTGGGACGCGAGGACATCATAGTGGTTGCAGGCGGCGTTATACCTCCGCAGGATTACCAATTCTTGTTCGACGCTGGCGTTGCGGCTGTATTCGGGCCGGGAACAAAGATTGCAGACAGTGCTGAAAAAATGCTGGAATTGCTTTTGCAGGCAAGAAAATAAAATGTGAGATTATTCTTTTCATGGAAACCGTTTGTACTTTGACTTTAAGACAAACGGTTTTTTTGTTTTGAAAGAATAAAAAAAATGATTGACTTTTTGTAAACTTATAAATTTATCTGCCGTATAAGTAATTGCAATGAAGAAAGCCGTTGTTTATATATTGCTCAATCTGATTTTGACGCATTTGGTCTACACCCAAAATGCGGAAAATCTGTCTTTGCCTTCGGACAGCGGCACTTGCTGCAAGACAGGATTGGTTTTAAGCGGCGGAGGTGCGAAAGGATTGGCACATATCGGCGTATTGAAAGCCTTTGAACAATACGGCATACCCATAGATTATATATGCGGCACGAGCATGGGGGCAATCATCGGCGGTCTTTACGCCTCGGGCTACACTCCGCATGAGATTGAAGCGATTTTTTATTCGGACGAACTCAACGAATGGCTTTCCCAAAAGGTTGATGATAAGTATAAATCTTATGTACGCGTACCGCGTCAGGATGCATCGCTGTTAAACATCGGTTTGGACATAGACCGTAACTTCAAAGCCGACCTTCCTATGAGTTTAATCAACCCCGTGCAGATGGATTTTGCGTTTATGCAGTTCTTTACTTCGGCAAACGAAGTGTGCGGAGGCAACTACGACAAATTGATGATACCATTTTTCTGTGTTGCAAGCGATGTCGGCAAGCGTGAACAGGTAATCATGCGGAGCGGAAACCTGGGACAATCCATCAGAGCGTCCATGACATTCCCTTTTGTGTTCTCTCCACTGAAACTGGGTGAGAGTCTGCTTTGCGACGGAGGCGTTTACAACAATTTTCCTGCACATGAGATGAAAGAGTTTTTCAATCCTGATGTGATGATTGGTGTAAAAGTTGCGGACAATTTCCAAGACCCGAACGAAGAAGACTTGCTTTTGTACATTGAAAATATGGTTGCATTGGACTCTAAATACGAACTGCCGGGAGAAAAATCGGTTATGATTGAACCAGATATGAGTTTTGTTGCCATAATGGACTTCACCCAAAAGAAAGAATGTATAGACAGAGGTTACCAAGCGGCATTGAAAAGCATTGAAAAGATACGCAGGTTCGTCAAAGACTCCGTAACTTCAGAGCAAAGGGAAGAAAAACGCAAAGCGTTTAATGAAAAGAAAAAACCTGAATCAATAGGCAATATAATCATTCACGGAGTTCCGCCGTCTGCACAGACACATCTTGAACGTATTTTGACAATGAATCTGCCTTTAAACCGCATTACACTTGACAATATCAAAGCAAATTACCTTACCGTTGCCTCTTTGGCGGACATAAAATCGGTACAACCGACGGTATATTACGACAATTTTCTTCAATCTTATATATTGGATTTGAACGTAAAGACCAAAAACCTTCTTATAGCCAAAGTCGGCGGTATTCTTTCCACAGACCCAATCAGCAATATGTATGCAGGATTGGAGTATAACTTTTTTCACCGATATTCGTACAGAATGCAGGTCAACGGATACTTCGGCCGTTACTATGCTTCGTCAATGCTGAACTTCAGAATGGATTTTCCCAACAGGGTCCTGCCCTTTTATGCGGAAATGGAAGTGAATATAAACCGATGGAACTACTTTAGAAACCGAACGGGTCTGTTTGAATATTCGGCAACCAACTACATGGTGGAAAGGGAAACCAATCTGCAGTTGCGGGCGGGCATTCCCACTACAAGACAAAGTAAATTGGTTGCCAAATTCGGTATAGGCGAATGCAGCGACAGGTATTTTAACAACAATGTAATTGTGAACACGGACACCAACGACGCAACCGTGTTCAGAAATATTGTCTTCGGAGTATCAAACGAGATGAATACACTGAACAACAATCAGATTCCGTCGGACGGAGCATACGCAAAACTCAATGCACAGATGGTTTCGGGTACGGAAGACTTTACTTCGGGAAGCAAGAATCAGCCCAATGCCGATTTTTCTTCATCACATTCGTGGGTGCAACTTGACTTGGAAACAAAGATATACCGCAAACTGACCCAAAAATATTCCTTCGGACTGTCGGCAAAGATATTCTATTCGTTCCAAGATTTGTTCCACACCTACAAAGCCTCGCTTTTGAACGCAGGGGTGTACACTCCGACAACGGAAACCTTTACTCGGTTTTACCCTGAATACCGTGCAAACCAATTTTTTGCCGCAGGCGGAGAACAAATACTTACTTTGGGTTCATCGTTTTTGGGAAATACTTCGTTAAGGTTAGGTTTTTACGGTTTTTTGCCGTTGAAAATCATCAAAGCAAACGAAGCCAACCTACCCTATTACGGCGGTTTCTTTGAAAAGATTTATGTCATAGGGGCATTGAGTTTCGTTACCGCAACGCCGCTTGGCAACATTGTTCTTTCATGTTCGTATACCCAAAGGGATGCAGGCTCATACAACCCTTGGAACGTGTCGTTGAGTTTCGGCAAAACCGTGTTTAACAACAAAAACATAGAAAAATAAAGATTATGATAGAGGTAAAAAACATATACAAATCATACGGCAATCTGCATGTTTTGCAAGATATTTCTTTTGAAATAAAACAAGGGGAAATCGTTGCAGTTACGGGAGCGTCGGGTGCGGGAAAGACCACGCTGTTAAATATAATCGGAACGCTTGACAAGGCCGACAAAGGCCAAGTGATTATAAACAACCGTAATATAACTACACTCAAGGACAAGGAGTTGTCGCTTTTCAGAAACAAGGAGATTGGATTTGTGTTTCAATTCCACTATCTGCTCAACGAATTTACGGCTTTGGAAAACACCGTTATGCCCGCAGTGCTGTACAAAGGCAATAAAAAAGAAGCGACACAAAAAGCAATGGAACTATTGGACTTGCTGTCCGTTGCGGATAAATGCAATAATTTTCCGTCCGAACTTTCGGGCGGGGAACAACAACGTATAGCCATTGCCCGTGCGTTGATTAACTCGCCCTCAATAGTGCTTGCAGACGAACCGAGCGGCAATTTGGACTCAAAAAACTCGCAGGCATTGTTTGATTTGTTCTTTTTGTTAAGGGAAAAATTCAACCAAACCTTTGTCATTGTGACCCACAGTGAACTGTTTGCCGACAAATCGGACCGCAAACTTATAATCTCCGACGGTAAAATCACGGAATAACAACCGAAAACATTTAATCTATATGTCAAATATAATATACGGAATACGTCCTGTGACGGAAGCCTTGCGTCAAGGCAGGCAATTGGAAAAAATTCTTATGCAAACCAACCTGTCGGGTGAGAACATGCGGCAGTTAAAAGACGAACTGCGGGCGTCAAATCAGAACGTAAAAATTCAATACGTACCTGCGGAAAAACTTAACGCCGTTGCCAAAGGTGCAAATCATCAGGGAGTGATTGCATACGGCTCTTTGATTGAATACAGTGCTTTGGAAGAAACCGTTATGCAGATTTTTGAAAAAGGGAAAGTGCCTTTTATCTTGTTTTTAGACCACTTGACCGACGTACGCAACCTCGGTGCGATAGCAAGAACTGCACAGTGTGCGGGCGTTGATTGCATTATCATTCCCAACGAAGGTTCCGCCCAAATCAATTCCGATGCCGTCAAAACCAGTGCAGGAGCGTTGTTGAGAATACCTGTATGCAAATCATCCAACACCAAAACCACGCTCAATTTTTTGCGTCAAAGCGGTATAAAACTTTACTCTGCAAGCGAGAAAGCAAATCTTCTTTACACCCAAGCCGACATGCGTGAACCTTTGTGTCTGATTATGGGAGCGGAAGACAAAGGCGTGAGCAAGGAAGCAATAAAGATGTCGGACGCTTTAGTGAAAATACCGATGAACGGCGACATCGAATCTCTGAATGTGTCAGTTGCTGCAGGTGTGTTGATTTACGAAGTCATCAGACAAAGAAATTAAACTTTACTCAACGGTCGGTCACTGCATTTAAGCATACACTCTCTTATATAAATTCAGAAAACAGTTTGAAAAAACATATGTATTTTTTCAAAAAAACATATGAATTTTAATCAAAAAACATATGTTTTTCGTTTCAAAAACATATGTTTTTTGATTTTTCTTTTCCGAAAACAATTCTCTTTTTTAAGTAAATAAAAAATCCTTTTCGGATTTTTTGGCTTTGTTTTCCGAAAAGGATTGGAATTAAAACTTATTATTGTGATTAATTGTAACCTTTTATCAAACCGCGGTCTGCACGCTCTATGAACGTTGCTATAATATTGGTGTATTTATTCTGTTTTCTTGCTTTTATCTCTTCCAATGCACGCGAATAAGTGTAGCCGCATTGGAATACGGTGTGATAAATATCGTGTATTTCGTTGATGTCTTCCTGCGAAAAGCCTCTTCGGTGCAATCCTACGGAGTTGATACCGCAATACGATGCGGGTTGTCTGCCCACTTTTATATAAGGAGGGACGTCTTTGTCCAACAAAGTTCCGCCCGACAGCATTGCGTGCTGACCGACATGCACAAATTGGTGTATGGCAGTAAGTCCGCCCGTAAGCACGAAGTCTTCTATTTCTATATGTCCTGCAAGTGTCGTGTTATTTGCCAGAACACAATGGTTGCCGATGACACAATCGTGGGCTATATGGGAGTATGCCATTATCAGATTGTCCGACCCGATGCGTGTGGTGCCGCGTGCAGCCGTACCTCTGTTGATTGTAACGTATTCCCTTATAGTGTTGTTGTTACCGATTTCAACGGTTGTGTATTCATTGTCAAATTTCAAATCCTGCGGAACTGCGGCTATGCTCGCACCAGGGAATATTCTGCAATTATTTCCTATTCTTGCTCCGGGAAAAATAACGGCTCCGCTTCCTATATAACAATTGTCCCCTATCACTACATCGTTGTGAATAACTGCAAACGGTTCTATCTGCACGTTTTTGCCTATCTGTGCTTGAGGGTTAAGTACATAAAGCTGATTGTTCATATTTTTTATTTTTTGGATTGTCTTTTCTTCCTTATGCTTTGCTGACCATAGCCATCATTGTTGCCTCTACGCAGATTTTATTTCCCACATAAGCCGTACCTTTCATACGTACTATGCCGCGGCGTATAGGTTCGGTTTGCACAACTTTCAACAACAACGTGTCACCCGGTACAACTTTGTTACGGAATTTCACCTCTTCAAATTTCATAAAGTAGGTGTTGTACTTTTCGTCCGGTTTTGCATCTTTCAAAACAAGCATTCCGCCTGTTTGACCCAACGCTTCCACGATAAGAACGCCCGGCATAACGGGTTCTTCGGGGAAATGACCGTTGAAAAAGTCCTCATTGCCCGTAACGTTTTTCAATCCCACCACATAATCCGTGCCGACTTCCGTAATTTTGTCTATCATCAGCATAGGGAAACGGTGAGGCAGTCTTTTCTTTATCTCACATATGTCAAAGACAGGTTCTTTGTTCGGGTCGTAAACCGGAACGGAATCTATTGTATTCATACTGTTTTTTATTAATTTTGCGAAATTCGTGTTTGATTTGTGACCCGGCCTCAATATAATAAACTCTCCTTTTATGTTTTTTGCCGCAAGCGATATATCGCCTACGAAATCCAAAAGTTTATGTCTTGCCGGCTCGTTCGGATATTGCAACTTAACGGTGTTCAACACACCATGCTCGGTATGGATATCCTCTTTGTTTTTGTTGAAAAACTTTCCGATTTTATCAGCCGTCGCATCGTCAATAGGTTTGTCTGCAAAAACGATGGCATTTGCCAAATCGCCGCCTTTTATCAAGTTGTTATCCAACAAAAATGCTATCTCCGAAAGAAAGACAAAGGTTCTGCATGAAGCAAAATCTGAATTGAACGCCTGCAATCCGTCCATTTCCGCCATCTGTGTTCCGATTAAATCGGAATTGAAACTGATTGTTGATTTTACGGAAAAGTTTTCGGAAGGCAAGGCTATATATTCCGTCATTTTATCTTCCGATATATAATGGTACGGAACCTTTATTTCAAGGTATTGTTTTTCTTCTGAAAGTTCTTTTACACCTGCCTGTTCTATCAGCTGCACCCAATACTTGGCACTTCCGTCCAATATGGGCAACTCGCCGCAGTTGACCTCAATCCGCAAGTTGTCTATACCACTGGCAAACAATGCTGCAAGACAATGTTCAACCGTTGCAACGGTAGCATTGTTTTGAGTCAAAGAAGTACCACGCGAAGTGTCGGAAACATTCTCCGCAACGGCTTGTATTACAGGTTGGTTTTCAAGGTCGGTACGTACAAAATAAATACCTTCGCCGTCCTTTGCAGGCACCAGAGTTACATTGGACAGTTGCCCTGTATGCAATCCCCTGCCTTCAATATTCACTGTATTATTGAGTGTTCGTTGTCTGTCCATATTAGTTTGCAAAAGTACATATTTTTTGCGGTATGGCAAAGATTTTGATAATACTTTTTTAGTCTGCAAGTAAAAAAAACAGGTAAAAAAGTCTGTTAAATAAATTTTTATAATTATTTTTGCAAAGTAAAAAGACAAAATCTCACTGATATGAAAAAGGTATTTGCAATAATGATGCTGTGTTTGTTCGGCATTAATCTTTATTCCCAGCAAAGCAAAGCGTGGTATCCTGCTTATTTTTCCAAAGATTACGCAGTGGTTGCAGTCAATGCACACACTACGGACGAAGAACTGCTGAAAATAAGAAAGGATATACTCAAATACACCTCTATCAGGTTCACCAATTTTGACGTCATACGGTCTGCAAACGGCGACATTTATTTTTTGTCCATGGAAGTTGACTGCCGTGACGGTTACAGCGGCAAAATATCACATGCCTTTGAACCGGGCGACACCACATACTACGGTTTCGTACGCGATTTTTCGCTCAACACATATAAAAAACCGTTCTTCATTGGCAATCTTTGTTCGCCTTATTCGGGCATCAACCACGTTGAAGAATATATCTTAAACAAGCAAAAAGAAGAGGAACAATAATTTTTTTTGAAAACAATACATCCGATTCTGATTCGGCTTTTGCCGATTCAGAAAACAATCTTAAAAAAATAGGTTTTTTGTAGTAAAAAACCTATTTTTTTGATGCAAAAAACCTATTTTTTTTCAAACTCTTTTCAGAAAAGGCAAAATTGTATTCTGAATCTACGGCGGTGTTCTCTGAATTTACCGACACAATATCCGTATTCCGCACCGTCATACACACACAAAAAAAGGGCATCTTTAGAACAAGATGCCCCTTAAAAAAAAACATTGTTATGAAAAAATATCAACGTTGATATTCTGCGATGATGTCTTTAACCTGGTCGGTTGTTATTCTTCCGTACACTTTGTCGCCTACCAATGCAACGGGAGCAAGTCCGCATGCACCCACGCAACGCAAACAGTTGATGGAGAATTTTCCGTCAGGCGTAGTTTCGCCGATATTGATACCCAATTGACGTTTGAATTCGTCCAAAATCTTTTCGCTTCCGCGTACATAACATGCCGTTCCCAAACATACGCTTATAGGATGTTCGCCTTTAGGTAACATTGTGAAGAATGAATAAAAGGTTACTATTCCGTATATATGTGCGGCACTGACATGGATTTGTTCTGCGATTAACTCCTGTACCTCTGCCGGTAAATAGCCGAAAGTGTTCTGCACTTCGTGCAGGATATTTATCGCTTCCCCAGCTTTGTTGCCGTGAGCGGCACAAATATCCTTTATCTTTTGTATTTTATTGTCGTCCAATTTTACTTTTGCCATTTTTGTAAACGTTTTAAAAGTTAAACAATCTTATTCCTTAACAAATTCAACCTTATCCGACTTGTCAAAATAGTGCGTGTGAAGCAAGTGATGCGATTTCTCTCCGCACGGTTCGCCCAAGTATTCTTTGTAAAGTTGTTGGATATAAGGATTTTCGTGCGATTTACGCAAAGGTTTGTCCTTATCTTCTTCGTAAATGGCTGCAAAACGTCTTTCAACTTTAGAGAAATCGCCGTGATGGTAAGGTTGACCTGCTCCTCCTACACATCCGCCCGGACAAGCCATGACTTCAATAGCGTGGAAGAACTCTTTGCCCTCTTTAACCTTATCCAAAAGTTTGCGGGCATTGCCCAAACCGTGTGCAATTCCTATATGGATAGGCGTTCCGTTGAAATCAACCGTTGCTTCCCTTACTCCGTCCATACCTCTCAACTCATTGAAATCAACTTTCTCCAATGTTTTGCCTGTAAACAACTCATAAGCGGTACGTGTTGCAGCTTCTATAACGCCGCCCGTAGCTCCGAAGATAACAGCGGCTCCCGTACTTTCACCAAGCGGCTTGTCAAAGTCTTCTTCAGGCAATGAGTTGAAGTCAATGTTGAATTGTTTGATGAGTTCCGCCAACTCACGCGTGGTAAGCGAGTAATCAACGTCAGGGTTGCCGTCGGTTTTGAACTCATCTCTTTGACATTCAAATTTCTTTGCAACACAAGGCATGATACTTACAACAACCATGTCCTCACGTTTTATTCCGAGTTTTTCAACCCAATAACTCTTTGCCACGGCTCCGAACATCTGCATAGGAGATTTTGCAGTGGACGGAATATCCAACATATCAGGGTAATAAGTTTCAAAGAAGTTTACCCAACCCGGACAACATGAAGTCATAATCGGCAATTTCACCGACTTATCTCCTTTTATATATTTGTCAATACGTCCCAACATCTCCGTACCTTCTTCCATTATGGTAAGGTCTGCCGCAAAGTCAGTATCAAATACATAATCAAATCCTATTCTTCTAAGTGCTGCAGCCATCTTACCCGTAACTCTTGTTCCAGGAGTCAGACCGAACTCTTCGCCGATAGCCACACGGACTGCAGGAGCGGTCTGTACGACAACGGTTTTCTTCGGGTCATTCAAAGCATTGATAACTTGACGGGTATGGTCTACCTCTGCCAATGCTCCGACAGGACAAGCCTGAACGCATTGTCCGCACATAACGCAAGGAGATTTTGCAAGGTCTTGCTCAAATGCCGTTGCAACCACAGCCATAAATCCTCTGTTAACTGCAGACAACGCTCCTACTGTCTGCAATTTATTACATACCGTTTCGCAACGGCGGCACATTATACATTTGTTAACATCCCTTATAATGGCAGGCGATAAATCTTTTCTGTATGTAGATTGCTCTCCCTTGAAAGTAATATCTCTTATACCCAGTTCCTGTGCCAATGTCTGCAATTCGCACTTTCCGCTCTTGGCACAAGTAAGGCATGATGCAGGGTGGTCGCTGAGCATAAGCTCCACTACAGTTCTTCTTGCATTGACTACTTTCAATGAATGCGTCTTAACAACCATTCCCTCGGATACATTGGTTGCGCAGGCAGGAGCTAAATTGCCTTTGCCCTCTACTTCAACCACGCAAACACGGCAGCATCCGGGCTTATTTTCTATGCCTTGTCCTTTAAGTTCATAATAACATAATGTAGGTATTTTAATTCCTATCGATGCGGCTGCTTTTAATATTGTAGTACCTTTAGCAACCTGTACCTGTTTGTTATCTATCGTTAAATTTACTAATTGTTCCATTTTCAATATCCTCCTACATTATTTTATACTGATTGCACCGAATTTACATTTCTCCATACAAGTACCGCATTTTATGCAGGCTTCTTGGTTTATTTGGTGGGCTTGCTTCTTTTCTCCCTTAATTGCATTTACCGGACAGTTTCTTGCACAAGCCGTACATCCGACACAAACCTCTGGATTTATTTCATATTTCATTAAAGCCTTACAAACACCTGCGCGGCATTTGTGTTCCTTTACGTGTTCTACGTATTCGTCCCAGAAATTATCCAATGTGGACAGCACAGGATTAGGAGAACTTTGACCAAGTCCGCAAAGAGATGTATCTTTGATGACATGGGACAAATTTCTTAAGTTATCCAAGTCTTCCATTGAGCCTTTTCCTTGGGTAATTTTATCCAAAAGTTCGTACAAACGCTTGTTACCTATACGACAAGGAGTACACTTTCCGCAAGATTCCTCAACGGTGAAATCCAAATAAAACTTAGCGATGGAAACCATACAAGAACTTTCGTCCATTATAACCATACCGCCAGACCCCATCATACTGCCTGCGTCGGATAAACTCTTGTAATCTATAGGTATGTCTAGGTGTTTTTCCGTTAAACATCCGCCCGAAGGACCTCCCGTTTGGATGGCTTTGAATTTCTTATCGCCTTTCATTCCTCCGCCTATCTCGTAGATAATCTCGCGGAGAGTTATTCCCATAGGAACTTCTATCAAACCTACATTTTTTATCTGTCCTGCAAGAGCGAAAACCTTTGTACCTTTTGAGTTTTCCGTACCTATTGACGAAAACCAATCAGCACCTTTCAATATAATAGCGGGAACATTGGCGTAAGTTTCCACATTGTTTACGTTTGTAGGCATTCCCAAATAACCTTTATCGCTTGTACGCGGCGGTTTCATAGTAGGTTCGCCTCTTAAACCTTCCATAGAATGGATAAGAGCCGTTGCTTCTCCGCAAACAAACGCTCCTGCCCCGTAACGGAGTTCTATGTCAAAGTTAAATCCCGTAGAGAAAATATCTTTACCCAACAATCCTTTCTCCCTTGCTTGGTCAAGTGCTATTTGCAAACGGTGTATTGCCAACGGATATTCGGCACGGATGTAAATAAGTCCTTTATCCGCTCCTACGGCATAGCCTGCTATAGCCATGGCTTCCAAAACAGAGTGCGGGTCGCCCTCAAGTATACTTCTGTCCATAAACGCACCGGGGTCACCTTCGTCAGCATTGCAGACAATATATTTCTGTTCAGCTTTGGATTTAGCCGTTGCAGCCCATTTTCTTCCCGTAGGGAATCCTGCACCGCCTCTTCCGCTTAAACCCGATGCAGATACAATCTCAATAACCTTTTCAGGCGTATATTCAGTCAAACATGTTGCAAGGGCTTTGTAACCGTCCAATGCAATATATTCTTCTATATTTTCAGGGTCAATTATTCCGCAGTTACGCAATGCTATGCGGACTTGCTTTTTATAAAAATCCGTATCCGTATCAAGCGGAGTTTTTTTGCCGTTGGACGGTTCCGTATAAAGCAAACGGTCAACCGTCCTGCCCTTTATAATGTGTTCATAAACTATTTCCTTGGCATCTTCAGGTTGAACTTTTACATAGAAAACATTATCCGGCATTATTTTAATAATCGGACCTGCCTCACAAAAACCAAAACATCCCGTCAAAACCACATTAACTTCATTCTCCAAACCCTCCTGTTGCAAATGGCTGCGAAGATTTGCTGCTATCTGCTCACTTTTTGAGGCTGAACATCCCGGTCCTCCGCAAACAAGGATGTGCATCTTATATTTAGTCATATAAATATTTATATTAAGGTTAATAACTTCTTTAAGAAATTTACGCTTTTAGGGTGTTTATAATAGCGTCTGCAGACTTCTTGTCAACATTTTCATATATTTTTGACTGTCCGTCAGGCATTATCACTTCAACAACCACGGGCTGAAGGTTTCCCTCTGCAATAACTCCCGTCTGCGTGATGACTGCATTGACATTTTCTTTCTCTGTTTGATTGAGCATGTAGTCAAAAATTTCCTTTGCTCCTGCTGCTATTCCCGATGTCGCCATTGCGATTCTGATTTGCGGCAAACTCTTGTCAAAAGCTTCAACACGTGTTTTCATTGTTGCATATACACGCTGTTTTACCGCCTGCAAATCAGCCAATGTTTTGATTTGTGCCATAATATATTATAATTTTGTTCCTTGTATACTTCTTTGTAAAAAAGATTGTGCAAATTTAATAATTCTTTTTCACATAGTCATAAAAAAAAGTTGATTTTTTTATGACTTTAAATCAATTCCTAACAAAACGGATTCACAAACTGATTTTGCCTTTTCAGAATCCGTCACTGAAAAAAGCAGGTTTTTTATCCCGAAAAAGCAGTTTTTTTGACTGAAAAAAGCAGGTTTTTTCGGTTAAAAAACCTGCTTTTTTCAGAAGCGAAGTAAGGAAAGGCAAAAACAAAGCATAGTTCGGCAACAGTAAAACGTGATTAAAAAAACAAAAATCCGCCTGACATTGCAAGTAAAACCCTTGGTCAATGTCAGGCGGAGCAGTATTGTTACAATCAATTATGCTATTGCAGTTGCGGTTTTTGCAAACGGTATTCCCTTATTATAAGAAGCAAGGTGCAGATACTTGCCAAAAAGTCGGCACAAGGTGCTGCAAACCACACTCCGTCGGTTCCTATCAAAGGAGGAAGTATCAACAGTATAGGTATAAGGAATATGACCTGACGGGTAAGCGAAAGGAACAACGCTTTTTTAGGTTGGTTCATTGAAGCGAAGAAATTCGTTCCTATAACTTGGAAACCTATTATCCAAAACATGAACATGTTTTTATGGAAAGCGTCAACGGTTATGTCTATCAACTGTTTGTCCAACGCCGAATTGTTGCCCGCAAACAACCGTGTGATATAGTACGGCAGCGTTTCGCAAATCAAACATCCCGCAGCTGATACCGCAAGGGCGCATATTATGGTCAGACGGAACGTCTTCCACATTCTTCCGTAGTTCTTTGCCCCGAAATTGTATGCGACTATAGGTTGCATTCCCTGCGAAAAGCCGAGAATTATCATAAAAAACATAAACGCCACTCGGTTAACTATACTGAACGCCCCTACATACAAATCCCCGCCGTATTTAAGCAGATTGTAATTTTGCAGGATGACGATAAAACAGCCCGCAGCGTTGGTAAAAAAATTGGGAGAACCTATCGTAAAGGCACGTTTAGTGATATTTTTATCAAAATAAAAGTTCTTTTTTTCCAGATAAACTACACGGTCGCGGCGGAAAAACAGATAGAACAGTATCAAACAACATACAGCCTGTGCTATAACCGTAGCCAACGCCGCCCCTGCAACGCCCCAATGGAATACGAATATAAACAGAGGTGCCAAAATTATGTTTATGACCACCGAAACGAAAGTCATGTTCATCGCAGTGACGGGATAACCGCTTACACGCAATATGGAGTTAAGCCCTAAATACATATGGGCAAAAACATTTCCGATTAAAATCACACGCATGTACTCTCTGGCTGCGGGAAGAGTATTGGGGCTTGCACCGAAAAATATAAGTATCGGGTCTAAAAACAATAATCCTACCACAGTGAACAGTATGCCCAGCACCAAGTTAAGAATGATTACGTTGGAAAGAACAACACGTGCTTTATCGTAATTTTTCTCTCCCAAAGAAATAGAACACAACACGCTCGCTCCCACTCCGACCAACGCACCGAATGCAGCCGCCAGATTCATAAACGGACCTGTCAGCCCGACTCCTGCAATGTTGTACGCACCCAAGTGTCCTATAAATATACCGTCAACAATATTGTACATAGACGATGCAATCATGGCGGCAATTGCAGGCATGGCGAATTTCCAAAGCAATTTGCCTATCTTTTCCCTGCCCAATAATAACGCTCGTTCTTCGTTCATAAATCAAAAAATACTAAAAATAAGTTTGCAAAATTACAAAATATTTCATTCATGCCTATATAAAACCCTATTATTTGCACTTTTACATACGGTTTATAATGTTTTCACCGCCGTTTTTTCTTCAGTTTACTTTTGCATATTGCACAATAAACGCCTTTAAAAATGAAAACCAACGGCGTAAAACGGATAAAAAATGTGTTTTGCTGCGGACACAATTTATTAAAATTAACGCCTTTGTCCTTGAATATTAGAAATTATATTGTATCTTTGCAACGTGAATTAATAAATACTTAATACATTGTATATGAAAAAAGGTATTTTCTTAACGTTTTGCATTCTCGGCGTACTGCTTTTACAAGCCCAAAACGTAACATTCACCGTAAAGGGTGACAGTTTGGGAGGAAAAACCGTTAAGATGTCGTATTTTGACGACAGAATCTCACTGTTGGAAAAAGAAATCGGCAGCAAAAAACTCTCCGACGGCGAAACACTTGCAGAGTTTCAAGCTTCGCTTTCGGGTGTTAAGGAAATGGTACTGAAAGTCAACTTAAGGGAGTTTCATTTTCTTGCCCGTCCGGGAACGAAATACAGTTTTGAGGTGTTGCCTTGGCAGGATACGGCATACAGTTTTGCTTTCAAAGAAATACTGCCCGTAAAAATGTCCATGGAAAAGTATGATGTGATAAACAATTCCGTAGAAGACGCCGACACCACGCTGGAAAACTTCCTTGAATCCAACTACCGCATGCTTTCAATCAAAAACAAAGACACCAAACTTGCCTTTGACTCCCTGCAACAATACCTTGCAGACAAATACAAAGCCGACGAATATTCGTCCGACTATATAAGATACGAATTTGCAGCCGTTTCATACGCATTGGGACTTGATTCTAAAAAAGCAATAAGGGATTCGCTTTTCAAAAAATCTCCCGTGCTTTACGACAACATAGGTTACATGGATTGTTTCAACACTGTTTTTTCACGCTATTTCTCACAAGGCTACAAATTTATCAAACTCTCCGACATTGAAAAGTGGTTGGACAACAACGATTACGCCGCTTTCAACGACGCATTGGGACGCGACGGAGTCTTGGAAAACGAAATATTCAGGGAATTGGTCTTTTTGCAGGGAATGAAAGACGCTTTCCTTGACGGAATATTCTCCCGCGAAAGAATATTGGCAATGTTAAACACGTTTATCGGGCAGACAAAATTCACGCAACACAAAGAAATTGCAGCCAATTTGACGGAATATTTACGCAGCAAGGATTTTTCGGGCAAAAAAACAAAGCCTTTGGAGTTTAAAGACATTGACGGCAACAATGTAAGCATAACGCAATACAACGACAAGCCGCTTTTGTTGTGCATAGTCAGATTGAGTGACATCAGTTCGTTGAAAGAATTGGAAACAATCCATTTTTATTACGACAGTATCAAAAACAATTGCAATGTCTTGGTGCTTTGCTGCGACAACACGTTTGAAAGCATGTACAATTTTGTCAAAAACAGCAAATCGGGCAGCAAATACCAATTTCCGTTCATACATTTTGACTTCAATTGGGACATTCAACAGGAGTACAAACTGCACTTTTTCCCTGCTTTTTTGCTTATCGGAACCGACGGAACCGTATTGCAAAACCCTATGCCCGCCCCTTCTTCTGGTGTTTTGAAGAAATTTTTTGACCAAAAACAATAATCCATACAACCTTTTACGGATATTATTCACAAATAAATATAACACGCAAAAATCATGTCAGATTCCATTATAATCATTCCTACTTATAACGAAAAAGAAAACATAGAAAACATCATCAGATATGTCTTCAAACTGAAAAAAAATTTTGACATACTGATTATCGACGACGGTTCGCCCGACGGAACGGCACAAATAGTCAAACGGCTTATGAACGAATTTCCGTCATCGTTGTTTTTAATCCAACGGCAAGGTAAGTTGGGCTTGGGAACTGCCTACATAAGAGGATTCAGATGGGTTTTGGAACGGGATTACCAATATATATTTGAGATGGATGCCGACTTTTCGCACCCGCCCAAGAAATTGATTGATTTGTACAACGCCTGCAAGGAACAAGGTGCCGACTTGGCGATAGGTTCACGCTATTTGGACGGAAAAATCTCGGTGGTAAACTGGCCGATAGGCCGCGTGGTGATGTCGTACTACGCTTCGTGGTTTGTCCGCAAGGTTTTGGGCGTAAAAATATGCGACGCTACGGCGGGCTTTGTATGTTACAAACGGCAGGTATTGGAAACTATCAACTTTGACAAGATACAATTCGTCGGTTATGCGTTCCAAATAGAGATGAAATACACGGCTTACAAGTTGGGATTCAGCATTAAAGAAGTTCCGATTGTGTTTACCGACAGAGTATTGGGCGTTAGCAAGATGAGTATGAAGATATTCAAAGAAGCATTCTTCGGTGTATTCAAACTAAAATTCAGAAACTGGAAAAAATATAAAGAATAGCCGCCGTTAACCCTTTTATTTACAGGGTGATTTTAACAAAAGAAAAATTTAAACTGCGAAAGCAAAAATAAAAAACATATGTTTTTGAAAAGAAAAACATATGTTTTTTGTTTAAAATTCATATGTTTTTTTTGAAAAAATACATATGTTTTTTATTTTTCTTTTCACAAAACAATCCGTTATGGACTGAAAAGACGGTAAAATGTTCCGAAATCAAATTTGTCATCCGTCCGTGCAATATTATTTATACGCCGCCCGTTATCAAATTAATAAGCCAAAAACATTTTTAATTATGACAAATTCTTTCTCCAAAAACCGTATTCTGGTCATATTGCGTAAATATTTTTCGTTAAGAAACGACAAGGACGACGAGCAAACGGTTATCACCGAGATAAAACAAGGAGTGAGTTTCAGAGGTGCTAATCTGTGGGTGTTGATTCTTGCAATTTTCGTCGCATCTTTAGGTTTGAACGTCAACTCTACGGCGGTTATCATCGGAGCCATGCTTATCTCTCCGCTTATGGGGCCTATCATCGGAATGGGATTGGCGGTCGGCATAACGGATATTGAGTTGCTTAAACGCAGTTTCAAAAATTTTCTCATCGCAACGGGCATCAGTATCCTCACGGCAACGGTTTACTGGTTTATCTCGCCTTTTGACGAACCCCAGAGCGAACTTATCGCCCGCACTACGCCCAACCTTTATGACGTGTTGATTGCTTTTTGCGGCGGAGCGGCGGGTATCGTGGCTACATGCACCAAAGGCAAGGGCAATGTGATTCCCGGCGTGGCTATTGCAACGGCTTTGATGCCTCCGTTGTGTACTGCGGGCTACGGATTGGCCACTGCCCAATGGCAATTCTTCTTCGGAGCGTTTTATCTTTACTTTATAAACAGCGTATTCATCTGCGTGGCAACGCTTTTGGGTGTTAGATTGATGAAATTCAAACAATTGATTGACGTAAACAAACAACAATTCTCCAAAATCCGCAACAAATTCCTGCTTGTCATAGCTTTGACGCTCATACCTGCCCTGATTATGACCATCAACATAGTGCAGGACTCGCTTTTGAAGAGCAATGTCAACCGTTTTCTGCACGATACGTTCAATTCTCCGTCCAATAAAATCATTTCCAACGAGATTAACAAGAACAGCCGGACTATTAAAATAGTTTCAATCGGCAAAGAAATCACGCAGGACGAAATATCTTCCGCACGCAACGCCATGAAAAACTACAAACTCGGCAAATATTCGTTGGAAATAATACAAGGAACGCAACCCGACAGCCTTTTGTCGCTGCACGGCGACGTTGAACAGTTGGTAAACCGTCAGAACGAATACGAAAAAGAGTTGGAAAAATACCGTCAAACCGAAAAACTCTCCGCCCAAGCCAACGACGAAGCCCGCATACTGTTCCCTTACATCAACGAACTTACGCTTACCTTAAGCACGAAAACCGCTGAGGGTAGCAAAACCAAGAACGACGTCATCATAGCGGTGGCTGAAACCGATATAAACCACAATATAACCCAAACGGAGAAAGAAAAAATATTGCAATGGCTGAAAACACGCACAAAAACCAATGATATAATACTTTACACCGCCCAACCAACGCAATAAAATAAGTTAGCTGTGCAGCAAAACATAAAACAACGGCGGGAAACCCTTAAGAGTTTCCCGCCGTTTTGCATATTTACATAAATATTATGTGTGGAAAATGAACATACTCATCAAAACGTACACGCCGGCACCCGCAAGATAGCCAAGCAATGCCCATATTGATATATGTTTCAGATACCATACAAAGTCTATTTTCTCCATTCCCATCACTGCAACGCCTGCTGCCGAGCCTATGATAAGAAGTGATCCGCCCGTTCCGGCACAGTATGCCAAAAATTCCCAGAACGCTCCGTCCACACCGAAATGTCCCACCGACGCAATGTCGTACATTCCCATTGCAGCGGCTACCAAAGGCACATTGTCAACGATTGACGACAATACACCGATGATTAAATCGGTCAAATAGAAGTTTCCTAATTTGTCAAGGCTTTGTGCCAACAGTTTCAAGTGACCTGCGTCCGACAAACAGGCAACTGCCATCAATATACCCAAGAAAAACAAAACCGAAGGGGTATCTACGCGGGTAATAATGTTGCCTATGTTCATTTTTTGGTAAACTTCAGGCGAATGTTTGTGCATTAATTCGGTTACAACCCACAAAACGCCCAAGCCAAGCAATATTCCCATGTAAGGCGGAAGGTGAGTTATGGTCTTAAATACAGGAGTGAACACCAAAAATCCTACACCTGTGAACAACACCACTTTGCTTTGGAACTTGGAAACGGGTGATAAACTGTTTCCTGTTTGGGATTCCGGCGATTTTTCTATTTCTCCTTTCAACATCATGCTGATTCCAGCAACGGGAACTACCAAGCAAACTATGGAAGCCAAAAGTGTTTCCTTTATAACGCCTCCTGCGGTAATATTTCCCTTAATCCACAACATGATAGTGGTCACATCGCCTATCGGACTCCACGCTCCGCCGGCATTAGCGGCCAAAATAACCATGCCGCCGAAGAACCAACGGTCTTTTTTATCGGAAATAAGTTTACGAAGCAACGCACACATCACAATAGACGTTGTCAAATTGTCCAAAACTGCGGACATGAAGAAGGTAAGGATAGCAATTACCCACAGCAATTTGCGTTTGCTTTTGGTAGTAATTCTGTCCGTGATGATAGAAAAGCCTCCGTGCTGGTCAATAGTTTCAACTATCGTCATTGCACCCAAAAGGAAGAACAGGATTTCGGCCGTATCTCCCAAGGCTTCAATCAATACACCGTGGTTTTCGCCTGCATGAAAGCCTCCGATGGCTACATAAAGCGTCCACATTGCAACTGCTAACAACAAAGCGGTTGCACTTTTGTTGATTTTGAAGGTATGCTCCATCGCAATGAAGAAGTAACCTATCACAAATACAACAACCATGATTATCATAGCACTTGTCATACTTTTGTTTGGTTTTAGTTAATTGTTAAATTTAAATTTTACTTCTGTTAAAAAGAAGTTGCAAAATTACGAAATAATGTTTAATACACAAAAAATCGCCGTAATTTTTTTCCCTTCCGCCCCTTTTTAACAGATAAACCTCAACAAAATTTTTATTAAGCGGCAAATTTTTAAATAAAACCGCAATAAAATCTCCGCCAACCAACGATTCACGGTAAAAAAACATAATAAAACCGTCACCATTCAACGAATCAAGGTAAGAAAAACATCATAAAACCGCCGCCGCTTTTGAAATAAAAACAATAAAAATGCCCGATAAAAATTAAAAAGAAGCCGATAAAATTAAAAAGAAGCCGAATAAAATCAGAAAAACGCCCGATAATTTCCTTCAAACGCCGAATAAAACTCAAAAAGTCAGACTTTTACTTATGAAAAGTATGACATTTCGTTAAAAAAGTCCGACTTTTCTCATAAAAAGTCCGACTTTTTTGAAGAAAAGTCCGACTTTTTGAAAGAAAGGTTTGACTTTTTAAAAGAATAGTCCAACTGTTTGATATAAAATGTCCGACCTTTTGAAGTTAAAACGGCGTTTGACGGATTTTATTGGGCGTTTTATGAATTTTTTTCGGCGTTTTTTTATTTTTCTTCGGCATCTCCCATCTTTTATCCGCCGTTTTATGCCGTTAAATCATTGTTTTACACAGAAATAGCGTACATTTCCTGTCACAATCCGCACGTTCGGACAAGAATTCGGACTATACATTATTATATATAGGAGTGTTTTGGGGCATGTCCGCCATTTTGCATAAAAAAACGGCAAAAAAAAGAGAAATGAAACAACGTTTTTACGGGCTATTGCAGGCAAATAAAAAAAATCCTTTACGGTTTTGATTTAAAAATACTGCCGTAAAGGATTTTTATTCTTTTGTTTTTTTTTCGGAGTTATGCTGTTTTTTAAATTGTTCGGGCGTTTTGTTGCGGTAAAACGTCGGTTTTACGTTAAAAAACAGTCAAACGGTTACGGTACAATGATTTCGTCTACCGACGAATCCTGCTCCTGCTGTTTTTGTTCGTTGGCCTGTTTTTCCAAAAGCTGCTTGTTTTCCAACGCATCGTACTTGTCTTGGGCCTCTTTGACTACTTGTTCGTTGTCGTAGTTGTCAATGATGCTCTTCAATGTCTGTTTGGCCTGAAAATCATTGCCCCGCTGTGCGAAAATATCAGCCCAAAGTATGAACGATTTAGCCAAATAGTACTCGTCGGTAGGATTTTTTGCGAACTGTTTGATGATTTTCTCGGACTCTTCCGTGTTTGAATCGTTGTATTCTATCAATGCCAACGTGTACATGCTCTCTGCGGCTATTTCCCCGTTGTCCGAAGACTTGGTTTTTTGCAGATAAACCTTGGCACTGTCCGTTTGACCGAGTGCAAGATAGGATTTGGCCGATATGTATTCGGCTTTGTCGTGCGTGTTTGCGGCCAATCCTTCGGTGTTAAGCAACGTTTGGGCGTAGCGTATGGCCGAATTGTAACTCTCGTTTTCGTAATACAACTCCGCCAATGCCGCTTCGGCCTTGATTTTGTTGGCCTGCGACGGCGTTATAGAGTCCAACCGCATGTAAAGATATATCGCTTGCTGGGCGTCATGCCGCTCATAATAGGACGCAGCCGTAAGAATGGCTTTCTCGGTGTATTGGGTTACGGGCTTGGTGGCTATCTTTGCGTAGTAAGAAACGGCACTTGCAGTGTCGCCCGTGTGCATTAAACAGTCTGCAAGGCAATATGTTGCACGGTCACTGTTGGTTGACGACGGGAATGCTTTGAGATATTTCTCAAAAGAGGCCGCTGCCTGTTGGTATTTGCCGTCCATGTATTGGTTTTCAGCCGTTTGGTAAAGCACACTCTGCTTTTCTTCGTCGCTGACCGACACATTGGACAGGGTTTTGACGTATGCAAAATATTCATCGGGCTGTCCTTTGTCCATATAAATGCTTTTTATCGTTGCAAGTGCGGCCTTTGCTTCCGAAGAATTAGGATATTTTCTGACCAAACCGTCCAATGTCTTCAACGCAGCATTGTTATCGCCCGACTGATACTGCAACATACCGATTTTTCCCAGGCTTTCTTTAACCTCAGCCGAATTCGGATACTCGTTAACCAAAGTTTTGTAAGCTTTAAGTGCCTCTTGGTTTTTATCAGCGGACAGATAACAATTCGCCAACTCGTAAATCATGTTCGGTCTGTAGGTTGATGACGGGTACAAATCAACGGTTTGTCGCAAAGTAAGCGATTTTGCACTCTGGTTTCCGCCCGCTCCCTGTGCCATAGCCTTTTGATACGAAGCGTAATCGCAGTTATTCCGTTTTTCATTTATCACCATATCGTAATATTTCACCGCTTGGCTGTAATTACGCATCATATATTCACAATCGCCCAGACGCAATTTTGAATCGTTTACCATTGTCTGCGGCAGTTTAGCGTCAATTGATTTCAAATAATAGTTCTTTGCAAGGGAATATTTCTTCTGTTTGAAAAGGTTGTAAGCCATTGCGTAGTCGGCATTGGCCGCATAGGACGAGGTTTGGTACGACGGAGTGGAATAAAACTTATTCAGACTGGCAATACTCTTGGTATATTCACCCGTTTGGTAGTAACTTTCCGCTTCCAAATAGTAAGCCGTTGCCGTCAAAGTGTTGTTCAAAGGGTATTTCAACGACTTTTCCAACGTTGCAATAGCCTGTTTGTATTGACCCGAATTATAAAGTTCTATGCTTCTGTTGACTGCTGTTTTTTGGTAAACGGCGTTCATCTGTTTGCTGCGGCCATCCATCTGTTCCATCAAGTCCAATGCGTCCTTGTAGTTGCGGGTTCGTTCGTACAACTGCACCAAATAATTCTGTGCTTCTTTCTTTTTCGGGCTTTTAGGGAACTTTTTGATGTAGGTTTGGAAGTTTTTGATGGCGTCGTTGTACGGTCCGGGGTCGTTAATGCACAATTTGGCGTAATTAAACATGCTTTCCTCCTGAATGGTACGGTCAAAATTCATGTCACCAGCCGCTTTGTAACTGTTTTTCGCCGCCGTAGTGTCGCCGGCAATCAAATGGCAGTAGCCCAAGTAGTAAAGCGAGTTTTGACCCATAGTATCGTTCTCTTGTGACGACTTTTCAAAGAAAGGAACGGCCTGAATGTTTTCGCCCGTCTGCATAAGACAGTAACCCATCAGGTAATTGTCCTCACGGTTCACCGCCTGATTGCTTTCAATGGACTTTTTGATGTAAGGCAACGCCTCTTTGTACAAGCCTTTCTTGTAATAAGCATCGCCGAGCATACGGTTCAACTCCGCAGCACGCTTGGAATTGACCGCCTTTTCGCTCAATTGCGGTGCCATTTCTATAAGTCGGTCGTACTGTCCGTCCAAATAATATATCTGACATATATAATAAGGTACTACGGATTTGAAATATTTGTCCTTTCTCAAGGCTTCAAACTCTTTAAGAGCCTGTTTGTATTTGCCTTTCTCGTAAAGAATGTGTGCATAGTAGTATTTGGCTGGTGAAGAATAGACGCTTTCGCTGTCTTTTACCTTTTCAAACGACGACAAAGCCCGCTCGTAACTGCCGTTAAGGAACAAACAATAGCCTATCTTGTAGTAATATTCCATGTATTCGCTTTTTCCCAACGCTTCGGCGCCTATTGTCTGATAGGTTTGCAACGCTTTGGCGTACTCACCCTTCTGTATATACCAATTGGCTATGTAAAAAACGGCTTTGGTTGTCCGTTCGCTTGCGGCAAACAAGGTTATGTATTCGTTGAACAACTCCTCAACGTCGTCATTCATCAGATAATACGCACACATGGCACGGTTGAAATACAAACCGTTCAGTTTGTCGCCCGCATTGTCCTGCGTATACTTGTCAGGGGCTATTGTCTGATAATTTTTTATCAACAAAGAGTAGTCATTGAACGCATCGGAATAATTTTTTTCCGCAAATTTCTCCTCCGCCGTCTTGTACAGGGCGTTGAACTGTTGTGTGGTAAGGGTGTTCTGTGCATTCAGGTTGTTAAAAAATAACATCATGGCAATACCTGCCGCAATTCCCGTTTTTATTATGTTGGCTTTCATCTTTGAATTGTAAATTTAAAACTTTTTTACGCCGTCAGTTCATCATAAAAGCATGCGTACAACGGTGTATTTCACTATGTAATCTGCGAAATTAATATAAATAATTTATTTTCCGCCCTTAATTGCGGAATTATGTTCAATAATTGTAAACGCCGTTCCACTTTTGACGCAAATCATTGCGTATGTCGTTCTCTTTTTTGTTGTCACCGGGCGAATAAAACACCGTACCCTGCAACTCATCGGGCAGAAATTGCTGCTGGACAAAGTTGCCTTGGTAGTCGTGGGCGTACTTATAATTATCTCCGTAGCCCAATTGTTTCATCAATTTGGTCGGTGCATTGCGTATATGGAGCGGAACGGACAGACTGCCGCTGCGTTTTATTTCGGCAAGTGCCGAATCTATTGCCATGTATGAGGCGTTTGACTTTTTGCTTACCGCTAAATATATTGCCGTTTGCGAAAGTATTATGCGGCATTCTGGGTAACCTATCTTGTTAACTGCATCAAAGCATGCGTTTGCCAACAACAAAGCATTGGGATTGGCGTTGCCTATGTCTTCGCTTGCCAATATAAGCATACGGCGGGCAATAAACAAAGGGTCTTCGCCGCTGTCAATCATTCTTGCCAACCAATACACCGCTGCATTGGGGTCTGAACCACGCAAACTTTTGATAAACGCCGATATTATGTCGTAATAGTTCTCCCCTTTTTTGTCATATACGGCAAGGTTTTGCTGAATAATCTCACTGACCAAATCATTGGTCAAATCTATAACCCGTGTTTCATCCGAAGATGAGCCTGTAAACTGCGAGCAAACCACTTCAAAAGCGTTCAGAAGTTTGCGTGCATCGCCCGAACTCACCCTTAACAACGCTTCGGTTTGTTTTATATTGATTTTAATGTTCTCGTTTTGTTCAACATAACGCTTGGCTTTGTCAACCAAAAGCAACAAATCGTCCTTGTCCAAATGTTTCAAAACATACACTTGGCAACGGCTTAACAAGGGACTAATGACTTCAAACGACGGATTCTCCGTTGTCGCTCCTATCAAGGTGACTATTCCCTTTTCCACCGCACCCAAAAGCGAGTCTTGCTGCGATTTTGAGAAACGGTGTATCTCGTCAATGAACAATATACAGTTGCCGCCGTGGCGTTTGGCCTTGTCCACCACGTCCCTTACATCTTTAACGCCCGAATTTATGGCACTCAACGAATAGAACGGTATCAGTAAGGTGTTGGCAATGATATTGGCAAGCGTAGTCTTGCCCACACCGGGAGGCCCCCACAATATCATGGACGGTATCACTCCTTTGTCAATTGCATTTCTTAATATTGCACCTTTGCTTACAAGATGTTTCTGACCTATATAATCTTCCAACGATTGCGGACGCAATATTTCTGCCAACGGTTTCATATATTGTCTTTTTTGAAGTTATGTTTTTACGACGGCAAAGTTACGAAAAACGAGCGAAATGCAAAAGGAAAGCTTGCTTTTCTTTTCATTTCCGAGTGTAAAGTAAACTTCGGCGAAGCCAAAGTTTACAAAAATAATACGATATATAACTTTTGCACCGCCCTTTGTCACAAAAGTTCCGCCTTTTGCGTTTTAATTTCCGCCCCTTGCGAAAGTAATTGCAAAAAAATGTGATTTTTTCACCCAAAAAACCTATTTTTTTGAGGCAAAAAATGTGGTTTTTCCCGAATTGTTTCCGCAAGGGGCAGAAACAAAATCAGAAAGGGCGTATGTATAATGCGAAAAGGCTTTATTTGACCGTGCTTTCAAAGTATTGCCACAGGCTTTCCTGCGGGCAGGGTGCCACAATGGTAAGTTTTTCTTTGCTTACGGGGTGGACAAATTCCAATTTGCGTGCGTGCAGCGATATGGAAGCAATCTTGTTGCTGCGTCCGTAACCGTATTTCAAGTCCCCCTTGATGGGACAACCTATTGACGCCAACTGCAATCTTATCTGGTGATGGCGACCCGTAGCAAGATTAATCTCCAAAAGATTGTAATAATCGCTGCGTGCTATAAGTTTGTAACTCAACTCCGCATATTGCCCGTTGTTAACATCCTTGGTTATATACGATTTGTTGTTGTTCTCGTTACGCATCATATAGTTTTTCAGCACGTCTTCGTCCTTGGGCGGACGGTTGCGGGTTATAGCCCAATAAGTCTTGGTTATCTCGTGTTTTTTTATCATTTCGTTCAACCGCGTCAACGCTTTGGACGTTTTGGCAAAGATTACCGCACCGCTTACAGGACGGTCTAACCTGTGGACAACGCCTATAAAAACATTGCCCGGCTTATTGTATTTCGTCTTCAGGTAATGTTTTACCGTTTCGTCCAGACTTTCATCGCCCGTTTTGTCGCCGTGAACTATTTGCGAGGATTTTTTGTTGATAACAATTATATGATTGTCTTCGTAAAGAATTTGATTTTCCGTTTCAAGTATGCTTTCCGACATATAGGTTGTATATTTAAAAGAGTTGGTTTGTTGTTCTTTGGCTGCAAAATTAATAAAATATCTTTTACCATCTAATATTCAGAGCCGTTTATTTAGTTTTTAAGCATTGATTGTTCATAACCGACAGAACGCACCAAGCACTTTCAACGATTTTAGTCCGTGTATTTTATAAATAAATTGTAATTTTGCAAAAACGTTTTTTACTTTAACCCTTTACAGACTATGAACTATCAACAGGCAACTGAGTTTCTGTTTTCACAACTTCCTGTTTTTCACCGTCAGGGAGCGGCGGCATACAAGGCGGATTTGACTTCAACGCTGCGTATTATGGAAGCCGTCGGCAATCCGCAGAATACATTCCAATCCGTTCACGTTGCAGGCACCAACGGCAAGGGTTCGTCCTCGCACATGCTTGCTTCAATACTGTATGAACACAAAATGAAAACGGGACTGCATACCTCTCCCCATCTGAAAGACTTGAGGGAAAGAATAGTTGTCAATTCACGCATGTGCAGCAAGAACTACGTGATTTCTTTTCTGAAAAAATACCGCCAGCCCATACAACAAATACAGCCGTCGTTCTTCGAACTGATGGTAGCCATGGCTTTTTCGTATTTTAAAAAGAATGCAGACATCGCAGTTGTGGAAACAGGCATGGGAGGCAGGCTTGACTCAACCAATATACTGCTTCCGTTGGTTTCGTTGATAACCAATATATCGTTCGACCACACACAGTTTTTGGGAAGTACGCTTAAAGAAATTGCAGGTGAGAAAGCGGGGATAATCAAAGCAAATACTCCCGTTGTCATATCACAAACGCAACCCGAATGTGCGGAAGTTTTCATCAACAAAGCCCGTCAGATGAACGCTCCGATATATTTTGCGGACAGTATTTACAGCATTCACTCCGACACTCTTACTGCCGAAGGGTACAGAGTAATGGACATCTACCGCAAAGGCGAGCCTTTTATAACCAATCTCAAGTGTCCGCTTTGCGGAGAATATCAAAAGAAAAACATCTTGGGCGTTTTGCAGACCGTGGAAGTACTTAACCGTCACTGCAATTTAAATATAACCAAAGCGGAAACAGCTAACGGCATTGCCAACCTGCAATCCTCCTTTCCGCTTTTAGGACGCTGGCAGACGCTTTGCCTCAATCCGCTAACCATTTGCGATACGGGTCACAACGAAGACGGATTGAAGCAAGTGCTTTCGCAGTTAAATGCCGTCAAAACCAAACCCCTGCACTTTGTGTTCGGCGTTGTCAACGACAAAGAGGTAGAAAAAGAAATACAAATGCTGCCGCAGGACGCTGTGTACTATCTTTGCAAAGCCGATATCCCAAGAGGATTGGACGTAAACATACTTGCCTCCATGTTCAAGGCACATAACATCAAGCACAAAATATTTCCTTCAGTCAAAGATGCACTGAAAAACGCACAGAAAGACGCATTGATTTCAAAAGGAATGGTTTTCGTTGGCGGCAGTACGTATACCGTAGCCGAAATTGTATAACAAAAATTAAACAAAAATAAAATATGAAACATTCAATCATCATTTCAATTGCCGCTGCAATAGTATTGACAGCCGCAGGGTGTGCATGCAACAAAACAAAAAACAATACCGCAAAGACGGATTTACAACCTTCGTCCGTAATTGAAGCAACGGTTGCAAGAAATTACTTTGTCAACAACACATTTTCAGATTCGGAAGACAAAGAAGAATACATCATCACCACAAAGCAAGAATTCAACACCGTATTTTCACCTGCCGCTTTCATGGGAAAAGACGGTGAGGTTACGGAAATAGATTTCAAAAAACAGTTTGCACTTTGTGTTGTTTTAAACGCAACGGATATTCACAAAGATTTGCAATTGATTGAAGTGAAAAGCGACAACGACGGCGGCATTGTATGTAATTACCGTCTTGTAATGGGAAGAAAACAAAGCTATATGTCACGTCCGTGCCTTATAGTCGTGCTTGACCGCAAATACATTGACAAACAAATATCTTTCCATAGGGTATTCGTACGGTGAGATACGTCTTTGTTTACCTGATTGCGATAAATATTTTTGCGTTTTGCCTCTATGCCGTTGACAAACGCAGGGCTGTTAAAGGCAAACGCAGGATAAAAGAATTGCATCTTATGTTTTCCGCCCTCATCGGCGGAAGTATCGGAGCATTGTCTGCAATGCAACTGTGCAGACATAAAACCAAACATTTGAAATTCACAATCGGCGTACCGCTGATATTGTTGTGCCAAATTATTGCAGTACTTTATCTGCTTTATCACGCACAATAGTGCCGAAGAATGCTTACCTTGAAAAAAAGTTTTAATATCTCCTGCGGCGGAATTCCGAAAGAACTACCGCACAGGCTATTGATGCGTTGAGCGATTCCACGTCCTTGGTCTGCGAAAACGAAGGTACGGTCACGGGATTGTTAACGTAAGCCATTGCCTGCTTGCTTATCCCGTGCGATTCGCTGCCTATGATGATTATACCGTCGTTTGAAAGGGAGTGGGTGTAGATGTTTTCCCCGCCGTTTAACACCGTACCGTAAATGTTTAAGTTTTTATTTTTGCAAAGAAACTCTTCAATGCCGGCATACACGATATTAGTGTGAAAAACCGCCCCCATGGTTGATTGCACTGTCTTTGGGTTGTAACAATCCACAGTATCGCTGCTGCAGACTATGTTTTTAACGCCGAACCACGACGCAAGGCGTATGATTGTTCCCAAATTGCCGGGATTGTTTATTGAATCCAACACCAAAACCAAATCCTTTGCAGCATCAAAATCCGAAGGCGTTTTTTGCTTTACTACTGCCAAGACACCGTCAGGCGTAGACAACGAACTCATGCGGCTCAATTCTTTGCTGCTTACTACTGTCATCGCAACATTATGCCGTTTATCCGCAAAAGAATCCGCCCATGAACTTTCAGCATATATACCTACAATTTCGGAATCGCTTTTCAACAACTCCAAAACCATCTTCCGACCCTCCACAACATACAATCCGCTTTCCTGTCTGTATTTTTTGTGTTGCAAAGCCGTGATTTGTTTCAATTGATTGCTGCTTAACATAAAAAAGAACTTATAAAAAGACAGGCTTCTAATAGAAAAGAAGCCTGTACATAAATATTTGAAAACCTTAAAAATTTCCTTTGTTTACTATTCAGCCACAACTTCGAAATCCAATTCAGCCTTTATGTCTTTGTAAACATTGACAACGGCTTTATATGTACCGATTTCTTTGATGGCATCGCCTTTGATTATGATTTTTCTGCGGTCTATATCCACATTGCCCTGTGCTTTTATAGCGTCAGCCAACTGTATGGTATTTACCGAACCGTATATCTTACCGTTTTCTCCTGCTTTGGTTGCAATCTTCAAACCTTTCATAGCCATAAGTTGTTCAGCCGTTGCAGTAGCATCTTTTCTTATTTTTTCTTCTTTAAATGCTCTTTGCTTAAGATTTTCAGCCAAAACTTTTTTTGCAGAAGCGGTTGCCATTATAGCCAATCCCTGCGGGATAAGATAATTGTTTGCATAACCGTCTTTAACCTTTACTATCTCATCTTTGTAACCTACATGGGCTACATCTTGCTTCAATATAATTTCCATAGTTAAGTTCCTCCTTTTTTATTTCAACAAGTCAGCTACATAAGGCATAAGGGCAAGATGTCTTGCACGTTTTATTGCCTGTGCAACCTTTTTCTGATATTTATTAGATGTACCCGTAATTCTTCTCGGCAATATTTTACCCTGTTCGTTTACAAACTTAAGAAGGAACTCAGCATCTTTGTAATCAATATATTTTATTCCGCTTTTTTTGAAACGGCAATATTTCTTTCTCTGTGTTTCAACCTTTATCGGTGTAAGGTATTTTATTTCAGTATCGTTTGACATTGTATCACCTCCTGTTAATTTTCTTTTTCTGTTTTTTCTTCTTTTCTTTCACGGTTTTTGTTCTCCGCTTTCTGTTGGCTCTTCAAACCGCCTGCACGTTTCTTCTCGTTGTAAGCAACTGCGAATTTATCCAAAGAAACCGTAAGAAAACGCAACAAACGCTCATCTCTCTTGTATGCAGTTTCCAATTTTGCAATCAGATTGCCTTCGGATTTGAACTCTATCAAATAATAATAACCGGAAGTTTTTTTCTGAATAGGATATGCCAATTTACGCATTCCCCAATTGTTTTCATCAACTATCTCAGCACCGCCGTCTTTGAGCAGTTTTTGATACTTGCCTACCGTTTCCTTTATCTGTTCGTCAGATAAAACGGGAGTCATAATGAAAACGGTTTCATACTGTTTTACCATTTTGTTTCTCTTGTTTTAATTGTTAATCTTTTTGTTAAAATTTGAAGTTGCAAAGTTACATACATTTTTTCATATGACAAAATTATTCCGTCATATTTTTTATTTTCTTTCGCAATACAATTTTTTCTTTTCACAAAAGAATATTAAAAAAGTGTGATTTTTACATGCAAAAAATGTGATTTCAATGCATAAAAAGTGTAACTTTTATACATCAAAAATCACATTTTTATGCAATAAAAGTCACACTTTTTGCGTTTTTAAACCGCATTTAAATATTAATGAAATGCCGTTTTAAGTGTAAAATATATGTTTAAACAATAAAATCAGAGTATTATGGCTTTATATTGCGAACGTGTAAAGAGAAAAGTTTATTCACACGGAAAAACCAAAGAATGTTATGTTGCAACAATCAGAAGAAGCGGAACGGTGGATTTTAACGACGTTGTTGACCGTATAGAAAACGCCTGCACGGTAACCCATGCCGACATCCTTGCAGTGCTGAACGCCACGCAGAAAGTAGTCATGGATTACATCAGCGAGGGCAAAAGCGTGAAATTGTCGGATTTGTGTTCGTTCACTCCGACGGTCAATGCCAAAGCATGCGACAACGAAGAAGACGTTTCGGCCAAAACCATCACCCGCGTGGGCTGTATATGCAAACCGTCTGCGAAAATAAAACAAAAACTTGCGGAAACGCCCGTTTATATCAAACCTCACAAGTTCTTCAATCCTTATTATGCCGGAGCGGAAATAAAAAAGAAAAAAGCCGCTGCATCACGCAAAGTAAAATTCAACGTAAAAAGCGACAACGAATTATAAAAAAAGAGCGGTCTTTTCTCAAAAAGACCGCTCTTTTTCAATGTTTATCAATCAACAGTCCATGTTTCGCCGCTGTTAAGCAAATCTTCAACCGATTTAATCGGACTGTTTTCCATCTGTTCCTGCTGTTGGGCAACGAACATTTGATTGTACGTAGGTTTTTTAACTGCACGTATCACTCCGAAAACCATAGGGAAATCAGGCGGACGCATCTGTGCCAACATAATGTGCAATCCCGTGTCTTCGGTTGTTTCATCGTGAATCAAAATATCCTTTTCCGTTATTCCGTTTTCGCCCAATGTTACCACTTCAAGTTGTCTTCCCCGCAACACAATGCCTTTCTCTTTGTTTTTTCCGAACAACATAGGCTTGCCATGCTCAACCCACAACTGTCTGTCTTCCCTTACTTCTTTTGCAGTCACATCCAAATGGGTTCCGTTGTTGAATATAACGCAGTTTTGCAATACCTCAACAACCGCCGTTCCGTCATGGGCTGCCATACGTTCGCACACCATTTGCAAACTTGCGGGTTGCATGTCTATTGCACGTGCAAAGAACGTTCCCCTAACGCCCAAAACCAATTCACCAGGGTTAAGCTGATAGTCCAAAACGCCGAAAGGCGACGTTTTTGTCACTTGTCCTTGTTTTGTAGTCGGAGAATATTGTCCTTTGGTCAGACCGTATATCCGGTTATTGAACAACATGAAGTTTATATCCATATTACGCCGTATTACGTGCATAAAATGGTTTCCTCCTATCGCAGTTGAATCGCCGTCACCTGCCACTACCCACACGCTTATTCCCGGATTAGCCATCTTAATTCCGGTTGCAATGGCTGCAGGTCTGCCGTGAATGCCGTGAAATCCGTACGTGTTCACATAATAAGGAAAACGCGACGAACAGCCTATACCCGAAACTATGCAATAGTCCTCTTTCTTGTATCCGATTTTAGGAAAAACGTTTTCAACCGATGCCAAAATTCCGTGGTCACCGCATCCGGGACACCATTTCACCATCTGGTCAGAAGCAAAATCCGCTTTTGTCAACGCTGTTTTTGAATGCTGTATCATCTTTTATTCTCCTATTATTTTAAGAAATTCATCAACCAATTCACCGACCTCAAAAGGCAATCCCTGAATCTTGTTGTATTGTCTGAATATAAGTCCCTGATAGTTCATTCTCAAATAATTCACAAACTGACCCATATTCAATTCGCATACAACGATTTTTTTATACCTGCGTAGTATCTCTTCCGTATTTTTAGGAAGCGGGGATATATAATTAAAATGTGTATAGGCTATTTTTTTACCGTATTCGTTTCTCACTTTTTCAACAGCCGTTCTCAATGCACCGGCCGTTCCGCCCCATCCAACAACAAGCAAATCCGCCTGGGCGTCGCCGTCAACGGTTTGCAAAGGCAATCTGTCAGCCAATCTCAAGACTTTGTCGCGGCGGTATGTGACCATCTTTTCGTGATTCAAGTTATCAGTTGAAACTTCTCCCTTTCCGTCGGTCTTTTCCAACCCTCCGATACGGTGACGCAACCCTTCCATGCCGGGTATTGCCCATTGCCTTACCAAAGTCTGTGCATCACGCTTGTAAGGCATATAGTCAGGGTCGTTTTCCTTTGCAAAAGGAGGATTAATCTTAGGATAATCGCTCAAAGACGGGATTTTAAACAATTGTGACCCGTTTCCGAGGTACGCATCTGACAAAAGAATGACAGGAGTCATGTTTTCCAACGCAAGACGTGCCGCTTCAAAAGCCCAATCAAAGCAATTGGCGGACGTAGACGGTGCTACGATGATACAAGGTGCCTCTCCGTTACGGCCGAACAACGCTTGGTTCAAATCTCCCTGCTCTGTCTTGGTCGGCATTCCCGTTGAAGGACCGCCTCTTTGCACGTCTATCACCACCAACGGCAACTCTGTCATAACGGCAAGCCCCAACGCTTCACTCTTCAGCGACAATCCCGGACCGGAAGTAGAAGTGCATGCCAAATTTCCTGCAAACGACGCTCCTATTGCAGAACATATGCCCGCAATTTCATCTTCTGCCTGAAAGACTCTGCAATTCAAAGATTTTCTTTTTGCTAATTCCACCATAATGTCCGTAGCCGGAGTGATAGGATATGAACCCAAATAAAGAGGAAGTCCTGCTTTTTCAGCCGCTGCTAACAATCCCCACGCCGTTGCTGTATTGCCCGTTATATTGCGGTACTTGCCTTTCTCCATTTTTGCATGTGCCACCTCTACTTGCTGCAACGGTACTTCTTGGACATCCACGTTCTCGCAGTAATTGTAACCTGCTCGGATTACAATCTTGTTTGCCTGTATTACATCGGGTTTGTTTTTGAATTTTGTTTCCAAATACTGGTCTGCATGGTCCGTTGTCTTTCCGAAAATGAAGAATATCATTCCCAAAGCGAACATATTGCGGCATCTTTCCGCACTTTTCCTGTCCGTAAATATATCTTTAACGGCCTGCGTTGTCAATTGGGTTATCGGAGCCTTCACCACATTGTAATCAGCAAGCGTTTCACCGTCCAACGGATTGCTTTCATAACCCGCTTTTCTGATTGCATCGTCGGTAAATGTGTCCGTATCAACGATGATTGTCGCTCCGTGACGAGCCCATTTGAAATTAGACTTAAGCGATGCAGGATTCATGCAAATCAATACGTCTGCCTTGTCACCCGAGGAATAAATACGGCTTCCTATATGCACCTGAAAGCCCGACACTCCTGCAATGGTGTTGTGCGGGGCGCGTATTTCGGCAGGATAATCGGGAAACGTTGCAATATCATTTCCGTCCAAGGCCGAAGTATCCGAAAAGAGAGTACCCGAAAGCTGCATTCCGTCGCCGGAATCGCCAACAAATTTAACTACGGCATCTTCTCTTTTTAATATTTTCTGTCCGTTCATAATTAATAATTGTTTTTTACCTCCATTAAACTGCAAAAATACAATCTTTATTCTTATAAATCCTTTTTTTATTCAAAAAATTTGACCGTAACATCAAAAAAAACTCTCCGACTTTACATCGGAGAGCAACAATAACCTTTAACTAATCTATTATATTATGAAGTACAAAAAACTTCCGCAAATGATTACATCTTAATATTATTTGATAAGGAAAGTGAATTTATCAAAATTCTTCAAAGCCACTCCCGTTCCTCGTGCAACGGCACGCAAAGGGTCGTCGGCAACATGAACGGCTAACTTGGTTTTTGAGGCAATACGTTTATCCAAACCTCTCAACAAAGCACCGCCGCCTGCCAAATAAATTCCCGTATGATAGATATCACTTGCCAATTCAGGCGGAGTCATGGCCAAGGCTTCCAATACAGCACTTTCAACCTTTGCTATACTCTTGTCCAAAGCATGTGCTATTTCCTTGTAATTGACCGATATTTCCTTCGGAATACCCGTCAACACGTCCCTACCCTGAACGGCAAAGTCCTCAGGCGGATTTTCCAACTCGGGTATTGCCGCTCCGCATTCTATTTTGATACGTTCGGCCATTCTTTCTCCGATATGGATATTATGCTGTTTACGCATGTATTCCATAATATCAAGGTTGAACTCATCGCCTGCTATACGTATACTCTTATTGCATACAATACCGCCCAAAGCAATGACTGCTATTTCCGACGTACCGCCGCCTATGTCTATTATCATGTTACCCACAGGCTCCAAAACGTCAATACCTATACCGATAGCCGCAGCCATAGGCTCGTGAATCAACCTTACATCTTTTGCCCCTGCCTGTTCGGCGGCATCTCTCACCGCACGCTCCTCAACATTGGTGATTCCCGAAGGAATACATATAACCATTTTCAACGCAGGAGGCACCAACGAACGTTTGGAAGGAATCATCTTTATCAATTCCTTTATCATATCGTTGGCCATGTCAAAATCCGCAATAACTCCGTCACGTAACGGACGTATAGTCTGAATATTCTCATGGGTTTTTCCGTACATTTGCATTGCACGTTTACCCACTGCAATTATTTTTCTCGTAGAACGGTTTATAGCAACAATACTCGGTTCGTCAACCACTACTTTATCGTTGCATATTATGATAGAATTGGCAGTACCCAAGTCTATCGCTACTTCTCTTGTTAGAAATGAAAAAAATCCCATTTTCCTTTGTTATCTTTCTAATGTTACTTCTAATCTTACGCAGATTTTAAAATAATGTTCTAAAAAATCACAAAAAATTTAACGAAAAATTAAATAAATTAGTATACCCTACGTCAAAAAAGTATCAAAACCTTATCAACCGCTCTCATTTTCACACACTTTTACATCGTTTACAGTTTTAATATTTTTATAATGTATATGCAGTTCACCAAACATAAAATTTAAAAATTCAAATTTTCATTATACCTATATATAATATATATGTAAAAATTTTACGATTACATACAACAAAGTTCTTTTTCAAAACCCGATGAATGATTCCGTTTTTTTTTGCAGTGCTGAAAAAGCATAACAAATTATTGTTTTCAGAAACTAAAATAAAAAAACATATGAATTTTAATCAAAAAACATATGAATTTTAATCAAAAAACATATGTTTTTCGTTTCAAAAACATATGTTTTTTATTTTTAGATTCAGAAAAGACCGCCCGCCGTTCATAATAAAATAACGTACGGCGGACATTTTTATCCGTAAGTTCAATTTTTGCATTTTTCATTTCAGTAATAAACACCGTTTAAATTTATACCTATATATGATATATATGTATACAAAAATGCAAAAAAACGCAATGCTTCCGCCAGATATATTTTTACCCGCATAATATACGGATGCAATTTTTCCGAAAAACTTTTTTCAAAAAAAATATCGTGCAATAATACTTTGAAAATAAACTTTATTCGCTTTTATTAACAATCCGTGTTAATAAAATACCAAAATAATATAGGCTCATTTTGGATAATAGTTGTACTTTTGCTTTGTCAAAGGGGTCTGGTAAGACTTGAAGATTAACATAAACACAATAATTAACCGAAGCAATTGGATATGAATACTGTACACATTGTAAAAAGAGACGGAAAACAAGAAGTTTTCTCAATAGACAAAATAAAAAATGCCATACGCAAAGCATTCCTTTCCGTAGGCGGATATGCAACCGAGTCTGATTTGACGGACATTCTGTCAAGGGTAAACATCAAAGACGGAATGACCGTAGAGGAAATTCAGAATCAAGTTGAAGTCGCCCTTATGGCAGAGAAATATTATGCAGTAGCTAAATCCTACATGCTTTACAGGCAAAGACACCAGGAAGACAGGGAAACTTCAAGCAAACTGAAATTCCTTCTTAACTATTGCGAAGCGGAAAATGCAGCCACAGGTTCAAAATTCGACGCAAATGCAAACGTTGAATCCAAAAACATTGCAACGCTTATAGGCGAATTACCGAAGCAAAACTTCATACGTTTGAACCGCAGACTGCTTACTGACAGACTGAAAGAAATGTACGGCAAAGACTTTTCCGACAGATATCTTTATTTGTTGGAAAACCACTTCATTTACAAAAACGACGAAACGTCCCTTGCTAACTATTGTGCGTCAATTACGATGTATCCGTGGTTGTTGAACGGCACTGCTTCCATAGGCGGAAACAGCAAAGCCCCTACCAACTTAAAATCTTTCTGCGGCGGTTTCATCAATATGGTGTTTATGGTGTCAAGTATGTTGAGCGGAGCGTGTGCAACCCCCGAATTCCTTATGTACATGAACTACTTTATACAAAAGGAATACGGAGATGATTACTATTTGCACGCAGACAAAGTCGTTGATTTGTCATCCAAACAACGTACATTGGACAAAGTAATATGCGATTGTTTTGAACAAATAGTTTATTCCATCAATCAACCGACCGGAGCAAGAAACTTCCAGGCAGTATTTTGGAATGTTGCTTACTACGACAGATACTATTTCGAAAGTTTATTCGGAGAATTCCGTTTCCCTGACGAAACGCGTCCGCATTGGGACAGTCTTTGCTGGTTGCAAAAACGCTTTATGAAGTGGTTTAACAAGGAAAGAACCCGCACGGTGTTGACTTTCCCTGTGGAAACTATGGCTTTGTTGTCAAAGGACGGTGATTTCCTTGACAAAGATATGGCGGATTTCACTGCTGAAATGTATGCCGAAGGTCATTCATTCTTCACTTACGTTTCGGACAATGCCGACTCATTGTCGTCATGCTGCCGTTTGAGAAACGAAATTCAAGACAACGGATTTTCTTACACGCTCGGAGCGGGAGGAGTATCCACCGGGTCAAAGAGCGTTCTGACTATAAACCTAAACCGTTGCATTCAATATGCGGTAAAACAGAACATTCCTTATTTGCAATACCTTGAAGGAATAATAGACCTTATGCACAAAGTGCAGACAGGTTACAACGAGAACCTGAAGATGCTTTACAACAAAGGCATGCTGCCGTTGTTCACCGCAGGATATATAAACATGTCACGCCAATATCTTACCATCGGAGTAAACGGTTTAGTGGAGGCGGCACAATTTCTCGGCATGCAGATAAACGATAACCCTAAATACGAAAAATTCGTTGCTGATGTATTGGGAATAGTAGAAAAACTGAACAAGAAGTACCGTACCAAAGAATTAATGTTCAACTGCGAGATGATTCCTGCGGAAAACGTAGGTGTAAAGCACGCTAAATGGGACAAAGAGGACGGTTACCAGACTTTCCGCGACTGTTACAATTCTTATTTCTACATTGTGGAAGACGATTCGTTGAATGTGTTGGACAAAATGCGTCTGCACGGCAAAAGATATATAGAACATCTTACCGGAGGCAGTGCTTTGCATCTTAACATGGAAGAACATCTGTCGCAGGCACAGTACAGACAAATATTGCGTGTGGCTGCAAAAGAAGGATGCAACTATTTTACCTTTAACATTCCGAACACTATCTGCAACGATTGCGGACATATAGACAAAAGATATTTAAAAGAATGTCCTAAATGCTCAAGCAAAAACGTTGACTACCTTACCCGTATAATCGGATATATGAAGCGGGTAAGCAATTTCTCCATTCCAAGACAGAAAGAAGCTGCTCAAAGATATTACATCAACGTAAACAAGACTGAAAAACATATACAAGACCCGTTGCCTTCGCGTCATATTGAATTTTCTAAAGAACAGGAAAAAGCAATAGCCGAAACTCTTGCATAAGACTGCACGGATAATGCTGAAATATTTCAATTACGATGTAGTCTTTCAAGAGATACCCAACGAGGTAACGCTTGCTGTAAATTTTTCCCTTTGTCCTAACAAATGTAAAGGTTGCCACTCCCCGTGGCTTTGGCAGGACAAAGGGGAAATTTTTGATTCCCAATCAATAGATTATCTCTTTGATTTGTACAAAGACAACTTTACTTGTTTCGGATTCATGGGCGGGGACAATGACCCGCAATCCGTCAACATGCTTGCTAAATACATTCGGATAAATTACCCGCATATCAAAACAGCATGGTACAGCGGCAAAAACGAAATACCGAAAGAAATAGATTTAAAGAATTTTAACTACATCAAAACAGGACCGTACATCCAAGAATACGGAAGTCTTAAAGACAAAACCACCAATCAAAAACTGTTGAAAATCAATACAGATTTATCAACAGAGGATATAACCAATATGTTTTGGAAAAAATAAAACCTTAATGTTTATTTTCCGATTCCGAAGTGCAGACTTTTGTTGCTAAAAAGTCTGTTTTCAGTCGGCACTTTCAGAAAAAACTTTTTCCAATATATCTGTCAAAAATTTAGGACAACGCTGCGGTTTACGCGTTTGTTCGTCTACAAAACACAATTTGTTCCACCCATTACAGTGCAGAACCTTTTTGCCGTTTTGAACGGAGAAGACTTCGTACTCAAAGTGAATCTTCGCCGTCGGCATACCCTTGACGGTAGTACGGATTATAACATTGTCGTCGTAATGTGCAGGAACATGGTAACGGGCAAACTGTTCAATCAAAGGCATCATCACTCCCATCTTCTCAATATCGTCGTACGACAATCCGCAGTGTCGCATGGTTTCCTCGCGTCCTGTTTCGAAAAGACGGAAATAATTGCTGTTATGCACGTAGCCCATCTTATCCGTTTCATAATATTTTATCCTGTAAGGATAATCAAAACTGTATTCTTTCATGTTGCAAATATACAAAAAAAAGACTGACAGTCGTTAAACTGCAGCCTAAGAAAAAGCGATAAAACTTTTCAAAGTTTTCAGTACTTAATATAACCTTTCTGTAAAGCGTTGTCCAAACAAGCCATTATACCTTTTTTATTTATGGTACGCATGCCTGCTGCACTGACTTTAAGTGTTATCCATGCATCTTCTTCCGGCACATAGAACCGTTTAACCTGCAAATTAGGGTTAAATTTTCTCTTGGTTTTGATGTTAGAGTGAGAAACTCTGTTACCGTTCTGTGCTCTTTTTCCCGTTATTTCACAAATTCTTGACATGTCCTTATTTCTTTTTATATTATTATCACTAACCTACATTCCGCTATGCTACACGGAAATTTGAGTTTGCAAAATTACATACTTTTTTCCAATCTGCCAAACAAATTACCGTTTTTTTTATCCTACCGCATTCGGAATTGAATAATTTGTTCTCTGTTTGCAAATCCGTAGATTCAGAAAACAAATTATTTTGAACCGTCCGAAATACAGTTTTGAACCGTCCGAAACTTACTTTCAGACGGTCTGAAATTAGGTTTTGAACCGTCTGAAAAAATTTCTTTTCTGAAAACAACAAAATAAAGTATGAATAAAATATTCTTTTTTCAGACAAAAAACTTGGCTGATAGCCGAATAAATTGTAATTTTGACAACGGAAAATTATTGCAAGCGTAATTTAAAATGGAACAATTGTTAAAATTAGATACCGCAAAGTGTACGGCATGCTACGCCTGTGTGAAAGGTTGTCCCGTCAAGGCCGTATACATCAACAAAAACAGTATCACCCCCCAAATAAACGAAGAACGTTGCATAGGATGCGGCTCCTGCATGACTGCATGCGGATACGGAGCCATCACGCCGCTGGGGCAAATTGAGCAGGTGCAGCAAATGATACTTTCGTCCGACACTGCAGCCATATGCGACCCCTCAATAGCGGGCGAATTCAAGGATATAAGCGATTACCGTAAGTTTGTCAACATGATAAGGGCGTTGGGATTCAAGTACGTTTGCGAGGTGTCATTCGCCGTTGACGTGATTGCCAAAAGGCAGAGCAGTATTATTGCAACACATCAGGGCAAACGTTTCATCACTTCGCATTGCCCCGTTATGACACTGTATACCACTCAATTCCAACCCGAACTTGCGGGCAATATCACGCCGTTGGTTTCCCCTTTTGCAGCAATGGCTTGCATTGTACGCAAAAAATACGGCGAAAATCTTAACGTTGTAAGCATTACGCCGTGTTTGGGTGCGAAAAAAATCAACGCCCGTTTCAAAGGATTGCCGCATATAGACGCATTTTTGTCGTTCAGGGATTTACGGAAAATGTTCAGAACGGCAAACATTAAGGAAGAAAACATGGAGTTTTCCGATTTTGATTCGCCGTTCGGCAACAAAGGTTCGCTCTATCCTATACCTATGGGTTTTATTGAGTCGTGCGGAGAAGATTTAAGCATAACCGAAGGCCGTTTTATCACCGCCGAGGGCAAGCACGACGCATTGGATGCGGTCAACCAATTCGCCCGCGACAGCAAAACCTTGGATTCCAACCTCAACGTATACTTTTGCGACGGTTGTTTCATGGCTCCGGGTTGCAGCAAGGGCGACAAATTCATACGCAACGCATTTACAAGGGAATACGCCCGCAAACGTGCGGCGGGATTAGACCAAAAACGTTGGCAGCAAGACGTAGAGATGTGGAGCAATCAAAGCGAGATGATGCACATCTATACACCCGATTCCAAAAGATTGGCAACACCTAACAACCAACAGATAGAAGAAGTTTTTGAACTGTTGGGCAAGGAAGGCTCGGCACGCAGCACCAACTGCAAATCGTGCGGCTACAACACTTGTTTGGAGTTGGCCGTTGCCATAGCACAGGGCGTTGCGACGGAAAACATGTGCTATTTACATCAAAAACAAGACAATACCAACTATTCCAACAAGTTGAAACTGACAACCGAGAACTTGGTATCACTGCAACAACAACACGAAAAAACACTTGAAGAACTTTCCCTGACAAAGACCTCGGACAACGAGTCAAAACAAACCCTGACTTCCATGCTTAAACATCTTTACCCTGCCGTTGCTGTGGTTGACAAAGATTTAAAGATATATTTGAGCAACACGGCGTTCATTGACATTTTGGGAGAAGAGGCAAAGGAAATTGACGAAATAATTCCGGGACTGAAAGGAGCGAACATAAAGACGCTGCTTCCCGACAACATTACGGCACAGATTGAATATGTGATGAAAAACGGGGAAGAAATCCTGAACAAAGACGTACCTTTGAACGACGAAAAGTTTATAAACGTCAGCATATTCAACCTTGTACCTAAAAAAATGGTGGGCATAATAATCCGCAATCTGTTCCGCGGCGAAGACCGTCCCGAAGAAATAATCCACCGTTTGCAAGAAGTGGTAAAACTGAACCTTTTGGACGTTCAGCAAATAGGCTTTGTGCTTGGCGAAGGTGCGGCAAGAACGGAAAAAATGCTGAACTCAATCATACGTTCATACAAAGAACAAATAGGAAAGAAAGGCGGCGAAGTATGGAAGTAAGAATAGAACCTTCGTGGAAGACACTATTGCAAGAGGAATTCAACAAACTTTATTTTGAAGAGTTGGTCGGTTTTGTCAAAAAGGAATATGAACAAGGCACGGTATATCCCAAAGCGGGCAATATATTCAAAGCGTTCAACCTATGCCCTTTTGACAAAGTCAAAGCCGTCATCTTGGGCCAAGACCCGTACCACGAACCCAATCAAGCACAGGGTCTGTGCTTTTCCGTTCCCGCAGGAGTGAGAATTCCTCCGTCTTTAGTCAATATTTACAAAGAGATACAATCCGACATCGGTACACCTCCCGCCGCCGAAGGCGATTTGACACGGTGGGCAAGCCAAGGCGTATTGCTTTTAAACGCAACCCTTACCGTTCAGGCACACAAAGCGGGTTCGCATCAGGGCAAAGGTTGGGAAACATTCACCGATGCGGTTATCAAAACCATAAGCCAGGAAAAACAAAATATAGTCTTTTTGTTGTGGGGAGCGTATGCAATAAAAAAATCAGCACTTATTGACCAAAGCAAACACCTTGTTCTGACTTCACCCCACCCCTCGCCTCTTTCGGCTCACAGAGGATTTTTCGGCAACCGCCATTTCTCACGCACCAATGCTTATCTTACCTCAACAGGTCAGCAACCTATCGTATGGTAAAGACATTTGATGCGGATTAAAACAAGGTAGCTTCTTTTAACAAGGTAAAACTTTTGCGGTGATAAGGGGTTATGCCGTATTTTTCTATTGCCTGACGGTGGTCTTTGGTAGGATAGCCTTTGTTTTTCCGCCAATTGTACTGCGGATACAGTCTGTCCAACTCTTCCATTGCAGCATCACGGTAAGTTTTTGCCAATACGGAGGCTGCGGCTATTGACATAAAAGTGGCATCTCCTTTAACTATTGTTTTAAAAGCAATACCCGTGTCGGTATAAAAACGGTTGCCGTCAACCAACAGAAACTCGGGGCGGACGGAAAGTTGTTTTACCGCCCTGTTCATAGCAAGTATTGAAGCGTGAAGTATATTCAATCTGTCTATTTCTTCATTGGTTGCAAAGGCTACGGCATAGGCAACGGCATTGCTCTCAATGGTTGCCCTCAAACGCTGACGTTTCTTTTCCGACAGTTGTTTGGAATCGTTCAACTCCGAATCCTTGAAATCAAAAGGCAATATAACGGCTGCAGCACAGACTCCGCCGCTTAAACAACCTCTTCCCGCTTCGTCTGTGCCGCACTCTGTCACGCCTATATTTAAATACGGCTTGAGCAACTTTTTATTTAATAGTAATTATTTTACGAAATTTTTAATCACGGAGTCAAACAAAGCCTTTCCGTCAGTGTTTCCCAACTCCGAATCGGAACATCTTTCGGGGTGAGGCATCATTCCGAACACATTTTTTTGTTTGTTTGTTATTCCCGCAATGTTTTCCACGCTTCCGTTAGGGTTGGATTGTTCGGATATTACGCCGTTTTCATCGCAGTAACGGAACAAAACCTGCTCATTATCGTTCAGTTTTTTCAACGTATCTTCATAAGCAAAATATCTTCCTTCGCCGTGTGCAATCGGAATATTCATAGGTTGTCCGACTGTAACGTCTTTTGTAAATATTGCAGTGTTGGTTTGTGGGGTTATGAACTGATTTTTGCATATAAATTTACGGTTGTTATTGTGCATAAGCGTACCTTCCAACAAACCGCTTTCGCAAAGAATCTGAAAACCGTTGCATACACCCAAAACATAACCGCCTTTGTTTGCAAAATCTATAACGGATTTCATTATAGGGGACAGTTTTGCTATCGCTCCGCTGCGAAGATAATCACCGTAAGAGAATCCTCCCGGAAGTATAATCATGTCGCACGATTGTAAATCGCTTTCTTTGTGCCATAAAGCCACGACTTCCTGCTTTTCTATGTTACGCAAAACATATATCATGTCGTGGTCACAGTTTGAACCGGGAAATACTACAACTCCGAATTTCATTTTATAAGTCTTTTTTATGTATTTATATTTGCAAAATTACAAAAACTTTTCTTAAGACATTATTTTTTGTCAAGTTTTTGTTGCCATTGCCATGCCGAAAGAGTCATTGAGTTGATGTCTTCCTGTGCTTTCCAACCCAATTCTCGCTCTGCAAAAGAGGTATCCGCCCATATCTGAATTATATCTCCCGCACGCCGCGGGGCAAAACTCCAATTCAACTTGACACCCGTACTTTTTTCAAACGAATTAATGACTTCCAACACCGAATAACCGTGACCCGTTCCGATGTTAAAGAACTCCAATTTCTCTTTATTCTTCTTTTCAACCATGCGTTTTAACGCAACGACGTGGGCTTTTGCCAAATCAACCACGTGGATATAATCCCTGATGCATGTACCGTCGGGTGTAGGGTAATCACTTCCGAAAACTTTCAGTTCTTTTCTTATTCCCGCCGCCGTTTGAGTGATAAACGGCACCAAATTGTTAGGCACTCCGTTGGGCAATTCGCCTATCAACGCCGAAGCGTGGGCTCCTATCGGATTGAAATACCGCAATGCTATTGCATTTATGTCCGTTGACGCAGTTATAAAGGCAAGCATTTGTTCGGCAATCTGCTTTGTATGACCGTAAGGCGAGGTTGCATCCTTTACAGGCGACGTTTCCTTGATAGGCAACGCCTCAGGCTCGCCGTAAACGGTGCATGAAGACGACTGAACGAAGTATTTTATTCCGTGCTTTTGCATATTTTCTATCACATTGAGTATAATTCCGAGATTGTTTTTATAATACATCACTGGTTTTTCCATACTCTCGCCGACGGCTTTTGATGCTGCAAAATTTATCACACCCTCTATTCCCTGAAACTCTTCAAAAACTTTGCTGCATTGACCGTTGTCACTCAAATCCGATTGGATAAACTCTGGTTTTTTGCCCGTTATACGCTCTATTCTGTCAATTACCACTTGGTTTGAGTTGGATAAATTGTCCGCAATGAGTACATCAAAACCCGCATTTTGTAATTCCACGCAAGTATGGCTGCCTATGTATCCGCAGCCTCCCGTAATTAATATCTTCATTCGTTGTTTTGTTTTATTATTCGGTTAAATAACGCCCGCTATATATAATATATTGTACGGCAAACGTCTTTTCATGTCCTTTTTTACATACAAATCCAAAATAAAACGCCGGAAAAACACAGTAAAACGTCGGAATATACGTCGGATTTACAGATATTTCATAATAAAAATGCGTTAATTCCATATTTTTATATCAATGTATCACATTTATTTGTAATTTTGCAAACCGATTTAACACAGTTAAATCACAGAAAACAACCAATAAGCGACAAACTTAACCCGAAATAAAACACCAAACGATGAAAAACAAATACATAGACCTGATTGAGCAAACTTTTGAGTTCCCTCAAGACGAATTTTCCGTAGAAGACGAAGAACTGAACTTCCATGATATTCCGTTGATGGACATAATCAAGCAATACGGAACGCCGCTTAAAATCACTTATCTACCCAAAATTTCTTCCCAAATACAGAAAGGCAAACGTTTGTTCAACGTTGCACGGGCAAAAGTAGACTACAAAGGAACGTACAACTACTGTTACTGCACAAAATCTTCGCATTTTGAATTCGTTTTGAACGAAGTTTTAAAGAACGATGTCAACCTTGAAACCTCTTCGGCGTTTGATATCAACATCATAGAGGAGTTATACAACCAAGGAAAGATAACAAAACAACAGTTTATCATCTGCAACGGCTTCAAACGTCCGCAATATATTGAAAATATCGGCAGTTTAATTGACAACGGATTCTGCAATATCATCCCTGTAATTGACAATATAGAAGAGTTGGATGCCATGAACGAGCGGGTAAACAACAAATGCAACGTAGGAATCCGCATTGCAACCGAAGAAGCTCCCCAGTTTGACTTCTACACCTCCCGTTTGGGCATACGATACAACGAAATTCTTGACTTTTATAAGTCAAAAATCCAAAACAACAAGAAGTTTAAACTGAAAATGCTGCATTTTTTCATCAACACAGGCATAAAAGACACCGCTTACTATTGGAGTGAGCTGGGAAAATGCGTCAATGTATACTGCGAACTGAAGAAAATAGCACCGCATTTGGACAGTTTGAACATCGGAGGCGGCTTTCCTATAAAGAATTCGCTCGGTTTTGAATACGATTACGAGTACATGGCGGAAGAAATACTTGCACAGATAAAAGACATATGCAACAAAAACGGAATAGAAGAGCCGAACATATTCACCGAATTCGGTTCTTTCACCGTAGGGGAGAGCGGTTGCATACTTTATTCCATCATTGACCAAAAAAGACAGAACGACCGCGAGCTTTGGTACATGATTGACTCGTCGTTTATCACCACTTTGCCCGACACATGGGGCATTGGTCAGCGTTTTATATTGCTTCCGGTCAACAAATGGAACAATGAATACGGCAGAGTATTCCTCGGCGGGCTTACCTGCGACTCGCAGGACTACTATTCGGCCGAAACCCACTCCAACGCAATCTTTTTGCCCAAATTTGCAAACGATGACAGCGAACCGTTGTACATTGGCTTCTTCCACACGGGTGCATACCAAGAGTCGCTGGCGGGTTACGGCGGAATACAACACTGTTTGATACCGCAACCTAAGCATGTCATCCTTGACAAAGACAGCGACGGCGAATGGACGACAAAACTTTTCGCCAAAGAACAGTCGCATAAATCCATGTTAAAGATATTAGGATACTGATTTTACGGCACACCGCCCGCAAAATCCTGCGGTTTTATCCGCAAAAACCGCAACAAAATCTCATTTTTTACTGATATACATATATTATATATAGGTATATCAGTATTTTTCTTTTTTTATACATGCACAATATATAGGTACAAAATAAAAATCCGCCCGTATACATATATTATATATAGGTATAAATCAGAAATTCCACAGTATACATCTATTATATATAGGTGCAAAACCGAAAAACCGCAGTATACATATATTATATATAGGTATAAAGAAGAAAAATCTCAATATAAAAAATAAAAAAAGGCGGATAACAATAAAAAAAAGGCCGAATAAAATCAGTAAAACGCCCAATATTTTCTGTCAAACGCCGTTCTAACTTCAGAAAGTGTCGCTTTTCTATATAAAAAGCGACAACTTTCTTTTGAAAAGTGTCACTTTTCGTTAAAAAAGTGACACTTTTTTGAAGAAAAGTGACACTTTTTGATTAAAAAGTGACACTTTCTTGAATAAAAGCGACACTTTTTATATGAAAAGGTGTCACTTTCTGAACTTTATCGGGCGTTTGAAGGAAAATATCGGGCGTTTTTTCAAATTTATTCGGCCTTTTACTGATTTTATTCGGCGTATCTCTATTTTTATCCGACGGTTTTTAGTGTTTATGCTGTGTATTTTTTATTTTTATTCGGCATCTGACGGAAATTATATGCCGTTTTTTATCAATAATTCATTGGTTTTGATTTACAAAACACAGATTAATACACTGAAAAACATATTTTTACAAATAAAAAACACTTATTTTCAGCGAAAAAAAAAAATTTCTTTTAATTCAAACAAATGACGAAAAATCCGAAGAAAAACAAGATTTTATATATAAAAATACGTTGCTTTTATAAAAAAACACGGAATTTCCGTGCATAAAAAAGGCGGAGTATGAAAAAAAAAGGGATTTTTATATAAGAAATTACTTAATTCCTATCATTTTATGCGTCTGAAGGGAAAGCCGCCATAAAGGATTTTCCTTTATATATTCTACCGTTAACGGCAAAATTTCACACAATGATGAATATTCAGGCTGCAAACAATACACCGCTTTGTCGGTTGACGGTTTTAAAAGGGCGGCTCTGCGGCGGCGGATGGCTTGGGCAAATAGAAAATCGTCTTTTTCAGATATAACTACCTTGATTTCATCGGCTTTATGCAGCACGCTGTCCAAAACAGGCTTATATTTTTTTGGCGAAACGGTTATCCAATCCCAATATCCCGTAATTTCATTCACGCCGCTCGTTTCCAAGAAAGTGTTAACGCCCGACGCACGCAGTTCATGGGTCAAACAGGTGAGATTGTACAACGTCGGCTCGCCGCCTGTGACCACTACATTGCGGGCATTGGACTCTTTGACCTTGCGGATTATCTGTTCAATAGATTGCATCTTTGCTTTATCAACCGACCACGCCCGTTTTTCGTCGCAAAAGCCGCATCCGACATTGCAACCCGCCAATCTAATGAAATAAGCCGCCGTTCCGCTGTTTTTACCCTCCCCTTGCAGAGAATAAAACATCTCAATTACAGGTAATTGTATCATTTTTATAATTGTTTTTCCCGTGTTTGCCACTTTTATTTACGGTTTGCAAAAATAAATCTTTTTCTTTTATCAGCCAAAACCAACGGATTTATTTTGAAGAACGGGCATATATAATATTTTTTCCGATTATCCGTTAACTGCATATGGACAACAAACTCAACACATCGGCGGATACACACATGACAGTGTCGCATTTGGAATTTTTTCCGTGCATTAAACAACTTATTTTGTTCGAAAAAGAGAAAAATATTTGCATTGATTGGTACGAAAACTTCCCTAAACAAACGTTCCGCAACCGTGCAACAGTGCTGTCGTCACAAGGGCTGCTGAATATCACCGTTCCGCTGAAAAATAAAAGCAAGGCAAAGATTTTATCACGCGATATTGAGATTTCATATTCGCAGAATTGGCACACGCAAGCCTGGCGTACGGTGTTTTCTTGCTATGGTAAAAGCCCTTATTTTATATATTACGCCGACAAAGTAAAGCAAATTCTGCTAAAACCGCACAAATATCTGATGGATTTGAACCTTGAAGCTTTTGATTTATTGAAACAATCCATGCACTTGCAGTGTCTTTTGTCGCAAAGCACGCATTATGTTGAAAATCCGAAGAATGATTTCCGTAATGCGTTCCTGCCCAAGAACCGTCAGACCGACGGCGAGAATATTGTGCCGTATGACCAATGTTTTTCGGAAAAATTCGGCTTTCAAACCAATCTTTCTGCGTTGGATTTACTGTTTAACCTCGGCAATGAGGCGGGCGAATATCTTAAAAATGCAGAGCGATAGCCGCACCTAACGAAAAATAAGGAAATTTCTGCGTTTTGTCTTCTATTTCCAACGACGTACGGGTGTAATCGGCGAAAAACCGCAGGTAAGTGTGCCGTTGCATACGTAAATTCAAAAACATTCCGCCCGAAAGTTGCAAATTGTTCTGACTTTTTATCGGAACATCGTCCTGAAGTTGATTTTTGTCAACGTGGTTCAGCCCTGCCGCAGCACGCAACCCCGCATCAATGCCGCAAACCAACGGATAATTAATGACAATGCCCGCTTCGCCGCTTTTAACCGTCAGCACCGAGTCTTCTGGCCACCAAATATTGGCGTTATCCACCACATAGCCGTCGGCTTTCGCCCTGACACTGACGCCGATGTACCGATTAAAGTAATAAGCCGCCTCAATTCCGATACCGATACCGTTTTTTACGGAGTAATCGGTGTTATTTTTCAGTTTTTTTGCCTTTCCGAATCGGTTGATATTGTAAGAAAAGAAGAAATCTGCGAAGTGAGGTTTTTCATCGGCTGATTCGTTGCAATAAAACGCCGTCGCGTTGCCGCCACTGCGCTGAAAAACCAAGTCAGTCAGTGCATACGAGAGTTCGGTAGCCAATATTCCCAAGCCGGCACCAAACAAAACATCGTGCATCCAATGTCTGTTGTTGGCAACACGCGAAAGACCGGTCAGTGCCGCCGTTGTATAACCCGCAACACTCAAATACGGGTAGTTTTCTTTAAATTCTTTGCTCAAAACAGTTGCTCCGATAAAGGCAACGGTAGTATGACCCGAGGGAAACGACTTGTATCCGCCCCAATCAGGCCGCAGTTCCGAAACATTTTCTTTGATTAATTTGGCAAAGCCGTATCCCAAGCCGTAGGACAGCAATGCCGATGCCGTCAACTGGCTCCATGTGCTTGCGGTTTGCAGTCCGAACGATTTTAATGCAAAAGTCAGACCGATAGGAACGAATTGCAGGTAGGTATCATAGTCATATGCGAAATTATTCATATACCTTATCCGCATATCACGCACGTTGACGTCGTATTTTTTAAATATTATGCTCTGCGAAATAAGAGTGAGGCCCGCATAAGTAGAATTGACTGTCGGGGATTGCAATATTTTGTCCGTAAGATGCAGGTCGGTGCCGTTGTTTTGATAATTAAATGCAGTGTTTTGCCGATTTGTCAACGTATTTTGTGCATTGGATGCAAAAAAGCAAAACCCAAGGACAAAAAAAACTGCATACAGAAGTTTTTTATTTCTTCTGCATGCAGTAAAATGTAATTTCTTTTGATTAGAACGGCAAATCATCCTCGTCATCAGGCATAGGTGCTTGCTCTATTGTACCTCCCATTGACTGAGTTTGGGCAGGCGGCTGTTGGTATTGCACCTGCGGCTGCGGTTGTTGCACTTGTTGCATCTGCGGTTGAGCGGGTTGCTGCATTGCTTGCGGCTGTTGCATAGGCTGCTGCGGCTGATTGTAAGGATTTTGCGGCGTGGCATTAGGCGTAGCGAACGTTTCAATACGCGAACATCTGCAATCGGTAGACCATCTGGTCACTCCGTTGCGGTCAACGTACTCCCGTGAATCAATAATAAAGGTAACCCTTACCGTTTCACCTATTCTTAAGCTGTTCAACATCGTAACCCTGTCCTCGCCGAACAGAGAAAATGCTATTTTGTGCGAAAATTGTTCTTCCGTATCTATGACAAACGTGCGTGTAACCCATGGTCCTCTTGCTCCTTCGCCTCTTTGTTCAGGCAACACCATAGATAATCTTCCTATTACTTCCATTATATTTATTGTTTTATAATTATACTCCGATATGGAGTTGCAAAATTACAAAAAGTCTGAAAACCCACATTAAAATCTTCAGTTTTTTATTTATTGCAACTTCTCTAATAAACTTTCTGCCTGTTGTTTTAAAGGTTCTATGTCTTCGGTTGCGGTCATATAAAGCTTCTTCGGAGTTACCGTCGCATACCCGTGAACCAACACATGACGCATGCCTATTATTTGTTCCCAAGGTATTTCGTTATGCTGCAACCTGAATTCTTTAGTAAGTTTATACGCCGCCTCACCTATTATCTCTATATTCTTCATTACAGAATAATACGCCATGATATTCGTTTTAAAATCTTCAACGTCCGTAACGTTATCCATTATTTTCAAAACATTACCGGCATAAGTCACAATATCCTGCAACAAACCTTTATCCCTTTCAGGCTCTCTCATAGATTAATATTTTATCATTATTCACGCTGTCCGCTGCATAAGGCTTCAATGTTCCCTCTTCCACCAAATCAATCTTCTTTCCTAATATACGGCTTATGTCCATATATATTCCTCCGACGGTAAACAACGACACCCTCGCATTGTCATCATATGACACCATAATATCCACATCACTGTCCGCCGTTTGTTCACCTCTTGCATACGAACCGAACAGCCATGCTTTCATTATAGGCTGCGTAGCGAAATAATCCTGTAATATTTCTATTGTTTTTTTATCCATAAATGCCTGTTTATTCTTTGTTTGGTTTCAACCATTTGTCCAACCAATCAAAGAAATTCCGTTGCCAAAGTATTCCGTTCTGAGGTTTTAACACCCAATGCGTTTCATCAGGGAAGTATAAATATCTTGCAGGTATGCCTCTGTTCAATGCAGCGTTGTAAGCCGCCATTCCCTGCGAAGCAACTATACGGAAATCAAACTCGGAATGTATAACCAAGATAGGCGTATCCCATTTGTCAACGAACAAATGCGGAGAATTTGCATAAGATTTCTGAACTTTCGGGTCTTTGTCCCAATACGGTCCGCCCAAATCCCAATTGACAAACCACATCTCTTCGGTTTCCAAGTACTGTTGCTCCAAGTTAAACATTCCGTTGTGGGCAATAAAAGCTTTAAAACGCTTGTCGTGGTGACCTGCAAGCCAATAAACGCTGTAACCTCCGAAACTTGCACCGACGGCACCCCGATGGTCAACGTCAACGTACGGTTCTTTGGAAATTTCATCTATCGCAGTCAAATAATCCTTCATACACTGTCCGCCGTAATCGCCGCTGATAGCTTCGTTCCACTCTTGACCAAAGCCCGGCAAACCCCTGCGGTTAGGAGCTACGATAATGTAGCCGTGTGCAGCCATAATCTGAAAATTCCATCTGTACGACCAAAACTGCGACACCGTACTTTGAGGACCGCCTTCGCAATAAAGCAAAGTTGGATATTTCTTGTTGGAATCAAAATCAGGAGGATATATAACCCAAGTGTGCAAGTCTTTGCCGTCAGTGGCTTTCAACCAACGTTCTTCAACTTTTCCCCACTTAACCTGTGCCATCAAATCGTCGTTAACAGTGGAAATCTTTGTTTCTTTTCCGCTTTTTTCGTCAACAGACCATATCTCCACCGGATTGCTCATACTCATACGCGTTGCTATCAAACGCTCCTGCGTAGGTATAACCGCAGTGTAATCGCATACGGAATTGGTTATCTGTTTTATTTCTTTGTTTGCAAGGTTTATCTTGTATATATTGTCTTTTGCATGATAGTCCGAAACAAAATAAATGTTCTTGCTGTCCGCAGAATAGTGCAACGAGCCTACGTTTTGGTCAAATGCTTCGGTCATATAAGCAGCTTTCTTTGAAGCAAAATCGTAAACCATCAACCGTATCTTGTCGGCTTCGTAACCGTCACGCTCCATACTCTCCCATGCAATAGTCTTTCCGTCAGGAGAAAATACAGGGTTTTGGTCGTAACCCATCATTCCCTCGGAGATATTTTCCGTTTGCTTGGTTGCAATGTCATAGATAAATATGTCACTGTTGGTTGAATACGCATATTCTTTGCCCGTTTTTTTGCGGCAAGTGTAGGCTATTTTTTTACCATCGGGACTCCACACTATCTGTTCCATGCCTCCCCAAGGACGCATAGGGCTTTCAAACTCCGTATCCGCCAACAAGTTAACACCGTCTTTGATTTTTTTGCCGTCAAATTCGGCAACGAAAGGCTGCGGAATATTGTCTACCCAATTATCCCAATGTCTGTATGCAAGGTCGTCGTTAATACGTCCCGTCGTCTTGTCCAATCCTTCTTTCAAATAGGCATACTTGTCTTTTTTCTCTACCGCACGCACGTACACTATATGCTTGCCGTCGGGTGCATACGAAAATCCCTCCAAGTCACCCTCTTTCAAATCGGATATTTTCTTCCTTGACGTTCCGTCCAAATTCATTTCATAGATGTTGACGTCATCTCCGTCGGCATAAATAAAGCCTATCTTGTCGCCCGACGGGTTGAACACTACGTTGAATTCGCTGTTTTTGGTTTGGGTCAAACGTTTTACGTTGCCTCCGTCAGCATCCATTATATATACTTCGGCGTTGCCTTTGTTTTTTTCAACACTGTAATAGGTTACCGTGTACAATACTTTTTTGCCGTCGGGCGATACGGAAACATCGCCTATACGTCCGAACGACCACAAAACCTCAGGGGAAAGCATTCCGTCTTTAACCTCAACCTGCGGTTTCTCAATTGCGTCTTTGTCTTTTACGCTTTTTTGCTGGCATCCCGCAAATGCAACCGTTGCAAGCAGAGTGCCGATAATCAATTTCTTATTCATATCATTAAAAGTGTTATATTATTCTTTTTCAACACTGCAAAATTACTACTTTTTCACTGATAACACAAAATAAAACCCGAATATTTTATCCTTTTGTTTCCATCCGCCCGCTATCTTTTTATAAATAATTCCCGACTTTTTCGCATTTGATTTTTACCAAACGGCAATTTATTTCCGCCCTTACGCAATAAATTTTTGCCCGACGGCAATTGGTCTTTGCCCTTTGCGAAAGTAATCTTAAAAAAATCTGATTTTTTGAGTAAAAAAACCTATTTTTTTGAGTGAAAAAATGTGATTTTTTTGCCCTTACTTTCGCAAAGGGTAAAAATGAAACAACGTTAGGCGTCGGTAATATGTTACAGGGCGGTATTAAACCACCGAACCGTAAAGGTCAAATTCGGTTGCATCGGTTATCTTTACATTGTAAAAACAACCTGTTTGTATATCGGGGTTGTCTTTTACCAAAAGCAATACTTCGTTGTCTACTTCGGGCGAGTCGTATTGCGTTCTTCCCACCCAATAATCCGCTTCCCTGCGGTCAATAAGGGTTTCAAACGTGCGGCCGATGCGGTTTTGGTTTAAATCAAACGATATTTCCTGCTGAATTTCGGTCAATTCATCCAAGCGTTCCTGCTTTTCATCATCAGAAAGATTGTCTTCAATCAACGCCGCTTTGGTTCCTTCTTCACGGGAATAGACAAAAGCACCCATTCTGTCAAATTTAGTTTTTTCAACAAAAGATTTCAATTCATTGAACTCTGCTTTGCTTTCGGTAGGATAGCCAACGATAAGCGTAGTCCGCAGTGCTATGTCGCTGACTTTTGAACGTATTTTTTCTATAAGCGAATTGATTTGGGCGGAAGTTATATTGCGGTTCATAGAGTCTAACACTCTGTCGTTTATATGCTGCAACGGCATGTCTAAATAACGGCATAGTTTCTTTTCTTTAAGCATTAAGTCCAGTACCTGCATAGGAAATTGGTTCGGATAGGAATATTGCAGCCGTATCCAATGAACGTCCGTACGGCACAATTGCTCCAAAAGGCTGCACAACTTCCTTTCGCCGTACAAATCCACGCCGTAGTATGAAGTATCCTGTGCAATGAGTATGATTTCTTTCACGCCGTTTTTGACCAACTGCTCGGTTTCCGCAACTATATCCTCAATAGGACGGGAAACATGGCGGCCTTTAATCATAGGGATTGCACAAAAAGAACAGTGTCTGTCGCATCCTTCGGAAATTTTTACATATGCGTAATGGCTGTAAGCCGATAATTGACGGACAAAGGCAGGGTTTTCCGTCTTTACGGTTCTTTTTCTTTTCGGTGCAAAGGATTTAAGCGTTTGTACAATTTCGTTGTCCTGCATTATTCCGAACAAAAAATCTATCTCGGGAATCTCTTTGAACAACTCATCTTTGTATCTTTGTGCCAAACATCCGTAAACAATGATTTTAAAGTCCGCATTCAGTTGTTTTCTCATCTGAACGAACTCCAAAATAACGTTAACCGATTCTTCTTTGGCCTTGTCTATAAACCCGCATGTGTTTATTATAACAAAATCAAAAGAAGGTTCTTCCATATTGAAACACACGGAAAAACCTTCTTTTGTAAGCTTGCCTGCAAGTTGCTCGCTGTCTACCGTATTTTTTGAGCAACCCAGACTTACAAAATTTATTTTGCCCATCAATGCAATTGTATATTCTTTATAATTTAAGTCTGACGCCTATGTTAAGATTTATCCTTGACAGGTTTTCGTTCTTATCCAAATCAAACGTTGCGTCGTTGGTTTTCAGTTTGCTTACGCTTGCACCCATGTAATCCAAGAAACAATCCAACGAAAAATACTGATTGAAACAATAACTTGCACCTGCCGCTATACCGTAACCCAATGCAGCCCTTTTGTATGTAGTTCCCGCCACTTGGCTTGCAGTTTCTATGTAAGCCCTTTGTGCATTGCGGAAATTCATGTAGCCCATCGTAGCCTTTGCAAACAGAGTATAATGTTCTTTTATCACATCGGTGTTGGCTGAAAACGACAATCCTGCATAGAACAACCATCTGTCGTCGGACGAAGTCCCCACGCTCTTGTCTGCAGCGTAGTACGAATCAAAACTGTTGTACATATTAAAAACGGCACCTGCCTTGAAATTGCGGTGAAACTTGTAATCATAGTCAAATCTGTAGTTTATACCGTGACGCATCTTGCTGTTGTGCGAATCATCCGAATTGTAATTCAACAACAATGCGTCATGGTCTCCGCTCAACGCAAATCCGTATCCAAGACTCATGGTAAAATTGTGAACATTGCCGCAACAAACTTTATTGCAAGCCGCATGGGTTTTTACATTTTCCGAATCGGTGTTTTGTGCATTCAACGAAAAAGCACACACGATGACTGATAACGCAATTAAAATCTTCTTCATCTTTTCTTTGTTTAAGGTTTAAAAGTTAATAAATCATGTTTAAGCCGTTTTCAGTAAATGTTGTCTTGTTTTCTATTGTTGTTTTTCCGTATTTTCAAACAGTGTTTCCACAAATGCTTCGCGGTTGAAAATCTGCAAATCTTCCATTCTTTCACCCAAACCTATATAACGTACCGGTATTTTGAACATATCGCTTATTCCAATCACAACCCCGCCTTTTGCAGTGCCGTCCAACTTGGTCAAAGCCAATGCCGTGACATCCGTAGCCTGAGTAAATTGTTTTGCCTGCTCAATTGCGTTCTGTCCAGTTGAGGCATCCAAAACCAGCAACACCTCATTGGGAGCTTCGGGTAAGATTTTCTGCATGACTTTCTTTATCTTGCTCAACTCGTTCATCAATCCGACTTTGTTGTGCAACCGTCCGGCCGTATCTATTATGACCACGTCGGCTTTTTTAGCCACCGCACTTTTCAAAGTGTCAAAAGCAACGGAAGCCGGGTCTGAACCCATCTGCTGCGATACTATATCCGCCCCGGAACGTTCAGCCCATACGTTAAGCTGGTCTATTGCCGCTGCACGGAAAGTGTCGGCTGCACCGAGCATAACTTTCTTTCCCGCCTGCGAAAACTGATATGCCAACTTGCCTATCGTGGTTGTCTTGCCCACTCCGTTGACTCCGACAACCAAAATCACATAAGGCTTTTCGCCTTTGGGAAAAGAAAAGTCCAAAGGCTCGTTTCCTATAACGTTTTCCTGCATCAAAGAAGATATTTCTTCTTTCAACAGTCGGTTCAACTCGCTTGTGCCGACATATTTGTCCCTTGCAACACGCTGTTGTATGCGTTCAATGATTTTCAGCGTTGTGTTTATGCCGACATCTGCCCCTACGAGAATTTCTTCAAGGTTGTCCAACACATCATCGTCAATAGTAGATTTGCCTATTATTGCTTTTGATATTTTACCGAACACACTCTCTTTGGTTTTTTCCAAACCTTTGTCAAGTGTTTCCTTATCTTTCTTTTTGAAAAACGAAAAAATTCCCATAATCTTACCTTTATTAATAAATAAAAAGGCAATTGATTCTTCCGTTATTAAAGAATCAACCACCAATTACTCCGCCTTATGAAATATCAGTATTTATTTCTTTTTTGCCAAAGCTTCTTTTACTTTGTCCGTCGGCATCAATTCTTCAGTAAAGATATATGCTCCTGTTTTTTTAGAACGTACCGTTCTGATAACTTTTGCATAACTTGCACCTTCACCTGTTTTCAATGTTGCAACTACTTTCTTTGCCATCTTTCTTTCTCCTTACTATTTAATTTCTTTATGCACAGTTACTCTTTTCAAATAAGGATTGTATTTCTTCAATTCCAATCTTTCAGGAGTGTTTTTCTTGGATTTGGTCGTAACATAACGAGAAATTCCAGGTACTCCCGATGCTTTCTGCTCCGTACATTCCAATATAACTTGTACTCTGATGTCTTTCTGTTTCTTTGCCATTGTTGTAACAATTTTTTTGAGTTTGCAAAATTACTGCTTTTTTCCGAAGTGACAAAATTTTTTCATAACTTTTTGCTGTTTCATCCTCAAATTCCCGCCGCCCCTTGTGATAAAAATTTTGCTTTTGGGCGTAAAATTTTTGCCCTTTGCGAAAGTAATCTCAAAAAAATCTGATTTTTTACATCAAAAAACCTATTTTTTTTGCATTAAAAAATCAGATTTTTTTGCAATTACTTTCGCAAGGGGCAGAAACACGGCGGCAAAAAGCACGGACAATTGCTCAAAAGGCGTGATTATTAATCAATAAAAACAAAATACTATCTGATAAACCGTTGCAAAAGCCGATAAATGCATCACAAACATCTATACATGCAATTGAAAAAGCAAAAACGTCCGTATTTAACAATGGATTTTCATTAAAAACGGGCGTTTTTATTTCAATGAAGCGATAATTTTACTTCAAAAGGACGGCATTTTATCAAAAAGAACCGTCCGTTTATAATTAAAAACGGACGGTTCTTTGATTAAAAAATGAATGTTTGTATTAAAAAATTGTTGATTTGCGGGCTTATTTCCGCTTTAGCGGGATACGGAAATAAAGTGCAAATGTCACGGGACGGCTGTTTACGTCAGCATATTTAGGTTCAAAAACATCCATATTGTCGTATATGCACGAATATTTTACTTTCGTCAATCCGTAACCGAGTTTAAAACCCATCATCGGCAATGCATTGGAGTGTGTATAGGCTTGCGGCGAACCGTACAAGCTTATATCCAACATCAAAGACCAATAATTCAACTTATCAGACCACCAATCATAGTCCGCACCGCTTGAAAGACACACGGAATACTGCGGTCCTAACGCCAAATGCACTATTCCCCATTGATAACCCAGCGACACAGGCAGGTCGGCGTATGCAAACCGTGTTTTAAACTTATGTTGCATATTGACAGACAGCTGCGGGCTTGCCACAAGATAGAAATCCCTGCTGAAAATCCACGCTCCGAACACTCCGGCTTCAGCTCCCAAGCCTACACTTTGCGACATGTCGTGCATAGGACAGTAAATGCCGAACGTTATTCCGTAATCTATTGTACCTTTGTCAACACCCTGCGGATATACATTAATATATATAAAGGCGGAAATCACAATTAAAAAACATTTTTTCATCGTTTGACTAAAATTTTATTATACCCAATCTTATTCCCTTATCACCTTTGCAACCTACAATCACATTACCATCATCGTCTTTGCCCGTCATAGAGTAACAAAACGCAGCTTTGTCTTTTTTGTAATCCAAAATTGTTTGTACCGCAACGTCTTGTCCGTCGGAAGAAATCTTTAACAATCGGCTGCGGTTGTCACCTTTGGGCTTCTTTTCAAAGTTTACCTTGGCGTGACGGATTAATTCGCCCGACAGTTCGTCCTCTTTTGCAAAAGCATTGTACAATGCATAGAAGTCATTGCCCATTGTAAAGAAATAAGGCTTGTGATACTCTCCGCCGTCTTCGCCCGTATGGGTGGTAAACTTCACTCCCCGCGAAATCATCTGCGAATAAACGATATTGTTATCCGCTGGATTTATGCACAAAACGCAGAAATTCCTGTCCGTAAACTCAAAATATGTCGGCATGGCACCCGTTGACGATATTTGAACCATGAATGCGTCCTTGATAACGGCTACAACGTTGCCGTTTTCCAACCTCAAAATGTCGCTGACCGCCCAATGTGTGCCGCGTCGCGGGTCGTTGGCAGCCGATTTTTCCTTGCTTTGTTTGCCGTATGCGGCATTGTTCTGCTTTGTTTTCGCCAAAATATAATCCAAACCGTAGTCCGTCTTGCCTTTTATGCCGCCTTCCGCGTAAGAATAGACCAACGAAGTGAACGAAGTTTCGTTGTTCAGCCCCACAAAGACTTCGTTTTCATTCAAAGGGAGGATTTTTGCCTGCTTAACGTACTGGTTCAACTCCACAATGCGGTTGTAAGCCATGTCTTTGCCCGCTGCCATCAATACAAGCGACTCGTTGTAATTGTCTTTCGCCCGTTCGTCTTCCCAATACGTTGCAACGGCGTAAAAATTACCCTCTTTGTCAATGTGCATATCCCTTACCGTCAACTCGGAAGACGTTTTGTTGTAAAGTTTTTGATGCCATAACAGGTTAAAATTCCTGTCATACATATACAAAACCAACACATCGGCAGCATTTTTCGCCGTTTTTTCGTTTTCCCTTGCGAAATAATAGACCAAATGTTTGGTTTTGTCATCGGAAGAAATCATCTCAAGGTTGTCCGCCTGCCGCAACGGGAACATAACCGTGTCGTTTACCGCTTCAAACGTACTCTTGTCCAACGACAAAGCATGCAACTGCCGCTGTTTGGAGTCGGTTTCCGAGCGTTTGTAGTACAATACGGCAACATCTTTGTCGGTTACAACGGGCGAAACCAACGAATAAACAGGTATTTTTATCAATTTTTTGATATTACTCCGCACTTGGCAGTTGTCAAACGACACAAAACCAACCTTATTAAACATAGCAACCATGCCCGTAGTATAGTAACCGAACGAATAAAACCTTTCGCTGCCGATACTTCCCTCATATGTGCAAACTGAATTCTGACTTTCCGTCTTTGTATACTCTCCCCACTCTATTTGTTGGGCATTCATTGCGGTACAAACCGATAGTAACGACAAAATAAATAACTTTTTCATACTCTTAATTCTTTATATAAAACCGTTTTTCTTTCGCTTACCGCCTTGAAATCAGAAGCAAGCACTGCAAAATTATGAAAAATAAACTACAAAACAATATTTTCACCCATGCAATATGCATTTTCATGGGGGGGGTATGCAATTGCAGTGTTATCAAGCATTTATAATAAAAATTTTTTTCTGCAAAAATTCATTTTTACAACCGTTAAAATCCGTTTTTTCCGCACTTTTTAATCACCGTTCCTCCGTTTTTACCCGTTTTTTAATCAATGAAAAACGTTTTTCAGTATTTTTCACCCGTCATTTTTACCGTATACATATATTATATATAGGTATAAAACATAAAAACTTTTGCTTTGGTTGCAATCAAAAGCAAAAACAACGTTTTTTTCAGTGCTTTTAATGCGGTTTTTACCCGTTAAAAATAAATATTTTACTAAATTTGCACTCTGAAACCAATCAAACGCTGTTTTTAATCATGGAACAAAGGACGGAATTATCGGCATTGGGTGAGTTCGGACTGATAAAACATCTCACCGAAGGCTTGGAAATGAAAAACGAAAGCACGTTGCTCGGCCCGTGCGACGACTGTGCAGTGCTGGATTACAACGGTAAACTGACGTTAGTGTCTACTGATGCAATGGCCGAAGGGGTTCATTTCGATATGGTTTATACACCTTTGAAACATTTAGGCTACAAAGCAGCGGTAAGCAACTTCTCCGACATTTACGCAATGAACGGCAGCCCCAAACAAATAACCGTTGCATTGAGCGTAAGCAACCGTTACAGCGTGGAAGCGATAGAACAACTGTACGAAGGTATCAAATTGGCATGTGAAAAATACGGTGTGGACATTGTCGGGGGCGATACTACGAGCAGCACTTCGGGAATGGTTATCACAATTACCGTTATCGGTCAAGGCGAAAAGGACTCTGTCGTCCGCAGAAACGGTGCCAAAGAGAACGATTTGATATGTGTCACCGGCGATTTGGGAGGTGCATACGCCGGATTGCTGGTCTTGCAGAGGGAAAAGGCAACGTGGCTTGCCGACCCTAACATGCAACCCGATTTAGATACGTATGACTACGTCCTTGAGCGGCAACTCAAGCCCGAAGCACAGAAATGGCTCGTTGATTGGCTGGAAGAAAACCATATAGTGCCGACAAGTATGATAGATATATCGGATGGGCTGGCAAGTGAGGTGCTTCACATCTGTAAACAGAGCCGTAAAGGTTGCGAAATATACATGGACAAGTTGCCGATAGACTATCAGACCGAAAGAATACTGGAAGAATTTAAAATACCCGCACAAACAGGGGCGTTGAACGGCGGCGAAGATTACGAAATACTCTTTACCGTAAGCCAAAAAGACTATCCGAAGATAAAAGACAAAGAAAACATACACATAATAGGCTATATTACCGACGAAGCTTCGGGTTGCAAGTTGGTAACTCCGCAAAACACCACGATGGATATTAAAGCACAGGGATTTAATCATTATTCCGATACCGTTAAAAAGGCAGAACAATGATACGCAATCTGATTTTGGACATGGGAGGTGTGATTTTGGACGTGGATTACACCATGATAATAAAAAATTTCGCCGCATACGGCGTGGACGCACGCTCTTTGTATACACAGGCTGCCCAATTGCCGTTCATAGACGAGTTTGAAAAAGGCAACATAACGCCAGATGAGTTCAGAAACCAAGTACGTAATGTGACCAAAACCCAACTTACCGACAGCGAAATAGACTCTGTTTGGAATTCCATGATACTTTACGTCCGCAAAGAGAGCATTGCCTTAATAGGAGAGTTGAAAACAAAGTATGACAATATCTTTTTGTTCTCAAACACCAACGAAATACACATGCAATACGTCCGAACACTGTTCCAAAAAGAAATCGGGTTTGATATTTTCACCCTTTTGTTCAACAAATCATATCTTTCCAACGAGATACATCTGCGAAAACCCGACAAAGAAAGTTTTGTTTATATACTCAACGACGCATCCATCGATGCCAATCAGACGCTTTTCATTGACGATACGCCGCAAAACATACAGGGAGCATCGCTTGCAGGCATTCAAACGCATCTTCTCGCTCCGCCGCAGACACTTAACGATTTGCATAACCTGAAAATAATATGAAACAAATCAATCCTAAGTTGGCGAAAGCCCTGAAGATAATAAAAAACAAATATGTTTTGGTCATCGCAGCGTTCGTTGTGCTGATGCTTTTCTCAAAAGAAACCAATGTTTTTTATTATCATCACCTTTACAAGCAAAAACAAGCCCTGCAAAACCGCAAAGAATTTTATATAAACGAAATCAAAAAAGACAGTATCAACACTGCCGTAATACAAAAAGACATTCAACAGGCGGAAAAGTACGGCAGGGAGAAATATCTTATGAAACGCGACAACGAAGACATCTTTATCATCCGTCATGTGGAAGATACACTGATAAAAAACACAATACAATAATTATTTTTGCGTTAATATATAATTTCAAATCAGCAATTTATCAAATCAAAGTAATATATAATAAATAACAATAAGTAAAATGGTTAATATTGATTTAACAAAGTACGGAATCACAGGTACTAAAGAAATTATTTACAACCCTACTTACGAGGTGTTGTTCAACGAAGAAACCAAAGAAGGTTTAACCGGATACGAACAAGGTCAGGTTACGGAACTCGGAGCTGTCAACGTAATGACGGGACAATTCACCGGACGCTCGCCTAAAGACAAATACATAGTAAAAGACGCAGCTTCGGAGAAAAATGTTTGGTGGAATACGCCGGAATATCCTAACGACAATCACCCGATGGATGAAAAGGTTTGGGCGGAAATAAGAAAAAAAGCCGTAACACAGCTTTCTGACAAACGCTTATTTGTCGTTGACGGATTCTGCGGGGCAAACAAAGACACGAGAATGAAAATCCGTTTCATCATGGAGGTGGCTTGGCAGGCACATTTTGTAACCAACATGTTTATCCGCCCGCAAAATCAGGCTGAATTTGACCTTGAGCCGGACTTTTTGGTATTTACCGCTTCAAAAGCAAAAGTTGACAATTACAAAGAGTTGGGTCTTCGCAGCGAAACGGCAGTTGCGTTCAACGTTACTTCAAAAGAACAGGTTATTTTGAACACTTGGTACGGCGGAGAGATGAAAAAAGGTCTTTTCTCTATGATGAACTACTATCTTCCGCTGAAAGGCATTGCTTCCATGCACTGTTCTGCCAACACGGATATGAACGGCGAGAACACGGCTATATTCTTCGGTCTTTCGGGTACGGGAAAAACCACTCTGTCCACCGACCCTAAACGTAAGTTGATAGGTGACGACGAACACGGTTGGGACGACAACGGTGTGTTCAACTTTGAAGGCGGTTGCTATGCCAAAGTAATCAATTTGGACAAAGACGCAGAGCCTGACATCTACGGTGCAATACGCCGCGATGCCCTTTTGGAGAACGTAACCGTTGACAAAAACGGCAAAATAGATTTCTCTGACAAATCGGTTACCGAGAACACTCGCGTTTCTTACCCTATCTATCATATCAACAATATTGTCCGTCCTGTTTCACACGCACCTGAAGCCAAACAGGTTATATTCCTTTCGGCCGATGCGTTCGGTGTGCTTCCTCCTGTAAGCATTTTGACCCCTGAACAGACTAAATATTACTTCTTAAGCGGATTTACCGCCAAACTTGCAGGCACCGAGATAGGCATAAAAGAACCCATACCTACGTTTTCCGCTTGTTTCGGACAGGCATTCTTGGAATTGCACCCGACAAAATACGCAGAAGAATTGGTAAAACACATGGAAAAATCGGGGGCTAAAGCTTATCTGGTCAACACAGGCTGGAACGGAACGGGCAAACGTATCTCCATCAAAGACACTCGCGGCATTATAGACGCAATACTTAACGGCTCTATTGACAAAGCACCTGTCAAACAAATACCTTTCTTTGATTTCACGGTGCCTACACAATTGGAAGGCGTAGATACCAACATCCTTGACCCGCGTGATACATACGGCGACAAAACGCAATGGGATACAAAAGCCAAAGACCTTGCTGCACGGTTTATTGACAACTTCAAAAAATACACAACCAACGAAGAAGGCAAAAAATTAGTGGAAGCAGGTCCGAAATTGTAATAACAAACATTTCACTTTTCATTTTTACTGCACCGCTTTTTTATAAAAAAGCGGTGCATTTTTATTTTTTCATACCTCTATCCCTCTGCATATCATTTTTCTTCTTTTCCTCACCTCTGCCCGTCCATACTTTATTTTCAGTCAACCCTATTTTTCCATAATTCAACCAATCCTTATCTTTATTTAATCACCTTTTAACAAACATTTCTCTTCCTATTTAACCATCATAACACTATCATTTACAACTACTTAACCACAATCAATTCCCATCTTTCCTCCTCTTTTTTCGCCTCTCTATTTCACCTAATTTTCGCCAAACCACACTCTGTTCCCGCCTTTTCTTCCCTTTTTCCCCGCCTTTTCTCTCCTCTCCGCTGCTTAACAGCACTATGTTGTCGCCCTTTCTGAAAGTATTCTTAAAAAAATCACATTTTTTCACTGAAAAAACCTATTTTTTTGAGGCAAAAAATCAGATTTTTTTACAATTACTTTCTCAAGGGGCAAAATTTTTATCGCATTGGGCATAAATCAAATGAAAAAGGGCGGCAAGTTATTGCCGTTATGTAAAAATTATATGATGTTGAGAGGCAATAAAAAACGAAAAAGGCGGGTGATTTTTTTACGGATTAAAAATAAATTTGTATTTTTGCAGCGATAAAACTTAAAATTAATTGTAAACAAAACTCATTTTATGAAAAATAAAAATACCATATTATCTTTTAGTTATTCATTTTGTGTGAATTATATCTTTGTTTTGGGTAAAAACAATTTGCTGATGCTTTAGCATCTTGCAAGCCCAAATGTTTTTTCCCTGCAAGGTGCGAGTGATAAATTTCTTTCTTTTATTAATCAAAAGAAATATTTTTATTGCGAAAGATTTATTTCCAGATTTTATTTGTGGAAAAAACGCAGACAAAAAAAGATTTTAAACAATTAATAACACAATAAAAATTGATTTAATATGAAAAGAATTAAGTATTTATTATTTTTCGCAGCACTACTATTATTAATAGGTGTTGCACACGGGCAAATAAGTTATACAGGTGCAGTATCAGCCCAAAGGTTAAATTATTATAATAACATCAAATTAGGATTTGAGAATAAGGCAATTTGTCCTTCGGATAATTCGGAAATTGTTATCACTTTGGCACATGATACAAGCGACCAAAATTCATTTCTAATGTTTACAAAGGATGGAACAGATACGATACAAATTGTAGAAATTCAAAATTTTTTAATTACAGACTTTGATATTTTTCAAAGTTTCATCTTCTTTTGCGGAAAACAAACTTTTTTAGATACGAACGCAATAGGATTTATTGATTATCCGAGTTTGTTCTATGGAAATACTACAATAAATACATGGAATATACCTTCAGATATTTCGGCGGGTACTTTAACAAAAATACGTGCATATCCGACAGTAGATGGATTTAAAATAGCTGCAATAACGAGTAGACATAGATTTTTAGATATTGATTGGGTAAATCAAAACGTTGATGTTTTTTTTAGTGATTATAAACTTAACGATTTAGTTGTAACAGAGGATCATGTCAGTGTATTGGGTACTGTTTCTGAATCTCAATGTGTTGTTTTTGCACATAATAAAAATAGTATGCAAAATTACATGGGTCAAATATTCGGAACACAAACAAAACTTGAAAATACGAATTATTTGATTGAGGAGATGCCAGGTAACGGGATATACGAAAATTTTGCAAACGGCAATCAAGCTATTATCGCTGTTGTCAATGATGATTTAACCGATGAATTTGCCATCATTGATTTACATTCTCTTCATGTTATTGATAATTTTATTGTTGACACAGGATTGTTACGTCATACCATTAATGATTTATGCCATGACGATAATAATTACATGATTCATTGTTTGTCAAGAGATACAATTTTTAAAGATTATATCTATCAACCTTTTCCGTATATGGACACACTGACGGCTGTATTTCCGTTGTATAATCCACAGTTATACTACAATTTAAAAACAATAACGCCCCGTAACGAATGTTTTATCGCTGCAGGGTACGGAATAGGAAATACAAACAATAAGGCGGTTTATTGGTTTGATGCCCAAGTAGGAAATTATTCTTCCTCTTGCATGACCACCAAATCTTTGGTAGAAAGAATTGGTGGTTATTTCTATGCAATCGGAGGGTGTTCTTATTCAAGCATACTGAACTATCCGTTAGAACCGTCTTCCGTTCAATCAATAAAATTACCCGATGATTTTTATTCATATGATTGCAAAGATTAATTTATTAAACCAATAAAAAACAAGAAAGGAACAAACCAATGAAAAAGTTAGTTTTATTAGCAATTATTAGCATTGCTTCAATCAATTTGTTCGGACAAATTGATACCAATACTTATTTTCCGCATGTAAATCAATACTTATTGCCACAGATATATCAAGGCGAAAATCCTTGTATGAGCTTTGATATGTCGCAATCTAATTACACAATGTTTCGGTCTATTGAAGATGGAGGGCCTTCTCCAAGTGTAAAAACTTTATCTGATTATGCACAGCCGTACTACACGGAAAAACCTCTCACCGTTATAGGTATTGCTGCATTAATATACAGAGATTCACAGGCAGGAAATGTACCTCCGTTCAGATTCGGCATTATGGACACTAATATGAAATCTTACATATATATTAAGGATTCCATCAGAGAACAATCTGGTAGTTTATATACAGCAAAATTTACTGAATATTTCTTCTATGAACCTATTAATGTAAACGGTCATTTCTATATTTACGCCCAAACACCTAAACCCGGTAAAGACGGTTACAATCAACACCCTGAAGGTGAAGTACGTTTGGCTGCTACAAATGATAAATGTAAGGAAAATTACGGAGATATTTTACCGAAAATAAAAACTTATCATTATACAGCAAATTGTGACTTACATTATATCGATGATTGGACACCTGAATATAACGGACGTGTATTTATGTTGTTCCCTATAATAGGTGAGTATGATTCCACGTTGTTTGTGGCAGGACTGAACGACGCAGATATTGCAAAGTTTTCTAATGTTTATCCGAACCCAGCAACCAGCGAAGTAACCGTACAAAGTTCGTTCAATATTGAGTCAATAGAACTGTACAATATGATAGGCCAACTCCTTGACACAAAATCTGTCAACGCTTACAGCACATCATTAGATGTCAGCCTATACCCTAAAGGCAACTACACCTTGCTAATCCGTACCCGCCAAGGTTCCGCCAAAAAGAAACTTATAGTTCAGTAAACCAATGTGACTGTATAAAATCACAATAACCAAAAAGGAGAGGATTTATTTTTTAATCTCTCTCCTTTTTTATTATTTCTGCTCGGCAATATTCCCGCATACCATATTGAACAAGTCTTCTTTAAACAAAATCTCCCCACACAATCCAATCACAATATATTCTTTACGCTTTTGCTTCTTTATAACAATATTTTATCCCTACCAAAGACATTTTCTTTACCTTTATTTCTGCTTAATAATTTCTTCTTCCTCGCTCTTCAACACTCTTCTCCGCAGTTCCTTTACT